>CANIVU010000151.1 GCA_947470805.1 Acidobacteriota bacterium | reverse complement strand
TGGCGCCGGCAACCCCTGGTACCGTGCCGACGTCGCCATCAAAGACGGCCGCATCGCCGCCATCGGCAACCTCGCCGGCAAGACCGCCGATAAGACCATCGACGCCGCCAACCGCGTCGTCACCCCCGGCTTTATTGACGTGCACACCCACGTCGAAGGCGCCGTCGAACTCAACCCCATGGGCGCCAACTACCTCCTCGATGGCGTCACAACAATTGTCACCGGCAACTGCGGCGGCTCCCGCGTCGACCTCAAGGACTGGTTCGCCAAGCTCGAAACCCTCAAGCTCGGCCTCAACATGGCCACCTTGATCGGCCACAACTCGGTGCGACGTGAAGTCATGGGCACCGCCAATCGCCTCGCGACCGACGAAGAGATCGTCAAAATGCAGGCAATTGTCGACACCGCCATGCAGGACGGCGCCGTCGGCTTCTCCACCGGCCTCATCTACATCCCCGGCACTTTCTCCGACACCCGCGAAGTCGTCGCCCTCGCCAAAGCGGCCAGTAAATACAACGCCGTCTACGCCAGCCACATGCGCGACGAAGGCCACAAGGTGAAGGAAGCGATCACCGAAGCCGTCACCGTCGGCCGCGAATCCGGCCTCCGCGTCCAGATCAGCCACTTCAAAATCGATACGCCCAAAATCTGGGGCTCCTCGAAAGACTCCATCGCCCTCGTCGAAAGCTTCCGCAAACAAGGCGTCGATGTCGTCGTCGACCAATACCCCTACGATCATTCTTCCACCAACTTGGGCATCACCCTCCCCAGTTGGGCTCTCGCCGACGGCCAGAAGGCCGTCGAAGAGCGTCTGAATAGCCCCGAAACCCGCAAGCGTGTCGCCGCCGAAATGAAGAAGATGCTCGCCGATCTCGGCCACGACGATTACTCCTACGCCATCGTCGCCAACTACGGCGCCGACGCTTCCCGGAACGGCAAGAACATCTCGGAGATCAACAAAGCCGCCGGCCGCGACAAGTCCCTCGACAACGAAATCGAAACCATTCTCGAAATGATCGTCAAAGGCGGCGCCCAGATGGTCTACCATTCGATGGGCATGGAAGACGTTGAACGCATCCTGCGCTACCCCAACACCGCCATCGCCAGCGACGGCGGCATCCGCGAATTCGGCTCCGGCATGCCCCACCCGCGTAGCTACGGCACCAACGCCCGTGTCCTGGCTGAGTTCGTCCGCGCCCGCGGCACGCTCACTCTCGAAGACGCCGTCCGCCGCATGACCTCGCTCCCGGCCCGCACCTTCCGCTTCACCGACCGCGGCCTCCTCCGCGAAGGCTTCGCCGCCGACGTCCTCGTCTTCGACCCCGCCAAAGTCAAAGACCTCTCCACCTACGCCGACCCCCACCACTACACCGAAGGATTCGACCACGTGCTCGTCAACGGCGTGCCCGTCGTCAGTGAAGGAAAATTGAACGAGGTCCGGCCCGGCCGGATTCTCCGTCATAAAGCAGAATGATCTCGCTCAACGCCGCCGGAAAACGTTTCGGCCCGAAACTGTTATTTGAAAACGTCACCTGGCTCGTCACTCCCCAGGAGAAGACAGGCCTCGTCGGTGGCAACGGCACCGGCAAAACCACGCTGCTGAAAATCCTCTCCGGCGCCGAAGATCTCGACTACGGCTCCATCAGTTTCACCAAGGGCATGTCCATCGGCTACCTGCCCCAGGACGGGCTCTCCCTCCGCGGTCGCACCGTCTTCGCCGAATGCATGAGCGTCTTTGACGACCTCCGCGACATGGAAGTCGAAATGGAAGCGCTCACCCGCAAGATGTCGGAGCTCGATCCCGCCAGCCCCGAATACCTCGCCGTCACCGACCGTTTCCACCGCGTCGAAAACGAGTTCACCACCCGCGATGGCTACTCCGTCGAATCGCAAGTCGGCATGGTCTTGGATGGCCTCGGCTTCGCCAAAGAAGACTGGCACCGCTACACCGAAGAGTTCTCCGGCGGCTGGCAGATGCGCATCGCCCTCGGCAAACTGCTGCTCGAAAAGCCCAGCCTCCTCCTCCTCGACGAACCGACAAACCACCTCGATCTCGAAGCCCGCAACTGGCTCGAAGAATATCTCAACAACTACCCGTACGCCTTCGTAATGATCTCGCACGATCGTTACTTCCTGGACACCACGGTCAAACGCATCGTCGAACTGTGGAACAAGAACATGCACTTCTACAGCGGGAACTACGAGAAGTATCTCTCCCAGAAGACCGAGCGTCGCGAACAGTTAATCTCGGCCTACAAGAACCAGCGCGAACGCATCGAGGCCCTGGAAGCCTTCATCAACCGCTTCCGCGCCCAGGCCACCAAAGCCAAGCAAGTTCAGAGCCGCATCAAAGAACTCGAGAAAATCGAGCGCATCGAAATCCCCACGGAAGAGAAGGCGATCCACTTCTCCTTCCCCCAACCCAAGCCCTCCGGCCGCAACGTCGCCGAGTTCCACGGCGTCTCCAAATCCTACGGCGAAAAGCACGTCTTCAGCGGCGTCAACTTCACCATCGAGCGCGGCGAACGCATCGCCCTCGTCGGCCACAACGGTGCCGGCAAATCCACCCTCATCAAACTCCTCGCCGGCACCGAACCCGTCAGCAAAGGCGAATACCTCCTCGGCCACAACGTCGAACTCGACTACTTCGCCCAGGATCAGTACAAAGAGCTCGACCCCGAAGCCCGCATGCTGGACGACCTAACCGGTCTCGCCGGCCTCAAAACCCAAACCGAACTCCGCGGCCTCTTGGGCTGCTTTCTCTTCTCCGAAGACGACGTCTTCAAGCGCATCGGCGTCCTGAGCGGTGGCGAACGCAACCGCTACGCCCTCTGCAAAATGATGCTCCGCCCGTCGAACTTCATCCTGCTCGACGAACCCACGAACCACTTGGATCTCCGCGCCAAAGACATCCTCTTGAACGCCCTCGAATCCTACACCGGCACCGTCGTCTTCGTCTCGCACGACCGCTACTTCATCGATAAGCTGGCGGCCAAGGTCTACGAAGTCGGCGATGGCGGCGTCGAAGTCTACCCCGGCAACTACGAAGAGTACATCTGGCGCAAGTCCGGCGGCGCGCAGAAGATGCAGGCCGAAATCGTCCAGCGCCAGGCGCCCGCCGTCGCGGCGCCATCCGCGCCCACAGCCCCCACCCCCGAAGCCGCGCCCAAGAAGAAAATCAACCCCATAAAGTTGAAACAGCTTCAGGATCGCGTCGTCCAGCTCGAAGCCGACATCGCCTCCACCGAAGCCGAAATGACCGATACCGAAGCGAAGCTCTCGAACTACAGCAACGCCGACGAATCCGCTCGCCTCGGCACCGCCCTCGCCGCCCTCCGCGAAAAGCACGAAAAGCTCCTCGCCGACTGGGAAGCCACCTCCGAAGCCCTCGGCGAGGTTAGCTGAAGCAGAGGTGAGCTAAACGCGCTCCAGCTTAATCGGGTACGTATTCCCTGAAGCAAACTGCGCCACATAAATACTGTCTTCCTTGTCCACTAACAAGTCATGGGGATGCAGAAACGTGTCTTCCGTGTGCCGCATCGGCCGCAACTTCCCATCATCCCCATACTCCGGCGTCGACCCTGCGATATTCGCCACCACCCGCAACTTCGCGTCCAAAATCGAAATGAACCCCCGGCTGTTCCGGTCCTTCGGCCAGTTATCGGCCAGATGCGCGACATAATACCGGCCCTTATGAAACCGGATCTGCCGCGGATTCCCGCCCG
Source organism: Acidobacteriota bacterium (assembly GCA_947470805.1). Classification (GTDB taxonomy): domain Bacteria; phylum Acidobacteriota; class Terriglobia; order Bryobacterales; family Bryobacteraceae. The sequence continues at coordinate 11,370 of CANIVU010000151.1, read as the reverse complement.
GCAAATCCACCTGCTGTAACTTCTCCCCGTCCAGCGATAGCCGCAGTAAATACTGCTGATCGCTCATCGCAATCAGCATCGTATCCCTGTCAATCATCCCCCCGTGCGGCCCCCAATGCACAATCCCGCCCTCCGCCCCGCCCAACACCCGGACTAACTTCCCCGCCGAATCAAACCGTAAGATATAGTCTTTCCCATACCCATCCAACACAAAGAACCCGCCGTCCTTCAAATGCAAAGTCCACGACGGTTTATAATCGGCCTCCTTCATATACTTGCCGGATTCCGAAGCCCACCCCCACTCCTGCAGCACCGTCCCATCCAGCGTCGTCTTATACGCTTTGTGTGTCACCAGATCGGTAATAAACAACACCTCCCGCCGCCCCTCCCGGACAATCGACAGTCCATGCGCCCCCGGAAATCCCGTCCCCCACTTACTAACTAACTTGCCCTTCCTGTCATAAACAATGACATTGTTCGCCACGTGATCGGTCAATAAAATCACGTGCCCCTGCGAGTCCTCCACAATCCCGTGGCAGTTCTTCACCGGCGTCTTTTCATCCAGAACACCCCACCCCGGCACCACCCGGTACCGGTAGTCCCCGGCCCCCAGCAACCCCGTTCCCAGTCCCGCCAAACAAGCCCTGCGCGTAATCATAGCCACCCCGTATTTGTATCATCAATTCTGGCCATCGAATTGCTCTCCTCTCTGTGGGTTTCTCCTCAAACAGCCAATTCGGGGGCATTTGCCCCTACCTCAGAAAACAACGGGGTATCTCCCCCGAATTGGTACCCCACTCGCCCCCACCCCCCATCTGCGCTAAAATCCGGTTCATACATGCGCACTGCGGTTGTCCTCTCTTTGTGTTTCTTATCCGTGGTTTCGGCGCAACAGTCTCCCCTTCGCGGACTCACTCCCGACGAAATCACTGCCGAAAATCTGCTCGTCGCCCAGGCCGCCTGTAAGCAAAACTACAGCGACGCCCCATCCACTCCCTCCAGCGAAACCGATTCCCGCCTCCGCGCCGCCGTCAAGGAACAACTCGCCGGCAACACCGCCGCCGCCGACAAACTCCTCCAGCAACTCCCCCCGCTCGCCGCCGGCGATTTTCACTTCTGCTTCGGCAACCTCGATCGCGCCGCCGCCGCCTTCAACGCCGCCGCCACCCCCGAAGCCGAAATGCGGCTCCTCGCCGTCCTCACCGCCCAGCGCCGCCGCCCCGAATCCCTCGCCCTCGCCGAAAAACTCCTTAAAGCCCAACCCAACGATCCCTCCCTCCTCGCCGCCCGCGCCGCTCTCCTCCTTGAAGATGCCAATTCCTCCCAAGTCCCCGCCATCATCGCCGACCTCCGCAAATCCCTCGCCGCCCTCCCCCAGAACTTCATCGCCCACGCCAATCTCGGCCGCGCCCTCCTCCTCTCCAGCGACCCCCGCAACGCCCACGCCTCCGTCTCCGAGGCCCTCTCCCTCTACCCCGAATACCTCCCAGCCCTCATTACCCGCGCCACCCTCGAATTCGCCACCGGCCAGTTCTCGCTCGCCGTCTCCACCACTTCCGATATCCTCCGCCTCCGCCCCCAAAACGTCTTCGCCCGCCTCCTGCAAGGCGCCGCTTATCTCAATCAGAACCGCGTCGATGACGCCGAAGCCGTCTACACCGAAGCCCTCCGCCTCGACCCCGCCAACCGCGAAGCTCTCTACCAACTCGGCTACACCCAATTCCGCAAAACCAACATCGACGAGGCCCGCAAATCCTTCGAAAAGGCCTACGCCGCCACGCCCCCCGACCTCCGCGGTCTCATCGGCCTCGTCGAAATCGACTCCGCCCAAAAGCAATTCGACCAAGCCCTCCAACGCCTCGATGCCGCCCTGAAAAAGGAGCCCGCCAACACCCAACTCCTCACCGCCCGGGCCAACGTCGCCGTCCGCGCCGGCCGTCTCGATGAAGCCGCCGCCGCCTACCGCAAGTTAATCGTGGCCGACCCAAAAAACTTCAATCTCCAAATGAGTCTCGGCGAAATCTTCCGCCAAAAGGCAGATTGGGGCCAGGCCGTCGAGGCCTGGAAAGCAGCAGCCCTCATCCAGCCCAATAACCCCGTCCCCCTCATCAGCCAGGCCATGGCCGTCGAACAGGCCGGCCGCCTCGCCGAAGCCGCCGCCATCTACGATCGAATCCTGAAGCTCGACGGCAGCAACGTCATCGCCCTCAACAACTACGCCAACTACCTCGCCAATCAAGGCAAGGATCTCAACCTCGCCCTCCGCCACGCCCTCCGCGCCGCCATCCTCGCCGCCGGCGACCCGGCCATCAACGACACCCTCGGCTACGTCTACCTCAAACGCAAGGAGCCCAAAGAAGCCATCAAAATCTTCGAACGCCTCACCGCCGATTTTCCCAAAGTCGCTCTCTTCCATATCCACTACGCTGACGCTCTCCGCCAGAACGGCGACGCCGCCGGCGCCGCCCGCGAATGCGCCACCGCCAATCCAGCCATCACCGCCGACGCCGAAAAAGCGGACTTCAAAACCATGTGCCCCGTGCTCCCCTAAACATGCGCCTTCTCCTGCTCCTGGCGCTATCCCTCTCCGCCTTCCCCCAGTCGCCCCGCGACGAAGCCTACACCGCCGCCTACAACCTCTTCCAGCAAAAGAAGTGGGACGAAGCCGAAGCCGCCTTCCAGAAGATCTACTCACAGGATCCCCCCGACCTCCGCGGCCTCATGGGCCTCACCGAAGTCTACGCCGCCCAAAATCAGTTCTCCCGCGCCCTCCAAATTCTCGACGCCGAAATGGAAAAGGGCGGCCCCCCGCTGCTCCTCAAAACCGCCTGGGGCAACATCGCCGCCCGCGCCGGCCGCCTCGATGACGCCATCGGCGTCTTCCAACAACTCATCGAAGCCAACCCCGATAACTTCGATCTCCACATGCGCCTCGCCGAATCCTGCCGGCTCAAACATGATCTCCCCCGCGCCATCGAAGTCTGGGCGAAGGCCATGCGGCTGAACCCGGAATCCCTCACCCCCATCCTCTCCCGCGCCATGGCCCTCGATCAGGTCGGCCGCAAACCCGAAGCCCTCGCCGCCTACAACGACGTCCTCCTCCGCCAACCCGATAACCCCGTCGCCGCTAACAACGCCGCCTGGATCCTCGCTAGTACCGATACCGATCTCGATCGCGCCCTCCGCCTCGCCAACACCGCCGTCTCCCGCTCCCCCGCCGATCCCAACGTTGCCGATACCCTGGCCTTCGTTTATCTCAAACGCAACGAACCCCAACCCGCCGCCAACCTCCTTCGTCCCCTCACTCGTTCCCATCCCAAGTTCGTCGCCCTCCGCCTCCGCCTCGCCGAAGCCGCCCTCGCCCTCGGCGCCCGCGACGAAGCCGCATCCGAACTCGCCGCCGCCCGTCTGCTCTCGCCGACATCAGAACAGCGCGCCGAAATACAGCGCATCCAGTCCCAACTGCGATAGAATTTGGTCCACCTATGCGCGCCAAATTGTTACTCGCCCTTTGCCTCTCCGTCGCTGCATTCTCCCAACAGAAGAAGATCCTCTTCATGGGCGAACAGGACATGCTGGAAGCCCTCCAAACGGTCACCGACAAGGCCAAAATCGTCCCCGTCACCACCGCCAACGTGATGCAGGAACTCCCCGATGCCGACGCCTTCATCGGCACCATCAAACCGGAATATGTCCGCGTCGGCAAGAAGCTCCAGTGGACGCAGATCATGTCCGCCGGCGTCGAAACCGTGCTCCATAAGTCCGGCGGAGACGATCTCAAAAACTCCAACATCGTCCTCACCAACAACCAGATCGTGCAAGGTCCGGAAATCGCCGATCACGCCATGGCCATGCTGCTCACCCTCACCCGCGGCATCAACACCTTCATCGGCCACCGCGCCACCGAAACCTGGCAACCCCGCCCCTACCCCGGCATCGAACTCCGCGGCCGCACCGGCGTCGTCATCGGCTGCGGCGGCATCGGCTCCCAAATCGCTCTCCGCGCCTGGGCCTTCGGCATGAACATCATCTGCGTCGACCCCGAAGACATCCCCTTCTCCCCCTTCATCACCAAGGTCGTCAAACCGGACCAGTTGAATGAAGTCGTCCCCCAGGCCGACGTCGTCTTCATCTCCGCTCCCCACACCGAAAAGAGCCACAAGATGATGGGCCCCAAGCAGTTCGACCTCATGAAGAAGGATAGCTACTTCATCGCCGTCAGCCGCGGCGGCATCTACGACATGCCCTCGCTCGTCAAGTCGCTCGATTCGAAGAAGCTCGCCGGCGCCGGCGTCGACGTCACCGATCCCGAACCCCTCCCCCAAGGCCACGCCCTGTGGAAGTTCAACAACGCCATCGTCACCCCCCACATCGCCGGCCGTTCCGATAAGGATCGCGCCCGCATGGTCGGCACCATCCAGGAAAACGTCCGCCGTTTCGTCAACGGCCAGCCCCTCCTGAACGTCGTCGACAAGCAAAAAGGCTACTAACCCAAACCCCTCCGGTGGAGCGCCCCAAGCGCTCCACCGCAACCTGCATCATGCGTCTGCTTCTCCTCCTCGCCTGCCTCCCTCTCTTCGCTCAACAGCCCGACACCCAACTCATCGCCCGCCAAGCCATCGCCGCCGAAATCCGCCAGTTCGCCGAACTCGGCGAATTCACTTTCCAATTCGATTCCACCGCCCGCCGCTTCTCCCGCTCCGGCAAACTCACCAGCGAAGAAACCCAGTCCGGTGAAACCTACATGAGCCACCGTCGCAACGTCGATATCCTTCTCAACCGCAACGGAAAGCCGCTCAAGCCAACCGATCTGGAAAAGCGACGCAAATCCGCCATGGCGAGTCTCGAAGCCGACGCCAAAATCCGCCAGGCAAAAAACTATAAGGAAACACCCCTCGAAAACCGCCCCGGCCCCGGCTTCCGTCGCAACAAGCTCGCCATGAGTGGCGTCGATGTTCTGCGCTACTGCCGTCTCCAGGCTCTCACGTGGGTCCATCTCAAGTTCGATACCTGCAAAAGTCCCTGGCCCGGCCAAGCCCACTACGCCCAAATCAAAGGCGAACTCACGCTCGATCCCGAAACCCGTGTCATTCAATCCTGGCGCGCCTACAGTCCCAGGGGCGGCCTGGTCTACGAGTACACCACCCAACCCGCCCCCGGCGGCGCCCGTGTGCTTGCCGGCATCCATCTCAATCTCCACGTCGCCCCCGAACTCTTCGACGAACCCATCGAGCTCATCTACCGCTGGTCCAAACCCCAGCGCTTCTCCGTCGCCGTAGAGCAATCGATCGCCCCTCCCCAATAACCCGGATTTCCCCGGGAGCCGTGCTACCGGGAATGTCCGGTACTACGGAGTTTCCCGGCCTTTTCCGTTCCCCGAAAATCCGGCACCGTACAATCCAAAATCACATTGTGGCCGCTCTGGTCGATAAAGCCAGAAGCGAATGCGGAAGTGGCTCATTTTCGGAGGGTGTGCGCTGGCGGCTATCGCCATCGGCCTGTTCCTGCAGCGCCCCTGGCAACCGGACCCGGCCGCCCCGGCATTTAAGATCGGCTACAACCACTCCCCGCCCAACTCCTACCGCGAAGGGGACAAGCCGCAGGGCTACGCCGTCGAACTCATCGCCGAAGCTTGTCGCCGTCGCGGCATTCCGGTCGAATGGCTATACCTGCCCGATGGCCCCGACAAAGCGCTCGGCCAAGGCGAAGCAGACCTCTGGACCCAGGTCGGTGAACTTCCCGCGCGCCACGGCTACATGCACATCTCCGCGCCGTGGAACGTGGCTGCCTTTTACCGCGTTGTTCCGCGGGGCGCCGCCAGCACCCGTCCGGTCTCCCTCGCGATCCTCCCCCTACCGATCTACGGCCACGTTGCCAGCACCTATTTTCCGCAGGCCGCCCAGATCATCCGCTCCACCAATGCGGAGATCGTCACCGCCGTCTGCAGCGGAGAATCTGAAGCCGGCCTACTCGCTCCCGGCCGTCTTGCCCTCTCCACTCTTCAGTCGGCCAAAAACTGTCTCCAGCTTCTCGATTTCGTCCCCGTGCCCATGGCGCGGATGACGTGGGGCGTCGGCGCCACTCTCCAGCGTGCCGACGCCCGTTTTGCCGCCGACGCCATTCGCGACGAAATCAGCCGCATGGCCAACGATGGCACGCTCTCCACGCTGGCTCTGCGCAAATACCAGGACCCGCTTAGCGAACTCTCTCTCATCAATCAGCTCGATCAATCCGAAGCTCGCTACTTCCGTATGTACAGCTTCTTTCTGGCGATGGCGCTCCTCGGCTGCGGCCTCATCTGGCAGTCCCGCCGGTTGACCCTCGCCCGCCGCGCCGCCGAAGCCTCAGACCGGGCCAAAAGCGAATTCCTCGCCAGCATGAGCCACGAAATCCGCACCCCCATGAACGGCATCATCGGCATGACCTCGCTGCTCCGCGACACCCAGCCCACCGCCGAACAGTCAGATTACATTGAAACCGTCCAAGCTTCCGCCGAGGCCATGCTCCAGATCATCAACGACATTCTCGACTTCTCCAAGATCGCCTCCGGCAAACTGCCCATCCACCCGGAACCTACCGATCTGGCCCGCCTGCTCCAAGACGTCCACCGCCTGCTCACCCCGCTCGCCCAGGCCAAGGACCTCGTGCTCCGTTTCGATATCGACGCGCTCCACCACCCCCATCTCCTCCTCGACGGAGGCCGTCTCCGCCAGGTCGTGCTGAACCTGAGTTTCAACGCCATCAAGTTCACGGAAAAAGGCGTCGTCATTCTCCGCGCTGCGTCTGACTCCGCCGGCCCCGGCCACACTAGCGTCTGTATCTCGGTCCGCGATACCGGCTGCGGCATCCCCACCGCGCAACTCTCGCAACTCTTCCAGCCCTTCACCCAAATCCACCGCAACGCCTCGTTAGGCGGTACCGGCCTGGGCCTGGCCATCTCGCGCCAACTGGTGCAGTTGATGGGCGGCGACATCGCCGTGACCAGCTCCGAAGGCGTCGGCTCGGAGTTCATCGTCACCCTCCCCGCCGCCATCGCGGTCCTGCCCGCGGAGCCCGCCACCCCCGTGCCCCATTCAAGCGAACTGGCGCTCATGCGCATCCTGGTCGCCGAGGACAACGAAGTGAACCAGCGCGTGATCGTCCGTCTCCTGCAGAAGAAGGGGATGAAGGTAACGCTGGTGCCAGACGGTGCCGAGGCGGTGAAGCGAGCCCGTGACGAGACGTTCGACCTCATACTGATGGATAACCACATGCCCGTCCTCGACGGTCTCGAAGCGACAAAAGTCCTCCGCCAATCCGGCATCGCCACGCCCATCCTGGCCTTCACAGCCAGTGCCATGGACTGGGAAGTCACCCGTTGCCGCGAAGCGGGCATGGACGACGTCCTCGCCAAGCCCGTCGACCTCCGCGCCCTCGACGAAATGCTCCACCGCTACGCCCCCGTCAAACAAAAGCAATAATCAGGTGTCAGACACCTCATTTTTTTCCGTAAAACGCCCCGTCTTACCCCGCTACTCCAACCGGAACTCCTGCACCGCCAATAGATCCACCCCCGTCCTCTCCATCACTGCCAGCACCAGCATCCGCTCATCCCCGCTCAGCGCCAATCCATATCCTACCGGCCCCGGCAACTCCAACAAGTCCCGCGCCGCCCCACCCTCGGAAGGCCGATACTGCAGCATCCGTCGCCGCTGTTCGCTTACAAAATAAATCCCCTCCCTCCCTGCCGTAAACGCCCGCCGGTGCAAAGCGTCCCCATACGCCGCACCCCCGCGCCACGTCTGCGAGTAAAACCGGAAGATGTACCAGATGTCTTTCCCGCCCACGGCCTCCTCCATCCGCAAAATATCCCCTTCCCGCACCACGCCCCGGTCCGTCCCGTCCAATCCAATTCGCCGCACCACCCCCGCCCGGTTCACGAACACGCTCCCCCCGTCCCGACCCACGCCAATCGCCCGGCCCGGTATCAAACCCTCCGGTACACGAACCATCTCCGGAAGTCCCAACCGCAGCAAGTGAAATCCGTCCATGCCCCCAAACCGCCCACACACCACCGCCTCCCTTCGCCCCGCCAAACCCAACGCCCGTAACTGGTGCCCATTGGCGTAGTCGGTCAACCGCCGCGGCTCGCTCCCGTCGTAGTTCGCCTCCCAAATCTGCTCCCGCCCGCTCTGGTCGCTTACGTAGAGCACCTTCCCCGCCGACTCCACAAACGTAGGCTCCTCATCGTCCCAAGTCGTCTCGGCAACCCGCCGCGACCCGGTCACCGGCCCGCCCGCCCCCGCCAAATCCAGCCGCCAAATGTTCTGATCCTCCTGCGACTGCGCCACCACCGCCACCGCCCGCCGACGCGCCACCGCAACGTCGTCCAACTTCTGTCCAAACGCAGGCAATAACCGGGCTTTCCCCAACTCATTCCACCGCGCCACATGCACCTGCCGGTTGTTCTGACGGCCCGCTAGAAACACGACATGCCTCCCATCCGGCGTCCACGCCGGCCGCCGCACATCCGGATACTCCTCACTCCACGCCACATCGCGCAGCTCATCCCCCCGCAGTTCTCCCACCACCAACCGGCTCGGTCCGCCCTGGCCCTGCATCTGGTAGGCCACGCGCGTTCCGTCCGGCGATACCGCCGGTCTCATTCGCCGCGGTCCCCCGGCCTGTCGCACCAATTGCCAGGCCCCGCTGTCCAAGTCCAACAGCCCCAATTCGTATTCGCTCTCCCGCTTCCGCCCCACCAACAGTCGTTTGCCGTCCGGCATCCAGTCCATCCACACCGGCCAACCGTCCCCCGCTGTTCGTACCTCCCCGCCACTCAGCGCCAGCCAGCAGATCTGCATTTGATCGGAATTCGGCAGATAGCGCAGGTACGCCACCCGCGTTCCATCCGGCGAACCAACTGGAAATCGCGCCCTCTCCCCCGGAGGACTCACCGCCACCGGCGTCCCGCCGGCCGTGGAAACGCGGAATATCTGCGAACTCGCCGAGTCCTCCTGTCGCCACGTAAACAAAACCTCTCCCCCATCCGGCAGCAACGCCGGTTCGGACTCCGACCCCGGAAACGCCGTCACCGGTACCAACGGCCCCACCACCGCGCTGCCCGGTGTCGCCATTCGCATCACCAGCGCTCCCGCGCCCAGCGCCATCAACGCCACCACCAGCACCCACAACGCCCGGCCCCGGTACTGCTGCGCCGTCAATGCCTCCAGCACCGCCCCCGCCCCGGCCGGCCGTCGCGCCGGATCGGGGTCCAGCAACATCCGCCCCAGCCGCGATTTCCCGTCCAACTCCTCCCAAATCCGTCCCAGGGAATAGAGGTCCGCCGCCGCCGACGGCCGCCGCCCGTCCCGTAACTCCGGCGCCGCGTAAAAGTTACTGCTCAACAAAACACTCCGCGACTGCCCGTCAAACAGGTCCGCCAACCCAAAATCAATCAGAGCCACCCGCCCCGTGCCATCAATCAGAATGTTCTCCGGCTTTAAGTCGCAGTGAAGCAGTCCCTCCGCATGGGCGGCCCGCAGCGCTTCCCCAATCTGCCGGACGATCTCCCGTCCCTCGGCCGTCTTCACCGGTCCCCGCACCATTCGCTCCCGCAGCGTCTCCCCGGCAAAATAATCCCGGACTAAATAGGAGCGTCCATCCTCGGTCGCGCCCACGTCGGTCACCCGCATAATTCCCGGATGATTCACCCGCGCCATCGCCCGCACCTCGGGCTCCAACAGCGCTTCCGTCAGCAATCCCGAATGAAAGACCTTGACCGCCGTCTCCTTCCCCGCCACCCGTTGATCAAGCGCACGGTAAACCCGGGCAAAAGCGCCCGCCCCCAGCGGTTCGCGGATCTCATACCGCCCGCCAAGCAACGTCCCCGGTTCCAACGCCGTATCGGGCTCAGGTTCCCTCATCACCGGACCGGAAAGGAATCCATCGGTGGCGATCTCGGCCGCCCATAGCGCTTCCAGCCGCATCCGCACCGCCTCCGGTTCCGCCGCGAAGGCCGTCTCCCACTCGGCCCACCGCCCCTCCAGCTTCGCCAGAAAATACTGCTTGATCCGTGCCTCCTGCTCAGCCACGGTTCCTCCCTGCCCGTTCGCTCAACCACGCTTTCGCGTACCGCCATTCGCGGGATGCGCTCGCCGCCGACATCCCCAGCGCCTCGCCGATCTCGGCAAAATTCAACCCGGCATAAAAGTGCAACCGTGTTACTTCGTAGGCGCGCGGATCGGCGTCCCGCAGCGCCTCCATCAGGTTTTCCATCTCCAGGACTTCTTCCAGCCTGTCACCGCCCACAATCCGTTCTTCCAACTCCACCCGGATACCGTCCCGTTTTCGAGTGAGTCGTCGCCGCGCGTACTCCACCAGAACCCGCCGCATCTCCTCGGCGGCGAGAGCCAGAAAATGTTCCCGCGAATGGATTTGAATCCGGTCTAAATGGAGCAGCCGCAGGACCGCCTCGTGGGTAAGCGCGGTCGCCACCAGGCTCCCCGGTGTCATCTCGCGCTTTAGCAATGCTCCCGCCAACCGGCGCAGGTCCGCATACAGAGGAACTAAGTACCGGTAACTGGGCCGCTCCTCGGCCGCCTGCGGATTGCTCATCGCTGTGACCAACGAGCATAACATCCCCCCGCCAGAAAATAGAAAGGGCCGGCGCAAGCCGGCCCCTTCCGTTCCAGTCAGATTCTCCGTTTGTCTACGGCGAAACGTTCGCGCAAACCGCCCACACCGCCAGCGTGTAGGTTCTTTGCACAAGGTCGTCATTCCGGAAGATGACGGACCACGTATTATTCGTGCTAGGCATACTTGTTAGGATGGTCGCGACAGTCACTACGCTCCCCTGATTTACTCCGCCTCCCAGAACAAATTTCCCGTTAGGGCAGGTAGTTGTGCAAAGGGCCGTGCCATTTCGTGGCAGCGTCACGGTCGCCGTCGGGGCATTGGCCGGGAACCGGCAGTTTTCGCCGTAGCGCTCGTAGGCGCTAAGACCTGCAGGCCCCGTTGGTCCAGTCGGCCCCATCGGTCCGGTCGGTCCTGGAGGCCCTCCAGGACCAGTCGGCCCTGTCGGCCCTCGGGCGCCCGTGGGTCCAATCGGCCCAGTCGGTCCCGTAGGTCCTGTTGGGCCAGTCAACCCAGTCGGCCCCGTCGGCCCAGTCGGTCCCGTAGGTCCAGTCAGGCCAATCGGCCCCGTTGGCCCGGTCGGTCCCGTAGGTCCAGTCAACCCAATCGGCCCCGTCGGCCCGGTCGGTCCCGTAGGTCCAGTCAACCCAATCGGCCCGGTCGGTCCCGTAGGTCCAGTCAAGCCAATCGGCCCCGTTGGCCCGGTCGGTCCCGTAGGTCCAGTCAAGCCAATCGGCCCCGTTGGCCCGGTCGGTC
>CANIVU010000150.1 GCA_947470805.1 Acidobacteriota bacterium | reverse complement strand
GCGGACGGAGGCCCCAGTGAGATTCGGACTGTTCTTTTTGGCGGTGGCGGCGTTTGCCGCCGATGATAGTTTTGTTCTGCGGAATGTGACGATCCACCCGGTGACGGCGGCGGCGATTCCGAATGCCACGCTGGTGGTGGCGGGCGGGAAGATTGCCGACTTCGGGGCGAAGGTGGCGACGCCGAAGGGCGCGAAGGTGATCGACGGGAAGGGGATGCATGTCTTTCCCGGACTGATCGATTCGGCGAGCAACATCGGCATGTCGGAGATCAGCTCAGTGCGCGAGAGCGGCGACGTGACGGAGTTGGGCGATTTCAATCCGCAGTTGCGCTCTGTGGTGGCGATTAACCCTTCGAGCGAACACATTCCGGTGACGCGCGGGAACGGGATCACCTCTTCGCTGATCTTTCCTGGCGGCGGCATTATTGGCGGCCAGGCGGCGCTGGTTCACCTGGATGGGTGGACCTGGGAGGAGATGGCGATTGAGCGCAATGTGACGATGCAGATGCGCATGCCGACCATTTCGACGACGACGTTCAACCCCACGTTTGGCGCGGGGCGTCGGCCGTTTGCCGATACTAAACGGCGGTACGAGGAGCGGTTGAAACTGCTGAGCGATTTCTTTGAACAGGCCCGCGCGTACAAGCAACGCAAGGCGGCCGGTGGCGCCGGGTTCGCGGTGGATCGCCGGTTGGAGGCGATGCTGCCGGTACTGGACGGGAAGGAATCACTGATGATCTTCGCGCCGCGTGAACGGGCGGTGAAGGACGCGCTGGCGTTTGCGGCGAAGGAGAAGGTGAAGATCATTCTGGCTGGCGTGCGCGAAGCGGGTACGGCCGTGAAAGAGATTGCCGAGAAGAAGATTCCGGTGATTTTGGGCGGGACGTTGGAACTGCCGTTGGAAGAAGACGCGGCTTACGATTCGCCGTTCACGTTGCCGGGCGAGCTGCACAAGGCCGGCGTGACGTTCGCGTTCGGCACGTTCAGCGTGCAGTTCGCACGCAATCTGCCGTTCCAGGCAGCGAGCGCGGTTGGCTTCGGCTTGCCGTACGAAGAGGCGCTGAAGGCCGTGACGATCAACGCGGCGAAGATCTGGGGCGTGGACGACCGGATTGGTTCGATTGAAAAGGGCAAGTGGGCGGACTTGATTCTGACGGATGGCGATCCGTTGGAGGCACGTTCGCAGGTGAAGCAGATGTGGATTCAGGGCCGCCCGGTGAGCCTGGAGACACGGCACACCAAGCTCTTCGAACAGTACACCAAACGGCCCTGACCGCCGTTACTTCTGCGGGTGCGTTTCGACGGAGTGGTTCACCGGTTGGACGGTGCGCAGGTAGGCATAGATGGCGCTGAGATCTTCACTCGGCATCCTGGCGAACGATAGCCAGGGCATGAGGGTGAAGTTCTCTGGCGTCGTCGGGGGCGGGCCGTCCTGGTTGTACTTTTTGTACTGGTGGAACCGCTCGATGAATTCGGCTTCGCTCATCTTGCCAATGCCGGTGTCTTTATCCGGTGTGATGTTGGCGCTGACGGCTTTGTAGTTGGCGACCACGAATGGTTCGCCGCCGGCGAAGGCTTTGCCGGGGATGGGTTCGCCTTTTTCCATTTGGGTATGGCAAACGCCACAGCCGGCGACGGTGACGAGGTAGCGGCCCCATTCGAGCTTGTTCGACTTGTCAGGGGCGGCAACGTTTCGGGAGGGCGCGGGGGCGCCGGTGATGAGGTAGTTGACTGGGAAATCGAGCTTCGTACGGGGGAGCGGATTGCGGACGGCGGGGAGCGTATTCATGTAGGCGACCAATGACTGCACGTCGTTATCGCTCATTTTTGCGTAGCCTTGGTAGGGCATCATTGGGAACAACGGGCGTCCGTTGCGGCCAACGCCTTCGCGGATGGCGCGGATCTTTTCGCCGTCGGTCCAGGCGCCGATGCCGGTTTCGACGTCGGGGGTGATATTGGGCGCGACGACGTCGCCGGGGAGGCCGAGTTCCTTCGGCAGTTGCCAGCCGCGGCCACGGCCGCGCGCGACGACGGGCGCGGTGAATTTCGACAGATCGCGTTCAGAGTGGCAGCCGTCGCAATCGGCGACGACGGTGAAGAGGTATTCGCCGCGGGCAATGTTTTCCGGTGTCATAGGCACCTGGATGGATTCGGCGGGGAGATGATTGGGGGAGCGCAGGCTGAGATAGCCGAAACCAGCGCCGATAACCGAGACCAGGCCTAATGATCCAAACAGCAGTATTTTTTTCCACATAGAGTTGGTTCCTTCTTGCCTATATAGGCGGAAATCCTGCCGCCGAAAGGTTCAGCTTGTTTTGCGTTTTCTGGAGAACCAAAGAGTCCAGAAGACGAACAGAACTCCGGAGGCGGTTAAGGCTGCCCCTGCTACGGCGGAGGTTGGGAGGTAGCCGAATTCTATATGATGGGCCCCTTTTTCGACAACAACGCCACGGAGTGCGCCGAAGGGGGCGAGGATTTCGGTGTCCTTGCCATCGACGCGGGCGCGCCAGCCGGGGAAGTACGTTTCCGAGAGGACGATGAGTGCCAGGCAGTTGACCTTTACGTTGATGTGGACCCGATTGGGGTTATTGCCTTCTGAGAGTTCCACTTCGTCATTGCCTGCGCAGGTTTCGAGTTTCGGAGGGGATTCGAGGAAGAGTGCTTCCTGGCGCGGTTGGAATTCCGGCACATCGAGACGGGCGTTGATGGCGTCGGCATCCTTGACCTGGGAGGCCGCGTGGACCGCCCAGACGCGCGGGAGGGCGGCAGGGTTGCGGTAGACGTTGAGGCCGCTGGAGGTGTCGGTGAGCAAGACGATATCCGGGCGGGGCGGGGGTTTGCCGATGTAGTAGTTGATGCCGAGGAGATCCTGGACGCGGGGTTTGTGTTTTTCCAGTTGAAGGAGGTTGGTGGAGGCGCTGGCGGCGAAACCGCCGAGGACGGGGATGCCATGCCAGTCGCCGAAGTTGTACGGGATGTCGCTATCGGCAACTTCGACGCGAATGGGCTGGGGTTGGGCTTTCAGGTAGTTGACGAGATCGGCATGGCGGTAGAGATTGTCGATGTATCCGGCGCGGGCGGGGGCTGTGCGGCTGGCCAACTCGGCGCCGGCTACGCTGCCGATTTCGAACAGCACGAGCAGCGTGATGGGGATGGCGAGGGCGACTTGTGGAATCGAACGCGCGCGGGCGGCGGCGAGCAGGATGGCGCCGAGCATCGCTGCGAGGGCGGTGAACATCTGGGCCTCCGCCGGACGGATGCCGATGGCGGCGGCCAGATATAGGCTGGCGGCGATGGCGACGAGGGTGAAGATGGTGCGGCGCAACCAGGGACTGGAGCCGCGCTGGAGCGCGTCGAAGCCGTAGGCGACCAACGGGGCGACAGCGAAGCTGAAGAGGGCGAGGGCGCGGGCGGGGACGCGGGCCTTGCCGAAGATGGGCAGCGCGGCATACAGCAGGCCGTGGAGGAAACTGGTGGCGGCTAGAGAAAGGAATATGCCGGCGAGCCCGATGGCGACCAGGATGCGCACTTGGGGCAGGCGGCGCCAGCCGTGGTAGGCGCCGAGGAGTGCGAGGGCGAAGGCGACGATGCCGATGAAGGGATTGACGTGGACCGGCGGGCGGGCGGTGACGATGCCGAGGATCTCCGCCGTTTTCCAGGTGAAGTGTTGATGGACGGAGTAGGGGATGGGCTCATTCCACGCGATCGGGTTGTCCATGCCGACCCAGCGTTTGACGTGCGGGGCGTACTCCTGAGCGGGCAGGACTTGTAGCGCGGCGAGGAGGCCGGTGGCGATGGCAGCGACGACGGCGAGCTTGACGATTTCCAGGCGGCGCGGACCGCGGGCGAGCGCCGTTAGCCAGACGGCCGCGATCACTGTGGACGCGTAGATGGGGACTTCGTGGTGGCCGCTGAGCCAGGCGACGCCGAGAAATGCGCCGGAGAGGGCGGCACTGGCCAGAGGGCGGCGGCCGCGGAGGGCGCGCATGAGGAACAGGACGATGAGCGGGAGCCAGAGCACGCCGTTGAGAATTTGCGGCCAATCGGTGGTGCCGAGGAATCCGCCTAGCGCAAAGACAAGGCCGCCGAGAATGGAGGCGGCGTGGCTGCGTTTCCAGTCGCGACAGAGAAAGTAGGCGAACAGAGCGGCCTGGAAGTGGAGGAGGACGAGATACCAGTGGACGGCTTTGAGCGTGAGCTTGCCGGTTTCATCGACGGGGAACCAGGGGAGCGTCCAGTTGGCGGGGTAGGCGAGGCCGGTGACTTGACCAAGGAACGGTTGGCCTATCCACTGAAACGGGTCCCAGAGCGGGATATGGGATTGGCGCCACGTGGCGGACTGGAACTGGAGCCGGGGGAGGTCGAGGTTGGCCAGGTCAGGGGAGTCAAGGAACGTGTAATCGCTCGAGAGAGTGAGCTTCCAGTAGAAGCCAACGCACAAAAGAAACAGGAGAAAGGGAGCCGCGAGTCTGCGCATGCCGCTCTGACTACTGTACACTCCGGCTGCTATTTGAGAGCGAAGGCGCGGAGGCGGAACTCCAGATTTTCCACCATTCGGTTGGCTTCGATGACTTCAGGCGCTGTATCGAGCTGATACAACGCGCGCGCTTCGGTCCACAGCCGCAGCGCAATTCGCTATTCGGTCAGGAGCGCCGTGTGCTCAGCGCTTGTCTCAGCGATAGCGTTCATACCTGTTCGACGAGTTTGCGCGCGTTACGGTTCCATCTAATGGTTTTTGTAACGATCGGCCAGTTCGTCGGGAGGGAATCTGTAGGTGTAGGCGGCGGGGTCCTCGGGGAGCATCGTCCGGTTCCACTCGGCAAACTCCTTCTCCATTCGCGCGTGGATGGCTGGTTGGTTTTCCTTCAGGTTTGCTTTTTCCTGCGGGTCGTTCGCGAGGTTGAAGAGGAAGGTGTTGTCGTTGATGCGGAGCCACTTCATGTCGCCGTCGCGCATGGCGCGTTGGGCGTTGTAGCGATGACGCCAGAAGAGTTTTCTGGGGATTGGGGGCGCCGCGGTGAGCAGGAACGGGGAGAGGTCGATGCCGTCCAGGGGATGCGATGCGGCGGGGGCCGCGCCGGCGAATTTCAGGAATGTCGGCATCCAGTCCATGGAGATGGCGACCTGCGCGGTGGTGCGGCCGGCGGGGATTTTCCCGGGCCAGCGCACGATGGCGGGGACGCGGATGCCGCCTTCGAGGAGTTCTGCTTTTCGGCCGCTGAAGGGCCAGTTGTCGGAGAACCGTTCACCGCCGTTGTCGCTGGTGAAGACGACGATGGTGTTTTTATCGAGGCCGGTGCGGGCGAGGGCCTTGAGGACACGGCCGACCTGGAGGTCCAACTGCTGCATGATGCGGGCGTAGGTGACGGTGGAGCCGCCGTCGAAATGGAGGAGCGATTTCAGGGTTTTCGATTCGGCTTCGTCGCCGGGCCCTTCCCAAGGCCAGTGGGGCGCGTTGAAGTGGAGGCTGAGGAGGAATGGTTTGCGCGATTTCGAATACTGATTGAAGAGGGAGATGGCCTTGTTGGCCAGCAGATCGGTCAGGTAGCCGGGTTGTTCGATGCGGGTGTCGTTGTCCCAGAGATCGCTCGTGTCGGTGTTGGGCGGGCCGGATTTGTGGGTGAAGTAATCGATTCCGCCGCTTTGATAGCCCCAGAATGTTTCGTAGCCGCTTTTGAGGGGGCTGTATTTTGGCCGCCAGCCGAGGTGCCATTTGCCGAGTAAGGCGGTTTGGTAGCCGGCGTCGCGGAGAAGGGAAGGGAGCGTAGGGTGTTCCGGCGGAAGGCCGGGGCTGACGTCGCGGCGGGACATCGCCAACGGTTCTTCCAGGCCAACCGGGAGGCGCTGCTGCCAGCGGCCGGTGATGAGGGCGGTACGGGTGGGGGAGCAGACGCAGGCGTTGGCGTAGGCCTGGGTGAACCGGATGCCTTGGGCGGCGAGGCGATCGATGTTTGGGGTGGTGTAGTCGCGACGGCCGTAGCAGGAGAGGTCGGCATAGCCCAGATCGTCGGCCATGATGAAGAGGAAGTTTGGGCGTGGGTTCGGCGCGGCGGAGGCGGTGAGGGCGGTTGCGAGAAATTGGCGGCGCGACAGCGATGGACCCATTTGAAAAGGCTAGCGCATGTGCATTCGTGGGATGCTGTCTGTTGTTTCCAGGAAACCGGCCTATGGCAACTTCGGATCGTTCCACGTCATTTTCGCGGCAGCAGTGGGTGATTGCGATCCTGCTGTTTTTCATGATTCTGCTGAACTACCTGGACCGGGTTGTGCTGTCGCTATTGAGCCCGGTGATTCGAGCGGAGTTCCATCTATCGCTTGTCGACTACGCCGCGGCGGTGAACGCGTTTTTGTTGGCGTATGGCGTGATGTACTTGGGCTCCGGGTTGGTGCTGGACCGCGTTGGTTCGCGGACCGGGCTGGGTTTGTTTGTCGGGTTGTGGTCGGCGGTCTGCATGCTGCACGCGGCGATTACTGGGTTCCTGAGTCTGGTGGCGTATCGGTTTTTGTTGGGTGTGTTTGAGCCGGGCGGATGGACGGGGGCGGTGAAGACGGTCTCGGAGCGGTTTCAGCCGGCGCAGCGCAGCCTGGCGGCCGGGATCTTCACGAGTGGCGCGGGGATTGGTTCGCTTGTTGCTCCGCCGCTGGTTGTTTGGCTGAGTTTGCACTATGGGTGGCGAAGTGCGTTTCTGATCTCCGGGCTTTGCGGGTTGATTTGGCTGCCGCTGTGGCTGGTGGCGAGCCGGGGGGAAGGGCGGATGGCGATGGGCGCGGCGGCGTTGCCGATTCGCGAGGCGCTGCCGTTGCTGCTGCGAAACCGGCGGGCGTTGGCGTATGTCGCAACGCGATTCTTTGGCGACACAACGGGCTACTTCTTCCTGTTCTGGTTGCCGGAGTATCTGGTGACGGCGAAGGGTTTCACGTTGGCGCAGGTGGGGGCATTGGCCTGGATTCCATTCCTATGGAACGATCTGGGCGCGCTGGCGGGCGGTTATGTTTCGGGGGTGTTGGTTCGTTTGCGGCAGCGGCCGTTGGAGGCGCGCAAGCTGATGATGAGTGCCGCTGCTGTTTTCGTCCTGGCGGGGGCGTGTTTGCAGGCTGCATCCGGGGCGGTGGGGATTCTGTTGTCGGTCAGTCTGTGCACGTTTGGTGTGGGGGTGTGGGCGAGTAATCTGCACGCGGTGCCGGCCGATGGATTTCCGCCGAACGAGGTGGCGACGGTTCATGGGTTCGCCGGTTCGGCTGGCGCGTTGGGCGGGATTCTGTTCAACACGCTGGTGGGATATTTGAGTGGGAGTGGCGACTATTTGCTGGTGTTTGTTGTGCTGGTAACGCTGCAACCGCTGGGTGTGGGCGCGCTGTGGCTATGGCTTCCGGAGGAGGAGAGAATAGATCATGCATGAACTCTTGGCGGGCACGGGCCGCACGGATATCACCCCCGCTCCGGGGACGCCGCAGGGCGGTTGGGGCGCGCAGACACATCAACGTGGGCTGGGCTCTGATCTGCCGTTTTATGCGACGGCGCTGGTTCTGCAGGACTCGCAGCAGACCGTTGCCATTGTTGACGTCGATTCCATTGGCTTCGATCCGGAGTGGACGAAGCGGATCTTGGACGCGATTGTTGCGCTGACTGGGTTGCCGGTCTCGAGCATTCGTCTGTCGTGTACTCATACCCATTCGGGCCCGAACACGTTCCGGATTCCCGTGATTACCGAGGGCCGGGACATGATTTTGGGGTACTTGGAAGGGCTGCCAATGCAGATCGCCGGCGCTGTGTGGCAGGCGCAACAGAACCTGCGGCCGGTGCGCGTCGGCGCGGGGACGGGCCATTGCGATTTCAACATCAACCGGCGGATGCAGTTGGCCGATGGACGGGTGGTGGTGGGGCGGAATCCGGATGGTCCGGTGGATCGAACGGTGCGGGTTATCCGGATCGATGGGTTGGACGAAATACCGGTGGCGACGCTGGTGCATTATGCCTGCCACCCAACGACGATTGGCTGGCAGTCCCAAATGGGGACGCCTGACTACCCGGGGATGATGAAGCGGGTGGTGGAGGAGCAGCTTGGCGGAACGTGTCTGTTTCTGCAGGGCGCGACGGGGGACATTGGCCCGCGGCTGGGTTTTACGGGCGATTTGAGCGTGTATCGGCGATTCGGGCGGCAGTTGGGGCTGGAGGCGTCGAAGGTGGCGTTGGGGATCGACACGCTGCCCAAGGAGGAGTGCTTTGTTGGCGTGCAGGCGTCGGGCGCGGCGATCGCCCTGTTCGAGGATCGGCCGGTGAAGGCGGGGCCAGCGGTGCTGGGGGTGCTTTCGCGATATATGCAACTGCCCTTGAAACCATTTCCGCCGCCGGAAGAAGCGGAAGCCGAGGCCGCGGTACTTCGCGCGGAGGTGGCGCGTCTTCGCCGGGAAGGGGGCGAAACGGAAATCCGCGAGGCGACGGCCAAGGCGACGCAGGCGGGCATGCGGGCCGATCGGGCCAAGCTTTATTTCGGCAAGAGTGTGTTTGATTGGCAGTTGCAGGGGATTCGATTGGGTTCGGTGGCGCTGATTTGTATTCCGGGGGAGCCGTTCACGGAGATCAATCAGGCGATCGTTGCCCGGTCGCCGTTCCCGCATACCTTGTTCTCCGGCTACTCGAATGGGGCGTTCAGCTATCTGCCTGTGCGCAGTGCGTATCCTGTCGGCGGGTATGAGGTGGAGACGTCTCCATTTTCGCCGGATGCTGCCGAAATCGTGGTGGAAGAGGCGCTGCGGATGCTGCATGAGTTGTGGGCTATGGCGTGAGAGCCTTCCGCGGCGTTATCATTGTCGGGATCGCTTGAGGAGGCGTGTTTGCTGATACGACTTTCCCTGGTAGCGCTGCTTTCGACCGTCGGGTGGGCCCAGGCCGGAGGCGCGTCCTTCGAAAAAGGTGCCTATGGTGTCCTCGAAAAGGCCGGCTGCCGGGCGTGTCACAACTCCGATGGCGTTGCCGCCGGGACGCGGTTGCTGTTCCCGGAAGGCAATGTGGCGCCCGCACGCGTGGAGGCGTTTGGCCGCTCGCTGGTGGTGTTGATCGATCGCGTGACGCCCGCCAAATCCCTGTTGTTGGAGAAGCCTACGAACCGTGTGTCGCACGTCGGTGGTGAGCGTATCAAGAAGGGGAGCCCGGAAGAGGCCGCGTTGCGCGGATGGATAGACCGGTTGTCGCAACTCACCGGGGATGAACTGGCGCAGGCGCTGATGTATCGGGATGAGGAGGAGGGCGGCGGGGGCCGGAAGCCGTCGCGAATCGAGCTTCGCCGATTAACTCACAGCCAGTACAACAACACCATGCGAGACCTGTTGGGCGACAATTCGCGTCCCGCCGACCGGTTCCCGCCGGAAGATTTCGTCAACGGATTCCGCAATCAGATTCAGGCCCAGGGGCTGTCCCCACTTTTGATTGAGTCCTATAGCCAGGCGGCTGAAAAGATCGCACAGAGCGCCTTGCGCGGTGGCGATACGCGAGGGCTTATTGCGTGTAAACCCTCCCCGGCCTGCCGCGCGAAATTCGTTCGCGAGTTTGGACTGCGCGCGTTTCGCCGTCCGCTGGACCTGTCCGAGCAGCGACGGTATGAAACCTTGTTCGCGACCGAGAAAGAGTTCTTGAAGGGCGCGCAGTTGGTGATCGAGGCGATGCTGCAATCGTCCAGCTTCCTGTTCCGTTTGGAGGACACGTCGGAGGCGAAGTGGAAGGCCTATGCGACGGCCAGCCGGCTTTCGTATGGTCTGTGGGAGACCATGCCGGATGCGGCGTTGTTCGCCGCGGCCGAGAAGGGGGAGTTGAACACTCCGGCGGGCGTGAAGCTGCAGGTGCGCCGCATGCTGGATCATCCGCGGGCACGCCAATCGCTGAACGAGTTTGTCAGTCAGTGGCTTCGGTTCGATCGGATCCTTACGGCCAGCAAAGACCGTCGCCGGTACCCGCAGTTTACTCGTGAAACCGCCGTCGCGATGACCGAGGAAGCGCGGCTTTTTGTCAGCGATCTTGTGTGGAATGACGGCAATTTCATGGAACTTTTCACTGCGCCGTACGGCTATGTGAACGGGGAGCTGGCCGGGATCTATCAGGTGTCTGTGCCGGCGCAGGAGTTCGGCCGGGTGTCGTTCCCGGCTGCGTCTGAGCGCGCCGGGATTCTGGGGCAGGCGTTGTTTCTGGCGAGTACCGCGAAGCCGGACGAGTCCAGTCCGACGGCTCGAGGACTCTTTATCCGCGAACAGTTCCTATGCCAGCATGTGCCCGACCCTCCGGCGGGCGTGAATACGAATTTGCCGCCGTTTTCGGCGGGGAAACCGCAAACGAACCGGGACCGCCTGTCGGAGCACGTCATCAATCCCGGCTGTGCCTCTTGCCACAGCTTGATTGATCCGATTGGGTTTGGTTTTGAGAAATTCGATGCAGTGGGCGGGCGCCGCGATAAGTTCTCCCTGGAGACGCGGGGCCGGGGCCCGGAGGCTCGGGACAAGAAGGCCACCGCGTGGGAACTGGAGATCGATGCCACCGGTTTTGTGGCCGGCGTCTCCAACTCAAAGTTTGCATCGCCGGCGCAGTTGGGCTCCGTCCTGGGGCAGAGCAGCCAATGCCAGGAGTGCATCGCCAAACAGTATTTTCGCTATATCGCCGGCCGCATTGAAACGGCCGCCGATCGCCCTGTGATCCGGAAGATGACCGAAGATTTCCGGCGTTCTCAATTCCGATTCAAAGAACTGATGATGTCGCTGATGCTCTCACGCGAGAATTCAGGAGGGACTGTTCATGTCGTCCGTAATCACCAAGCGCAGTAGAACTTCACGCCGCACCCTGCTCAAAGGGCTGACGGCCGCCGGTAGCCCGATCCTGGTTGGGTTGCCCCCGCTGGTCACCATGTTCAATTCGCAGGGCACTGCGTACGCAGCCGCCAAGCCGATTGAAACGCGGTTCGTCCTTTGGTTCAACGGCAATGGCATTCCCGAACGCTATTGGATTCCAGCCGAGGAGGGCACTGATTACCGGATGACGCCGTGCCTGTCTCCGCTGGCCGCCTACCGCAAGGATTTTCACGTTCTGAGCGGCGTGGATAATGCGGCGGCGAATGGCCAGGGAAATGGGCATACGAACTCGATGAGCGGGTTGATGACGGGGACGACGTTTACCGGCCGCGGACCGTCCGGGCCGTCGGTGGACCAGGTCATTGCCGCCAAGATTGGCGGGGATTCGCGGTTCCGTTCGTTGCAGATTGGCGTGGCGCAGGAGTCGTTTGGCGAGAGCATGCAGCGCAACATGAGCTGGTCCGGCTATGAGCGCGCGCTGCCACCGGAGATGATTCCGCATCGCTTGTTCGACCGGTTGTTCGGCGAACGTGAAGAAGGTTGGGTGAGCCGCAAGCGCAGTATTCTGGATGCCGTGCAGCAGGACGCGAACACGCTGAAGAAGAATTTGCCGACGGATGACCAGGCGAAGCTGGATGAGCATCTTTCCGGCATTCGCGATCTGGAGCGGGCCATCGCGGCGTTGCCGGAGGAGTACCGGCACGTGTCGGCGCCGGATTTTGATGGCGATATGAAAGACTGGCCGCGGATCGCGAAGTTGCAGAGCGACCTGTTGGTGCAGGCGCTGGCGACGCGGCAGACGCGGGTTGCCTCCTACATGCTGACCAAGTGTCAGAGTATTTCCCGATTCCCGTGGCTGGGCTACACGGCGGGTCGTCACCACGACTACACCCACGCCGAAGGCAAGGTGTCCGGGGCCGATGGGGCCGAAGGCCAGCGCGTGTTGCGCGATATCTGCAAATGGCACGTCGAGGAGTTCGCCTATTTGGTGGCGAAGTTGAAGGCGATCCCCGAGGGTGATGCGACGGTGTTTGACCGCACCTGCCTGATCTACGTGCACGAACACGCAGAAGCGAATCCGCACAAGAACAGCGGGCTGGCGATGCTGGTGGCTGGCGGTGTTGGCAAGATCGCCAAGGGACGGCACACGCGGGTGACTGGAACGGTTGGTGATGTCTACTTGACGGTTGCCGATGAAATTGTGGGAGCGGGGATCGGGAAGTTCCCGACGGCCAGCCGCAAAATCAGCGACCTGTTGGCGTAGGCGCGCATGAAGCGATTTGCACTGTTGTGTTGGTTTGCCGCTGTCGCGTTTGCGGCTGAGCGCGACCTGGCGGAGTGGGTCATTCGCTGGGAGGGGTTGGTTACTGTTGACGGCGTGGCGCAACCGGTGGGCGACGTCAGCCAGTTGCCGCCGGGCGAGTTGCGGATTACAGGAGTTGATCTGACCGGTTCGGTGATGCCCCCGGCGGAGCTCGTGAAGTTGGCTGGGTTAACCCATCTTCGTGATTTGTATCTTCCCGGGCCGATTTGGAATCCGGGCGGTGGGAATGAGAATGCCAATGATGTTTTCAAGTCGCTAGCGTCGCTGAAGAGCCTGGAGCGCCTCTATGTGGGTTGGCATTTCGCGACGACGATCAATATTCGCGACAACGGCATTGAGGCGATGCGCGGGTTGACGGAGCTCCGCGATTTACGTTGTTCGCAATGCCGGTTGACGAAACCGGACCTCTCGAGCTTTACGAAGCTACAGAGCCTAGACCTGAACAACACGGGGCTAACCGATGCGGGTTTAACTGGGGTCGCGAATTTGAAATCGCTGCGGCGGCTTCTGCTGCGCGACAGCATGATCACCGATGAGGGCATGCGGCATTTGGCGGGGTTGACGCAGTTGGAAGAATTAGACCTGTCCGGCGCGCGAGTGACCGATAAGGGGCTGGAAGCGCTGCGGGGGCTGCGGGCATTGCGGACGCTGAGCCTGCGGGGCGCGCAGATTACGGACGCGGGGCTGGATGTGCTGGAAGGCATGGGCCAGTTGCGGAGTCTGGATCTGTACCGGACGAAAGTGACCAATGCCGGGGTGGCGCGACTGCAGCAGTTAAAGAAGCTCACTGACGTTGACCTGCGCTACAGCCGGGTGACGGCCAACGGCGTGGAAGCGCTTCGCGGCGCTCTGCCACAGGCAAAGGTGCAGTACGTAGGGGCGGCGACGGTGCGAGCGAAGAACGAGGGGGCGGCGCGGCCGGCTTCCGATTCGGACGCAGCCATTGCGGAGTGGGTCCACGCGATTGGCGGAACGGCGACGATGCGCGATGGGCAGTTGCGGCAGATTGATCTTGCCACGACGCCGGTGAGTGACGCGCAGTTGGCATTCCTGACGAAGTTGAAGGGCCTGGAACAGTTGAATCTGCAGGCGACGCAGACGGGTGATCTGGGTGCGGCGTCGTTGAGCGGGTTGGCCACGTTGAGAGTTCTGGACTTGAGTAACACGACGCTGTCCGATGTGGGGCTTGGGGCGATTGCCAGGCTGAATCAGCTGGAGGTTTTGCGCATCGCCGGAACGCTGGTGGAGGGCCCCGGACTGGAGCATTTGGCGAAGTTGCCGCGGTTGCGAGAGCTTGACCTGGGCGCGACACGGATTGATGACCGGGCGGCTGGCGCCATTGGAAAACTGACGAATTTGAAAGACCTGCGGTTGAGCTACACGGAGATCACTGATGCGGCGACGAAGCAGTTGGTGGGGCTCGCGGCGCTGGAGCGTTTGTACCTTGCTGGTACCGATATTGGCGATGAATCGTTGGCGTTGATCGCCAAGCTCACGGGATTGCGTGAACTGAACTTGAATCAAACGCGATTTACGGATGGCGGCTTGGCGGTGCTGAAACCTCTCGCGAATCTGGAACGGATTGAGATGTTCCGGACCCGGGCGGGGAATGCCAGTGCCGAGGCGCTGGCATCGATGAAGGGTTTGCGTGTCGTGAAGATGGACTACACGGCAATGGATGACAAAGGACTGCTTCTGTTGAAGGCCTTACCGGAGCTGTCTGAACTGAGCATCGACAATACCAACGTCACCGATGCCAGTGTGCCTGTTTTGAAAAGCATGGGTAGACTCCGTTCCCTGAACCTCTATCACACGCTGATTTCCGAGAAGGCGTACGGAGAATTGAGCGCGAGCCTGACGGGCTGCAAGATTGTTTTTGATCGGGATTCGGCGTTGCCGAACCGGAGGACTCGTTAAGTGAAACCAGGTCTTTGGATGGTCTTGTTGATCGGCTTGCCGGCGGTCGCCGCGGTGGATAACGGTGACGATGCGGGTTGGATTACGGGTGCCGGCGGAACCTTTTCCAGGAACGCCTCCGGGCAGATCACGGCGATCAATTTTCGCGCCAGTTGGGTGACCGATGCCGATCTCCGCGGCTTGGCGAAGTTGCCCGCTCTCACCTCACTCGACCTTTCCCTGACGCGCGTGACGGACCAGGGAATGCAGGAGCTGCGGGCGTTGCCGGGAATCGTCGATCTGAATCTTCGATTCGCGGAGTATGTGACCGATGAGGGGTTGGCGGCAATCAAAAACTGGCGCAATCTAAAGCGTCTTGTTCTGCACGGCACAAAGGTGAGTGACACGGCGTTGGAACATATCGCGGCGATTTCGACGATTGAGACGCTGGATCTTGGGTCGGTGATGCTGACCGATGTTGCATTGGAGCGGTTGACCGTTTTGCCGAACCTGAAGGCGTTAACGATCGGGGGCAACGAGTTGGGCGATGCTGGGTTGCAGGCGTTGCGCCAGATGCCGGGGCTGACCTTTCTCGACCTGAGTGGCCGTCAGGGAACCGATTCAAACGTTTGGGCGATCAGCATGTCCGATGTTGGCTTAGAGGCCGTGCTCACGCTGTCCAAGTTGCGGGATTTGCGCTTTGGCTGCACGTCGATTGGCGTCGGGGTGGAGGGTGCCCGATTTGCGACGGTGAGTGCGATGAGCGTTACGCCGCGATGGTTGGAGAAGATGAAGACGCTTTCCAAGTTGCAGCGGTTGCGGCTGCAGGGGTGTGACAGGGTTGACGATAGCGCGGTTCCCATCCTTGCCTCGCTTGCGAACCTGGAGGAAGTGGACCTCAAAGGAACGGCTGTCACCGAAAAGGGTCTACTGGCGCTGCGAACCGCCCGGCCGAAGCTGCGGGTGTTTCATGGCGCCTGGGACGCAAAGGCCGCGAATTTTCGAAACAACTAAG
The DNA here is from genome assembly GCA_947470805.1 of Acidobacteriota bacterium. Taxonomy (GTDB): domain Bacteria; phylum Acidobacteriota; class Terriglobia; order Bryobacterales; family Bryobacteraceae. Next base: position 55 of record CANIVU010000150.1, on the reverse strand, counting down.
GTTTCGAAGTGGTGGGCGCGCAGGGACTCGAACCCCGGACCTCCTGCGTGTGAAG
>CANIVU010000149.1 GCA_947470805.1 Acidobacteriota bacterium | reverse complement strand
TTGCGGAGACGCCAGGCGCCGTCGATGAACTGGTGGAAGGCCTCCTCCTGCATGGGGTCGACCGGAAACAGGTCGGCGCGCATTTCGGCGATGAAGGCTTCAAAGGCTTCGATCTCCTCGTCGGCGACGACGAGCACGCCGAGCGTGAGTCCATGCTGGAAACTGTTGCGGGACGACCGGGCCTTGCCCGCGTCGGTGCGGGGGCCGGTGGATTGCTGTGCGTTCGCCTGGTTGGCGAGAATTTGAGCGGCGGTGGCCATATTACTTTCCTTTCTGTGCCGCACGGATCGCGGCGAGTTCAGAGTCGATGTCGTTCAATGTGTTTTCGAATTCCTGCACCGGCATGAACAGGGCGGGGCTGGGCAGCGGAATGCGAGCCGGGTCGGCCAATGGGTAGGCCGCGGCCGTTTGGCGGAGGCCTTCGTCGATGCGGATCTGTTGATTGGCCCGGGTGGTCTGGAGGCGCTTGAACTCTTTTCGGGCGCGGTTCCAGTTGCGGGAGGCGCGGCTGTAAACGGCGGTGAGGGTGGGCTCGGCAGCGACCTGGTTGGTGTTGTGACGGACGCGGGCGAGTTCCCAGGAGGCGTAGGCGATTTCGTTGGCGAACCAGCGTTCGAGGGCGGTGGCAGGACGCAGTTCGGCTTCCACCTTGGTTACCAGGGTGGCGAGAGGTTCAGGCATGGCGGATTCCTTTCCGGCTTGGTGGCCGGAGGTCCCGCTCCGGTGTTCAGGGGGAGGGGCGAGGCCCTCTCTCTATTTGTATTCTACCGTTTTTGTCTAGTTTTCCGGCTCGCGGGGTGAGCGGGGGAGGGCGTGTTTTCGTAATGGAATGAATGGGTTAGATATTATTTTCTAGTGTTGTGACTGCCTTTTTCAGGCGGGGCGTTTTTGTGGTTGCTGATGAATGGGAGGGGTTGCTATCGCTCATGAAGTCGAACTGGGAACAACCAGATTGGCCGCGATTCCGCTGGGACAGCGCCCGGTTCCGGCAAGCGGAGGATCGTTTCCTTTTTCAGAGCGGAGTGTTCGCGGGCACGGTTAAGCACCTTGGGCCGGAGGAGCGGGAGCAGTTGATTGACGCTGTTGTTGGCGACGGGCCGGTATGGCTATCGTGCCCTGCGCATCGCCAAAATACCCTGTCAGGAATGCTCTGAGCGTTTCTGCTGCCGCGCGGTCAACATCCTGGCAAGGGTATCGGGGTTACGCCGTCCATGCAGCACGGCGACTATCAGGATCGGGGCTGGCTCGGGCCGGTAAGCGATCACGTACTCCCACACCGACCAGAAACGCAGCTTGGCGGAAAGATCGCGCCGCCAGTGTCCCTGACCGGAAAACGCGGCCAGGCTTGCGAAGGCGCGCAGCAATTCGTCTTCAACCCGGTCGGCGGCGGTGACGCTGTCCCCGGCAATCGCACTCCAGATCTCAAATATATCGTTTTCCGCCTCGGGCGAAAGCTCCTAACCGGCCATTAGGAGCGCTGTTGCAGGAAAGCCTGTTTGCGACGCGCAAGGTTTTCCTGGAGTTGCTCGGCGGTTACTGGTTCGACTCGGCCGCTTTCGATGTCTTCGAGCCTGCCGTCAAGCATCTCTCGCACCTCGTCCATGCCGTCCAGGTAGGTGTGCATGACTTCGCGAACGATCTCGCTTTCCGGTCGTCCGGTTTTCTCGGCGATGTCGGTTAGTCGGGCGCGGTCTTTGGGCGGCAGGTGGACTTCCATACGCAACTTCTGTTGGCTTTCATTGTCGCTCCATTCATCCCACCGGTGCACGACTGGATGGTGAAGGGCAAAATCTCGATGTTGGTGGCTGGGGCCGGCGTTAGAGCAACGCCATGCTGTTTCGGAAGCAACGGCGGGGGACGACCGCCGACCCACGTGCGGAGCGTACCTTTCCGTTATCGCAGAGCAGATGAAGGGAATGGTTGAACAGCGTATGGCGGCACGGCGGTTAGATTGGGTGGGAGGGCGGATAATGTCACGGATGGCGTTGCTGCGACTTGCCTAGGCCGGTAAGCTGAACGGCATGGGGAAACGTGTTGGGACCGGTCACCACGCCTTGTTGCAGGAGAAGCTTGACGCGGCGATCGCGCTTTTGAAGACGGAAGATATGGGCGCCGAAGGTGCGAAGGTGAAGATGAACCTCCGGTATGCGGTGGGCGCGGTGAAACGGTTGAACCCGACGCCCGCGGCCGGCAATACGATGATTTCGCTGGAGGATGTTTGCCGGTTTCTGCAGATTCGGGGAGAGGGTTTGAACGACACGGAGTTTGAGCGGGCGGCGGCGTTGCCGCATCGGATTTTTGTGCAACTTGAGCGGGCGGCGGGGATGCAGAGCAATCTGAACCAGGTTCAATCCGCGCTGGCGGGGGCGATTGCGGCGCTGCCGCGCGGCTCGGGGGCCAAACGTCTGTTGACGGCGGCCGCCGGCGTGGGGAAGAAGATGGCTCTCCAGCTTGATCTGACCCCGGATGTTCCGGAGAAGCCGACGGACGGCGCGCATCTGCGGCTGGAGGATGCCTGCCGGGCTGTGGAGCAGGTGTTTCGGTTTGTTAGTGCCGAGGACGCCGCGCGGGCGACCGGGGTGCCGCTGGCGATGGTGAAGCGGATGGACAGCGCGGCTGCGTTTGCGGGGAAACGGGAAGGCTGGGGGGAGTACTGATCGGACGGATTGGGGCCTGTCATACTCTGGGGATGCGGATTTCGTTTCGATCGATTGCGGTGTGGTCCTGTTTGTTGTTGCAGGCGGTGGCGGGGGCTCCTTATATTGCCTACATCGGCACTGGGGGCGGGGCGCGGAGTAAGGGGATCTATGCGTTTCGGTTTGATACCTCTGACGGCAAACTGACGCCGCTGGGGTTGGTGGCGGAGGCGCCGCGGGCTTCGTTTGTGGCCGTGCATCCGAACCGGCGGTTTTTGTATGCCGTGGCTGAGGAGCGGGGTGGGGCGGTTAGTGCGTTTGCTATCGATTCTGTATCGGGGAAGTTGACGCTGTTGAACACGGTTTCTTCCAAGGGCTCCGGGCCTTGTTATGTGCGCGTGGATAAGACGGGGCGGAATGTTTTGGTTGCCAATTATGGGAGTGGGAGTGTGGCGGTGTTGCCCATTGGGCCGGATGGGAAGCTGCGGGAGTCTGTTTCGTTTGCGCAGCATGAGGGGACTGTGGCGGACTTGAAGCGCCAGGGGAAGCCGCGGGCTCATTCCTTTAACCCGTCGCCCGACAACCGGTTCGCGGTGGCGGCGGATTTGGGGTTGGACGAGCTGTTGGTGTATAAGTTCGACGCCGTGGCGGGGACGATTACTCCCAATGATCCGCCGTTTGCCAAAGTCGCTCCGCGGTCCGGGCCGCGGCACTTTGCGTTTCATCCGAAGGGTAAGTTGGCTTACTCGATTAATGAGATTAACTGTACGGTTACCTCCTTCACTTATGACGCGAAGAAGGGTGTTTTGCGGGAGATTCAGACGGTTTCGACGCTGCCGGCGGGGGTGACTGTTACGGACGCCATGTCTACGGCCGAGGTGCAGGTGCATCCTTCGGGCAAGTTTCTGTATGGGTCCAATCGTGGGCATGACACGATTGCGGTGTTTTCGATTGCGGCCGATGGGCGGTTGACGCTGCTAGAGAATATCTCCACGCAGGGGAAGATTCCGCGGAACTTCAGCATCGATCCTTCGGGGAAGTTTCTGCTGGCGGCGAATCAGGATACGGACACGATTGTCGTGTTTCGGATCGATCCGAAGACGGGGCGGCTGACGCCGACGGGGCAGACTGTCTCTTCGCCGGTGCCGATTTGTATTAAGTTCGTTGCGGTGAAGTGAGCTACTTCTTCACGGGCGCCAGGATGCGGGAGAGGTGCGCGCCGCCGTGGTGGATGGTTTGGGTGGCTACCTGCGTTTTTGTGGCCGGTTCGTAGGTGATTCGTTCTCCGGTCTGTGGGTTCACATCGTAGAACGGGGTTCCGGTGCTGGCGATGGTGACGCGGATGCGGTGCCCCTTTTCGAAGACCTGGCTGAGCCAGCCGACTTCCAGGGACACCTTTTCCACCTTGCCGGGCTGCATTAAGGTCTCTTTCTCCCAGGAGTTGCGGAAACGGGCGCGGCGGATGTTGTCGATGATCAGGATGGACCGGCCGTCGGGGTAGACGTCGGTCACGCGGACGATGAAGTCACTGTCCGGGGCGGTGGAGGAGACGTATAGCTCCGCTTTGACTTGGCCGGTCCATTCGATGGGCTCCTTCAGTTCCTCTGTTGTGAAGGTGCGGACGCCGGTGTGGGCTTCGTGGGACCTTGCGTCGCGGGCTCCGGGGAAGGCGCGGCCGGCGATGGGGGCGGGGTTGGCGGGGTCGCTTACGTAGGTGGTCGTTTTCGGGCCTTTGGGCTTGGCGGTGGCGAGGGTGTTGGCGCTCAGATAATACGCCGTTTCTTGCGCGGGGACGGGCCAATCGGCGGCTTCGCGCCAGACGTTGGCGCCCATGACGTAGTAGCGGACGGTGGGTTCGCGGTCGACGCCGTTATCGACTCCCTTCAAGTAATGATCGAACCAGCGGACCATGTGGTCCCAGACGGGGAAGGCGGAGTTGGCGGGGTAGGTGAGATCGCCGACGGGGCCGGTGTGGCGGTAGCTGGAGCCGTGGAGCCAGGGGCCGATGAGGAGTTGCTGCTGGCTGTTGTGGCGTTTGCGGCCGATGTAGCTTTCGATGGACCCGACGTTCATGAAGTCGTACCAGCTGCCGAGGGTGAAGCAGGGAACCTTCATCTTGTCGAAGTGGAGGGTGGTGTCTTCGAGCTTCCAGTAGTCGTCGTAGACGGAGTGGTTGAAGATGGCCTGGTTGAGGGCGATGGCGTCGCGGGGGTCGTGGGCTTCATCGAAGGCCATTCGGCGGGCGGTACCGCCGCGGCGGTAGCCCAGGTGGAAGAGGCTTTGGCCGGTATCGGTCATGTATTGGGCGACCAGGTGGGGCGGCTGGGTGACGGCGAGGAAGTTCTGGGCGTAGCCGGCCTGGGAGCCGCCGAAGGTGCCGATTTTACCGGTGGACCAGGGCTGCGCGGCGAGCCATTCGACGGTATCGTAGCTATCTTTCTGAGGGCCCCAGCCGAGGGCGCGGTAGCCGGTGTAGACGCCTTCGGACTTTTGCGCGCCGCGGAAGTTCTGGACGGCGACGACGTAGCCTTTTTGTGCGAGGGCGATGTAGTTTTTGCGGCTGGATTCGACGGTGACGTTGGAGTAGCGCTGCTCGTAGAGCACGGGCCAAGGGCCGGGGCCTTCGGGGAGGTAGAGATAGACGGATAGCCTCGTTCCGTCCCGCATGGGGAGCATCTCGTGCTTTTCGACGACGGCCTGGGCGGCGAGAAGGGGCAGGAGGGAGAGGAGAACGAGGCTACGCATCGGTGATGCTATTTTACGCGCGTGCGGCTAGCGGCCGCTGAGGGCGAAGGCGGACCGGGACTTTTCCTCTTCGACCCAATAGGGCGGGTGGCCGTAGTGGAAGTAGACTTTGTTTTCGTATTCGCGGGTGAGGGGGAGCGAATCGATGTATTCCGGGCAGGTCTCAATGGTCTGCTTGGTGAGGGCGACATAGACCTTGGACTCCTCCCAGCTGACGCGTTCGATCCAGGCTGGGGAGAACAGCACCTTTTTGCCGGGCCACCAGTTGCGGGTGGCGACTTCGAGGTAGCGGATCTGCCAGGAGGCGTCATCGATGAGGAAGCGGGCGACGTGGCCGATGTCGCCGTCCATGGCATCGATGTGATAGCCGACGACGGCGTGGGTGCTGCGGAGGTGGGAGTCTGCCGGATTGGCGGGGGGCTGTTGGGTGACGAAGCCGGGGGCGAGGACGGGGATGTAGGATGGGCCGTCCCAGTAGTTGGCATAGCCGTAGTAGCTGGCGTATTCGAGTTCGTGCTGCCGGGAGACGGGGCGGTGGGCGTCGATGTGCGGGGCGTTTTCGATCTGCTTGCGGGTGAGGGAGACATCGATGCGGCCGGACTTGGCGTCGGTTTGCAGGATGGAATGGGGGGAGATGAGGACCTTGCGGCCGCTGAGCCAACTGCCGGTTTCTACCGTCAGATACCGGACGGTCCAGCGTTGGTCATCGAAGTAGAGATCGTCGACGGAGCCGATTTCGCCGTCGGTGGCGCGGAGCACCATCCCTTTGAGATTTTCGTTGTTTGTGATCATTGGATGGGGGTTCCTGGGCCCCGCGGTTCGTTAGTTTGTCGCGCGATTCAGGCGTGCGCGGCGCGGTTGGAAAGTTGCCCGATGACGATGGCGGTCAAGAGGGCGAGGTTGGGGAGGGTGCCGAATTTGGCGTCCTGCCAGGAGGTGGCGATGGCGGCTTGCGAGGCGGCGAGGGCCACGAGAGCGACGAGCCACCAGCGATGGGGCCAGAGGGGGATGGCTGCGGCAGTGGCGAGCATGGCTGCGGCGGCGAAGAGCCAGAGCAGCGCGGTTGGTTTCGCAATGGGCTGCATGAGCTGTGGGAGCGCGGCGAGGCCGAAGGCCTTGGCGGGGCCCAGCAGGTGCAGCAGCCCGTGCCCGATGATGGCCAGGAGGAACAGAGTTTGCACGATGTCCTGACGGCGCGATGGGTTAGCGGGCGCCGGCGGCGGCCAACTGAGTGGTGTGGACAGTGGCGTTGAGGGGGCGGGTCTTTTCCAGGATCGAACGGGCCGTGTCGACCTCGGCGGCGGTGCCGTTGACGAGGAGGAGATACTTGTCGGTTTTGAGGGCCAATTCGTATTCGATGACGCTGTCATTGGGGATGCCCATGCCGACGAGGCCGGCGCCGATGGCGCTCACGCCGCCGAGGACGAGGGCTCCTTCGAGGGCACCGACGATCCAGGCGACGATGGGTCCGGCGGCGAGAATGGGGCCGAGGCCGGGGATGGCGAAGAAGGCCGAGCCGAAGAGCATGCCCCAGAAGCCGCCCCAGACGGCTCCGGTGGCACCCCAGTATTTCATGCGGTCGCCGGTATTGTAGTAGCCGACGACGTGTTCATCGGTGTGGGTGCCTTTGCCGATGATGGAGAGGGCGTGCATGTCGACGCCGGCCTGTTCGAGTTCCCTGACGCCTTGCTCGGCGTCGAGGTGGGTGGCGTAGACGGCAACTACCGCGTTTTTATCAGTCATATTCGTGTGTCCTTAGCGGGGAATTTGTTGGGTGGCGTGGAACCAGTCTTCGTCGGGGGAGCCTTCGGGGCAACCGCGTGCTTCCCACAGGCCGTGGGCGCGGAGGGCGAGGTCGTGGTGGTTCTGGCCGTTGTGTTCCTGGGCCTGGCGGGAGTGTTCCTGGCCGGTTAAGTGGTCCTGTTTGCCATGTGTTTCGGCGGCGAAGAGGTGGGCGTGGGCCGGGTTGTCGTGCATTTCGGCGGAGCGTTGGTGGTGCTGGTCGCTGGATCCGTTGTGCTTTCGATTCGACATAATTGGGGGCTCCTTGGTTCGCCTGATTTTTTGCGGGCTGGTCCTGCAAGGTGGGAGGGAGCACGATGGGGGCCAAAGGGGTGTGTTGGGGCGATTGGGTTTGCGGGGGGATGCGGGGCGGCATGTGGTCATGTGACCGTGGGGTGGCGATATTTGGGGGTGCTGGATGGGGGGCGTTGCAGCGGGTTGTTCGCGGAGCCTTGCCGGGATCCTCGAAATAGTTGCGGAAGGAGCTGTCGCGGGGCGAGGATAAGCGCCGTCCGGTCTCGATTGCAGTGAAGAACGCCAAGAGCGTGAGCGGGGATGGTGTTGGGGTGGGACGCCGGAAACAGGGCCCCCGTTCGCGCCGGGTGCGATCCGGCGGGTATCGATGCGAAGGGCGACCGGGTTGTTTCCGGGCTGAGCGGTTGGGATTTTCGGAATCCTGGCAACGGCGGATAGCGACGTGCGGGGCGGGCTGATTCGGGTTGGGGGCGGTTGCGTATTGGCGTTCCCCTTTTTTGCCCTTCCGGGACGGGTAGCAAAATGTACGCGGCAGTTCTTACTCGATTTCCGGAGATCACGGCTGGGCGCGGGCGCGCGTTTATTGATTCGATTGGGGTTACGTCAGGGGGCGATGATGGCGGGTGAATTGCAGTTCTTCTTATTACTGACAGGTGTTCTTTGTAAAAAAACTCAATACAGCCGATTCCTAACCCTTTTCCGAGATTCTGACGATACACTGCGAAGACCCGCGAATAAGTCCGCAAAGAACTGGAAGTAAACATGAAGTCGGCTTGCGATCGTTTGTCCGGACCGCGAGAAGAAGAGTTACGCAACCACGTGTTGATTGCGCCCGCCGGGTGGAGCGAGGTACAGGGATTCTGCCGGGCCAACGTCGATCCGGCGGGGCACGCCGAGTTGATCGGTGCCGTCCAACGGTTTCGCGGGGGGTGTTACCTGGCCGATGGCGCTATTGGCGCTGATGAATTGACGGCGGATGGCCGGCACGTACAGCCGATGGACGACGATAGCTGGCATTTGGTGATTCGGGACGATGATGGGGATGTGATCAGTTGTGCGCGGTATCACTCGGTGAAGAATCCGCGGTTTGAGTCGACGGCGGCGGCGGGTTCGGCGTTGGCGCAGTCCCCGGATTGGCGGGGGAAGGTGGCGCGGGTCGTGGAGAACTCGATCCGGCAGGCGAACGCGCGGGGTGCGCATTTTGCCGAGCTGGGCGGGTGGTGCGTGGCGGATGTGGCGCGGCATTCGCGTCATGCTTTGCGGAGCGTGCTTTATATGTTCGCGCTGGGGGAGATTCTGGGGGGGGCGATTGGGCTGAGCACGGCGACGACGCGGCATTGTTCATCGTCCATTCTGCAGCGGCTGGGGGCGCAGAAGGCGTCGTTGGACGGGGAGGTGCTGCCCTCGTACTTCGACCGGCGTTTTGACTGTGAGATGGAGCTTTTACAGTTCGATTCGTTGCGGCCGTCGCCCAAGTATGTGCGGCAGGTGGCCGAGTACCGGGAGATGCTCCTGAGCGACATGCGGGTACTGTGCGCGGCGGGATCGGCGCCGACGTCTGTTACCTCGTTGACGTCGCTGCTGGCGGCGCTGACGGCGGCGTTGCCGGTGCCGGCGCCGATGACCCGGTAGGGCTGGCGAGAGCCGGGAATGGCGTTGGGCCGACACCGGTGGCCAAATATGGTCGCGGATGAGTGGCCTTGCGCCGTGTTGGACCGGGGCCAATAAGGCCTTTTCGGACTTCTTGTAGTGTGTTTGCCTCAGTTACAACGGTTGGTTCACCGATTGCATTCACGCAAAGGGACTTCGATGCCAGTCATCGCCTTGACGCCGCGGCAGTTCTTGCGGTGTTTCCATTCCCTTTCAACGCCTAACGTTTCTGACCCGTCGATTGCAATCGAAATCCGTAATTTTCGTGACCGTAGCCCGACACCCATCGGAGAGTGACTGCTGGAGCGATTCGGCGGCATGAGGGAGGAGCGGAGATCTCGAAGCGGAAAACGGGCAGACCGTCTGGCGTAACTACGCGAATTAACGGAGAAATTCATGCATACAAACTTAAAAACGGCCGCGCGGGGCTTGCTCCTCGTGGCTGGAACCTTTTTACTGGCGATGCCAGTCGTGGCGATACCGATTAGCGGCACGATTGGATTCAGCGGTTCCCGGCTTTCCAGTTTCACCCTTTTGCTGGGGCCGGATGCGGGTTCCTATATCGACTTCCAGAACCCAGTTGCGGGCGGTTATGGGGAGCTCGCTTCCGGTGGCACGCTGGGCAGCTTTTACAACGCCAATGTTCCCAACTTCACGACGGGTACGATCCAGGACATGGCAATTAATGCCAATGGGCTGGGGTACACGGTGGTTCCAGTGGGATCGCCCGTTGCGATCGACAACTTTGTGACGTTTAACAGTTTGCCGACGGTGGATTTCCGGCTGACCTCGTTGCCGTATGCCGCCAATTGCGGGGGCCCAGTGACGTGCGTGGGGGCGTTCCAGCTGGTGCAGAATGGCCCGAATGTGTCGGTATCGATCAATATACTGGGGCAGATTCTGGAGGATGCCGACTCCGTACCGTTTTCGGGGAACATTACCGCGCAGTTCCTGAACACGACGGTTGCCGGAGTGATTTCCGATGCACTGACGCCGAGTGGGGTACTGGCCAACTCCTGGAGCGGGGCGATCGTTTCGTCGGACGTACCTGAGCCGGGGACGTTTGCGTTGCTGGGCGCGGGCTTGCTGGCGCTCGGATGGCGCCGTCGACGGTCCGCGTCGGCGTAGGTGTTTTTTTGGGTGCTCTGCCGGCTGCGCCGTGGGAGGCGCGGCCGGAGTGCGAGTGGAGAATTGTTGGGGGTTGAAGGGATGTCGAGAGCACAGTGGGTGTCCGCGCTTTTGGAGTGGCGGGATTGCCTGGGTTCGGAATTTGTGGTGACGGACCGTCCGGCGCTGGCCGCGGCTGCGACGACGACGTTTGCAACCCAGCAGACGATTCCGGCGATCCTGCGGCCGGCAACGCGGGCCGAGGTGCAGGCGTGTTTGCGGATCGCGACACGGTACGGGGCGGCGGTGTATCCGGTGAGCAGCGGGAAGAACTGGGGCTACGGATCGTCGGTGCCGACGAAGACGGAGACGGCGATTCTGGATTTGAGCCGGATGACGCGGATTCTGGATTTCAGTGAGCAACTGGCGTATGTGACGGTGGAGCCAGGGGTGACGCAGGAGCAGTTGCGGGTGTTTTTGGCGGAGCGGGGGTCGAAGTTGTGGATGGATTCGACGGGGTCGAGCCCGTTGGCGAGTCTGGTGGGGAACACGATGGAGCGCGGGTTCGGGCACACGCCGTATGGGGACCATTTTGCGCATTCGTGCGGGTTGGAGGTGGTATTGCCGGGCGGGGAATGCGTGGAGACGGGGTATGGGCGGTATCCGGACGCCAAGTGCGCGGCGTTGCACCGGTGGGGGGTGGGGGCGTCGTTGGACGGGTTGTTTTCGCAGTCGAATTTCGGGGTGGTGACGCGGATGACGATTTGGCTGATGCCGGCGCCGGCATATTTCCAGGCCTTCTTTTTCCGGTGTGATGAGGGGAAGGCGGTGGGGCCGGTGATTGAGGCGTTGAGCCAGCTGCGGTTGTCGGGAACGTTGCAGAGCGCGGTGCATATTGGGAACGACTACAAGGTGTTGGGGGGGCTGGGGCAGTATCCGTGGGAAGAGATGGGCGGGGAGACGCCGTTGGGGCTGGAGCGGATGGGGGTGATGCGGAAGCGGTTGCAGATTGGGCTTTGGAATGGATCGGGCGGGCTGTACGGGACGCGGCGGCAGGTGGCGGAGGCGCGGCGGTTGGTGCGGGCGGCGTTGAAGGGGAAGGTGTCGCGGCTGGTGTTCATGGACGACCGGTTGTTGGCACTGTCGTTGCGGTTTGCCAAGCCGATTCAGTTCTTTTCGGGGTGGGATTTGTCGAAGACACTGCATTTGTTGCAGCCGTTGTATGGGTTGTTGAAGGGGCTGCCGACGGCGCAGCCAGTGGGGAGTGCGTATTGGCGGAAGCGAATGGCACCGCCGGCGGAGATGGATCCGGACCGGGATGGGTGCGGGTTGCTGTGGTTTGCGCCGGTGGTGCCGGCGACGGGGGCGGATGTGGAGGCGGTGCGGGCGGTAATTGTGGAGGTGATGTTGGGGGCCGGGTTTGAGCCGATGATTTCGTTGACGCTGCTGAATGGGCGGGCGATTTCGTGTGTGAGTTCGATCTCCTACGACCGGGCGGTGGCGGGGGAAGATGAGCGGGCGATGGTGTGTTACCGGGAGTTGGTGGCGCGGGTGAACGGGATGGGGTATTACTCGTACCGTTTGGGCGTGCAATCGATGGCGGAGATTGACCGGGGGGACCGGTATGGGGAGTTGCTCCGGCAGATTAAGCAGGCGGTGGATCCGGCTGGGATTCTGTCGCCGGGGCGGTATGAGCCGGCGGCGCGGCGGGCGGCTAGGGCTTAAATGCGGTGATGGTGCGGAGGATCTCGCGAAGGGCGTCGGTGACGATGAGGCGGTGGGTGAAGCCTTTTTCCTCGGCGAGTTTGCGGACGAGCGGGAACACCTTTTTTGCCTTGTCGTTGACGTAGACGGGCATGACGGGCGGGTCCCAATAGTCGCGGCCGAAGAGGATGAGCGGGGCGGCGGTGCCGTAGGTGCCGTAGTAGTTCTGGCAGGCGTCCTGGAAGATCTCCTGGACGGTGCCGGCGTTGCCTTCGGCGACGATGACGCCGTGGGTGGCGATGGCTAAGAGACCTTCTTCGCGGACGCTGTTTTCAAAGTATTTGGCGATGTGGGTGGCGAAGGGGTTGGGCGGTTCGTGGCCGTAGAACCAGGTGGGGATGCCGATGCTTTGGCATTTGGCTTCGTCGGCCATGGGGAGGGGATCGTCGCGGCGGACTTTCATGGCGGGGATGAGCCATTCGGTGGATTTGCCGGGTATGAATTCGGGGAAGCTTTCGAGGGTTTTGATGGCGGCGCGGAGGCGGGGGAGGGGGCGGGTGGCGAACCAGGCGCCGAGATGGGTGGCCTCCATGGCGCCGGGGCCGCCGCCGGAGATGAGGAGATAGCCTTCGTTGGTTAGCTTCCAGGCGAGGAGGGCGATGCGGGTGTAGACGGAGTCGTCCGACTGGCCTTCCCAGGGTTCGTCGCCCAATGGGGTGGAGGGCTGGGTTGTTTTTACCTTCGCCTGGCGGCGCATGTCGTGGCCGCCCATGATGGCGACGACGCCTTTCTTTTTGGTGGATTGGAGGAGATCGGAGAGGGCGTCGGCGATGGAGGTGTCGTGGAGGCGGCGGGAGAGGATGGTGTCGACGGAGTCGTTGGTGAAGACTTTGTTGTCGATGGGGTCGGCGACGGTGAGGTAGGTTTTCCAGTCGATGGAGTTGGCGTAAGTGCGGCGTTCGACATCGAGGTTATCGGTGGTGAAGTGGCCGAGGAGTTCTTCGGGGGCGTAGAGTTTGGCGCGGTAGGGGTTGAAGGGGAGGGATTTGTTTTTGGGGAAGAGGAGGCAGGTTGGGGATTGGGCGATTGCGGTGGCGAGTTTGGGGCCGATTTCGCAGCCGAGGAAGTGGCAGCCGTCGGGGTTGGCGGCGGCGAATTGGCCGTCAATTGAGGTGAGATCGACGTCCTGGATGACGACGTTGAACCAGGTGGATTCGGGGTTTTTGAGGTGGGTTTCGACGGCGGCGAGGTCTTCGAGTTCTTTGCGGATGGGGTTGGGGTTTCGGGTGTTCATTTGGGGTGGATCCTGTTGTATCTTAGAATCCCGACGGCCGGATCCAAAAACTCTCCTGCCAGGCCTTACCCGGAGCGATGGATTGCAGCTCCTTGTAGACGCCGCGGTGGGCGAGGTTGAGGCCGTTGTTGATGGCGGTCATGGTTTCGAAACAGAGGAAGCCGCTGTTGGCCGGGGCGTAGATTTCGCCGGTGGTGTAGTTGGGGCCGAACTGGATTTCGAGCTTCTGTTTTTTTCCGGTGAGAAGGAATGTCGCGCGGCCGGCGCGGTCGCGGATGAGATCGGCGAAGCCGTTGTCGAAGTCGCGGTTGGCGAGGGGGAAATCGGCTGGTGTGGCGATCAGTTCCGTCAGCGGGCGGGTTCTGCCGGTGGGGAGTAACTGATCGTTTACCGTCCATTCGGTGCGGGCGGGGATGGCGGCGCGCCACTGGCTGCGGGGCGTGTCGGTGAGTTGGAAGAAGCTGTGGAAGCCGATCGCTAGGGGCATGGGCTCCTTGGCGTTGTTGGTGACTTTGGTGCGGACTTCGAGGGTGCCGTCCTGAAGGAGATAGGTCATTTCGATGACGTGAGGGAAGGGGAATTGGGCCATCCATTCGGGGCGGCGGGCGACATCGAGACGGCTGGTGAGTTGGGCGCCGGTGGCGTCGGCCTGGAGGCGGGTGACTTGCCAGTCCGCGGCGAGCGTGAGGAAGCCGTGGATGGGGTGATCGTGTGCGTCGAAGTGGATGTTTTTGAGGGACCGGTCGAAGGGGTAACGACGACCGTTGGCGTAGAAGGCGGGCTCGTCGAGGCGGTCGGCGAAGGGGGCGAGGAGAGGGATGCCGCCCATTTGCGGCTTTTGGACGAAAGCGGCGAGGGATGGGGCGGGGAAGTGGAGTACATTGTGGCCGTTGACGAGCATTTCGTAGGCGATATTGCCGAACGTGGGGAGGATGGAGACGGTGGTTTTGTGGCGGGCGTCGGTGAGGCGGACGGTTTCGATGGTGTCGACGGTTTGGCGGGTGGCGGTGTAGTTCTGGGGGAAGGCGGGGAGAGCGAGGAGTAGTACAAAGAGCGGGCGCATGATTGATGATGCCAAAGAAAAACCCCGGAGGCGCGGGGCGCTTCCGGGGCGTTTCGGGTGTCGGGAAGGATTAGCTGGCGTTGCGCTTGCGGGCGATGGCCAGGACGCCGATGAGGGCGCCGCTGACGAGCGTCACGGTGCAGGGTTCGGGAACGCCGGTGCTGGGCGTGTCGGCGTCGAGGAGGAGGTAGAGGTTGCCTTCGCACGTCCCTGTGAAGCCGGTAGAGAAACCGGAACTCTCGTTGATGACGATGGCGGTGTCGTCACTGGAGCCGGGCGAGGGCGCGGTGTAGGCGTTCAGGCCGAGGTTGACATTGCCGGTGACTTTGCTGATGCCGACGACGAACACCAGACTGTCCGGCACCAGGAGATTGAGGTTGGTGAAGGTGACGTTGAAGCTGTCCACGCCGGGGATGTCGATGTCGTTGACGATGTACGGGCCGCCGATCGGCGCGCCGACGGGCAAGCCTGCCTCGTAGAAATTCATCGTGGCGGTGAAGGTGCCGATTGCGTCGAAAACGTTATAGAACTGCACTGTGGCGCTGTTCAGCAACCGGTCTGTTCCACCGAGGGTGATGGAGTCCTCCATGCCCGCGAAGGGGCCAGCGCTGTAGAAGTAGGTTTCCAGCTAGCCCGTTGCTGTGTTGTCGTAGGCAATGGTGGCGGCGTGGCTAGAGCCCGCTCCGATGAAGGCCAGTGCAAGAGTGGCCCAAGTGGGGATTTCATCTGTTTTTATTCCGCCGAAGGGCTGTCCTGTTATCGACGACCGCCGCATTTCGGGCAAATGCACTTTGGCTTCCTCAGTCCGGGGAGTAATGGCACTAGGGCCGGTGCTGATAGACTCAGGACGGCCTAACCCATGATTACCGACCTGTCCGTTCAACAAGAGATTGAAAAAGAGCTGCAGTGGGATGCGGGGGTGAACCCGAACCACATCGCGGTTTTGGTGA
>CANIVU010000148.1 GCA_947470805.1 Acidobacteriota bacterium | reverse complement strand
CGGTTTGCAGCCAGTGCGGAGCAGTTGAGCCGGGCGGAACGGTGGGCGCGTTTGCTGCGCGTGATTTTCCGTGAGTTCTATCCGAGTGGGCCGGTGGCGGCGTTGCCGGCACCCGTTTGAACGGGTTCAACTGCCGGATTTAGGTTCATACGCCTGCGCCCGGGGCGTGTCGGCGGCCCCCGGCGCGCGGACGTGGCAAACCAGTTTGTAAGTCGCGGGCCCGTTGCTCTGTTTCCCATCCACGGAAACCGTGTAACTGCCAGCACTCTCAGCAATCCACGGCAAATCCTCCGTACCCTCCTGCCACAGGCGGTTCAACGCGGTGACGGTCTTTCCCGCCGGGTCGTTTAACAATACCGCCAGATCAATGCGGTACTGCGTCGCCAGGCAATGCAGAAACTGGCCCTTGTCGAGTCTCACCTCGTATTTGTGCGAATCCCCGGTCTTGATCTCGCGGTCAATAATGGCGCCGGGTTGTAGAAGTTGCGCAGCAAGCAGGAGTAACATAGCACCGTCGTTTATGAACTATTCTCCAACAGCCTGTTGCACAATAGGGTGGCGACGCCATGCAAGCCGAAACATTCAGAGTCCGGCTGATTCTCCTCCTCCCCGTACTCGTCTTCACCGCCGTATTTTGGGCGGGCCTCGGCGCCTGGTTCCAACAGGACGATTTCGCCCATCTCCAACTCGCCGCCGCCACGCCTCTCGCCGGCCTGCCCGCCATGATGGCAAAGCCCATCGCGCAAGGCACCTTCCGCCCGCTCAGCGAACGCCTGTTTTATTGGGGAATCTGGCACGGCTTCGGCCTGGACGCACTCCCCGCTCGCATCTTCTGCTTCGTCCTCCAAGCAGCCAACTGCCTCCTCCTCGGCTGGCTCCTGTGGCGCCGAATGGGATCCATCTGGGGCGCCGCGCTCGGCGCAACAGCGTGGGCCGTCCAACCAGCGCTCGCCCTCCCCATGACCTGGATCGCCGCGACGAATCAAGTCATGTGGGCCTTCTGCGTGCTCGCAACCCTCGTCTTCTTCGAACAAAATCGCCTCAAATGGTCGTGGGCGTTCTACCTCCTCGGCTTCGGCGTACTGGAGTCCAACATCGTCGTCCCCGCCCTAATCACTCTCTGGGCCTGGCCCCGCTGGCGCGCCGCCCTACCCTTCTGGATCCCCGCCATCCTCTTTGCCGCCGCCCACGCCCTCCTCATCCCAAAAACCACGGGAGGAACCTACGGAATGTTCCTCGACTGGCGCATCTTCGAAACGCTCCTCACCTACTGGCGCTGGGCCTGCCGCGTCGAAGTTCTAGCAGTGCTAATGCTCGTGGCAGCCGTCGCCGTGGGCCGTCTCGGACTCGCGTGGTTTATCCTCGCGCTCGGACCCATGCTCCTCCTCCGCGAACACCGGACCGATTACTACCTCACCGTCCCCGCCATCGGCCTCGCCTTCATCCTCGCCGCCGCCTGGCGCAAACAACCCTGGTGCGCCGCGCTGCTCCTGACCGGCTACTTCGCCGTAACCATCCCCGCCGCCCGGAGCGCCGCGCAAACACAAGCCGACAAAAGCCTGGACATGCAAGCGCTCGTGCTTGGCGTCGGCCAGGCCCAAAAAATCCACCCCGGCAAAACCATCCTGCTCGACGGCATCGGCGACGGCCTCTTCTGGTCCGGCGTCTACGACAATCCCTTCGCCCTCGCCGGAGCCCCCAAAACCAAACTCACATCCGAAACCGCCGCCAAACTAACCCCCTACGCCGAACTCTTCCGCAAGGAAGACTACTCCGCCACCTTCGTCCCGGACCGCACCGAGGTCTATCAATTCGAACACCGCCGGCTCCAACGGACAACCACTTCCTACGCCGCCGCCCCGCCCCACCGGCTGGAACTCGGCCTGCCCAACTTCGCCCGCTATCTCGGACCCGAATGGCACGCCCCCGAAGACGGCTTCCGCTGGATGCCCGCCCGCGCCACCGCGACCCTGGAAGGGCCCGGCGCCAACCTGCACATCACCGGCTCCTGCCTCCAAGGCCAAACCAACTTCCGCCTATCCGCCACCTGGGACAACCAACCCCTCGGCGAACAAGCCATCCCCGCCTGCCCCAAAGACTTCACGCTGCAATTCAAACTCCCCACGCCCCGCCAACCCAAAGGCGCCCTCACCCTCACCGCCACACCCACCATCCGCGTCGGCGCCGACCAGCGCGACCTCGGCGCCGCCATCCGCTCCCTCGAAATCCGCTAACCCCAAAAGCGATCGGCCACGCCCCCGGTAAGGAGCGTGGCCGAAATTGCATCTAAACCAGTGAAGGTTTAGTAGTCCATGCCGCCGGGGCCGTGTTCGCCACCGCCGCCGCCGCCAGCCGGCTTCTTCTCGGGGATTTCGCAG
This sequence comes from Acidobacteriota bacterium, assembly GCA_947470805.1. Lineage (GTDB taxonomy): Bacteria > Acidobacteriota > Terriglobia > Bryobacterales > Bryobacteraceae. The sequence continues at coordinate 12,897 of CANIVU010000148.1, read as the reverse complement.
ATGAGCGCTTCGGTCGTCAGCATCAGGGCGCTGATCGAAGAGGCGTTCTGCATCGCCGAACGGGTCACCTTGGCCGGGTCGATGACACCAGCGGCTACGAGATCTTCGTATTCGCCAGTGGCAGCGTTGAAGCCAAAGTTCGCGTTCTTGTTGCCACGAACCTTCTCGATGATGATCGCGCCTTCAAAGCCGGCGTTGCCGGAGATCTGGCGGATCGGCTCTTCGCAAGCGCGCCGGATGATGTCGATGCCGATCTGCTCGTCACCGTCAGCCTTAACGCCCTTCAGAGCAAGCGCCGCGCGCAGCAGCGCGATGCCGCCGCCGGGGACGATGCCTTCTTCCACAGCCGCGCGGGTCGCGTGCAACGCGTCTTCCACACGAGCCTTCTTTTCCTTCATTTCGGTCTCGGTGGCCGCGCCAACCTTGATGACCGCAACGCCGCCGGCCAGCTTCGCCAGGCGTTCCTGCAACTTCTCGCGGTCGTAGTCCGAAGTGGTTTCTTCGATCTGCGCACGCAGCTGCTTGATACGGCCGCTGATGACGGTTTCGTCGCCGGCGCCGTCAATGATGGTGGTGTTGTCTTTGTCGACCGTGACGCGCTTGGCTTTGCCCAGGTCTTCCAGACGAACGCCTTCCAGCTTGATGCCGGTTTCTTCCATGATCGACTTGCCGCCGGTCAGGATTGCGATATCGTCCAACATCGCCTTGCGGCGGTCGCCGAAGCCAGGAGCCTTCACGGCGCAGGCGTTCAACGTGCCACGCAGCTTGTTCACAACGAGCGTAGCGAGCGCTTCGCCTTCCACTTCCTCAGCAATGATGAGGAGCGGGCGGCCGGAGCGGGCAATCTGCTCGAGCAGCGGCAGAAGGTCCTTCATGTTGCTGATCTTCTTTTCGTGGATCAGGATGTAGGGCTCTTCCAACACGGCTTCCATACGGTCCGGATCGGAGATGAAGTAGGGCGAGAGATAGCCGCGGTCGAACTGCATACCTTCCACGGTGCTCAGCTCGGTGTTCATCGTCTTCGATTCTTCAACCGTGATGACGCCGTCCTTGCCAACCTTGCGCATCGCTTCCGCAATGATGTGGCCGATGGTGGCATCGCCGTTGGCGGAAATCGTTCCGACCTGGGCGATCTTGTCGTCGCTTTCCACCTTCGTGGACATCTTCAGAACTTCTTCGGTCACCAGAACGACGGCCTTTTCGATGCCGCGCTTCAGCGCCATCGGGTTCGCACCCGCGGCAACAGCCTTCACGCCTTCGCGGAAGATCGCCTGGGCCAGAATCGTCGCCGTCGTCGTACCGTCACCGGCCACGTCGGAGGTCTTCGAAGCAACTTCGCGGACCATCTGGGCGCCCATGTTTTCCAACGGGTCCTTCAGCTCCACTTCCTTCGCAACGGTCACACCGTCTTTGGTAATGGTGGGGCCACCGAACTTCTTCTCGAGGACAACGTTACGGCCCTTCGGTCCGAGGGTGACTTTCACCGCTTCGGCCAACTGATTCACACCGCGCAGGATCGCCTGGCGGGCATTTTCGCTATAAACAATCTGTTTAGCAGGCATGGCTTATTCCTAATGCTCCTGTGTTACTTGCGTTCCGTTAGGCAATCACGGCGAGGACTTCGTCTTCGCGCATGATCAGGTATTCGTTGCCGTCGACCTTGATGTCGCTGCCCGAGTACTTCCCAAACAGGATCTTGTTGCCGACTTCAAGTTCCAGAGCGATGATCTCGCCCTTATCGTTCCGCTTGCCTTTGCCGACGGCGACAACTTCGCCTTCCTGCGGCTTTTCTTTGGCGGTGTCGGGGATGATGATACCGCCCGAAACCTGTTCCTGTTCCGCGAGCCGCTTCACAACGATGCGGTCGTAGAGGGGACGAATGTTCATTGAATGACCTCCAGATACTTTCTTGGTGCTGGTGTTGAAAACTGACGGATACGAGATCCTGGGGATGCCCACCCGGCGACGTTCGAACAGCGCACAGGGGACTCGGACGCGGAAGCGCGCCCTGCAAATATTATTAGCACACTATGGCGAGGAGTGATAAAAAAATGATCTAAAGCATTGACAAGAAACGAAATAAAGTTCTTGCGCAACCCTCGTTTTTTGCCCCTGTGAGTAACGGAGACTCACATTTAGTTGAGTGCCTGCATGCATGGGTACAAATTTCACATCCCCAAGCCCCCTCTCTCCATCTATCATGCTCAAATGCGCACCATTTCCCTCCTCCTCGCCTCTCTCCCCGCCCTCCTCGCCGCCCCACCCTTAACCTCGGACTCCATCTTCGACTGGCGCACCCCCGCCTCTCCCCAAATCGCCCCCAACGGCCGCCACGTCGTCTACACCCTCGAAACCCCGGACCGCTTCGCCGATTCCTTCCACTCCAACCTCTGGATCGCCTCCACCGACGGCAAAGACCACCGCCCCCTCACCAACGGCAAGTGGAAGGATCTCCTCCCCCGCTGGTCCCCCGATGGCTCCAAACTCGCCTACCTCTCCACCCGCGCCGGCAAGCCCCAAATCTTCGTCCGCTGGATGGATACCGGCGCCGAAGCCAAAATCACCGACCTCGAAAACGCCCCGTCGGCTCTTACCTGGTCCCCCGACGGCGAATGGCTGGCCTTCCTCTCCCGCGTCCCCGCCAAACCAGCCTGGTCGATCAACATGCCCAAAGCCCCCGCCGGCGCCACCTGGGCCGAGGCGCCCGTCGTCGAAACCCGCCTCAAATGGCGCGCCGATGGCATCGGCGGCATCGGCCAGCGGCCGTTAGGCTTCGCCCACGTCTTCGTCCTCCCCGTCACCGGCGGCGCCCCCCGGCAAATCTCGACCGGTGACTACGACCACGGCGGCGAACCCACCTGGACCCCCGACGGCAAACACATCCTCGTCCACGCCGCCCGCCGCCCCGATGCCGACACGACTCTCTACGGCGAAGACATCTGGCGCTTCCCATTGGACGGCGGAACGCCGGTGCAACTCACCAAAATCGACGGCACCGAAACCAGCCCGATCATCTCCCCCGACGGCAAGTACATCGCCTTCACCGGCTTCGCCGACAAAGGCAACTCCTCCCACAACACAAATCTCTATGTAATGAATGCCGACGGCACCGGCCTCCGCCAGCTCGCCCGCGAGCTCGACCGCTCCGTCACCACCCCCGTCTGGGAAGGCACCTCGCGCAGCCTCCTCGCCATCGTCGAGGACTCCGGCCGCTCCCATCTCTACCGCGTCCCCATCGACGGCCCCGCCTCGGCGCTCACCACCGGCAACGCCCGCTACGCCACCGCCTACGCCTCAGCCGAACCCTTCACCGTCGCCAAAAACGGCCAGCTGGCCATCTCGTACTCCACCCCCAGCGAACCCAAAGACATCGTAACGTTCCACCCCGGCCAGCCTCTAAAGAGGCTGACGAATGCGAACGCCGGCCTAATGGCCGCCCGCGCCATCGGCAAGGTAGAGGAACTCACCTGGAAAAGCTTCGACGGCAAATCAATGCAAGGCTGGCTCATCTACCCGCCCACCTTCGACGCCAGCAAGAAGTACCCCCTAATCCTGGACATCCACGGCGGCCCCCACGCCATGTACGGCGTCGAGTTCAACCATCAGATGCAGATATTCGCCGCCCGCGGCTACGTGGTCTTCTACGCAAACCCCCGCGGCTCCACCGGCTACGGCGAAGAGTTCGGCAACATCATCCACGGCAACTACCCCGGCGACGACTATAAGGATCTAATGACCGGCGTCGACGCCGTCCTCGCCAAAGGCTTTATCGACCCGAAAAAACTAACGGTGACCGGCGGCAGCGGCGGCGGCCTGCTAACTGCCTGGATCGTCACCCAAACCGGCCGCTTCGCCGCAGCGGTGTCGCAATACCCAGTAACCAACTGGATCACCCAAACCGGCTCCAGCGACATCGGCCTGGCCATGATGCGTTGGATGAAGTCCGCCCCCTGGGAGAACCCGCAGCAATACATCAACCACTCCCCGGTCTTCTTCGCCCACAAAGTCACCACGCCCACCATGGTCCTAACCGGTGAAGAGGATTGGCGCACCCCCATGGGCCAGAGCGAGGAGTTCTACTTCGCCCTGAAAGCCCGCAAAGTCGACACCGTTCTCGTCCGCGTCCCGAAGGAACCCCACGGCATCCGCGGCGCCTACCCCTCCCACCGCGTCGCCAAAATCGAACATATCCTGGACTGGATGGAGAAGTACACGAAGTAGATGACAACCGCCCTCCTCGCCTTGGCCCTTCTATCGGTGAAGTTCCAAGGCCCCGCCCAGGAACTGCTCGACCTCTCCGAAGACGAGCAGTGGGTCCTCGCCCGTGGCCGCCGCATCGTGAATTGCAAGGCGGGAAATGGCAAATGCGCCATCCCACTTCTGGCGGTCTACAGCGCAGCCACCGGCAAACAAGCCAGCAACTGGGAAGGCGAGGAGAGCACAACAGTCAACGCAGCGCGCTTCCTCGCCGGGAATGCGGTGCATGCGGTTGTCAGTGTAAAACCCTCCGGAGCCACTCTCCTCCATTGGGATTGGAAGGCCGGCACAAAAGCCCAGTCGGCCCAAGCGTTGCCCTCAGGCTGGCCCTACTGCATCCTGGAAGACTCCGGCACCGTCCTCATCGGCGGAGACAGGTTCGCGGTAGTCCGCGACGGCAAAACGACCGCTCTACTACCTTCGACCGGTATGTCACGCCCGCAGTGGAATTTCGAGTTCGAATGCCGCCATTGGCGCCGAGCCTCGTCAATCCTGGCCGCCACCGCCAAGCCCAGCGTGGGCTTGTCTTGGGTAGATCTCAGCGGAGGCCCCGCCATACCCTGTGCCAACCCCGCTGAGAACATCCACAACTACGCCATCTCGGACGACGGAACCCTTCTCGCAATAATCACCGGCCAACCCGGCCCCGTAGACGACGACCGCACCGTCATGGCCCCCGATTACAAGGTGTTCCTCGAAGTCCGCGAAGCCACCGCCAACTGCAAACTACTCCGCCGCCTCGAACTCAACTTCCCCGAACAGCCCAAACGCGACCGCCTCCTCCTCGCCCCCAAAAACGAATACTGGGCCAACGCCCGTCTCCGGCGGGACTTCTCCAGGCCCATCGCCATCTCGCCCGACAACCAGACCATCGCCCTCGGCTACGGCATCCGCACCGGCGACATATACAGCGATTCCATCGCCCACTTCGCCCTCTACTCCCTGGAAACCGGCAAGCGCCTCGGCGCCGTCACCGCCGACCGTTTCAAGAACAACCTCGCCCTGGCCCTCTTCAAATACCAGGACAACATCCTCACCGCCTTCGCCCCCCTCGGCCAAACCCTCCGCTTCACCCGCGACGGCAAGACCGTCTACGGCTCCTCCAACCGTCTCTACCGCTGGCCAGTCGCCCAATTCACAGAGCCATAACCGCCAGCCCGTCAATCCCCACAAAATCCGCATCCCGCGAAACCAACGTCGCCCCCAAGGCAAGCGCCGGCGCCGCGATCCATAGGTCGTTCTCATCCATCGCTCGACCGCTTAGCTGTCGCGCAAGTTTAACCGAAGCATAAACATCCGCCGCCAGACAAGAAGTCGGCACACAGGGAATTCGCACAAACGCTATTCTCGTCGCCTCTTCAAGATCACTTCGCCGGCGCCCTGCCGGCAACCGCGCAATTCCGTACAGCACTTCGCCACGTACCGCAGGGCAGGTCACCAGACTATTTCCCGGCCCCAATTCTGCTAACCAGCGTTCCAAATTTGGGGAGGCCCGCATCAGGTCGCTAATGGCATTCGTGTCCAGCAGGTACGTCATCCCCGATACCTCACATCAGTCGAAGATTCCACCTTCCCGCGCGGGAAGCCGGCCCTTCCGGATCTCTTCCTCCAGTGCATCCACATCGCCAGGCTCAAGCTTTGGCATCTCCCGGAGAGCCTGAAGCAATGCCTGCGGCGAACCCGGCGCCGGGATCAAGAGGCTCAACTTTTCAGCCGCCACCTGTTCGACGCTCTTATGCTCTTCAACAGCCAAGTGGCGCAGATGGTGCGCCAAGTCAGTAGAAAGCTCCAAAGTAATCTGCGTCATTCTTCCTCCGTTCCACCATTACCGCACAATCAACCCCTGCCCCGTCGGCAGCGCCAATACCGACGCCCCCAACCGCCCAGCCGCCCCATCAATCGCCACCCTTAACTCCCCATTCCCGTAATACGCATAGTCATCCAACAAAATCACCCCGCCCACCGCCATCCGCTCCCAAAAGAACTCCAACGCCGCAACCTCCGGAAACGCACAATTCATATCGAGGTGCAAAAACGCCACCCGCCCAATCCCCAACCCCGCCAGCACCTCCGGCACCACCCCCTGCACCATCCGCGCATTCGGCCACTCCGCAAAGTTCTCCTCAATCCGCCCCAAATCGAACTCATACCCCCCGCTCTCCATCACCTCCTCCACCACCCGCAGCCGCCCCGCCCGCACCTCCTCCCCCGAAAACTGCTCCGCCACCGGCCCCGTAAACGTATCAATCAGATAAAACATCTTCTCCACCCGACCCCAATCCAACCGCTCCATAATCGCCGAACTCATGAACCCGCTGTTCACCCCGCACTCCACAAAATCCCCCGGCACTCGCGCCGCCAACTCCGCCGCCCACAACGCCACATGCACCCGCCACTCATGCCGCGGGTCCACCCCATGGCTCGCCCGCAACCCACGCGCATACGCCGCCCGAAACCCCGGATCCCCCCGAAAATGATCCGAATTCGTCGTAAACAGACTATCCTGCGCATAGTGCGCCGACGACCGCGTGTTAAACACCACATACCCCGCCGCCGCCAGCCGCCCTCGAATCCAGTCCCGCATCTACCCCAACTCCAACACCAACTTCGCCACCGCACTCGCCGGCAGCGTACACCGCAACGTGTCCCCCTGTAACCGCACGGATAGCGCTCCCGGCTCCACCGCCCGCGGATTCGTCCACGTATTGTGATGATGCGGATCCGACGACGTCAACACCGTCCCCACGGACGACGCCACCCGACCCCCATTCACCCGCACCTCCACCTCCCGCGCCCCGTCAAACGACGGATTCACCACCGTCACCACCGCCCGCTTCCCCCGCACCGATGCCGACGCATTCAACCCCTCCAACCCCACCGCCCGCCCCCACGAAATCGATGGCGTCGCCACCACCGTCCGCACCGAATCCGCCCCCTGATGCTCGGCATACATCCCAAACACGTGATAAGTCGGCGTCACGCAAAACTTGTCCTCATGCACCAGAAACAAGGACTGCAAACAGTTCACCAACTGCGCAATATTCGCCATCGCCACCTTCTCCGCATGACGATGAAACAGGTTCAGCGTCAACCCCGCCAACACCGCATCCCGCACCGTATTCTGCTGCCCAATTAAGGCCTCCGGAAACGGCTCCGTCCCCGGCTTGTGCCACGACCCCCACTCGTCCACCACGAGCTTCACCCGATGCCCCCGATCCACATCCCCCATCGCCGCCCAGTGCGATTGAATGAGACCCTCCATCAAACTCGCCTCCCGCAGCAGCTCGTAATGCTCCTCCCGGCTAAACCGCAGCGCATCCCCCTTCCCCGCGAACCAATCGGTCGTCTTCCCCGCCGACGTATTCCACGAGTAGTGGTGCAGCCCCCAACCCCACATCGCACCCAACCCCCGCTGCATCGCGGCCTTCTGAAAGAACTTCCGCGTCCACTCGTTGTCCCCGCCATTCGGCCCCGAACCAATCATCGAAAACGGCTGCCCATACTTCGGCACCCAAGCCGAATAGCGCTTAAACTCAATCGCATAATCCTCCGGCGAAAAGTTCCCCCCGCACCCCCAGCTCTCATTCCCCACACCCCAATACTGCACGCCCAACGGCGCCGACTCCCCATCCGCCCCCCGCCGAACAGCATTCGTCGTCGACCCCGCCGGCGAATTACAATACTCCACCCAGTGCCAGAAATCCTGCGCCGGCAGCGACCGTAAATTCGCCGCCAAATACGGCTGCGCCCCCACCGCCCGGCAGAACCGCGCAAACTCGACAGTCCCAAACTGATTCGGGTCAAACACCTGCGGCCCCGTCTTGTTCGCAGCGGAAGGCCACTCCGCCGAATCCACCCAGAAGTTCGTCCGCTTCGGCCGCGCCGCCCGCAGCCCCGTCCCGTCGTGCCAATCATAGGAATCCGCAAAACACCCGCCCGGCCACCGGATCACCGAAGGCCTAACCCGCTTCAATGCCGCAACAACATCATTCCGAATCCCTCCCGTATTGGGAATGGAAGACCCCTCCCCCACCCAGATCCCGTCATAAACCACCCCGCCCAGGTTCTCCACAAAATGCCCATAGATCTCCGGAGCAATCCGCCCCACGGTCTCGCCCAGCAAAACATCCACCCGCGAAACACCCGATTGCGATCGAACCAAAGAAGCCGACGCCATTCCAGCCAACAGAGTTCTTCTGCGCATAGTGGCTCCATCGTAATACGCTGGAGAGCGTGGTGGAACGCGTCCGCTCGGCGTTGCCGGCAATCTATGGGTTCGCAATTGCCTGGCTGAATGCCTATCTGGTCAAGCACGTCTTCGCCCTGACCTTCACAGGCGCCATGCACTCCATGCACGGCTACTGGCTAGCCCTCGGCCAAACAATAAAGAATACCTGGTGGCAACCGCAATGGGTGCCCAACTGGGCCGGCGGCATGCCATCGGAGCTGACGTACTCGCCACTCGTCCCCTGGCTCAGCTGGCAACTCGGCCTCTACGCCGTCCTCGCCGCCGCCTTCGTCGCCACGCCGGTAGCCATGTACTGGATGGCCGCCCAACTCACCAACAAACCCGGCTGGTCCTTCATCGCCGCCCTGGCCTATTCGCTCCTATCCCCCACCGAACTCATCCAGCCCGACGCCCCCTTCGCCTGGGCCCTCTTCCTCGAACCGCGCCGCATGTACGTCACCCTCATCTGGGACGAAGCCCCCCACAACCTGGCCCTGGCCTTCGTCTGCCTGGCAGTCGGCTGTTGGGCCCGCGGCTGGCGCACCCCGGCAGTAATCAGCACCGCCCTGGCAGCGTTAGCCAACCCCTTCGGCATCACCGCCGCCGCCCTCTTCGGCCTCTGCTGGACCCTCTCCCCCAAAAAAACCGTGTCACACACAATTTCTTTTCCGGACTCCAGCGTTGCAAACAATACACTTCCCTCCTGGAAAACCGTGTCACACACGGGTTTTTTGGCGTACCTTGTAGTCTGTCCGTTTTACCCCCCGTCTCTCCTCACAGTCCTCAAAAACAACGGCGCCCTCGCCCCCGAAAGCTCCTGGAACAACGGCAGCTGGCTCGGCCTCGCCATCGTCGCCGCCGGCACAATAGCGCTCAAACGCCTCGGCTTCTTCGCCTTGCTCGCCTGGATCATGACGGCCATCCCCGTGCTCTACTACCGCTGGGACCTCCACTTCCTCCAACAGCCCGGCCGCTACAAATCGGAAATGGAAGTGGCCTTAATCCTCCTAGCCGTCTTCACCCTCGAACGCCTCCTAACCAACCGCCCCAAATGGCTCCTAGCCACCCTGGCCTTAATCGGAATCATCGCCACCCAACAGCAAATCGTCCGCCACCGCAAATTCGCCCGCAACGCGGTCAAACAAACCGACCCCACCCAAACCATCGAATACGCCGCCGCCCAAGCCGCCCAAAACCGCGGCCACATCTACGCCCCCGGCTCCATCGCCCACTGGATCAACGTCTTCGCCCCCATCCGCCAATACACCGGCGGCTCCTACGCAACGTCCCCCAACACCGTCCAACAGCGCCTAACGCTCGATCTCGTCAGCGAGCAATCCCACGAAACATTCACCCAATGGATGCAAGCCACAGGCGTCGACGCCGTCTTCATCCCCGGACGCCAAAGCGCCGAATTCTGGAAGCCCTTCGCCACCGACCCTCTCGCCACCCATCTCCCCGTCCTCTGGGAAGACCGCGACACCCGCCTCTACCAAATCCCGCGAATTAGAAACACCCAAGCCCACTCCATCCCAGCCCTGGTCCCCCTCGAGCAGTACGTGAAGGACATCGAAAACCCTGCGGCCCCGCCCCTCGAAGTGGAATGGCCCACCCCCAACCAAGCCAGAATCAAAGGCCAATGGCGCCCCGCCGACATGGTGCTCATCCACATGAACTGGGACAAAAACTGGAAGGCCTATCTCAATAACAACCCCGTCCCCACCGGCGCCGACGGTCTAGGCCAAATGGTCGTCGTGCCCGCAGGAACAGGCCAACTCGACCTCCGCTACGAGCCCGGCTGGACCACCCGCATCGTCAGCCTGATCGGCCTGCTCCTCACCGCCGCAGCGGCTATTTACCGGCCGAAACCTTCCCGTCCTTAATCGTCAACGTCGCATCCCCCGACGCCGTCGCCGACGAACCCGTCTTCTTCACGGTGACCGTGCAAGGCCCATTGCCGACGTCCCGCGTCGAGCTCGCCCCGATCGAAGTGTGGGTCGTCGTACTGCACTTCAGCAGAATATCGTGGGAACTCGAATCACGGTTCGCCACCTTCACAGCGTAAGTGGCGGGGGCAACAACGGCCAAGACAGCAACAGCAAACAAAATTCTCATCGCCCGTAGTCTACCCGCAATCCAACCGCCAATCCAGCCAGGAAAGTCCCAAAGCCTTACCAGAAAATGTCGTAAAACATCTCGCCCGATTCCCGATTCGTCCGTGTATTCCGCCGCAAATCGCGAAAGAAACTACAATCCCCGATACGCCTGCCCGCGCGGACGCACAGCAACAACGTCCACCACTCGCTCTGCCATATCCACCGTAAACAATACCCGCCAGCCCCCAACACGAGTGCGCCGCAACCCCCTAGTGCCCTCAACCCAGTCACTCATCGGGGGGCTTACCGGACTCACACACAGCTGTTCCAACCGCGCCACAATCCGCCTCTGCAGGTCTCGGTCCAACCGGCGAATTTGACCTTTCGCCGTATCGGAAATCCGCAACCCAAAGCTCATAGATTCAATTCGCGCTTCAAGTCTTCCAGCGAAGAATACTCACCACGCGCAATCTCCGCCTGACCCTGTTGAACCGCCTGCAAATCCTCTTCCGTCAGTCGCTCGCTCTCCAGGTCGTGAACGAGAAACTCCAGAAACCGGCTCGCCGCAGGGATCTCCCCTTCCGGCAACAGATCAATCAATTCATGAAGCTGTTCCTTGGATGGCACATCTAGATTCTATCGCCAAGAGACACACTGATCTCACACCCCGACCCAACCTCTAACCCAACGGCTGCAAATCCCGATGCTTTCGCAAAACCTCTGCATACATCGCATCGGGTGCCAGATCAATCTCCCCCGGCCACGCCACCACACCCGCATCCACAAATACCTCCCCGAAAAACCGAGGGTCCTGGAGAGCAGCAAGTACGCCAGTGAGTTGCTCCGCTCGCAGTTGGATCTGTCCCGAAACGCCGTCCCGAAACCGCACGAAGAGTGTGTGATTTTCCAGTGGCTTTACCTCGACAACATCCCAATTCAATCTGACAACCCCTCAATCTGATCCGTCATCATCCCCGCGTAAGAATCCGATACTCCGCCAACGCCTCCGGAATCACATCCAACCCAATCCCCGGCAAATCCGAAGCCACAATCTCCCCATCAACAACCCTATACGTCTCCTTATTCCGCAACACCTTCGCCCCCGGCGCCCACTGCTGCTCCGGCAACAACGGCGGCGTCACCAGCGCCACCTCCTGCCACTCCGACCCAATCGCGAACGTAGCCTGCAACCACCCCGCCAACATCAGCGCCATCGTCCCATGCAGTATGCAAGGCACATGATACCCATCGGCCATCATCGCCACCTTCCGGCAAGTGAAAATCCCGCCAGACCCCCGCCCCTCCGGCTGCAAAATGTCATAAGTCCGCTTCACCAAACACCGCTGAAAATCCCGAACGCCAACGTACCCCTCCCCGCCCGTAATCGGCAGATCCACCATCGCCGCCAGCCGCGCCGGACTATCAAAATCATCCCGCGCAAACGGCTCTTCCAACCAATACGCCCCCGCTCGCTGCAACGCCCGCGCCACCTGCAAACCCGTCTCAAAACTCCACACCGGTTGTCCCACGGACTGAGGCAAATGCGCCGTCCGGTCGAACATGATCGCAAAGTCCGGCCCCACCGCCGCCCGAATCTCCGCGCACGCATCCGCATCATCCAACGGATTCGGCCGCCAAGCCCGAATCTTCATGCCCTTATAACCGGCCTTCTTTAACCGCACCGCCTGCGCAGCCTGCTCGGCATAGGTCACATGCTGCTGGTCCAACCGCCCCGGCCACACGCACGTCACATACGCCTTCACCTTCTCGCTCGCCCCGCCCAGCAACCGGTGCACGGGCTGCTTGGCAATCCGCCCAATCGCATCCCACAGCGCATGCTCCACCCCGCCCCACTTCTCCAACCCGTTATCCAAATGCTGCTCAATCGCATGCAAATCCGCACCCACCAACAACGCCCGAATCGCCGGCAAAGCCGCGGCCGGAGGCCCCGCAAACGAATACCCCTTCACCCCCGCGTCCGTCGAAATCTCGACAACCTGAAACGCATGCATCAACCCCGCCGCCGCTTCATCCTTCGTCACCGGAATCCGGATCGGATAGATATCCACGCCAGTAATCCGCACCCGAGGCGCCGCCAGCGCCGCCAAAAATAACCGTCTGCTAAGCACGTCGAAACTCCTTCAAAGCCGCCTCGTCCACATCCAGCCCCAACCCCGGGAACTCGGGCAAATACACATACCCGTTCTCAATCCGCCACGCCCGCTTGTTCTTCAACAAAATCTCCCCCGGCTGCCACTCCTCGGTCGGCAAGTTCGGCCCCGCGCCAATCATCTCCTGCCATTCGCAATTGGTCAT
>CANIVU010000147.1 GCA_947470805.1 Acidobacteriota bacterium | reverse complement strand
TCGGTTTGCAGCCAGTGCGGAGCAGTTGAGCCGGGCGGAACGGTGGGCGCGTTTGCTGCGCGTGATTTTCCGTGAGTTCTATCCGAGTGGGCCGGTGGCGGCGTTGCCGGCACCCGTTTGAACGGGTTCAACTGCCGGATTTAGGATTATGAGCCCGATCTGGCTGCAGCATTTCCACTTCGGGCCGGCGGAGTGGGTGTGGCGGTCGTTGACGTATTGGAAGAAGCAGCCGATGCGGAAAGAGATGGCGGTGGAGGTGGCGGGGTAGGATGGGGGAATGGTGAATCGACGGGTGTTTTTGGCCAGCGGGGTGGCGCTGGCGGCGGGACGGGAACTGCGTTGTGATGTGGCGGTGATTGGGGCCGGGACCGGCGGGGTGGCGGCGGCACTGGCGGCGTTGCGCAATGGGATGCGCGTCGTGCTGACCGAAGAGACGGATTGGGTGGGCGGGCAGTTGACGTCGCAGATGGTGCCGCCGGATGAGCATCCGTGGGTGGAGCAGTTTGGCGGGACGCGGCTGTACCGGGAGTATCGTTCGCGGATTCGTTCGTACTATCGGGACCACTATCCGCTGACGGAAGAGGCGCGGGGGCGGTGGAATTTGAACCCGGGGGATGGGTCCGTTTCGCGGATTACGCATGAGCCTCATGTGTCGACGGCGGTGCTGAATGCGATGCTGGCGCGCTACATTTCCGGCGGGCAGTTGACCGTGCTTTATGATACGGTTCCGGTTAAGGCGGACGCTGTGGGCGACCGGGTGCGGGCGGTGACGGTGCGGCATAAGTCGGGCGTGGAGAAGACGATTACTGCGCCATATTTTGTGGACGCGACCGAGCAGGGGGATTTGCTGCCGCTGGCGGGGATTGAGTTCGTGACGGGGTTCGAGGCGCAGAAGGATACGCAGGAGCCCCATGCGCCGGCGTTTGCGCAGCCGGACAATATTCAGGCGTTTACGGTGTGTTTTGCGGTGGATTATGTGGCCGGGGAAGACCACACGATTGAGAAGCCGCGGGACTATGCGTTTTGGCGCGACTATGTGCCGGCTATGAAGCCGGCGTGGCCGGGGAAGTTGCTGGGCTGGTCGATGAGCGATCCGGTGACGTTGAAGCCGCGGTCGGTGATCTTTGATCCGTCGGCGGAGAACAACCCGCCGGGGAAATTGAACCTGTTCATTTACCGGCGGATTGCGAACAAGCGGAATTTTACGCCGGGGGCGTATGCGGGCGATGTGTCGCTGGTGAACTGGCCGCAGAATGATTATTGGTTGGGGAACCTGGTGGGGCCGGATGGGGCGAAGCATCTGGACCGGGCGAAGCAGTTGAGCTTATCTTTGCTGTATTGGATGCAGACGGACCAGGGGTGGAAAGGGTTGCGGCTGCGTGGGGATTTGGCGGGGACCGAGGATGGGTTGGCGAAGTATCCGTATGTGCGGGAGTCGCGGCGGATCCGGGCGGAGTTCACGGTGTTGGAGCAGCATGTGGGGCTGGACGCGCGGATGCAGGTGACTGGGTTGACGCGGGATGCGGTGTCGGCGGAGCGGTTTCCGGACTCGGTGGGGATTGGGAGCTACCGGATTGATTTGCATCCGTCGAGCGGCGGGGATAACTACATCGACGTGGCGTCGTTGCCGTTCCAGATTCCGATGGGGGCTCTGATTCCGCGGCGGATGGAGAATGTGTTGGCGGGGTGCAAGAACCTGGGTGTGACGCACATTACGAATGGGTGTTACAGGCTGCATCCGGTGGAGTGGAATATTGGGGAAGCGGCCGGGGCGGTGGCGGCGGAGGCGGTGCGGACGGGGCACACGCCGCGGCATATCCGGAAGACGGATGCGCTGTTGACGGCGCTGCAGACGCGGCTGACGGCGCAGGGGTTTGAGTTGGCGTGGGCGCGGGCTACGGCGCGGTAGAGTGGAATCAAATGAAAGTTAAGAACGCGGATATGTCGGGGACCAGCTTCACGGATGTGCGGCTATCGGGCGCCACGTTTCACAATGTGGATCTGTCTGCGGCGACGATCGACAACTGCAATCTGTCGGGGTGGAAAGCGACGAACGTTAATCTGTCGAAGGCCCGTATCAGCGAAGCCAATCTGACGGGTGTCGCTATTACTGACAGTCTGATTGGCGGTATGACGATTGATGGGATTTCGGTTATGGATCTGCTGACCGCCTACCGGGCGTCGCATCCGGACGATTAGGTTTCCCTGGCTTCGATGGAGCGTCGATAGATGACGCGGAAAACGGCGAGCAAGGGCACGGAGAGGAACATGCCGGTGACGCCGCCGACCTGTTCGCCGGCGAGGACGCCGAAGAGGACCAGGAGCGGGTGCATCTCGATGCCGCTGCTGTAGAGGTAGGGTTGCAGCACGTAGTCCTGGAAGAGGCGGTAGGCGAGGAAGAAGCCGAGTAAGCCGCCGATGTGGGGGTAGCCCGAGAAGGCGGCGACGAGGCTCACGATGACCATGCCGGAGAGCGGGCCGACGACGGGGACGAATTCGAGCAGGCCGCAGACGAGGGCGAGTAACACGGCGTAGGGCACGCCGATGGCGCCGAAGATGAGCATGTGGCTGGTGAATGTTGCCAGCGCCAGGAGGAAGACGGCGCGCATGTAGAGGCCGAGGAGTTTGTCGATATCGTCGACGATGAACTGGGCGAGTTGTTGGTGATCGTCGCGGGTGAAGAGGGTGACGACGGCGCCGCGGATATCGGTGAGGGCGAGTTCAATCAGGAAGGCGAGGATGGGGATGAGGATGGCGAACAGGAGGGTGGAGAGTTGATCGACCAGGCCTTTGCCGAGCGCGGAGAGGGCGGGGAGGAGCATCTCCTTGCCGGTTTCGAGTTGGCCGCTGAGGGCGGTGGCGATTTGCTCTTTGTAGGGGGCGAGGAGGGCGGGGAGGTGGTCATCGAGGAAGTGGTCGCGCTGGTGGACGAATTCCGGGAGTCGGGTGGCGAGTTGGGTTGCTTCCGAGGCGATGCGAGTGCCGATGGTGAGAATGGCGGTGCCGATGATGAGGAGGCCGGAGATGTAGACGACGGCGGGAGCGACGGCGCCGGGCCATTTGGCGGGGAGAAACTTGCGGGTGAGTTCAACGAGCGGGTGGAGGAGATAGGCGAGGAGGAGGGCGATGGTGAAGACAAGGAGCGTCGTGCGGGCCATCCAGGCGAGGTCTATGAAGAGCAGGACGAGAAAGACTGTCCAGGTGACGCGGGCGGCGCGGGGATCGATGCCAAGCATGTTCGTCTATTGAACGTAACATCTATACTGGGAGCGGACCACATGGCCAATTGGATTCGCGAACGACTGACCGAATTGCAGGCACTGGAAGAGAAGCTGCGGGCCGGGGGCGGCGAGGCGAAGATTGCCAAGCAGCATCGCGACGGGAAGATGACGGCGCGGGAGCGGGTGGCGGCGTTGCTGGACCCGGGGGCGGTTTGTTTTGAGGTGGGGTTGTTGGTGGCCTACGACCTGTATGAGGGCCAGGCGCCGGCGGCGGGGGTGGTGACGGTTGTTGGGCGGATCGCGGGGCGGCCGGCGGTGGTGGTGGCCAACGACGCGACGGTGAAGGCCGGGGCGTGGTGGCCGGAGACGATTACGAAGATCCTGCGGGCACAGGAAATTGCCATGCGGAATCGGATTCCGATTGTGTATCTTGTCGATTCGGCGGGCGTGAATCTGCCGCTGCAGGATGGCATCTTTCCGGGGCAGTACGGGGCGGCGCGGATTTTCTATTACAACTCGCTGATGCGGCGGAAATTGCGGGTGCCGCAGATTGCCGCGGTGATGGGGATGTGCATCGCAGGCGGGGCGTATCTGCCGGCGCTGAGCGATGTGATCTACATGGTGGAGGGGACGAGCTTTATGGGGCTGGGCGGCCCGAATCTGGTGAAGGGCGCCACGGGGCAGGTGGCGACGGCGGAGGAGTTGGGCGGGGCGCGGATGCATACGGCCGAGAGCGGCGTGGCGCATTTTCGGGCGAGTGATGACGCCGATTGTTTGCGGCAGATCCGGGCGCGGTTTGATTCGTTTCCGGTGCCGGTGATTCGTCCGGTTTCGCCGGGAACCGAGCAGATCTACGACGTCCTGCCAGCGGACCACCGGCTGCCGTATTCGATGGAGAAGTTGCTGGGGCTGTTGTTGGACGAGTTTGTGGAGTTTCAACCGGACTATGCGGCGGAGATGCTGTGCGCGGAGGCGCGGCTGGGCGGGCGTCCGGTGGCGGTGATTGCGAACCGGCGCGGCTTTTTGAAGCCACGGATTGGCGGGATTATTTATACCGAGTCGGCGCGGAAGGTGACCTATTTCGTGGAGAACTGCGAGCGGGCCGGGACGCCGATTTTGTATGTGCAGGACGTGAGCGGGTTCATGGTGGGCCTGGACGCGGAGAAGAGCGGGATTATTCGCGCCGGGGCGGAGATGGTGGAGGCGATGGCGTGCGCGACGGTGCCGAAGATTGTGCTGACGGTGAACCATGCGTCGGGGGCTGGTTACTACGCGATGGCGGGGCAGGGGTTTGATCCGAACTTTACGTTTTCGTGGCCGACGGCGCGGATTGGGGTGATGGAGGGCGAGTCCGCCGTGCAGGCAGTGCATGGGCCGGAGTTGATGCGGTTGCGGGAGGCGGGGGAGGCGGTGCCGGAGGAGTTGCAGGCGAAGATTGCGAAGACGCGGGCTGATTATGAGCGGTGGCTGGACGCGCGGTATGCGGCGGCGCGGGGGCACTGCGACGTGGTGATTGACCCGGCGGCAACGCGGGAGATATTGGCATTGGCACTGGATGTTTGCGGGCATCGCGGACACCTGGTATTGGAGCGGCTATGATCCGGATTGCGAATGGGCAGGGCTTTTGGGGCGACTGGCTGGAAGCGCCGGTGCGGCTGGTGGAGCAGGGGCCGATTGATTATCTGATTCTGGATTACCTGGCCGAGGTCACGATGTCGATCGTGCAGAAGCAGAAGCAGGCGGATCCTTCGTTGGGGTATGCGCGGGATTTTCCACCGCTCATTGGCCGGATTGCGGCGAAGCTGAAGGAGCGGCGGGTGCGCGTGGTGGCGAATGCCGGCGGGGTGAATCCGGTGGCTTGCGCGCGGGAAGTGAAACGGTTGGCGCCGGAGTTGAAGGTGGCCGTGGTGCTGGGCGATGACGTGTATGAACGGGTGGACGATTTTCTGGCGCGCGGGTTGGAGTTGAAGAACCTGGACACGGGGGAGCCGTTGACGGTGATTCGTGGGCAGATTTCTTCGGCGAATGCGTATATTGGGGCGTTTCCGCTCGCGGAGGCGCTGGGGACCGGGGCCGATGTGGTGATTGCTGGGCGGTCGACCGATACGGCGCTGGCGCTGGGGCCGATGGTGCATGAGTTCGGGTGGCGGGCGGACCAGTTTGACTTGCTGGCGGCGGGGACGATTGCCGGGCATATTGTGGAATGCGGGGCGCAGTGCACCGGCGGGAACTGCATTGCCGATTGGCAGACGATTCCGGATTTCGCCAATATCGGGTATCCGATTATTGAGGCGGAGGCGGATGGTTCGTTTGTGATTACGAAGCATCATGGGACGGGTGGGCGAGTGTCGCTCGAGACGGTGAAAGAGCAGTTGCTATATGAGTTGGGCGATCCGCAGAACTACATTACGCCGGACTGTGTGGCCGATTTTACGTCGGTTCGTTTGGTGGAGGATGGGCCGGACCGGGTGCGGGTTTCCGGGATTAAAGGGCGGCCGAAGACGCCGTTTTTGAAGGTTTCGGTGAGTTATTTGTATGGTTTTAAGGCTCTGGGGACGATTGTGTATTCGTGGCCGGATGCGTTGGAGAAAGCCAAGGCGGCGGACGCGATTGTGCGGGCGCGGCTGGCGGCGTTGGGATTGAAGTTTGAGGAGATTTATTCGGAGTACTTCGGGGCGAATGCGTGCCACGGTATCGCGGCGCCGGTGAATGCGCAGCCGGCGGAGGTGATGTTGCGGGTGGGCGTGCGAGGGAAAGATAAGAAAGCGGTGGACCGGTTTACGCGGGAGCTGATTCCGCTGGTGTTGAACGGGCCGCCAACGGGGACGGGTTATGGCGATGGGCGGCCTTCGGTGCGGGAGGTGGTGGCGTATTGGCCGGCGCTGATTCCGCGGGAAGAAATTGTGACGCGCGTGGAGGTGGTGGAATGAGAGTTCCGTTATCGCGCATTGCGCACGGGCGCAGCGGGGACAAGGGCGATACTTCAAATATCGGGATCATTGCGTACGAGGACCGTTGGTATCCGGTGCTGGTGCGGGAGGTGACGCCGGAGCGGGTGAAGGCGCATTTTGGCTCCTTGATTGAGGGCCGGGTGGAGCGGTTTGAGTTGCCGAATTTGGGCGCTTTGAACTTCCTCTGTTATGGGGCGCTGGGGGGCGGGGGGACGTTGTCCTTGCGCATCGACGCGCAGGGAAAAACGATGGCGGCGGGGCTGCTGGGAATGGAGATCGAGATTGATGAGCGAGAGCTTACGGATTAATCAAGAAGGCCGGGTGCGGCGGATTACGATGGCGCGGCCGGAGAAGCGGAACGCGCTGAGCATTGCCATGTGCGAGGAGTTGCTGGGGGCGTTTGACGACGCTGTGGCGGACCCGAGCACGGGGTGCATTTTGCTTGACGCCGAGGGGAAGGTGTTTTGTTCGGGGATGGACCTGGACGAGGCGCTGGAGCATGGGCCGAAGGGAGAGTTGGAGGTTCACGAGAGGCTGTTTACGGTGGGTTCTCGGATTGCGAAACCGATTGTGGCGGCGGTGCAGGGGCCGGCGTTGGCGGGCGGGATTGGGCTGCTGTGCAATGCGCATGTGGTGGTGGCGGCGATGGGGACGAATTTCGGGATCACGGAGCTGCGGATTGGGATGTTTCCGTTCGTGATTTTCCGGGCGGTGGCGGCAGCGATTGGCGAGCGGCAGGCTTTGGAGCTGAGTCTGACGACGCGGGTTTTTCAGACCGATGAGGCGTTGCGGATCGGGCTGATTCACCAGGCGGCGCCGGAGTTTGAATTGGACGACCGGGCGTCGGCGCTGGCGCACACGATTGCGGGGCACTCGGGGCCGGTGACGGCGCTGGGCATGCGGTATGTGAATGAAGCGCGCACGGGGGACGCGGCGGCGTTGGCGCGGCAGTTGCGGTTGGAGGTGTTTCAGCATCCGGACTATGCCGAGGGCGTGACGGCGTTCAAAGAGAAGCGGCGGCCGGTCTGGGCATGACGCGGGTTTGGTTACTGTTGCTGGTGGCGGCCGGTGTGGCTGCTGAAGAGGTGAAGGTGCGCGGGCTGCAGAAGCCGGTGGAGGTGCTGCGGGACCAGTGGGGCGTGCCGCATATCTACGCGCAGACGCAGGACGATCTGTTCTTCGCACAGGGGTATATGGCGGCGCGGGACCGGTTGTTCCAGTTGGACCTGTGGCGGCGGCAGGGGATTGGGAAGCTGGCGGAGGTGCTGGGGCCGGAGTTTGTGGAGCGGGACCGGACGGCGCTGTTGTTGCGCTATCGCGGGGACTGGCAGAAGGAGTGGCCGAGTTATTCGCCGGACACCTGGAACATTGTGAGCGCCTTTGTACGAGGGGTGAACGCGTATATTCAGGACCCGCGGCGGAAGAAGACGGCGGAGTTCCGGAAGTTGGGGTTTGAGCCGGGGTTGTGGACGCCGAATGATGTTGTTTCGCGGATGGCCGTTTTTTCGATGATGACCAACGTGTTGAGCGAGGCGGGGCGGGCGCGGATGGTGGACACCTATGGGGCGGCGGCGCTGGAAAAGTGGCAGCCGTTGGACCCGCCGGTGAAGCTGGAGATCCCGAAGGATTTGAATTTGAAAGAGGTTCGGGTTTCGGCGCTGTCGGCGTTTGATGAGGCGACCGATGATGTGGACGATGTGACGCAGGGGAGTAATAACTGGGTTGTTTCAGGGCGTTTGTCGGCGACGGGGAAACCGTTGCTGGCGAGCGATCCGCATCGTTCGTTACAGATCCCGTCGCTGCGGCGGACGGTGCATTTGGTTGGGCCGGGTTGGAACGTGTTTGGGTCCGGCGAGCCGGCGTTGCCGGGGATCGCGCTGGGGCACAACGAAACGGTTGGGTTCGGGTTCACGATCACCGGGACCGATCAGCAGGACTTGTATGTGGAGCAGCTGAATCCCACGTCCCCTTCGCAGTATTTGTACAAGGGACAGTGGAAGCAGTTGGAGACGGAGAAGCACTGGATTGCCGTTAAGGGCGAGAAGCCGCGGATGGTGGAGACGCAACATACGGTGCACGGGCCGGTGGTGGGAACGGATCTGGGTTTGCGGCGGGCGTATGTGATGCGGTGGGTGGGGGCGGAGCCGGGGACGGCGGGGTATTTGGCGGGGTTGGCGCTGGCGCGGGCTAAGGATTGGCCGACGTTTTTGGCGGCGGTGGGGCGGTTTAAGGCGCCGGCGGAGAATCTGGTTTACGCCGATACGGCGGGGCACATTGGGTTTGCGGTGACGGGGTTGACCCCGGTGCGGAAGGGCTGGAATGGGTTGTTGCCGGTGCCGGGGCATACGGGCGAGTACGAGTGGCAGGGGTTTTTGAAGCCGGAGGAGTTGCCGCGGTCGTTGGATCCGGTTGCCGGGTTTTTTGCCACGGCGAACAACAATATTTTGCCGGCGGGGTATAAGAACGGGCTGCAGTATGAGTGGGCGCCGGATTTCCGGGTGAAACGGATTACGCAGGCGTTGCAGGGGCGAAGGGGCTGGACGCTGGACGCGATGCAGGCGTTGCAGTTGGACTTGGAATCGACGCCGGCGAAGCGGTTGCTGGCGGTGGCGCGGCGATGGACGCCGGCGGCGGGATCGAAGGCGGCGGCGGGGATGGCATTGTTGAAGGATTGGGACGGGCGGATGACGAAGGA
This sequence comes from Acidobacteriota bacterium, assembly GCA_947470805.1. Taxonomy (GTDB): domain Bacteria; phylum Acidobacteriota; class Terriglobia; order Bryobacterales; family Bryobacteraceae. The sequence continues at coordinate 6,437 of CANIVU010000147.1, read as the reverse complement.
GTCGGCCGCGTCGTCGGTGTTTTTGATGTGGATGTCGCGGTTGACGGCGGCGGTGGTGGAGTCGCCGCAGGGTTTGGCGGCGAGTGTGGAGATGACATTGCGGACATTAGAGGCGCGGCCGCGGCCGGAGTTATTGGCTAAGACGTTGGAGGCGACGATGGCGGAGTTTGAGACGGCGCTGGGGGCGGATAAGGGCCGGTGGCGGTATGGGAATATTCACTTCCTTTATCTGAAGCATCCGGCGGTGGAGAAGGCGTTTGACCGGGGGCCGATTCCTTTGGGCGGCGATGCGACGACGGTGAACGTGGCGGCGGGGGCGGGGTTCCGGGCGTCGGTGGGGGCGAGTTTCCGGATGTTGTTGGACGTTTCCGATTGGGATAAATCGCGGATGACGAATTTGCCGGGGGAGGTGGGGGACCCGGAGAGTCCGCACTATTCGGACCTGGTGGACGATTGGGCGAGCGGGCGGTATCATCCGATGCCGTTCACGCGGAAGGCGGTGGAGGCGGTGACTCGGGAGAGGATTCAAATGGTGCCGAACTGATGCTGATTACCTTGCAGATCACACTGATCGACCCGCCGGCGCGGGCCTTGTTTTGCTTGCAGGACAAGAAGAATGCGCTACACCAGAACGTGGTTTCGACCGGCGCGTCGATTGTGTTCACGGTGCCGATTGAGCGGGATGAGGCGGGAAAAGTGAGCGGTATGTTTGCCATGGGGCCGCCGGCTGGGCGGTTTCTGTATGTTTGCAGCGTGAGCGACGTGGGGCGGCGGCGGGCGAAAATTCCGTTGATGGACCTGCCCGATGGCGACCATCTGGCCGCGCAATTTGCCGGGAAAGCCAAAGACGGCGCGCCGTTCTGCGCGACCGTGAAACCGCTGGGCGAGGGGTGGAAAGTTTTGCACAGGAAAGGCACAGAAATCTGATTCCGCGGTAGTGGCGCTGGAAAGGCGCTATACTAGATGTAGTGGTTGTGGGAAAAGGTATACCTTGGGCTGTGGTTCTGCTTCTTGCAATTCCTCCCAAATGCCCGTAGTATTGAGATTCCCCCCCGAGCATTACAGCAGTAGCTGTAGTGAAAATTTTGTATGAGGGGACCCTCGCGTTGCTAAAACTTAAGCGCGTTGAAATCCAAGGCTTTAAATCCTTTGCTGACCGCCAGGAGCTCCGTTTTAACGGCGTTGGTGTGGCTGCCGTTGTTGGGCCGAATGGCTGCGGCAAGTCTAACCTGAGCGATGCGATCAGCTGGGTGCTTGGCGAGCAGAGTGCCAAGAGCCTGCGCGGAGCCCGGATGGAAGATGTCATCTTCGCCGGCACGCGGGACCGCAAGCCGGTTGGAATGGCGTCGGTGACGATGACGCTGGTTGACCCTTCGTACGAAGTGGCGTTGCCGGCGATGCAGTTGCCGGAGCCGGTGGAGGGCGAGTCGGAAGCGGTGGCGACGGCGAAGGCCGAGCATTCGCAGCGGGAGAAGCGGCACGAGATTACGGTGACGCGCCGGCTGTACCGTTCGGGCGAGAGCGAATATCTGATTGACGGGAAGTCGGCGCGGTTGCGCGACATCCAGGACATCTTCATGGGCACGGGCCTGGGCCCGGAATCGTACGCGATTATTGAGCAGGGGCGCATTGGCCAGATTCTGAGCTCGCGTCCGCAGGACCGGCGCGCGGTGATTGAAGAAGCGGCGGGCATTACTCGCTTCAAGACGAAGCGCCGTTTGGCGGAAGCCAAGCTGGAAGGCGCGAAGCAGAACCTGACGCGCGTGTTCGACATTCTGGAAGAAGTGACGCGACAGGTGAACTCCCTGAAGCGGCAGGCTGCCAAGGCCGAGCGCTACGTGAAGCTGCGCGAGGAGATGGTGACCCACCTCCGCCTGTTGCTGGCCGGCAAGTACAAGACGCTGGAGCGGGAGGCTTCGAAGGCCGCTATTGAGATGACGCAAGCGGCGTCGTCCTTTGAAACGCTGGGCGGGGAACTGCGCACCAAAGAAGCCGAATACACGGCGTTGCAGCAGACCTGCTATGCGCACGAAGAAGGGTTGACGGCGCAGCGGAAGGAGCTGGCCGAACTGCAGATTGAAGCCGAGCGGACGCGTGGGCGTTTGAACAGCCAGTCGCAGCAGGTGCAATCGATCGAGCAGCGTCTGGCGGGCGGCGAGAACGAATCGCAGGAAGTGGAGAAGCGGCTGGCGGCGTTGGAAGCCGATGTCGAACGGCACCGGTTGTCGCTGGAAGAAGCGTCGGCCAATGCCAACGATGCGCGCGACCGGCTGCGCTCCAAGAACGAAGAGCGCGAGCAGTTGCAGGGGCAGTTGCGGATGCGCGAGCAGGGCTTGGAACAGGCCCGGCAGCAGGTGCTGCGGTTGTTGGGCGAAGCCTCGACGATGCGGAACCAGTTGGCGCAGATTGAAGAGTACCTGGCTTCGAACGAGCGTGACCGGCAGCGGTTGCGGCGGGACGAAGAGGGCGCATCGGCGGACCTGGCGCGTTTGACCGAGACGCGGGAACAGCTGCAAGCGAAGCTGGCCGACCGGCAGATGCAGTTGGAGTCGCTGGCCGACAACAAGAAGCGCGTGGAAGAAGACCTGCAGGGGCGGAAGTCCTCGCTGGGTGAAGCGCGGCGGCAGTTGGAGGCGGTGCGGGCGGAGCTTTCGCGGCTGAAGGCGCGGAAGGATTCGCTGGAAGAGATTCTGAACCATCGCGCGTATACGACCGAGTCGGTGAAGCGGCTGTTTACGGCCGTGGAGCGCGGGCAGGCGAATGCGATTCAGCCGTCGGGCGTGCTGGCGGACTTCATCGAAGTGGACACGCAGTTTGAAAAAGCGGCGGAAGAGTTCCTGCACGAAGAGCTGGAATACGTTGTGGTGAAAGACTGGTCGCAGGCCGATAGCGGCATCGACCTGATGCGCGGAGATCTGGACGGGCGCGCGACGTTCCTGGTGCATCCGGAGCTTGACGATAAGTATGCCGATGCGTTGACGCAGGAGCCGCCGATTGGGCCGGAGACGGGCATTATTGGCCGTCTGAGCAACTACCTGAAGATGACGAACGGGCTGACGAAGGCGCCGGCGGAGCTGTTGCCGCGGTTGTCGCGTTGCTACCTGGTGCAGGATCGCGCGGCGGCGCAGCGGCTGGCCGGGCAGTATCCGGACATCTTCTTCCTGTTGCCCGATGGCGTTTGCTACCACGGCCACGCGGTGAGCGGCGGGCGCAAGACGGGTTCCGGCCCGCTGGCGCTGAAGCGCGAACTGCGCGAGCTGATGGGCACGGTGACGGCCAAGCAGCGCGCGTTCGAAGGCACGCAGGAGCAGATCGGCGAGTTGGAATTTTCGATCCAGACGCTGAGCGAGGAACTGGAAAAAGTTCGTCAGCAGCAGCAGCGGGAAGAGAAAGAAGCGCTGGCGCTGGACCACGAAATGCGGCGGATGGGCGAGGAGACCAATCGGTCGAACGCGCGCCTGTCGGCGGCGCGGTTGGAGTTGGAACGGCTGGAGCGCGACGCGCAACGGTCGGCCGGGCAGAAGGACGAAAAGCAGCGTCTGCACGCGGAGAAGGAAGAGGCGAAGTCTGTTAAAGAAAAAGAGCTCGAGAGCGGCCGCGGCGAGCTGGATCTGCTGCGGGAGTCGGTGCAGCGCGTGTCGGAGGAGCACTCGGTGTTGCGAGTGCAGTTGGCATCGCTCGACGAACGGCAACGCAGTGAAGCGGCGGCGCGGCAGCGGCTGGAGGCTCAGATTGGTGAGCTGACGCGGCGGCGTGGCGCGGTGGCGGCCGAGCTGGAACGGCTGGGCTTGGACCGCACGCGGTTGTTGAACGACAACATGGAGCTGGACGCGACGGTGAACCTGCTGCAAGAAGAGATTCTGCGGTTGCAGGGGCTGGTGCAGGTGGCCGCGCAGAAGGACCAGGAGATGCGTTTGCAGTTGGCGGCGAGCGATGAATCGCTGAAGGCCAATCGCATTGCGGTGCAGGAGGCGCAGGACCGGCGGACGCAGATTGAGATCCACTTGGTGCAGTTGCAGTCCGACCTGAAGCACCTGGACGAAAACGCGCGGAAGGACCTGGGCGCGCTGGCGAGTGAGCTGTTGCAGGAAGGCGATCCGGAGCTCGACGAAATGGCGTTGAACGAACTGGACGCCAAGTACATGGAAGTGCGTGGACGGATTGAGGCGCTGGGCGCTGTGAATCCGCAGGCGCTGGAAGAGTACAAGGAATCCGAGCTGCGCTACAACTTCCTGAACACGCAGCGGCAGGATTTGCTGGACTCGATCCGGGATACGGAGAAGGCGATTCAGGAGATCGACGTGGAGTCGCGGAAGCGCTTCGCGGAGGCCTTTGAAGCCGTCAACGCGCAGTTCAAAGAGATCTTCAAGACTCTATTCGGCGGCGGTCACGCCGAGATGCGGCTTACCGATGAAACCAATATCGGCGAGAGCGGCATTGAAATGATCGCATCGCCCCCGGGCAAGCGGCTGCAGAACGTGTTGCTGCTGTCGGGTGGTGAGAAATCGCTGACGGCGATGGCTCTTTTGATGGCCATCTTCAAATATCAGCCCAGCCCCTTCTGTATTCTCGACGAAGTGGACGCCCCGCTGGATGAGGCCAATACGGGCCGTCTGGCGCGGTTGTTAAAGGAAATGGCGTCAGAGACGCAGTTCATCGTGATCACGCACGCAAAGCGCACGATGGAAGCGGCTCAGACGCTCTACGGTGTGACGATGGAAGAACCGGGCGTGTCCAAGCTCGTTTCGGTTAAGTTCCATCCGCACCAACAGGTTCCGCCACTCTCCCCCGAGTCTCGCAGGACGCCGGCAATGGCCCAGTAACGGACCAGTTCCCGCCTCCTGTGAGGATCTGCGCGCGCGACGCGTTGTGCCCGAAGTTCGGGTGCGGCGAGTCGCGCGCGCCTAGTTTTGGTGTGTCTTGTTATCCTAGTTGGTGATGCTCGCACGATCTTTAGTTACCGCCTCTTTCTTTGCATTTGCCGTGATGGCGCAGCCCCCGGCCGCCGCGCCGAAGCCTGCCGCGCCGAAGCCCGCGGTTCCCGCCGCTGCCAAACCGGCTGCCGCGAAACCGGCTGTGGCCCCGGCCAAGCCTGCTGCTCCGCCGCGTGAGCCGGGCCTGTATGCCACGCTTTCGATTTCTCATGGCACGACGCCCCTGGGGAACATCGTGTTCAAGTTCTACGAGAAGGAGTCGCCGGTGACGGTGAAGAACTTCGTGGACCTGGCGCAGGGGCGCAAAGAATGGCTGAGCCCGAAGACGGGCACGCGCGTGAAGTTGCCGTTGTATAACGGGCTGACGTTCCACCGCGTGATTCCGGGTTTCATGATCCAGGGCGGCGACCCGCAGGGCAATGGGATGGGCGGGACGGATCCGATCATCGACGAATTCCACCCGACGCTGCGGTTCGACATTCCCGGGCGCGTAGCGATGGCGAATGCCGGGCCGGGTACTGGTTCGAGCCAGTTCTTCATTACCGAAGGCACGCCCGCGCACCTGAACGGCCGGCACACGATCTTCGGGCAGGTGGTGGAGGGGATGGACCTGGTGCCGAAAATCGCCAACTTGCCGCGCGGCCGCGGCGACAAACCGGATGTGCCGGTGCGGATGAGCCGTGTACTGATCACGCGCGTTGCCGATCCGAATGCGCCGAAGCCGCCCGCTCCGGCGATGAAGAAGGCGACTCCGGCGGCGAAGCCCGCGGTTCCAGCTGCGAAGCCCGCCGCCGCCAAGCCGGTGGCCGCCGCGCCGGCCGCCGCGAAGAAGAACTAATCGAGCGGGATTTCGAAGTAGAACAGTTCCTTGCCCGATTGCGCCTCGCGGATGCCTGAGATGTAGAGAGAGGTTCCGCGAGAGTGGCCGGTTTGGAAGTAGAAGAAGCCGTAGGCGGAATCGCCGGGCGGCAGCATTTTGGCGGAGAACGCGCGTTCGATAATCACCTCGTTTTTCAAGGGATTCTTGGCGATTTTGACGCGCGGGCCGCCGGTGGGGATGGGGCTGTTGGAAACCTTTGGACGGCCGCCGGCTTTGAGATACAGCACGTCGGTGGCGGGCGTCGAGTCCACTTTGCGGCCGCGGGGGGCGACGTAGACGGCCTGCATGTTGCCGAACTGCACGGTGCCTTTCCCGTTGTTCTTCATGACGACGAGGACCGGCAGGACGCCGTGTTCATAGGGGTTCAGCTTGCCGAAGGCGGTTTTGGCTTCTTCGGGATCGTCAAAGGGCTGAACGCCGATGGTGAGCCCATCGACGGTTTGTTTGGTGCCGTAGGATTCGGCAGGTTCGGGACGGAACGCGGCGTCTTTCTTGTCGGCACACAGGCCCACCGTTATACTCAGAAAAAGTAACAGGCACTTGCCGCTTCTCATTTTTTTCATTTATCGCCTCTTGCAGGTGGTTGGTTCCCCACTCATCGTACTGTACCTATTGTGGCGCGG
>CANIVU010000146.1 GCA_947470805.1 Acidobacteriota bacterium | reverse complement strand
TATCTCGTTCACCCGGAACGGTTCGTTAAGCATCCACCCAAATCCCCGCTTGCCCCAGCGCACGCCTGGATCAACAAACCAACAACAACAAACGACGATACTCAGTAAACTCCTTGACCGACTGTCTCAAAGTCGTTGACACGCGCCGATGCCGTGACGCCACTGTGACACCATTCGCGACCATTTCGCGAATATGCGGGTGGTTCAGGGAGGCCACGGCGCGCGCTTCGCGCTCGAAACCGAGACGAAGTTCCTCGCGCGCGGCGACGTGTTCCGGCAAAGCCTTGATGGCGACGGTGCGGACGAGACTTGTGTCTTGGGCCTTGCACACTTCTCCCATACCGCCCGCGCCAATTGGGGAGACGAATTCGTACGGGCCGAACTTGTCGCCGATGGAGAGGGGCATCGGAATTGACCAGTTCAGTTTATCCGATCACGAGCAGGCTAAGCCCTCGGTTAACGCAAGGACTTCCAGAGAAAACATCGCATCGACTCCGAAAAAACACCCGCAACGCACAAGCCAAAGAGAGGATGAATTCGAGCATAAACTCACCCTTGTACCACGCCCAGACAAGCCAAAAGCGCCAACTCGCAAGCTGCTGATTCTGCACCATCACGAGGTTTTGACTACACACAGGTGGAAGAAATCTTCGGTATATACTGTTGGGGTCATCAAGGGGGTCCTATGTTGAAACCACTTGTAGTTCTGCTTCTGGCCGCGGCGTACAGCCATGGGCAGACGGCATCCACACAGATCCTGGGGCTAGTGACAGACGCCTCCAACGCCATGGTGCCCGGCGCAATTATCACGGCGAAGCGGATTGAAACGGGAGATGTGCGTACCTCGACATCGAACGAAACTGGGAACTACATATTCCCACTCGTCGACTCCGGATCGTATGAAGTGACCTGTGTCGCGCCGGGGTTCAAAACGGAAGTTCGCAGGAACGTTGTGTTGGAGTTGAACCAGAAGGCCCGCATCGACTTCCTGCTTCAGGTCGGGCAACAAGCCGAGCGTGTGGAGGTGACTTCTTCGGCCCCGTTGCTTAAGACGGAAGACGCTACGCTTGGATCGGTGGTGGAGCACAGGCGGGTGGTGGAGCTTCCGCTCAACGGGCGCAATTTCGCGCAGGCGGCCACGCTGATGCCGGGCGTTGTCTACGGTTCGGCGCGCATGGGCGTGGATGGGCAGCAAACGATCGGGACCCGTGCGATGCCAGGGCAGATTGTCGGACTCTCGGCGAACGGGCAGCGCGACGCGAATCAGAACATCACACTGGATGGCGTGTCGGCCACCGATGGATTCAAGTCATCCATGCTGTTCGTTCCCTCCGTGGAGGCGATCGAGGAGTTTAAGATTCAGAGTGCGGTTTATTCCGCTGAGTACGGGATGAACTCGGGCGCGCAGGCGAATGTCTCCATCAAGAGTGGAACCAATCGTTACCACGGCACTGCTTTTGAGTTTCTCCGCAATGACACGTTTGACGCACGCGGCTTCTATTTGTCTCCCACGCAACCGAAGAACAAGCTGCGCCGCAATCAGTTTGGCGGGTTGTTCTCGGGGCCGATCATCAAGGACAAGACGTTCTTTCTTGTGAACTATGAGGGCCGTCGAGAGCGCCGGGGAACTCCGTCGATCGCAACTGTGCCGACGTTGGCCATGCGGAGCGGGGATATGTCGGAGATCATTCAACCCGGCAACCGCTGGTATCCGGGCGACGCCAATCCGGCACTAACGCGGGCGATTCGCCTGCCCGGCGACTCGCTTCCGTTCCCCGGCAATCTGATTCCCCGAACGCTGATCAGTCCCGTCTCGCTCAACATACTGACGGCCAAGAAGGGTTCGCCGCTGCCCGAAGGGGGGTTCATGCCTCTGCCCAATACCGATGCGGCGGCACTCGCCAGACGGTCTACCCAGAATCTCGCCGGGACGAACGATCAGGAGTTGGACTCCAATCAGTTTCTGACTCGCGCTGATCACCGGTTCAATGAAAATCACCGACTCTTCGGCCGGTATGTTCTGGTGCCCTCCCGATGGCTCAACAACCCGCTATTGCGTGTGAATCAATTCACGTCCGAGTTCCGGGCGCAAAACCTGGGGTTTGGCTACACATGGATGGTGAATCCGCGGATGCTGAACGATCTCCGGGTTGGCTACAACCGCATCCGGGCAAATCAGGTCGCCTTTCAGACCAACACGGATTTCACGCATCGCGACCTGGGGCTGGACATGCGGGTATCGGGAGACGGTAACCGTGTATTGACTCCCCGAGAAGAGGGATTACCGAACATCAACATCACGTCCTTTTCCGGCATCGGATCCGGAAACGTCACGTTCAATACCAATGAGACTTTAGAGGTGGCCGATTCGTTTTCGATCAATCGCGGCCGCCACAACTTCAAGTTCGGCGGACAGTGGCGGAGCAGTCCGGTCGTGAATGAGGCATCCAATCAGCCGCGCGGGCAGATCACGTTTTCGGCGGACATTACCGGAATTCCCGACGCGTTCTCGGCATTTCTGCTGGGTGTCCCGCTGAATGCGAATTCGGCGGAAGGAGTTCCGACGAACGATATGCACCAACAAAAGGTAGGCCTCTACTGGCTGGATGACTGGAAGGTGACGTCGCGGCTGACAGTGAACTTTGGCGTTCGTTGGGATTGGTTCGGAGCGGTAACGGATGTGGGCGGACGCATCCGCAACCTGTCCTTCGCGGGGAAAGATGTTCGTACTGTGGCCGGAGCCGTGATACCACTCCTGGTTCCCGATCCGCTGGTGGTGCAGAAGCTCTACGATATCAACTGGAAGCAGGTGATGCCGCGCCTGGGCATTGTCTACCGGTTCTCCGACCGAATGGTATTGCGAACCGGCGCGGGGCTCTTTTACTCGCCGCAGCAGACGAATAACTTTAATATCCTGGGGCTGAACCCGCCATTTTCCGGCTCGACGGTGTTTCAGAACGACCGGACACGTCCGACGGCGACGATACAAAATCCCTTTGCGGGCTCTCCGGTTGCGGGTGGTCCGGCGGCGCTCGTCATGTTGGGTTGGCTGCAAGCCGGAAACGACAACCGGTCCAAGTATCTCAACAACAATATCTGGCAGTGGACGACCGAGTTGGAGAGGAGCTTTGGCCAGAACTTCGTAACGGGTTTGGCCTATGTGGGTAGCGCGGGCACACATCTGGACATGCCGGTGATGAACTATAACAATCCGGACCCCGGTCCCGCGGCGGTGCAAGGGCGCCGGCCGTATCAGTTCTATGCGCAATCCCAGAGCCCGAATGTGCTGCTCCCGCTCGGCACGGTGCGAGCGCTGGAATCGTGGAGCAACTCGAATTACCACGCCCTGCAGATGCGGGCGGAGAAACGGTATTCCCATGGATTGCAGTTCAATGCGTCGTTTAACTTCCAAAAGGCCATGTACATTGGCTATGGAGTGAATGAGGGCGGGCCATACGGCAATTCGTTCACGCAGAATCCGCGCGACCGTTTGGCCGATTATGGACGATCGCAGATTGACCAGCGGTTTCGCTTTGTGCTCTCGCAGATCTGGGAGATTCCCTGGCTGCGCAAAGCCCCGGGAGTGAAGGGATTGGTGCTGGGCGGATGGGCGGTTAACGGGATTGTACAACTTACATCAGGACTCCCGGTGACGGTTTCGCAGACGGGCGACTCGCAGAACACGGGCCCTTCTTCGTTCGCCCGGCCGCACATCGTGACAGGGCAGTCGGTTGATCGAGTCTACGAAGGTCGAACGATTGACCGCTGGTTCAACACCGCCGCATTCGTTCGCTCCAAGTGCAACGGTTGCGCGGGCGAGGGGATCTACCAGGGTGGGCTTGGGTATGGGAACGCAGGCGTGTCGCTTTTTGATGCGCCGGGCCAAAAGACCTGGGATTTTGCTTTGTTCAAGGAGTTCGTACCCCGGGAAGGCCACCGCATTCAGTTCCGGTATGAGGCGTTCAATTTTCTCAACACGCCGCAGTTTGGAGCTCCATCGCGTTCGCTTGGAGCGGCGGATTTCGGCCGCATCAACGGGACTGTGTTGAATAATCGCGAAATGCAACTTGGGCTGAAGTATATTTTCTGAGCTGCGGGCGAGCGCCAATCCGGAGGGCGATGATGCTGGGCGGCGTGACGAGTGCTGATATGGCGGAAGTTCCGAGAACGCTGCCAGTTGCTTTGGCCCGGAGATTGTCCTGCTGAACGTATCCGAAAGCGCCGAAACCTCCGAAGCCGAAACCGCCGCCGAAACCGCCGCCGAAACCGCAACTGGTAAAGCCGCCGAACCCTCCGTACCAACATAGCTGAGACACTATCCCCAGCCTTATTTACTGAGCAGGGCGAGAACGGAAATCAACGTCAGTAGGAATCAGAATCAGATTGGCCTCGGTCTCGGCAGATCGCCCGCCGGCGATTTGAGCGGGTAGGCAGGCAACGGCCCGGCCTCAAGAAGTCGCGGCACCATAGTGTTTTCAACTCAGGCCCACCGCCAGCGCCGCCTCAAGTTCCCGATGCTCAAATGCGGAAGCCATTCGTTCGCACTCTCTTCCCGAGAGTCCCAGCGTGGAGGCGGTGTTTCGCCAGGCATTGACGGCCTTGCCGACTTGCGCCACGATCTGGCGGGACCGGCCACTGTCCAGTCCGAAATAGCCGGCCACACTGTAAGCGAGTTCAAGCGATGCCGTTGCGTCATCAAGGTCAATCGCGGTGCTGAGGACCCGTGGCTTTAGATCTGTCGGCACTGGATTGAGATCGTACGCTGGCGCGAGCCGCCAGCCGGCTTGGCCGACGTACAGGAAGCCATGATTCCGGAGGTGGTCGTCGGTGTTCGAGATGAGGATACTGAACACGATTCGCCGCCAGAGCTCCTCCATATCCCCCTTTGGTTCCGCCCCGTATTGGCGGAGGATATCGACAAACTCGAGGTAGCTGCGGGACTCGTTGTCCCGCGCTTCCAGCATACTCATCGCCGATAGAAATGGTATCCGCGCTTCTCCGTTCCGGTCGAATCGTCGAACCAATAGCACGCGTTGTTCGGCAACCGTTTCCAATCGCCAGGCCGGTACCGTGATGGCGGCTTTCGCCGCCAATGTCATTGCCACCGCTTCCCAGGCAACAGCGTCGATCTCGTCGTCTTTGTTGGGAAACTTCGCGATGAAAAGTTGGCCGTCTCGATCTCGCACTGAGGCCTTCGGGCGGGCACCGCCAAGCGATGAGCCCGGGGCCAGGAGCAATCGCAAATCGTCCTCGCTCTCGTCGTCCTGGAGTACATGTTCGACTGCCGAGAGTAAACGAGGCAGTTCAACGAGCGGTGGGATTTTGTCCTTCCTTGGAGGGGTGAGAAAGGGCCCACCGGCTTCCGCGGCGAAGCGCAGTGCCCCTTGCCGGGCTTCGTCGTCCACCATGAGGAGGTAGTCGATCTCGCGGAGTGTCCTTGGGGTTTCAGCGAGTCGCTGCGCGCGCCGGCGTTCGGCTCGGCGCATGAGAACTCGACCCCAGCGGTCCGGCGCCGAATCCCCAATCGCGCCAAAGAGGGGCTTGTCTGATCCCGTGTGATAGGGGCCCGGAACGAGTTTCAACGCAGGCTCCAACGAGAATCGGTCCGGGAGGCTCAGCCAGGTCTTGTCGTACTCAAACGTTGCGCTGTCCCTATCTTTCCTGGTGCGCGCCCAAAGCCGTCCAACGAATATAGGCTTAGATTCCAGGTCGACGTAGACGAGAACTTCCGTGTCCACTATTTGGCTTCCTTCTTTGCAGGCGTCCTTTTCGGCAGCCGGATGCGCTGTGGTAAGCGCTCTTCTTCAAGCTCACGACCGATGGTATCGTAGCGCGGATCGGCGACATCGGCGAGGCGATCCAGCATGCCGAGGACGAAAAGCACGGTGGCATAGGTACCAAAAGCGACGCCAGGGTCACCCTTCTCCACTTTGAAAAGCGTCATGCGACTGACGGAGGTCCGTTCGGCGAGAATTGCTGAAGGGATTCTTCTGCGACGGCGGGCATCACGGATGTCCCGGCCGAGCTTGCGAAGTGCGCGGGAAACCGGAATCGGCTGGCTCAGGAAATCTCGGCTCATGACACATAATGTATAGCATAAAGGACTGTATTGCTATATCCGTCTCACATTCTATACATTATGCGGGATCTCTTCGGAATTCGGCAGAATCGCAAACCGGCGATCGATGCGTAGCGCCTTCCCGTCGGAACAGATTAAAGCGGGGCACTCCGGCCAGAGACAGCGAATCGTCTTTAGCCACTGCTCCAGCATGGCGCGAAACCGGCTCGGGCGAGAGTACTCGATGCAGCCAAGTTGCTGGGTGAGCCCATAGTGGCCAAAAAGCGGGATGATTTCCGGGCCCTTCGCGACGAAACAACGGTAGCTCAGCCACATGAAGAGATCGAGCAACGCCGGCGCAGCGGCGAGTACGCGCACCGCGTCGAGATCCGCAGGAATCGGGTGGCTGGCGACCTCAGAGTAAAACTCATCGGAAAGGGTAACGACGTTCTCACCTGCGGAGATTTCCGCGGAACGGCTGTACCAGATCTCCGCCTCGCGGAGGAAATGGAATCGGCTGCGATGGACAATGGTTGACGCAGTTCCGATCCGCTCCGTCGAAAAGAACATCGTGGCTCCAAATATGCGCTCGAATGCGGCGACAATCCGACGGTACTCTTTCCCGCCCTTTGCCATTCCGAATGTGTCCAGCATCTCGGCCGCCGATCGGAATCGGACCGTTTGACTCTTCTGCCGAACGGCGAGCGTGGCGAGGAAGATTAGGACTAACCGGTCCTGGCCGAACGGGAGTCCGAACTGGGGGTGACCGGTGATCTGGAAAGTGAATTTCCCGTTCCGGCGCTCGAACAGAAGCTGGTCTGTTGGCGGCCGCCGAATCGGGAGTCCGCACAGGACGAATGGCCGGGAGGTGAAGCCTAGACTCTGGGATTGTCTTTCCCGACGTTCGCGGACTAGGCAGATCCCCTCCGCTTGGCGAAGTTTCTGCTTGGAAACGATGAACTCGCCGTGCGTATCGGGGAGAATGGAACTGACCCGATCGAGGCCGTTTTGCGAATATGGAATTGGTGCCAAGGGTGCCCCGAGACGCCTAAATTAGACGCCAGTTGGGCAGCGCTGGGAGAGAAATTTGGAAGGCCCACAAGAGCGAAGTTTTCGTTACTCCGATTACTCCGTTTTGGGGTCATTTTCGGCAAAGTGCAAATTCTCAGTGGTTTTCCATGGCCAGGATAGCCGCTATGAACACCGATGTTCTTTATTTTCAACGGATGTCCAAGTTCCCAAGCTGAACGTCGTGGGTTCGAGTCCCATCTCCCGCTCCATTCTTTTCAACGACTTACGGCGAATTTCGCCCGGAATTTCCTCACTGCGATTACTGCATTAGCAGTAATCGCAGTAATCGTTTGCGGCTAACCTGTTGAAAACAGGTTGTTTCGCTGAGTGAATGTCAGATTGGGGCTTTGACATTCACCGCGAGATGGGCGCGGCGCGCTGGCGCCACTTCGAGAGCGAACCCACGGAGGGTTCGGCAATCCGCGCGGATTCACCTTGTGGATGTTCACCCTGGCATGCACCTTGTGGAACCAGCCACAAACTACTGGGAATCGCGAGAACCCGAGTCCACTTCGTGCACTTTGCAGCCGACTGCCTCGATTATCTGAACCTTGTTTGGATCAATCACCTTGATCTCGGTCTCGTTCGCCACAAAGGTCGTGATGCGAACATTCGTCAACGGTGTTCGGAACTTCACGAAATTCGATCTTGTTTTTCGGGAGGCACAATCGGACGTCCGCCGGGACTGCCGGGCGCCCCGGCCTTCCCCGTCGAATCCTCCACGTCCAGAACAGGCGGAAGCCCTTGCGATGCCAACCGATCACCGTCGCCGGCTGCACAATGACGGCACAAGGTGGCCAATCCTCCCGGACCTCCGACAACCAGACCCACAGGAACCGATCAGCGGCCGTCAGACTCGGCCGCTTCACCGACCGCTGCAGAACACCGAGCTGATGACGAAGGGCGAGAATCTCAAGCTGAAGCGCCGCACGATTGCGAAAAAAAGCCACGAAAGCACCCGCTAGCGCAACCAACCAAGTCAACCATCGGAATCGAAAGAAGAAAGGCAACCCCCCAATTTATCAGCACCTTCGAGATTTGCGAGAGCCACAGTATAGTTTTTGAGAACCTGTCCTGCTTGGCCAGATTAGCAACAATTAATGGCTGAGGGCGCTTGCGCTCCGATTTTCGTGTCTATATACTGTCCCGATCCGACTCCTGGCACTCGGTTGTGTTTTGTTGCTGTCTTCCTTCGGCGCTTTTGCGCAGACCTTCTACGGCTCGATCGTTGGTACCGTGAATGACTCCTCCGGTGCCGCCGTCGCGCAAGCTGCTGTCAACCTCGTCAACACCGGCACCGCGGACCGCCGGACCGGCCGCACCGATGGCGATGGCAATTACCAGTTCGTCAACCTTCCTCCCGGTCAATACCGCGTCGAAGTGGAGCGCCAGGGCTTCCGCCGTCTGGTCCGCGAAAATGTAACCGTCGAAGTCCAAAGCGTCGTTCGTATCGACGCGGCTCTTCAGGTCGGTGACGTCAATCAAGTCATCGAAGTCAACGAACAAACCCCACTGTTACAGACGGAAAATGCGTCACTCGGCCAAGTAGTCGAAGCCCGCAAAGTCCTGGAAATGCCTCTCAACGGCCGCAACGTCTTCAGCCTCGTCGCCCTCGTTCCCGGTGTCGTTCCGGGCGGCCAGTCGAGTCAGACCCCAACCGGCGCAAACCCTTTCGCCTGGGCCAATTTCCAGATCGGCGGAGGGCAGGCCAATCAAAGCGCATCCTACATTGACGGCGCGCCCAACAATTCCAGCTACGTCAACCATACGATGCTGGTGCCCACCCAGGACGCGGTCCAGGAGTTCCGCGTACAAACCAACAACCTCGGACCCGAGTTCGGCCGCCTCGCCGGCGGCGTCATCAACCTCTCCACCAAGTCCGGCACCAACGCCTACCACGGCAGCGCCTATGAGTATCTCCGCAACCGTTCTCTGAACGCCAATACGTTTTTCAATAATCGCGCTGGCGTCAGTCGTCCCGCGTTCTCCCAGAATCAGTTCGGTGCCAACCTCGGCGGCCCCATTCGCAAGGACAAGACCTTCTTCTTCGGTTCCTATGAAGGGTTCCGATTGCGCCAGGGCCAGTCCTATGTCTTCTCTGTACCCACCGACGCCATGCGGGCCGGCAACTTCGCCGACTACCGGAACGCCAGCGGCGCCATGATCCCCATCTACGATCCGCTCACCACTTGTGGCCGCATCGGCAACGCTGCCTGCGCCACCAACGCGGCCGGTGCCGAAGTCATCTCCCGCACCCCCTTCCCGGGAAATATCATCCCCACCAATCGCATCGATAAGGCGGCCACTGTCATGACCGGCCTTTGGGGGCGTGCCAACTCCCCGGGCCTCCCCTTCACGGCCGTCAATAACTTCACGGCCAACGCCAGCGTCGGCGGCGATCAGAATCAATACAATTCCCGCGTCGATCACACCGTCTCTGACAAACAGCGCGTCTTCGTTCGCTACACCTACTGGAGCAACTTGAATCTGCCCATCGATCCCTACAACACAAAAACTTGCGTGGACCGATGCACGGAATCGATGAACACCAATCAGGCCGTATTTGGCGATACCTACTCGCTCAACCCCACCACCTTCCTCGATCTCCGCTTGAGCTTCACCCGGTTCAGTTACGACCGGACCGCCCTAACCGCTGGCTACGACTTGACCCAACTTGGCTGGCCCGCCGCACTCAACAACGCGGTCGCTGTGCGCGTTCAGCCAATTCCGATCGTCACCGGCTACAACGGCGTCTTCGGCACCAGCGGCACCGGAAGCACCATCGTCGCCCGCAACGACGTCTATTCCCTGAGCCCGAACATAACGAAAATTATGGGGAAACACACCTTGAAATTCGGTGGCGAATGGCGGCGCAACACCCACAATTACTACCAGCAGAACAATCCCTCCGGTTCGTTCAACTTTGACGCGCTGATGACCTCCGTCAATCCGCTCGCCGCGGCTGGTACCGGAAACGGGTTCGCCTCCTTCCTCCTCGGCATGGGTTCCGGCGGTGGCTTGACCCACAACAATTTCGTCGCTGGCCAAATGATCTACCGCGCTTTTTACCTCGGCGATCAGATGCAGGTAAACTCCAAACTCACCCTGAATTTTGGCGTTCGTCTGGAACAGATGGGCCCCTGGTCAGAGCGCTATGACCGCCTGGTCGTGTTGCTTCCCAACGCCGACAACGAACTGAACGGCCGCGGCGGCTTGAACTTCAAAGGCCGTTTCGGTCTCGTCAACACGCCCGATAGCCCCAGCCGCAACAACAATGCGCTTCGCAACGTCTTCTCTCCCCGCTTCGGCTTGGCCTATCGCCTTAACAACAAAACGGTGGTCCGTACGGGTTACGGGATCTTCTTTCTGCCAAACGATGTCGCCTTCAACACCGCGCCCAACATCGACATCGCCAATGCCTACACGACACCCTATCTGGGAACCACCGATGGCAGCATCACGCCCGCCGACCGGCTCTCCAATCCCTTCCCAAATGGGATCGTCGCCGCCCCGGGCCGCAATGCCAACATCCAGAAGCTATTCTACGGCCAGGGAGTCAGCGCGCCGCTCTACAACGACCCGCGCGCATACACCCAGCAGTGGAATTTCGACATCCAGCGGGAACTGGTCGGCGGCATGGTCGTCGACGTTGCCTACGCCGGCTCCAAGGGCACGCACCTCCCCGGCCCCAATCAGGCTTTGAACCAGCTACCGGAATCGTTCCTCTCCCAAGGCGCGTCCCTCCTGCAGCAGGTCCCCAATCCCTTCTTCGGCCAGGTCCAACTCGGAGCACTTGCCCAACCGAATGTCGTTCGCGCCCAGTTGCTCCGGCCCTATCCCCAATACTCCGGGTTCAATTTGGTCGCGCCGATGAACCGCAACTCCATCTACCACTCCGCGCAGGTTAAGGTGGAAAAACGATTCGCCAAAGGGGCTTCGATCCTCGGCTCCTACACCTTCGCCAAACTGATCAGCGATACCGACACTCTCACTGCCTGGTTGGAACCGGGTGGCGGCCTCGGCGTCCAGAACTGGTACAACCTGCATGCGGAACGGTCCGTCGCGCTCTATGACGTCCCCCACCGCGCCGTGATCAGCTTCATCTACGATCTGCCCTTCGGTAAAGGAAAATCCTTCCTCGCCAACACCAACGGCTTTGTCCAACGCGCCGTCGGCGGCTGGGGCATCAACGGTATCTCCACCTTCCAAAGCGGCAACCCCCTCAACATGAGCATGGCCGTCAACACCTCAAACTCCCAGGGCGGAGGCCAGCGGCCCAACTCCACCGGCGTCAGTGCCAATCTCACCGGCTCCGCGCAGAGCCGCCTCAATAAGTGGTTCGACACCTCGGCCTTCACCGCCACCCCGGCCTTCCAGTTCGGGAATGTTGCCCGCACGTTGACCGATGTTCGCTCCCAGGGCATCGCCAACTACAACTTCACGGTGTTCAAAAACACGGAGATTACCGAACGCGTCGGCTTGCAGTTCCGCATGGAGGTCTTCAACCTCTTCAACCGCGTACAATTCGCTTATCCCGGCACCGCGCTCGGCAATCCCCAGTTCGGTGTGGTCAGCGGACAATACAACGATCCACGGTTGATCCAATTTGCGCTCAAACTCGTCTTCTAGCACTCGAGTTCGTTTCACCCTTGGGCTCTGTGCCGCCGTCCTGGCGGCACAGAGCCTTCCCTTTTTTCGCTCCACCTCTCTCCCGTTCTCCCACCGCCACTCCCCGACTGCGCAAAAATACCTGATCGAAACCATGGGCGGTGGAATCGCCCTTCTGGACTACGATGGGGATGGCCGACTGGACATTTTTGTGGTCAATGGCGGCAAACTCCATGACCCTGTCCGCCTCCCCCCCGACTTCCGCCGCTACGACCCCGCCTTCGCCAATCGCCTCTACCGGCAGCTGCCCGACGGATCCTTCCAGGACTCGACCGCCCGCGCCGGTCTCCTCAACAGCCCAAACATTTACGGCATGGGCGCCGCCGTCGCCGACATCGACAACGACGGTCACCCCGATCTCTACGTCACCGGCTACGGCGGCTCCGTCCTCTATCGCAACAACGGCAATGGCACCTTCACCGCCACAGCCGAAGCCTCTGTCCCCGGTTGGTCCGTTTCCGCCGCCTTCCTCGACTACGACAACGACGGCCTCCTCGATCTCTTCGTCGCGCGCTACCTCGACTGGGATCTTGGCCGTAACATCCTCTGCGGCACCCCCTTTCACAGCTATTGCCGCCCCGACAAGTTCAACGGCGTTGCCAACGTCCTCTTCCACAACGAAGGCGGCGGCCGCTTCCGCGACGTCAGCCAATCCGCCGGCATCGCTTCCGCCATCGGCAAAGGCATGGGCGTCGCCGTCGCCGACTACGATGCCGACGGATTCCCCGATATTTTCGCAGCCAACGATGGTATCGAGCAGTTCCTCTTTCACAACGAACGAAACGGGACTTTCACGGAACGCGCCCTGGAGGCCGGTGTCGCCCTCTCCGACGATGCCCGTTCCTTTGCCGGCATGGGAGCCGCCTTCGGTGACTACGACAACGACGGCCGCCCCGACCTTATCGTCACCAACCTTGCCACCGAGAAATTCGCCCTCTATCGCAATGAAGGCGAAGGGCGCTTCCTGTATGCCAGCCTGACAACCGCCCTCGCCGGCCTGACCTCCCGCCACTCCGGCTGGGGCGTCGGCATCCACGACTTCGACAACGACGGCTACAAGGACATCTTCGCCTCCCAAAGCCACGTCCTCGATAACGTCGAACGCATCCACTCCGGCTTGCGTTACCTGGAACCTCCCGCCCTCTATCGCGGCTCGCCGGACGGCAAGTTCAGGGCGTTCGATCTCGGTTTGCCGGCCGTCGCGGGAAGGGGCGCCACCTTCGGCGATCTGAACAACGACGGGAAATTGGACGCCGTCGTTTCCGTGCTCGGCGGCAGCCCGCTCGTACTGCTCAACCGCTCCGCCCGCCCCGGCGTGACGCTCCGCCTGGTCGGCCGTCGCGCCAATCGAGATGGTGCCGGCGCCGTTGTCCGCGCGGGTTCTCAAACCGTGTTTGCCTCCTCCTCCGGCAGCTATCTTTCCGCCAGCGACGCACGCGTCCACCTCTCCGGTTCTCCGGCAACGATCGAAATCACCTGGCCTGGCGGCCGCAAACAAACCGAAAAGCTCCCGCCGGGGCCGTCCGTTACCATACTGGAGAAAGAGTAATGCTCCCGCTCCTCCTGCTCGCCTTCGCCCAAGTGGTTACTCCCGAACTGCGCCAGCACGTGGAAGCCGGCCTGCAAGCCCGTGCCGCTGGCGATCTCCCTCGTGCCGCCACGGAATTTCAACGCGTTGTCGAACTGGCTCCCGAACTGCCCGCTGCCCACGTCAACCTCGGCAGCGTCTATTTTCAGATGAAGGACTACGAACGCGCCACCGCTCCGCTCCGCCGTGCCCTCCAGTTGAACCCCGATCTCCCCGGCGCGCACCAAATGCTCGGTACTGCACTCCTGGCCCAAGGCGCGGCGAACGAGGCGATTCCCCATTTCGAAAAAGCGCATATCGACGACCTTTTAGGGATCGCGCTCCTCGAAGCAGGACGCGCCCGCGACGCCGTCGACCGCCTCGAAGCCGCCCTCCTCCAGCGCCCCGGCGACCCCGATCTCCTCTTCTACCTCAGCCACGCCTACGGCCAACTTTCCAAGGATCTCTTCGATCGACTCCGCACCCAGCCCGGCGGCGAAACCCGTGTCCAGCAGATGCTCGGCGAAGCCGCTCTTGCCGCCGGCCAGCGCGACCAGGCCGAAAAACACCTCCGCTCCGCTCTTGCCGCCCGCACCGATCTTCGCGGCATCCATTTTGCCCTCGGCGAACTCTATCTCGCCAACGGCGACTACGCTCGCGCCGAACCCGAGTTCCGCGCCGAGGCCCGCCTGGCCCCCCTGTCGGCGGTCGCCGCGTATAAATTCGGCCTCGCCCTGCTCAACCTCGGAAAGCCCGCGGAAGCCGCAAAGGAACTGGGCCGCGCCGACCAACTCCATCCCGGAATGCCAGAGACGCTCCTCTCTCTCGGCAAAGCGCTCGTGGCGACCGGCAACCCAACTGGGGCCGAAGCCGCTTTCCAAAAACTGATCGAAACCGAACCCAACTCCGCCCTCGCCGAGGCCGCTCACCTCCAGTTATCGCAGTTGTTTCGCAAGCTAAACCGCTCGGCCGACGCTAATCGGGAATTGAAGGCCCTTCAAGAGCTACGCCGATCCCGACGCTGATACGTAGCCCTCGATTTCTACGAGTAGGGCTTTGTGAAAAATCTCCTGACATTCGCCGCGTTCGCCCTGTTCGTATCAGCCCAGCCCAAAACAGTCACCGTCAAAGTAAACTGTCGTTCTCGGAACCATCGTCTTGACGTGCGACCGGACGGATTCCACAGTCTTTCTGGTTTTTGAGCGGGCGTCTTCGGACTTCACTCGCCCGATGTCGTCGGCTCGCAACGCCTCTGGCCGCTTCGCCAAAGGCCTCGTGGCCGCGCCCGCGGTGTCCATCAATGAGGCGGCGCAAGGGCACAGACCAGTGCGGATGGAATCGCGCCGAAGATGCCTTTATGCGGCGCGGCGCTCGTAACGATGATGGAGTCCGCCGACTTCCGGCATGGAAACAACCCGCTGTGGTCCGCAAAAATTCCGTCCGAGCCGCACAAGGTCGTTTAAGCGGCTTCCTTTACCAAGCGATACTCGTGATGTAAGCCGCCAAGGACTGGTGTCTTTCCCACTCGGTATCCTGCTGGCAGCTTGTGTCGGTGGTCACTAGCCGGAACAGCCTCCTGGCTGGGTTCCGGAATGCCAGGCCCTAACGAACTGTGCGGCCGGCCTCGGTTGTAGTGAAATCCCCACTCCTTGACAATCCTCCGCAAATGGCGTTCGTTGAGCGGGATCAGGAAATCCAGACACTTCCGGCGAAGACTGCCACCGAGGCGTTCGCAGAAAGCATTCGCTGTCGACGCTCGCACCGGCGTGCGGAGAACCCTCACTCCGAGCTTGGGGACTGCCTTGTCTAAGTCCTGGGAAAAGATGCTGTCCCGGTCGTGGAGCATAAATCGGTAAGGATGGTCGCCGGGCAGGGTCTCCCGCAACTGCTGCAGGGTCCACTCCGTAGTCGGATGGGCGGTCACATTTTGATGGAGAATTCGGCGGCTCCCCACCTCCATTAACACGAAAACATAGAGGGTGCGAAACGTGGCCGTCATGACGACGAAGAAATCGCAGGCTACGATCACGCTGGCGTGATTATGAACGAAGGTAAG
>CANIVU010000145.1 GCA_947470805.1 Acidobacteriota bacterium | reverse complement strand
TGGGACTGAGCTTCGGCAGTGATGGCAAAGCAACGGTCGACACCACAACACTCGATGGCCTGTCGGACTCGCAAATTCAGGACGCGTTCACTTTTCTTGGGTCGAGTACGACTGGATTCGGTGGATTGAAATCTCGACTGACTCAACTCTCGGATCCGATTACCGGCCTGATCGCCGTCCAGACCACAAAGTACGATGAGACGGATAAGAAAATCGCCGCTCGCGTCACCGAACTGACGACGCGCGTCATCGCCCTCCAAAAAAGCACTGCGGAGCGTCTCCAAAGAGTCGATTCCCTCCTGGGTTCACTCCAATCGCAGCAGACGATCATTGATGCCAGTTACAAGAGTGTCTTGGTAGGTATCTACGGAAAGAGCTCTGGCTGACATGCCCTTCCGAACTCCGGCGGAACTTGCCAGCAAAATCGAAGAGCTCGACCAGTTGTTGCTCGACGCCGTCCCCGGTCAGGACGACGAAATCGCCGACTGGATGGAGGAGCGCCGCCGCGCCGTGCAAGCTCTGCCCCGCAGCGCGATGGAACTTGCGGAAATAGACGCCATCCAGCAGCGTACAAACCGGTTGGAGGAGAAGTTCCTCCACTGGCGCCGTTCTTCGATCATGGAGTTGTCGTTGCTGGAACAGCACCTCCGTTTTCTCAGCGAGCAGCAATCGGGAAGTGCCGACCCGGCTGTGGTTCACGTTGATATCCGCGGCTGAAGCCGGGTACCCTCCAA
Organism: Acidobacteriota bacterium; assembly: GCA_947470805.1. GTDB lineage: Bacteria > Acidobacteriota > Terriglobia > Bryobacterales > Bryobacteraceae. Next base: position 14,840 of record CANIVU010000145.1, on the reverse strand, counting down.
CCGGTCGATACAGGTGCCCCGTATCACTGGAAATGCTGAGTCCTTTCCGCTTGCCCCCTCCCTGATGCGCACTTCCCCTCGCGGCAGCGTACTGTATCCCCCGTCCAGTTGCTGTTCCCTGCCGCGCACTTACACCGCAATTGCAAACCCCAACATCGGCCTATCTCCTTGCCGCCCCTCGCCTCAGCAGGGCCGCCTCTAAAAAATATGTAGAGCCAGTGTCTTCCCGCCAGCGCAGTTCCGGTGACCGTTCCAGGCCGCGCAGTGACACCGCAAGCTCAGTCCCTCACAGCGACCCTCTCCCCTGTCGCCCTTCGCCGCAGTAGGTCATCTCTAAAAACGATGTAGCGGCAGTGTCCTCCCGCCAGCGTAGTTCCGGTGATCGTCCCCTGCCGCGCAGTGACGCCGCAAGCTCAGTCCCTCACAGCGACCCACTCCCCTGTCGCCCTTCGCCGCAGTAGGTCCGTCTCTAAAAAAAGACCTAGAGCCAGTGTCTTCCCGCCAGCGCAGTTCCGGTGACCGTTCCAAGGCCGCGCAGTGACACCGCAAGCTCAGTCCCTCACAGCGACCCTTTCCCCTGTCGCCCTTCGCCGCAGCAGGTCCGTCTCTAAAAAATATGTAGAGCCAGTGTCTTCCCGCCAGCGCAGTTCCGATGACCGTCCCCTGCCGCGCAGTGACACCGCAAGCTCAGTCCCTCACAGCGACCCACTCCCCTGTCGCCCTTCGCCGCAGCAGGTCGTCTCTAAAAACGATGTGCTGCAGTGTCCTCCCGCCAGCGCTGTTTCCGGTGACCGTCCCCTGCCGCGCAGTAACACCGCAAGAGTAGTCCCTCAAACCCATCCATTTTCCTGTCGCCCTTCGCCTCAGCGGGTCATGTCTAAAAAACGATGTAGCCGCAGTGTCTTTCCGCCAGCAACATTTCCGGTGACCATGCACCGCACCCAGTCGTACTGCGGTACGGGCGGAGTACTGATTCGAATCCCCATGAGCGCAACCCGGCTTTGACGGGGTAGCCGTAGCAGTGTGCTCATTCCAGCGGTAGGTTCCGATCGGTCGGACATTGCTATGTTCCAATTCAGGTGTTGAGGCGGACAACGCTTCGGTCAAGGTAATTCGGATTTTCTGAAGATTCCGGTTGCGAGTAGGATAGCGAAAAGCCCATTTAAGGGGCCATCAGTCGGAACGCCTCCGGCTTTTCCGTAGGATCGCTACTCGCCGACTGGCACCCGCATACCCTGTTCCCATCTCTCAATCGCCGCCAGTACCTGGTCGACTTCCTCGTCCATCAAGTACGGATGAATAGGAAGGCTCAGTTCCTCGGCCGACAGGCGTTCTGCCCGCTCCAGTGAACCGAAACACGAGTTCGACACGGTTCGCATCGCTTCCTGGTTAGGGATCAATATCGGGTAATGTTCCCCTGTCCCAATTCCCTCGCCCCTCAGCCAGGCCATCAGCGATGCCTTCTCGCGAGCCGATACCCGAACCGGAAACAGATGCCAGCAAGGACGCCATCCGCTCGAACCCCATCCCTCTGGTGCCACGGGCCGGACTTTCTCGGACTTCCAGTGCCTCAGATAACGCACGGCAATTTCGCGCCTACGCTCGGTCCACCCAGCCAGTCGCGGTAGGAATGCGCCACTCAATAGCGCCGCGTGCACCTCATCCAACCGGCTGTTCAGGCCAATTTCAGAGTGCTTGTACTTCGCCGTTTGCCCATAATCCCGCAAGCACCGGATACGTTCCGCCAAGGATGGATCGGCCGTCAATACCGCCCCGCCATCGCCCATCGCCCCCAGATTCTTGGTCGGGTAGAAACTGGTGACGGCCGCCACGCCCTGGAGGCCTGTTGCGATCCCGCCCTCCTCCGCTCCAATTGACTGGGCACAGTCTTCAATGCAAATGAGATCAAACTCGTCGATCAGCGATCGCAGCCCGGCACTATCGAGCGGAAACCCATACAGATGAACCGGGACGAAATAGCGGATTCCCGGCATCGCGCGAAGCGTGGCTCTCGCTTCATCCAGATCAATCAACCCTGTCTCGGTGGTGTCGCAAAAGACCGGAATGCCGCCTGCCCGCACAATCGCCAGCGTTGTGGCAAAGGCCGAAAGCGGTGTCGTCAAAACCCGGTCTCCCGGACGCATCCCTGCCGCGCGTAGCACCAGTTCAATCGCGTCGAGCCCGCTGGCCACACCCACCGCGTGAGCCAATCCCCAACTGGCGCCAAGCGCTTGTTCAAATTCCCGTACGCGCGATCCCAGAATGTACCAACCACTCCGCCCCACAGCGTCAAAAGCCCTTAGTGCGTCGTCCCGGACGTCGTCCCACTGACGCCGGAAGTCGTTCATGAGGATTGGATTGGTTGCCAAGGCCCCATTATCCCGCGACCCGAACCTCCTGGGCGACCCGGTTCAGGACCGGACGCCATTCGCCCGGTTGTGATTGGCGGAACAAGCGCGCCCCGGAGTACCACGGCGAATCCGCCCGATCAAGCATCCACCGCCAATCGGGCGCGAATGGCAGCAGCACCCAAACTGGCTTTCCCAATGCCCCTGCCAGGTGCGCCACCGATGTATCCACGCTGACAACCAGATCCAGGTTTGCAATGAGCCCGGCCGTATCGGCGAAGTCCCTGAGCTCCCGGGCCGCATTCCACAACTCGAGCGACGAGGGCAGCGGATGTCCTTTCTGCAGACTGATCCAATCCACCTCGCCGATCCCGTCCAACGCCGAGAGCAATTCGGATGGGATGCTCCGGTTTTTGTCGTTCTTGTGGTTGGGGTTCCCCGCCCAGCAGATCCCGACTCGACGTCGCCGGCTCTTGGGGCCCAGCCACTTGGCCCAGCGTCTCTGCTCGCGCTCCGGGGCGCGGAGGTAGCCGTCCGGTGAAGGAATGGATGTAAGTGTTGTATTTGTAACGGCCGGCGCGCTTAGCATCGGGAGTTGATAGTCCGTTGGCGGCAGATGGTCCACTCCCGGTCCGTTGGCGGAGTGCCAGTGGTGGACCCCTTCCATCCCTTCCAGTAGCGGAAGCAGGGCCGCTTGGCATTCCACTTGTACCTCCGCACCCTGGGCGGCGAAAAGCTGGGCGTACCGGATGAACTGCAACGTGTCTCCGAGGCCCTGTTCGGCATGAAATAACAACGACTTACCGGCGAGCAGTTCTCCGCGCCAGAGAGGTGTTGCAAAAGGCCGCCGGGGTGTCGCGCCCTTGACATCAAAGCGCCGCTCGTACCCCTTCCATCCATCGGACAGCTCGCCGCGCAGCAACGATACAATTCCCAGATTCCACTCCGCGGATGGCTCTTCCGGGGTGACTTCGAGCGTCTTTCGGTAACAGTCGATAGCGGTTTGGGTCTGATTGCAGGCCAGCCAGGCATTGCCGAGATTGGTCCAGGCGGCGGCATGATCTGGTTTTAGCTTCAACACTTTGCGGTAGACGCAAATGGCCGCCTTCGGGTGATTGGACTCCTGCCACGCCGAACCCAGATTGTAGATTGCCGCTTCGTAGGAAGGGTCGCTTCGGATCGCGTCCCGGTAGTGGCCGATTGCCCGTTTGTAGTCGCGGCCGAGCTGTTCGAGGACCCCGAGATTGTTCGCAGCGCGGGCATGCCGGGGAGATAACGCGAGGGTTTTGCGAAAGCCTGCGATCGCCTCATCCCTATTGTTTTCCTGCATATAGGCGACAGCCCGATGGAATGCTGCCTCTAAATTGTCCGGATCCCGGGTGAGCAGGCGGGTGTACTGTTCGATGGCTTGGCCGCGCTCGCCGGCGAGGGCGAGTGCGTTGGCCAGCGCGGCTCGGCAGCGGTGCTCCTCAGGGCTGTTCCAAGGTGCTGATTCTACGGCAGTAAGCCAGATTTCCGCCGCCTCGCCATGCCTCGTTTCGATGGTCAGGAGGGTGGCGAGCGCGACGCAGATTTCGTGGTCCGTGGGGGCCTCGACCAGGGCTTGCCGATAGCACCCGATGGCGCCACGCCGGTCGCCGCAGCGCTCGAGAATGATGCCTAAGTTTCTGCAAAGCCAAGGCTTAGGGCCTTCGATGCCGATGGCGACGCGGATCAGCTGTATGCCGGTGTCCGGGCGATTGGTGTCGGCGTGGAGCAATCCGAGGTGGTGGAGGCACTCCGTATCGCCGGGGTTTTGCTCCAGGAGGTGGAGGTAGATCGCTTCGGCCTCCAGGAGGTGACCCTCCAAATGGAGCGCTTTTGCGCGCGAAAAGTGCTCGATTTGTACCGACATCTGCGTATAAAATCGGCGAAAAAAAGGCGAAGCTATACAGCGACTCTGCTCAGATTGTCCTGGGAGGAGAAGTCCGAAAAGAAAAACGAGGGCCGCCGGGTAGGGCGGCCCTCGAGAGGGAGTAAATACGGATTGATCAGAGACTGGAACTACGAAACTGATTAACCGCGGAGAAGGGCGAGGACCTGCTGCGGCGCCGAGTTAGCCTGGGCGAGCGCGGAGATACCAGCCTGGAGTAGGATCTGAGCCTTGGTAAGCGAAGCCGCTTCTTCGGCCAGATCGGCATCGCGGATCCGGGATTCGGATGCCGCGAGGTTCGTCAATTGGGACTGCGCCAGGTTAACGGCGTAGTTGAACTGGTTCTGACCGCGGCCGACAACGGCTTGGGCGTTCCCCAGAGAGCTGACGGCATCGGCCAGCGCGGTGACGGCGCGATCGGCACCAGCCTGCGTGGTGATGTCGGCGGTGGAGCCGGTTCCGACCGTGGCAGCGGTGACGACAGTGCCCTGGCTACCAACACCAGTGCCGGCTTCGTTGGTGCCGATGGCGACCTTGAAGTTCTGCAGTGTGCTGGCGAACTTGATGCCTTCGGCACCGCCCGAAGAGGCTTTGTCCTTGACGGCGACAACCTTTTGCAGGGTGGTGTCGTTGGATTGCTTGAGGGCGGTGTTGATGGCGTCGATGGCTTCGTCGACGGTACCCGCGTTGCGGAGGGTGCTGTCGTTCCGAAGCACAACGGCGAGAGAGTGGGCGCCGCCGTCGGCGTCGTTGGCGGTGACCGTAATGGTCTGGTCGTCGCCGCCACCCCGGATGCCGGTGAAGGACAGCAACCCGGTCTGCTGGGCACCGGCGGAGACAAAGGAGTTCACAGCAGTGTTGCCGGCCTGAGCTTCGGCGACGTCAGCGACACCAGTGACGGTGGTGGATCCAAAGCCGAACACGTTGGTGTTGCCGACCGTGTTGATGCGGAATTTGGTGCCGTTGGTGCTGGCGAGGGTGATGTTGGTACCGTCGTTGCTGGCAACCAGTCCGGCGGCCGAGAGCGTCGTGTTGCCGGCGATGGTGGCGTTCAGAGCGGTGGTGGCTTCACCGATGGTGGCGCCAGCCGGGGTAATGGCTGCCGACACCGTGGCGCCGCCGCCGACGGAGAATTCCAGGGTTTCAGCCACCGCGGTGAATACACCGCCGGAGCCGGTAACCGTCGAATAGTCGAAGGTGCCCGAGGCACCGCCGGAGCTACGGAAGCTGCCGAGGCCGAGGAGGTTGCCGACGTCGCCGGACGCCTGGACTTCAAAGCGTTCGCCGAGCTTGCTGGTGAACTGCAGCGCGGAGCCGGCAGTGGCGGTGGTGGCGGTAATGCCAGCCGCCTGGAGGCTGCTGTTGGCGGCCACGGCGGAGGTGAGGCTGGTGAGGGCCTGGTCAATGGTGGTACCGGCAACGACGGCGACAGAGATGTCGACGGGGCTGGCGAGTCCGGCACCCTGGAAACGGACGGACACGGTGCCCGCGCCGCCGGCGCCGAAGGTGGTGGCCGCGGCGGCGGTGTTCGAGCCGCCGGTGGTCGTGTTGGTCAGAGTGAGGCCGGTGGGGTTCGAGCCGGAAGTGACGTTGCCGATGAGGGCGTTGGCGAGACGGTCCCCTGCCTGTACCTGGAAAGCGGAGGAGGAGGAAGTGAAGCCCAGCGACTTCTTGCCATCGGATGCGGTGACGACAACGGCTTTGACGCCCGCGTTCTTGAAGGCGGTAGCCTGGGCGGAGGAGGCGTTGCCGGCGTTGTCGATGGCCGAGTTCAGGCTGCTGACGAGCGTGTCGGTATCGGTAATCCCCGAGAGGTTGACGGAGACCTTCACGCGCTGATCGTCGGCGAAACCGGAACCGCGGAAATAGAAATCGGAGGAGCCGGCGGTGGCGACGGAGCCGGTGTTGGTCGCGTCGTTGACGATCGCCGAAACGCTGGTGCTGGCCGAACCGGTGCCGATGTCGACGGAAGTGACACCCTGAGCCTGGACACCCTGGAGGCCAAGACTCTTGGAGTCCACGGTGGAGTTGGACAGGTTGACGCCGACCGAGCCGTTTACCGTGGAATTGATGCCACCGGAAGCGCGGCCGCCGCCGATGAAGACGGAAAGGGACTTGGCGAACGTACCGCCGGAGTTCAGGCCGATCGCCTGCGCCTGGCGATCAATTTCCGTGACCACGCTCTGAAATTCGCTGTTCAGCACAGTGCGGCTGCCGGAGAAGGTGCCAGAGGCAGACTGCGTGGCCAGGGTACGAGCCCGATCCAGCAGCTTGCTGATGTTGTTGATGCCGCCGTCGATCGTCTGCAAGGTGCTCAAGCCATCGTTGGCGTTGCGGATACCTTGGGAAAGGACCGCCTGGTCACTGCGGAACGTGTTGGCGATAGATAGGCCGGCGGCGTCGTCACCGCTGGCGAGAATGCGCAGACCGGACGTTACCCGTCCAATCGTCTTGCCCTGCGATTCGGAAGTCTGGCGCAAGTATTCGCGCGATTCCAGCGAGGCAACGTTCGTGTTAATGCGAAATGACATGTTTCTCTCCTTGAAACTTTAGTCCCGTACTTTATGTCCGGAGCCAATCAGTACGCCGCCTTGAAATCCTTTTCGCGGCCAATGGCGTGTGATTGGTCGTTCAAAAGGCATATCGGTGGTGGGGGGAGAGACGAGAGGGATAGGGTAAGAAAAGACTGGTGATAGGGGAGGAGAGATCCTCATTCCCCTTCGGGAATACCTCTAAATTGTGGAGGGGTAGTACTGGTGAGTGGGCCGTGCCGAAGGGGGGCGGCAAACGTAGAAAGGGCCACCGGACGTGTGTCCGGTGGCCCTCGGTTGTCGGGAATGGAGTTAGGGGATTACTGGCGGAGCAGGGAAAGGACCTGCTGTGGCGCGGAGTTGGCCTGGGAGAGTGCGGAGATACCGGCCTGGAGCAGGATCTGCGCCTTTGTCAGGTTTGCGGCTTCTTCGGCCAGATCGGCGTCGCGGATACGGGATTCGGCGGCGGCGATGTTGGTCAACTGGCTGGAGGCGAGGTTGACGGCGAAGGAGAACTGGTTTTGACCGCGACCGACAACGGCTTGGGCGTCGCCGAGTTTGGTGACGGCATCGGCGAGCGCGGTGACGGCGAGTTCGGCGCCGGCCTGGGAGCTGATGTCGGCGGTGGAGCCGGAGCCAACGGCGGTGGAGTTGACGACTGTGCCCTGGTTGCCGAGACCGGAGCCGGAGGCGGTGGTGCCGACGGAGACCTTGAATTCCTTGAGGGTGGAGATGAAGCGGATACCTTCAGCGCCCGACGGGGAGGCCTTGTCCTTGACGGCGACGAGGGCTTCGAGGGTGGGGTCGTTGGACTGTTTCAGTACCGTGTTGATGGCGTTGATGGCTTCGTCGACCGTGCCGGCGTTGCGGAGGCCGGAGTCGTTGCGGAGCACGACGGTGGTGGAATGGCCGACGCCTGCGGCATCGTTGGCGGAGATGGTGATGGTTTGATCGTCGCCGCCGCTGCGGACACCGGTGAAGGGGATGATGGACGACTGTTGGACGCCGCCGGAATTGAAGGCGTTGACGTCGGTATTTCCGGCCTGGATTTCGGCGAGATCGGCGATGCCGGTGGCGGTGGCTGCGTTGAATCCGAAGACGTTGGTGGCGCCGACGGTGTTGACGCGGAACTTACTGCCGTTGGAACTGGTGACGGTGATGTTGGTGCCGTCGTTGGTAGCAACGAGACCGGCGGCGGAGAGGGTGGCGTTGGCGGCGAACTGGGCGTTGAGCGCGACGGTGGCATCGGTGATGGTGGCCGCTGCTGGTGTGATGGTGGTGGACACCGCCGCGCCGCCGCCGATGGAGAATTCCAGTGTTTCGGCCGAGGCGGCGAAGGAGCCACCGGAACCGGTCAGAGTGGAGTAATCGAAGGTGCCGGAGGCGCCGCCTGAGCTGCGATAGCTGCCGAGGCCAAGGAGACCATTCAAATCGCCGGAAGCCCCGACTTCGAACCGTTCACCGCGGGCGCTTGTGAAGACGAGCGGGGAGCCGGCCGCGGCGGTTGTAACGGTAATGCCAGCGGCCTGGAGGCTACTGTTGGCGGTGACCTGAGATGTCAGGTTGGCAAGCGCTTGATCTACTGTCGTGCCCGCGCCAACGGTAAGGCTGATATCGATGGGGCTGGAGAGGCCGGCGCCCTGAAAACGAACCTGGACCGTCCCGGCGCCGGAAGCGCCGAAGGTGGTGGCGGTGGCGGCGGTACTGGAGCCCCCGGTGACGGTGTTGATCAGTGTTTTTCCGGTGGGGTTGGAGGCGGAGGTGACATTGCCGAGGAGGGCGTTGGACAGCTGGTCCCCGGCTTCAACCTGGAACGCCGTGGAACTGGAACTGAAGGCGATGGACTTTTTGCCATCGGCGGCTGTGACGACGGACGCGCCGATGTTTGCATTCTGGAACGCGGTGGCTTCCGGGCTGACGACGGTGCCGGCGGATGCGATGGCGTGGTTGACCGCGGTAACAAGGTTGTCCACGTTGGTGACGCCGGAGAGATTGACGGCGACTTTGATTCGTTTGGAATCGCCAAAGCCGGGGCCGCGGAAGTAGAAATCGGTGAATCCGGCGGCGGCGAGGGAGCCGGAATTGGTGGGGTCATTCACGATGGCCGAGACGCTGGTGGAGGCCGAGCCGGTGCCGATGTCGGTGGCGGGAATGCCCTGGGCCTGTGCTCCCTTCAGGCCTAGGCTCTTGGCGTCGACCGTGGAGTTGGACAGGTCGACTTGGGAGGCGCCGTTCTGGATGGCGGTGATGCCTCCGGAGGACTTACCGCCGCCGATGAAGACCGAGAGCGCCTTGGCGAACTCACCGCCGGCGTTGAGGCCGATGGCCTGGGCCTGGCGATCAATTTCATTGATGACGCTGCCAAATTCCGAGTTCAGCACCGCGCGGCTGCCGATGAAGGTGCCCGAGGCCGACTGCGTGGCCAGGGTGCGGGCGCGATCGAGCAGCTTACTGATGTTGTTGATGCCGCCATCGATCGTCTGTAGGGTGCTGAGGCCGTCGTTGGCGTTCCGAATGCCCTGCTGCAACACCGCCTGGTCACTTCGGAAGCTATTGGCGATGGAGAGGCCGGCGGCGTCATCGCCACTGGAAAGGATGCGGAGGCCTGACGTCACCCGGCCAATCGTCTTCGATTGACTTTCACTCGTATTCCTCAAGTATTCCTGGGACTGCAGGGAGGCGATGTTCGTATTAATGCGGAAGGACATGACTTCACTCCTTAAAAGACACGGGTCCACTGGTGCGTGAGGGTTAAAACCCCAGCGCCGCAGCTTGCCGATTGGATGGTGGGTGGATCTGGCGAGAGCTTCTTGAAGGAGTAGCCTCAGCCTCAAGAAGGCATATCGGTGATAGGTGAGCGGGTGTTAGAGGATACTAGACGTTTTTTCGTCGGGGGATACTACTGAGGTTGCTTCGGGGGTAGATTCCCGGAGTTGCTCAACCAGGAGGCTGAGCGTCTCCGGATCGGCCGCCTGCGTGGAGGCCGTACGATTGACATCGCGGGTGAGGCGAATTTCAGAACGGAGAACGGTGACATCTTTGGGCGCGGAGATACCGAGTTTGACCTGGGTCGGGGACGTCTCGAGAATTTCGATCTCGATGTCCTCGCCGATGACAATTGACTCACCGCGACGCCTTCGAATTATGAGCACTAGACCTCCGCGAGACGGTCTGTCCGGTCCTTCGCGACAGGGGAAGGGGCCTGGACATTTTGATCCGTGGGATTGGGCTGGACCGGGGTCATTGCCGAGTACCGGCAATCGTCCCGAACCGCTTGCACACCTTTGCGTGTTTCTCGCGAGAGTACCACGGGACCGAGTAGGTTTGCCGTAGGTGCCCCCTCGGAGGGCAGACAGACGATCGCGAGGCAAGCGAGACTTTGGTCGAGCGAGGCGGCCTCGGGTGACGCCAAGCCGAGAAGAGTGCGTTCCTCCGGGCCTACTTCCAGCTGGTAGCCAGGATCAACGGATCGCGCCGGCAGAGTAATGAAGCAGAGCTCTTCTTTCGCGATACTTTGGAGGAATACCACGGGCCGCAGGGCAGGCCGCTCGATACAGAGAAAGCGATGTTCCGCTTCGAACCCGGGCAGGCCGTTGGGGAATTCGAAGATATCTCCTTCTTCGAACTGCACGATGCCGAACTGTTTGGTGCTGATGGATGGCATAGATCCTTGTTGTCTCCCGGGTTATAGGCCAACCCGGTGATTTCCTTGCTGCTGATCTATCGGACAGTCTAGGCTACGACTTCATAGTTGACGGAATAATCTGAGGCGGGCGGGTTATCCCGGTAGCGGACATTCGATGGGGAGATCGGTATGGGCACGGTTGGCGGCGCGTCGGTAGGTGGCCCATTCCGATTCGCGGCGGGCGTCATTCCATTGAAATTCATCGCTTAAGGCATCGAGGGCCTCGCGGGCGATGGAGGCACCGAGGTCGTGGGCGAAGGCGTATTCGGTGCGGCGGAGGAGGAAGTCGTCGAGGTGCCGACAGAATTCGTAGCGAGCGGCGAAACGGGCCTGGGCGCCGATGGGGCCGTGGGCGGCGGCGAGTGCCTCAACTTCGGGGGCGCGGCTGCCGTAGAGGGCGCCGAAGTGGTTGTCCGGGGCTTGGCCTCCACCGGGGAGGAGTTCGGTGGCTGTGCGGCAGGGGGCGGTGATGCCGAGCCGTGTGGCGGCGGCGTTGGCGGCCTCTTCGGCGATGGCGCGGTAGCCGGTGATCTTGCCGCCGAGGACGGAGAACATGTTTGGCAGGGTCTCCTCGATCTTGTGCATGCGGGAGACGCTGGATTCCGAGCCGTCCTGGCGGACGAGGGCGCGGACGCCGGCGTTGGTGGAGTAGATGGGGAGTTTGCGGATGTTGGGGAAGAACGGTTCGACGGATTTGAGGAGATATTCGATGTCGTCGGCTTCGGCGCGGACTTGGGTGGGGTCGTCGGGGAAGTCGGTGTCCGTGGTGCCGATCCAGGTTTTCCCGAGGAGGGGGATGACGAAGAAGAGTCGCCCGTCGAGGGGGGAGAACAGGACGTTGGCCTTCTGGACCATGGGGGCGCAGGTGAGGTGGATGCCCTTGGTGGTACGGATGCGGCGGCTGGGGGTGTTTCCGAGGAGCTGTTGGACGCGGTCGAACCAGGCGCCGGTGGCGTTGATGAAGACCTTGGCGTGGAGTGTCGACTCTTCGCCGGTTTCCAGATTCCGGATGTTGAGCGATTCGACTTTGCCGTTGTTTTTGTTGGCGGCGATGACTTCGGTGTAGTTTTGGACGGTGGCGCCGTGGCGGGCGGCGTCGATCAGATTTTCCAGGCAGAGTCGCTCGGGAAGGCGGACCTGGGCGTCGTAGTAGGAGCCGGCGCCGTTGAGGTTCTTTGTCGTTAGAGCGGGTTCATCGGCGGTTGTTTCGGCGTTGTCGAGGAAGCGGTGGCCTGGGAGGGAGCGGTCGTAGCTGAGGGCGTCGTAGAGCATGAGACCGATGCGCATTTTGGTGCGAAACCAGGCAGATTGGCCGACGAAGGGGATCCGGAATTCGAGGGGTTTGATGAGATGCGGGGCGATGCGGAGGAGGATTTCGCGTTCGCGGAGGTCCATGCGGACGAGGGCGAAATCGAGCATTTCGAGATAGCGGAGGCCGCCATGGATGAGGCGGGTGGAGCCTGAGGTGGTGCCGCCGCCGAGGTCGCCTTTTTCGACGAGGGCGACGCGGGCGCCGCGGAGCGAGAGATCGCGGGCGATGCCGGCACCGATGATGCCGCCGCCGATGATGGCTACGTCGAAGGGGCCTTGGGCGGGAGTACTCATGTCCAGATCCGATTATCGCAGGAGCGTGGCGGGCGGGGCGCTTTGTTGTTGACATCCGACAACAAGCTGCTCATAGTGTAGACAGGCGACAACATGAAGCAACCGGCGCGAATGGACCTGCTGCAGGGCACCTTGGACCTGCTGATCCTGCGGACCCTACAGGGAGAGCCGATGCACGGGTGGGCGGTATCGGAGCGGATTCAGCAGATATCGGAAGATGTGCTGCGGGTGAACCAGGGGTCGTTGTACCCGGCGATGCACCGGCTGGAGCATCAGGGTTGGATCAGCGCGGAGTGGGGTGTTTCGGAGTTGGGACGGCGGGCGCGATTTTACCGGCTGACGGCGGCGGGAAAGAAGCAACTGGAGCGGGAGCGGGAGAACTGGGACCGGTTGACGACCGCGATTGGCCGCGTGATAGAGCTGGCGTAGTATGCAGTGGACGGATTGGAAGTTGCGGCTGCGGGCGCTGTTCGGGCGGGCGGTGGTGGAGCGGGAGCTGGACGAGGAAGTGGGATTTCATTTGGCGATGGAGGCGCGGAAGTACCAGGCGCATGGGATGGAGGAGCGGGAGGCGATGCTGCGGGCGCGGCGGGAGTTCGGGGGGATGGACCGGGTGAAGGAAGAGTGCCGCGATGCGCGGGGGACGCGGTGGGTGGAGATGCTGGCGCAGGACATCCGGTATGCGGTGCGGTGTTACTGGCGGACGCCGGGGTTCGCGGTGACGGTAATTGCGACGATCGCGTTGGGCTTGGGGTTGAATACGGCGCTCTTCACTGTTTTCAATGCCTACGTGTTGCGGCCGCTGGCGGTGCGTGAACCGGATGGGCTGTACCAGTTCGGCTGGGGTACGCGGAGCGGAAGCACGATCTTCACGGGCGAGGACGCGCGGCTGGTGCGGAAACTGCGGCCGGGGTTTCAAGACGTGCTGGCGTTTAAGCCGGTGTTTGCGAAGAGTGGCGGGCGAACGCTGTTCGGCAACCGGGTGAGTGGGAACTATTTTTCGATGCTGGGCGTGGGGATGGCGATGGGGCGGCCGTTTGAAACAGAGATTGACGCCGTGGTGTTGAGCTACAACGCGTGGCAGAACAAGTTTGGCGGGGACGCTACGATTCTGGGGAAGACGGTGCCGATGTTTGGCGGGATGTACGAAGTGGCGGGAGTGGCGGCGCCGGGGTTTGACGGGATCGGCCAGATCCCCGCGGATTTCTGGGTTCCGCAGCAGGCCGAACGGGCCGCGGCGGATGGCGGGCAGACGCTGGTGGGACGGTTGGCCCGGGGCGTTGCCCCGGCGCAGCAGTTGACGGCGGGCTTGCCGGAGGCGCAGCGGGTGACCGCGGTCTCGTTACGGCCGAATGCGACGACGATTCCACTGATGCCGGAAACGGTCGCATTGATCCTCCCGGTGGGGCTGGCGTTTTTGCTGGTGCTGCTGATCGCCTGCGCGAATGTGGCGAGCATGATGGCGGGGCGGGCGATGGCGCGGCGGCGGGAGATGGGGATCCGGCTATCGTTGGGGGCGGGGCGGGGAAGGCTGATCGGACAATTGATGGTGGAGGGCGTGGTGCTGGCGGTCCCGGCGGCGCTGTTGGGATTCTGGGTTTCCGGGGCGACGCTGGGGATGATGACTGGCGCGGTGCGTTCGACGATGCCGCCGATGTTAGCCAAGATGATCCGGTTCGTGGATCTGACTCCGGACATGCGGGTGTTTGTGTTTCTGTTTGGCGCGGCGCTGCTGGCAACGTTGGTATTTGCCCTGTTGCCGGCGCTGCAGGCGACACGGCCCCGGCTGGCCTATGTGGGCCGGCCGTCGCGATTGCGCCGGGGGCTGGTGGTGACGCAGGTGACGGTATGCGCGCTGTTGCTGATTTGCGCGGGCGTGCTGCTGCGGGCGAGCGGGCAGATGGCGGAGCGGGACCTGGGTTTTGGAGTGGAGGGCGTGGCGGTGGTGGGGCTGAATCAGCCGGTGGGAGTGCCGGTGCTGGAAGCGATGCGGGCGGAACCGTGGAACGAGCAGATGGCGGTGGCGTGGCGTGGACCGTTCAGCGGGCCGTTGCGGACGATGTCGGCGGGTGTGGCGGGGACGGATGTATCGACACGGGCCGGCTACAATTTTGTGTCGCCGGAGTATTTCGATCTGCTACGGATTCCCATTGTGCGGGGGCGGAATTTCAGTGCGGCTGAGGCGGCGGGCGAAGGGGCGGTAGTGGTGGTGAGCGAGGCGACGGCGAAGCTGTTCTGGCCGGGGGAAGACGCATTGGGACGCACCGTGCGACTGGCGGCCACCGGGTTGCAGATGGACCGCGGGAACCGGATGCCGCGGTTCCGCGAGGCGGAGGTAGTGGGTGTTTCAAAAGACGTGATGAGCGGGATGGTGACAGAGGGAAGAGACGCGACGTGTCTGTACTTCCCGACGAGCGGAGCGGGGGCGGGGAATGAGACGCTGCTGGTGAGGACGAATGGCGGGACGGGTGCGATGGAAGCGTTTTTAGACGCGAAGGCGTCGTCGTCCATTTTGCGGGTGACGACCTTGGAAGAGTTGTTTGCGGTGCAGGTGTACCCGTTTCGCGTGGGCGCGTCGGTGTCGACGTTGCTGGGGGTGTTGTCGCTGGTTGGACTTGTCCCCGAATTTGAGACACGAGACTAGACTCATAAAAATCCACGAAGGAGAATTTGAGTCATGTCCACAACGCGGCGGAAGTTCACGCGCGAATTCAAACTGGCGGCCGTTAAGCGGCTGCAATCGGGCTATCCCGTTGGCC
>CANIVU010000144.1 GCA_947470805.1 Acidobacteriota bacterium | reverse complement strand
GGGTCGTTCGGATCCAGCGATTTGGAAGTAGAGGTGCCGCGGGCCTGCAGAATCGCATAAAGCGCCGGCAGCAAAGTCAGAGTCGTAAACGTGGCCAGGATCAATCCACCGATCACCGCGCGGCCCAGCGGCACCGTCTGTTCACTGCCCTCGCCCAGGCCCAGCGCAATCGGCAACATGCCGGCGATCATCGCCAATGCCGTCATCAACACGGCGCGCAGCCGCCCACGCGCGCCATCCAGCGCCGCGTCCACCGGCGTCCGCCCGTGCCGGAAAGCCATATTCGCAAAGGTCACCAGCAAAATCGAATTCGCCGTCGCAATGCCCGTAGCCATGATGATGCCGATAAAGCTCTGCACATTCAACGTGCCGCCGGTCACCTTCAGCGCCAACAACGAACCCGCCACCACAGCCGGCAGCGTCAGGACCACCGCCAGCGCCAAACGGAAGCTCTGGAAGTTCGCCGTCAGCAGCAGGAAGATCGCCGCAACTGCAATCAACAGCCCCATCTGCAAACCGGCCAGCGTCTCCCGCAACGGCGGAATCTGCCCGCGAATATTCACAGTCACGCCCCGCGGCGGCTTACCCGCGCGATCAACGGCCGCCTGAATTTCCTTCTCCACCTCGCCCAGCGGCTTGCCCTGAATATTGGCGGTCACCGAGATCACCCGCTGCATGTTGTACCGTTCCACCTGGCCGAACGTCTTGCCGCGTTCGATAGTCGCCAAATCGCCCAGCACCGGCCGCGCCTGCCGGTTATTCATCACCGGCAAATTCGAAAGATCGTCTGTCGACGCCATCCGGTGCTGCGGAATTTCCACCTGAATCTGGAACGCGTTCCCACTCACCGGGTCGCGCCAGTAATTCGGATCCGTGAACCGGCTCGACGAAGTCGCCGCCACCAAAGACTTCGACACATCCTGCATCGTCAGCCCATACTGCCCGGCCCGCTCCCGGTCAATCTTCACATCCACCGTCGGGTAGTCCAGCGGCTGCGCGAACTGCAAATCCCGCAGCGATTTCACCCTCTGCAACTCTTTCATCACCTTCCGCGCATGTTCCAAATTCGCGGCCAGCGACGGCCCCTGCATCGCCACTTCCACCGGCGTCGGCGAACCGAACGAAAACACCTCGGCCACAATATCGCCGGCCTCAAACGAAATCGTCGTGTCCTTCAACTCCCGCGCAAAATACTCACGCAGCTTCTCTTTCAACTCTTCCCCGCGCGGCGTAGCCGACGGCTTCAGCTGCACCTGCAGCACCGCCTCATGCGGGCCGGAAGTCCACAAATACAGCGTGTTGATCGGATAACTCGCCGGCTGCACCCCAATAAAACCGGAGCTGATCGCGATATGTTCCTTCCCCACTAGCCGCTCCACAATCTGCAACGCCCGCAGCGCCACCACCTCCGTGCGCTCAATCCGCGTGCCCGTCGCGGCGCGAATGCGCAGCTTAAACTGCCCCGTATCCACGATCGGGAAAATCTCTTTCCCCATCGAAGGCAGCAGCCAGTAAACCAATCCGCCCGTCACCAATAGAAACCCCACCACCACAGCCCACCGCGCCCCCAGAACCGCTTTCAAATACCCCGTATAAGCCGCCTTCAACGACGACCCTTCATCCGCCGACGCACTCCGCATCAGCCACGTGGAAAGCACCGGCACCAGCGTCGACGACAGCAAATACGATGCAATCATCGCCAGCCCCACCGCCAGCGCCAGCGGTACAAACAACTGCCGCGCCACGCCGGTCATAAAGAACGAAGGCAGGAAAACCGCCAGAATCGTCAACATCGACAGGAACCGCGCCACCGCCGTTTTCGACGCCGCATCCACCACCGCCCGCGCCCGGCTCAGCCCTTCGGCCATGTGCGAATGGATGTTCTCAATCTCAACCGTCGCCTCATCCACCAGCACACCAACAGCCAGCGCCAGCCCGCCCAGCGTCATCATGTTCAGCGTCTGCCCGAACGCCCACAGCCCGATCACCGCCGCCAGCAACGACACCGGAATCGTCGCCACAACAATCAAACTGCTCCGCCAATCGCGCAGGAAAATCAGCACCATCAGCGCCGTCAGCAACGCGCCCAACGCGGCCTCATTCACCAGCGACCGCAGCGCCGCCGTCACAAATCGCGACTGGTCAAACTCCACCCGCACGTCCACATCTTCCGGACAAACAGCCTTAAACGCACCCAAATTCTCCCGCACCCGCCGGATCACATCCAGCGTCGACGCGTCGGCCCGCTTGGTGATCTGCATATACACCGTGCGCTTGCCATTCACATGCGCGTACGCAGTAACGATATCGGTGCCATTCTCAATCGTCGCAATATCGCCCAAAAACGTCGGCGGCGATTCCCCCGGCCGCAACGGCGCCTTCAACAACTCGCTCAGATTCCCGCCCAGCGCCGAGTTCGACTCCACCAGATTGTTGAAATCGCCAATCCGGATATTCCCCGCCGGCTGCACCGAACTGGCCTGATTCACAACCTTGATCGCATCCTCCGGCGAGATCCGATGCGTGCGCATCTTGTCCGGATCCAACCGCACCACAATCGCCCGCTGATTCCCGCCAAACGGCGGCGGCGCCGACACGCCCGGCAACGTTGCAAACAGCGGCCGCACGCGGTTCAACGCAATGTCCTGCATCTCCGCCGGGCTCCGCGTCGCGCTCGAAAAAATCAACTGCCCCACCGGCAAACTGCCGCCATCAAATCGCGTAATAAACGGCCCCACCACCCCCGGCGGCATGAACGCCCGCGACCGGTTCACATACCCCACCACCTGCCCCATCGCCTGGTCCATATCCGTGCCCGGATGGAACACCAGCTTCATCAGCGAAGCGCCCTGAATGTTCTTCGATTCCACATGCTCAATGCCCGCAATGTAGAGGAAGTGATACTCGTAGTAGTAGGTTAAATACCCTTCCATCTGCGCCGGATCCATGCCGCCATACGGCTGCGCCACATAGATCGTCGGCGCCCCCAGCGATGGGAAGATATCGATCGCCATCCGCGTAATCGCCAACCCCGCCGCCATCACCACAGCCAGCACCGCCACCAGAACGGTGACCGGACGGCGCAGCGCGCTGAGGATCAGCCACATCGCTAGGGAAGCCTCGCCAGAAACGGTTCCAAATCACCCTGCGCGTAGGCCATCGCCAACTCCGCGCGCCACACGGCCAGCCGCGCCAGCGCGGCCTCAATCTCGGCCTGCGTCAACTGCCGCTGCGCATCGGCCACTTCCAACAGCGTGCCCAGCCCCGCCCGGTACCGCGCCTGCGTCTGCGTCAACACCGATTGCAACGAAGCCAACTGCCGCGGCGCCAGCGTGTTGATCCGCCGCGCCCCGTCCAACTGCACCTTCGCCTGCGCCAGCCGCCCGGACAACTCCCGCTCCACCAATTCCTTCTTCGATTCCTCGCGCGTCTGCCGCTGCGCCTCCACCTCTTTGCGGATCCGCAGCTGCTTGAATTCCAACAACGGCAACGTCGCCGTAAACCCAACCGCCCAGTTCCCCCGGTCCGGATACAGCCCATGCGCCCCGCCCGCGAACGGGCCCGAAACGCGCGCCCCGGAGCCGCGCCCAAACGCCGACGCCTGCACCGCGAACTTCGGATACCAGCCCTTATCCACGGCCTTCATCCGCGCGATGATCTCTTCAATCGATCGCTGCTGCTCCACCAACTGCGGATGCGCCGCCGTCACGCCAACCGCGCCCACATCGCCACCACCCTCCGCCTTCAAAAACGGAGCCGCGTCCAACGCCTTCACCGTCGCGCCCACATACTGTTCCAACAGCGCCTTCGATTGCGCCACCGATTGCTCCGCCCGCACCACCTGCGTCTCCACCTGAATCGTATCGGCCTGGATCCGCGCCAAATCCGCGCCCGGCCGCAACTCAGCCTTGGTCAACGCCTCAATGATCTTTTCAAATTCCCTATTCCGCGTGATCCCGGCCTTCGCCGCGTTCACCGCCTGCTCGGCCGCCAGCGCCGTCAAATACGCATCAGCCGTAGCCACCGCCACATCCAGCTTCGTCCGCGCCGCCGCGGCCTCCGCCCGTGCCTTGGCCGACGCGCTGATATCCACATCCGCCTGCCGCCGCCCAAAGTCAAACGGCTCCCAAGTCACCAACACGCCCAAGGCGGCGCCAAACACATTCCGCGTCTGGTCGCCATCAATCTGCGGCCCGCTGATTGGCGAAATCACCGAGTTCGGAAACAGCATCCCAAAGACGTTATTCGTAGTCGCCCGGTTCACCTGCGCAATCGCATCCACACGCGGCAAAAACGCCGTACGCGCCAGTTCAACGGAAGCGCTAGCCTCAGCGATCTGTTCCCGCGAAACGCGTATCGACGGATACCGCTCAGAAGCCTGCCGCACGGCATCTTTCAAAGTGAGCGGCGCGTCTTGCGCGAAGCTGGACAGGGCAACGGCGGCGATAGCGAAAAATTTCATTCCGATTGATTTTTGGGGGCTTCTCGACAGATGCCGCGCTTGGAGTTTCTGACAAACCGAACCAGGTGTTCCGTCAGTGGACCGGGCAGTTCCGTCTCGATCCGGCGCAACGCCTCCTGCAATGGTAACCCGTTCCGATACATCAGCCGATAGGCCTTCTTCAATTGCTGAATCTCCGGCGCCGCGATCCCCGCTCGCCGCAGCCCAATCAGGTTCAGCCCGCACGGTTCGATCTTAAATCCGGCATACGTAAAGAACGGCGGCGCGTCCAAACTCACCCGCGTATTCCCGCTGATAATCGCCAGCCGCCCCACTTTTCCAAACTGGTGAATCAACGCCCCGCCGGAGAGAAACGCCTGGTCTTCCACCTCGGCGTAACCCGCCACCAGCGCGCAGCTCGCAATGATCGTGGCGTTCCCAATCACGGCGTTATGCGCAATGTGCCCGGACGTCATGATGAAGTTTTCATCGCCAATCACCGTCGAGGTCTCCGGCTTCGACCCTCGCGAAATCGTGTAATGCTCGCGGATCTTGTTCCGGCTGCCAATCTTCAAATAGCTCCGCTGCCCGGCAAATCCCTTGTCCAGCGGATCGGTGCCCAGCACGGTCTGCGCCGAAATCTCGTTATCGTCCCCCAGCGTCGTCCAGCGCTTCAAAAACACGTACGGCTCCAACACGTTGTTGGCGCCAACCGTGACGTCTTCTTCAATAATGCAGAACTCGCCCACCACGGTTTGCGGGCCGACGTGGGCGTTCGGGTGTACCCTCGCCGTGGAGGCGATGCGGGCGGAAGGATCGATGGCCATCTGTCTTCGTATCATACAAGTCATGCGTGTTTGCGATTTAGCTCTCCGGCTCCAGGCCCCCTTCGAAGGCGATGGCGATCTCGAAATAGCAAAGGCCCTGCCCGTCGAAGAAGCCGGCCCTGCCGACCTCGCCTTCGCCTCCGGCCGCAAAGGCGTCGCCATGGCCGCCAGCTCCGCCGCCGGTTGCCTGATCGTCGATGAAGCCTTCCCCGCCGGCCGCACCTGCATCCGGGTCAAGGATCCGCGCACGGCTTTCGCCATGGCGTTGATGATGCTTTACCCCGCGAAGAAGTTCGCCCCCGGCATCCATCCCACCGCCGTCTTAGCCGAATCCGCCGTGATCGCCGCCACCGCCCACATCGGCCCCCACGCCGTCATCGGCGAACGCGCCACCATCGGCGAAGGCACGGTCATCGGCGCCGGCTGCGCCATCGGTGACGACGCCTCCATCGGCCCCAACAGCCTCCTCCACCCCCGCGTAACAATCTACGACCGCGTAACCATCGGCGCCCGCGCCATCCTCCACTCCGGTGTCGTCCTCGGCGCCGATGGCTTCGGCTTCGTCAAAGTCGCCGGCGCCTATCAGAAGTTCCCCCAAGTCGGCACCGTCGAGCTCGGTGACGACTGCGAAATCGGTGCCAACTCCACCGTCGACCGCGCCGCCCTCGGCGTCACCAAACTCGGCAACGGCGTCAAGCTCGACAACATGGTCCACATCGGCCACAACTGCCAGATCCACGACCACGTCGTCATCGCCGCCCAAACCGGCATGAGCGGCGGCTGCATCATCGAAGCCAACTCCATCATCGGCGGCCAGGTCGGCATGGGCGATAAAGTCCGCGTCGAATCCGGCGCCGTCCTCGGCTCCGGCAGCGGCGTGCTGACGTCCAAAATCGTCCGCGGCGGCGAAACCTACTGGGGCACCCCCGCCCGCCCGCTGAAAGAATACCTGAAACAACTCGCCCACGTGGCCAACCTGCCCGCTCTCGCCGCCCGCGTCAAAGAACTCGAAAATCGCGCCGAAGACCCGTCGATCTAGACGGACACCGGCAAATCCAACCGCAGAAACAACCGCCCCTGGTCGCTCTTCTCCACCGAAAAATGGCCGTGGTTGTTCTCCGCAATCCGCCGACACGTCAGCAACTGGTTCCCTTCCAACGGATGGAACAACGCCGAAGGCACAACATGAGGCGCGTGCGCGCTGCATTCAATGTGCAATGTGCTATTCACCGTCCGCGCCGCAATCGTCACCGTCCGCGGCTCCGCCACACTTCGCCGCATAAAATGCAGCACGCTGCGGAACAGATGCCGCGCCTGCTCCAGGTCCACCCTCATCGCCGGAAGCTCATCGGCGATATCGGTCTCCACCCCCAGCCCCTCGCTCGCCCACGCCTCGCACAGTACCTCTTCCAACAACTCCTCCAGCGCCACGGCCACCGGCGTCGCCGGCGCCATCTGCAGCAAATGCAGCACGTCCGAAAGCACAAAATTGGCGTTGTCCACCATCTGCTGCAACCGCTCCACCTGCGCGCTCACATCGGAACCGCCCCCGCCCACCGTCATCTGCAGATAGAACGCAATCGATTCCAACGCGCTCAACGGCTGCCGCAACTCATGCGTCAAGTGCCGGATCACATCTTTCGCGGGCAGGTTGGTATCGGCAATGTCAGGCATGAGGGGCAAGCGTGAGTGTAGCGCAGAAAAGGGGTGACATTCTTACCCCGAAATGTCTCGGAGGGATATGCCCACCAGGGCTACCGTAAGCCCGATCATGATCGCCACCGCCGTCCACGCCACGGCATTATAGGCACGCGAATTCGTCCAGTCCCGCATGATCGTTTTGCGGTTCACAATGATCGTCATGTAGATCAGCACGAACGGCAACAACACCCCGTTCAGCACCTGCGAAAGCAGGATCATCCGCACCAGCGGGAACCCTGGAATCAGAATCACGCCGCCGCCAATCACGATCAGCAACGTAAACAGCCAGTAGAACACCGGAGCCTCGTTCCACTGCTTATTCACGCCCGATTCAAACCCCAATCCCTCGCACACCGTGTACGCCGTCGACAGCGGCAGAATGCACGCCGCAAACAACGAAGCATTCAACAATCCCGCGCAAAACAGCAGATACGCATACTCCCCAAACGGCTTCAACCCCAGCGCCGCATCGGTCGAATCTTTGATGTCCCGCGGCGCCACGCTCCAGATCGCCCCCGCGCAAGCCACGATGATGAAGAACGCAATCACCGTCATCACCACGCAGCCAACAATCACCTCAATCCGCGACTCGGCATACTCCTTCGCGCTCACGCCCTTCTCCACAATCGCCGCCTGCAAATAGAACTGCATCCACGGCGCCACGCTCGTCCCCACCATGCCGATCAGCAGCGTAATATACGCCGGTTCAAACAGCAGCACCGGCTTCACGCTATACAGCGCGGCTTCTTTCCAATCCGGCTTCACCATCACGCCGCTCACGATGTAGCAGATATAGATCGCCGTCGCGAATAGGAAGATCCGCTCCACGCTCGCATACGTGCCCTTCACCACCAGCATCCACACAATCAACGCCCCGATCGGAACGGTGATATACCTCGAAATCCCAAATAACTCGAGCGAGCTCGCAATCCCGGCGAAGTTGGCCATCACGTTCGTCAGGTTCGCCGCAATCAGCGCCATCATCACGAAGAACGTAGTCCGCAGCCCGAACTCCTCGCGGATCAGATCGCTCAACCCCTTGCCCGTCACCGCCCCCATCCGCGAACACATCTCCTGCGTCACGATCAGCAGCGCCATGATCGGCAGCAGCGTCCACAGCGGTAGATAGCCGTACTTGGCCCCCGCCTGCGAATAGGTAAAGATGCCCCCGGCGTCGTTGTCCACGACAGCCGTAATGAACCCCGGCCCGATGACCGAGAAGAACACGGCAATGTGATATTTGAGGCGTTTAAACATCGTCAGTTCTGCCTCAGAATCGCAATGATGTCGTCTGCCGTAATCACGCCGATAAGCCGCTTGGAGCTATCCACCACTGGCAGCGCCACCAGATTGTACTTGTCGAAGGTGGCAATCACGCGTTCCTGCTGCTCCTTCACCGGCACCGAAAGCAGCCGCTCGTCCTGCAGGGAAGCCAGCGCCACCGATGGATCGCCCAGGAACAACCGCGCGATCGGCACCGCGCCCATTAACCGCTCCTCGGCGTCAATCAAAAACACCGTGTTCGTCGATTCCAACGCATAGTCGTGCCCCTTCATCGCCGCCACCGCCTCGCCCACCGTCGCCGTATGCGGCACCGTCACGTACTCGGTCGTCATCAACCCGCCCGCCGAATCTTCGCGATGCTCCAGCAGCTCTTCCACCTCGTGCGCCGGCTCATCGTCCATCTCTTCCAGAATGGCGTCCGACCGCGCCTCCTCCATGTCCGCCAGCACATCGGCCGCCTCGTCCGGATCCATCTCTTCGATAATCTCGGCGGCCTTCTCCTCGCTCAGGGATTCCAGAATGCTCGCCTGAATATCCGGGTCGATTTCCGACAACGCCTCCGCCGCCACCTCGCTGTCCAACGACCCGAACAGCGCCTCGCGGTCCGACGCGCCCAACTCCTCCACAATGTCCGCCAAATCGGCCGGATGCATCGCCTCCAACGCCCGCGTCGAAATGTTCAGCCGCAACCGCCGCTGCGGATCGCTTTCCAGGATGTTGCAGAACTCCCAGCGAATCGAATTCACCGGGATGGGCATCATCATCCTCCGGATCAGCGGACGTGGCAGGACGCCCTGCGCCAGGCGCCGGAACATGGATCGTAGCCCGATGTCCACCTCCTGCACGCGCAGTTCATCGTGCCCGTTCACCTGCACCCGCTGGAACGTGACGTCGGTCACCCGCACCACCTTGCGCCCTTCGACGTCGATAATCTGCTGGTCTAACAGATCGCGCTCCAGCCGCAACATGTAATCGTCGCGGTGGTACGGCGTCAGTTGCTCATCCCGCAGCCAGATGCCCTCGAGCGATATGGTCTGAATCTGATCGTGCCGGACGCTCAACCACGCCCAGCCCCCGCCCAGCAGGTACCGGTCTACGCGGAACGCGTTGACCAGCGGAACGATCGCCGCGTCGCGGACACGGCCCAGCTTCCGGCCCTTAAGGTCGTAAACCTTGAGCCCGACAAGTTCGGTGAAGAACAGGTGGTCCAGCATCGGGATGAGTCCGTGGTCATAGGGTCAGGGGCGTCGAAAACACCCCTCCCTCCACTATCGCTCACCCACCCCCGCGCTGGCTATCTATTTCAGCTTTTCGGCCAGTAACTGGTTCACTGTCGCGGGGTTAGCCTGCCCACGTGACAGTTTCATGACAGCCCCCACCAGGAACCCGATGACGGTCGTCTTGCCGCCCTTGTACTGCTCCACCTGCTTCGGATTGGCCGCGATCACCTCGTCGATGATCTTCTCCAGCGCCCCGGTGTCGGAGATCTGCTTCAGCCCCTCGCGCTCCATAATGGCCCGCGGCGCATCCCCCGTCTCAAACATCTTCGGGAAAATCTCTTTCGCCAGCTTGCCCGACAGCTCGCCGCT
Source organism: Acidobacteriota bacterium (assembly GCA_947470805.1). Taxonomy (GTDB): domain Bacteria; phylum Acidobacteriota; class Terriglobia; order Bryobacterales; family Bryobacteraceae. Next base: position 5,767 of record CANIVU010000144.1, on the reverse strand, counting down.
GCCGATCAAATCCACCAGCTCACCCAAATGCGCCGGAGAAATCGGCGACTCGCCAATCTCTTTCCCCGCCGCTTTCAACATCGCCGCCAGATCGCCCATCACCCAGTTCGCCACCGCCTTCGGATTCTTCGAAGCCGCCGCGGCCTTCTCGTAATACTCGGAGTTCTCCCGCGTCGCCGTCAGCACCTCGGCATCGTATTGCGTCAGCCCGTATTCGCTCAGGAACCGCGCCCGCTTTGCCTGCGGCAACTCCGGCATCTCGCCCGCCACCCGCGCCAACCATGCGTCGCTAATCCGCAACGGAATCAGGTCCGGCTCGGGGAAGTAGCGGTAATCATGCGCCTCTTCCTTGGACCGCATCGAAACCGTCTCCCCCGAATCGGCGTTGAACAACCGCGTCTCCTGGATGATCCGCCCGCCGGACTCCACAATCGCCACCTGCCGCTCAAACTCAAACTCAATCGCCTGCTTCAGAAACCGGAACGAATTGACATTCTTGATCTCCGCCCGCGTCCCCAGCTTCTCGGCGCCCTTCTTGCGGACGGAAACATTCGCGTCGCACCGCAACTCGCCCTTCTCCATATCGCAGGTGGAAACACCGGCGAACTGCAACGCCTGCTTCACCTCCGTCATGTACTGGAAGGCCTCTTCCGACGAGCGCATATCCGGCTCGCTGACAATCTCAATCAACGGCGTGCCGCTCCGGTTCAGGTCCACATACGTGAACCGCTCGGAGTCCTTGAACCCGTCGTGCTGGCTCTTGCCCGCATCGTCTTCCATGTGGATGCGCGTCAGCCCAATCCGCTTCACGCCGGATTCCAACTGAATATCCACGTGCCCCCGCAGCGCATACGGTTTGTCGAACTGCGAGATCTGATACCCCTTCGGCAGGTCCGGGTAGAAGTAGTTCTTCCGCGCAAATATCGATTCGCCCTGCACATCGCAATGCAGCGCAAGCGCCCCGCGAATCGCCAGCTCCACCGCCTGCCGGCTCAGCACCGGCAACGCGCCGGGCAGGCCCAAACACACCGGGCAAACGTTGGTGTTGGGCGCATTGCCAACCTCCACCGGGCACGAACAAAAGATCTTCGTGCGCGTGCCAAGCTGACAGTGTACTTCGAGCCCGATCACGAGCTCATATTGGGCGAGAATTTCCGGGGGCGTAGCGGCCATAACAGGCATTGATTCATTATAAACGGCGCCCCAAATACAGAACGGGACCGGCCGGTAGGCCGATCCCGTTTTTGTTTGGCTGAAGTGCAGCGTGCGGGGATTACTGAATAGCGGCGATGGCGCTGCTATTGCCGAAGACGAGCTCACCGGTCGGGCTCTCCGCCGCAACGGCGAAGTTGCGGAAGACACCCGGGGTGGAGTCGAGCGGGATTTCAAACGCGAGCCAGTAGACGCCGATCATCCCCTGCGCATAGGTGGCAGAGACGATGCGGACACCCTGGTCGTTCAATCCGACAACGAGCGGCGAAGTGACCGACTGGCCACCAATGCCCACGCGGTTGGTAACCGCGGCGGCCACCGTGGGTCCAAGACCCGTCACAGCGGCCTGGACGATTTCACCGCGGCGAGCCGGATTGGTCGGCGTCACGTAGCTGCCGTCCGGGCGAATGATCGCCGCGTACGAACGCTGACCGGTGACAGCCGGGGTTTCAAATATGCCAGGAGCGGCGCGGAACACCTGTACGTTGTCCGCCTGCGCCTGCGCGCCGGGGATGCGGATGATGACCGTCGTGCGGCCCGGCGAAGCGATTTCGCAAGGCACCTGCACCACCAGCGATTCCGTACCGGCCTGGTTCGAAACGGCCAGGATCGGAGCCTGCAGACCACCGATTTCGACTTCCACACCGTTGTAGCTCAGCGGCAGGCCGCCGATACCAAGGAAGTTGGTATTGACCACGCCAGTCACGCCAATCGCGATGTTGCTGCCAAAGATCGTAGCCAGCGCGCAGGGAGCGATGCCGGGCTGGTTACGAGCCGTGCCGACGATGCCCGCCGCCGTGAAGACCGGGCCCGGAGGCCGGACAGTCAGCGTGAACGTCTGCGTCAACGCGCCAAGGGCGGCCCGAACCGTAATCGTGCCAGCCGTGTTACCGGCCACCGCGGTCACCGTCGAACGGCCATTGGCGTCGGTGCCGACACTCGAACCGCTCAACGTGGCGGCGCCGCTAAGGACGCTCCAAACCACAGCCTGTCCGGGGACGGGGCTGTTCCGCTCGTCGCGGACTTCAACCACCAACGTGCCGGGGAACGGTTGGTTCACCAGCGCCGTCTGGCCGTCGCCGCCGATCTTGTTCAACTGGCTGATCGTCAGATTCGTCGTGAAGCTGAACGTCTGCACCACGCCGCCGATGCGGAGGCGGACCAGGTTCACACCCGCCACGCTGCCCAACGTGCCCAGCGCGCTCACGCGGCCGGAAGCATCAGCCACCGCGACAACGTTAGCCAACGTGATCGAGTTCGGCGTTACAATTTCCCAGTTCGCCGTCTGGCCCGGGAGAATGTTGCCGGAGGCATCTTCCACCTGCGCCAGGAACGCCAAGGTAAGGCGGGCGCCAGGGTTGCCGCTCTGGTTGTTCCCCTGCAGGATGCGGATCACGGCCGGCGGGCCCGGACGCACCTGAAGGTTAATCGTGGATCCACCCAAGCTCTGCGTGCCGCCGATGTTGACGTTCAGCCCGGAAAGCCCCAGCTTGCCGCCAATTTTCAAATTACAAGTCGCAAGACCGGAGGAGTCCGAGAGTGCCACGTCGCCTTCACCCACACAGACCGCCGTCGGTCCCAGTGTCGGATCGGTATTTTCCGTTCTCACCTTGAGCGCAATGTTCGGAATCGGCTGGCCGGACTGGATACCGGCTGCCGCCACGACACGCACCTGAATGGCTTCATTCAGCGTGGTACCGGTCTGGCCAACCAGCAGGCTGTCAACAGGCTTGATGCGTTCCACCAGCGGCTGTGCCGCCTGCCCGCCGCCGGGAAGAGTGGAGAGAATCGTCGTGACGATGAAGTTCACCGTCGACTCGCCATTCGAGGCAGAAATCGTCTGCTGGGCGAAGGAGAACCCAGGCGAAATCGCCGTCGCCAGGAAACTGGCCTGCGCCAGTCCCTGCGCGTCGGTCACCGCCGTGCACGTATTACCGGAGCAGACCGTATTGGTCAACGAAACACCTTGGAAGGTAGAAGTGGCAAGCGTACCGGAGCCGCTGGCCAGCGTAAACGTTACTGTCTGGCCCGCAACCGGGTTGCCTTTGGTGTCCTTCAGGCGTACCGTAAACGGTTCTGTCAGCAGGAACTGCTCGGAAACCATCTGCCCTTGACCGCTCGCGATCGTCAGCAGGCCCGTTGCCGCTCCGCCGGTCGAACCGCTGGAGGCCGACAACACATAGGTAGCCGTCGGTTGTCCCGGGCCCGGACCCGCCGCCGCGGTCACGTTGAACGTACCGGCGGTGGGAGGGGCCACAACAGTGGTCAGCGCCCAACCCTGGGCATTCGTCGTCGCCGTCGCGCCCAGAATCTGTGCGCTCGGGTTGTCGCTCGTGAAGTTGACGTTCACGCCAAACAGCGGCTTGCCAACCGAATTCGTCACGCGCGCAATCAGCGGGAGGTACGTGCCGCCGGGCGACGTCGTCTGGGCCGTGTTATACGCCAGCATTGCCGTCGGCGTTCCCGTCGTCTGCGCGGAAAGATGAACCAGCGGACCCGGCTGCGTCGGGATGGCGGCACGGCCGGCATCGAGCGGCGGATTCGACGAGAGGTCCAGGCGGTAAATCGTGCCCGGCGTCGACAGGAACATGAACCGCGAGTTCGGCACTTCACCGGACACGGCAATATCGGTCACGTTAGTGATCGAGCCGATGCCGGAAAACTGCGGCGGATTGATGTTCAGCGGGCTGGTCGTGATCTCGTACAGCTGCGCGGTCTGGTTGGAAAGCCCGTAGATGCGGTTGCCCGCGCCAAACACCAGCCGGTCCAACGTCACCTGGAAGTTCGGAATCGTCCCCTGCACCTTTTGGCCGGCGACATCGAACATAATGATCGACGAGCCCGTGATCGGAGTCCCGTTCACCGCCAGCGCCGTCGTGCCATCCGGAGTGAACAGCAGCTTACCCGGACGGGCGTTCAACTGAATTTCGCGAATAATCGTCATCGAGCGGCCGTCGATGATCTGCACCAGGTTCACCGTCGACACATAGACGAGGCCGTTCGGGCCCACCGTCACGCCAGTCGCCTGGCCGGGGACCAGGATCGAATTTCCCGTCACCGTGTTCGTATTCAAGTCAACCGCGGTCAACCGGTTCGACACCGGGCTCAGAACAAAGGCGCGCGAACCGTCCAGCGCCACCGCGATATCGGTCGGCGTGTTGCCCACATCGCTCAACGAAGCCAGCTTCGTGTCGCTCGTCGTGTCCAGAATGTGCAGCGAACCGGCCGCGATCAGCAATCGGCGCCCGTCCGGAGAAAGCACGGCGGCTTCCGCCTGGCCCAGGCTTTCCCGTTTCAACACGGTCCCGGGGTTCAGGGCGTCTAGAACCATCAACGTGTCGGCGCCGGAGCGCGCCACGGAGTAAAGTTTCTGCCCGTTCGGGTGCATCAGCAAAAACGCTGCGCCAGGCTGGACCGAAAACGACGAGAACAGCGTGAACGGGTCCGTCCGGTAGGACGTCGCAATGGGCGCGGTCGCGGACGAATTCGGTAGTACGTAGAGGTTGGTGGGCGCTTGGGCAAATGCGGCAAACGCTGCCAAAGCGGCACAGGCACTCAACTGCTGGGTCCGTCGGAGGATGGACATTAATACCTCTTTATTGTTGGAGTTAGGGACGCGGAACGCGGGGGTGCACCAAGGGGACGTGGGAGCGGACACCCTACAGTTTAACACCATAACTGGCGGACTAGTACCACCGAAGTTGAAGAAAAGACTCAGATAAGACGGGTAGCACGTAAACAAATGTTACCCCAAAACCAGATCCCCAAAGAAAAGGGGGAGGCCGAAGCCTCCCCCCTCACCATTGTTACGCCGATTAGGCGACTGCTTTAGTGGCCCAGGATTTCGCTGGCGAACAGCGTGCGCGAGCTCAGAGCCGAGTCAAGAATCAGACCCAGGTAGGCTTCGGACACACGGTTTGCACCGACGTCGCTGATGAAGGCGAAGCCGTGCGCGTACTGGAACTGACACTGAGCAATCATGTAACCCTGGAAGCCCGGCGTCGCCGCGATTCCATAGTTACCGCCCGTCGACAGAACGGCCGTCAGCTGCTTACCGGCCGGCACAACCGCGGAGGTCTGGGCTGCAGGAGCAGCGCCGCCACCGGTGGTCTCACCGTAGTAGTTCAGCTTGCAAGGACCGGACTGAGGAGCCGTACCAAACGGATCGACAGAGGTGTTGCTGATCGCAATACCGGAGTCGAAGCCGGCCTGGTTCGTCAAGAACACGAACAGGATGTTCGTGGTGCAGGCGCTGATCGTGAAGATCGTCCGAGCCGAGCTGGTGTCAGCGAAGCGCGGAAGCGGAGCCGAAGCGCTCTGCGTCGTCACGGTGCTCAGCGGCGCGAAGCTGCCGGCAACCGTGGCCGAGCCGAGGCCAGGCAGGTTGTTGGACGTGTTGGAGACATAGGAGACACCGATGCCGAACTCATAGGTCTGAGTCGTCAACGGATCGGCCTGCAACACTTCCCACACAGCCATGCCCGCTCCGTTGTTCAGAGCGATCGGGGCCGTCCCTGCACCGCCTTCAGCAACGTTAGTGCCTGTGACGCGAGAG
>CANIVU010000143.1 GCA_947470805.1 Acidobacteriota bacterium | reverse complement strand
TGGCGGGCGGTGCGCTCGTGGAAGCGGGCGAAGCGGCGTTCGAGGGCCTCGTTGGCGTCGAGGACGTGGCGGAGGGAGTCGAGTTCGGCCCGGAGCGAATCGAGTTGCTCGGTGGCGGCGGTGGAGAGGACGGTGAGCCGGGTGAAGGCGTCGTCGCGGGCGACGAGGCGGGCCTGCAGGGCGGCGTGTTGCTGATGGAGGGCGGCGACTTCGGTTTGGCGGGCCAGGAGCTGGCCTTCGAGATCGGCCTGGCCGGCGGCTTGGCGGGCGACGATGGCGGAGAGTTCTTCGCTCTGCTTGCGGGCGATTTCGGCTTGGGTGACGGAGAGAGTGGCGCGTTCGGTGAGCAGGGCGAGATCGGCGTCCCGTTGGGTTAGGAGACGCTGGAGGGTCACGCGGTCGGCATCGAGGGTGGCGGCGTGATCGTTGATCCTGGCGACTTCCTGGTCGCGGGTGGAGAGGGCGCTTTGCAGCTCCTGGCGGAGGCCTTCAATGTCGCGAATCCGGTCGGAGTGCCACTGGTGGAAGTTGGCGCGTTCGGCTTCGAGGGTACGCATGGCGTCGCGGGCGGTATCGGCTGCATCGAGCACCATGGCGCGGGCGACCCAGGGTTCGGGTTCCAGCAGGGCGACTTCGAATTCCTTCTGCTGGCCGGTGATGACGTCGCGAATGGCGTCCTTCACGGCGTCGATGGGGATATTTTTGACGCAGTAGGAGGTTTTGTACGGGCAGATCCAGTTGCAGTCCGAGCAGGGGACCTGCACGGAGAGGACCTTGCCGGAAGCGGGCGAGGGCAGGAAGCGGGGCCAATGGCCGCCGCCGAAGACGGCGACGACGGGTTTACCGAGCGCGGCGGCGATGTGCATCGGGCCGGTATCTTTGCCGAGGTAGCCTTCCGAGTGGGCGGTGAGGCCGACGAGCGTGTCCAACCCGTCGGGATTGGCGGTCATGTCGAGTGTTTTGCCGGCGAACTCGCCCATTTGGGCGCGGATGGCGGCTGTGGATTCGTGTTCGGACGGAGTGCCGACGAAGATGAGATGGAGGCCGTAATCCCGCACCATGGTGGAGCAGACATCGGCCCATTTCTCGAGCGACCAGTTCTTGAGCCGGGTGTAGGCGGAGCCTTCACCGGCGCAGACGATCCAGAACTTGCGTTTGGCGAAGCCTTCCTGGCGGAGGCGGCCGGCGGCGGCGGTGAGGAAGCCTTTATCCGGGGTTAGGCGGGGCGGGGCCAGGGTGACGGAGGTGCCGAGGATGGCGCTGGCGAGGACCTCGTTCTTGCGAGACTCGAGCCAGTCGCGACCGACCTGGACCTGGACGGCGAGGTTGATGGCGGGAACGCGGGTGATGTTCCGCGATTTATCGTTCTGGAATAATTCACCGCCGAAGCCGATGGCTTTGGCACGCGGGAGGCGTTGGGCTAACTGTTCTTCGAGCTGCGTGTGCTGGAACGAGGCCACAACGAAGATATCGGGATCGAACGCAGTAACAGCGCTGATAGCACGATCGTCGGGCGCGGCATCGACTTGAAACTGCGGCTGGTACGGGTCGGCTACACACTGCACGATGGTGGCGCCGGGCACAGCCCAGGCGGCAAGAGGAGCAACGTGAGTACGGACAATCAGGAGTAACTCATGACCTGCCGCTGCGAGCGCGGCCAACATGGGTTGGCGGACGACAAAGTCCCCTATATTGTCAGGATTGCTGACGGCAATACGCATACAGTCTAAACCAGAATACCCTTATTTTGTTTTATACATTCCAACCAAGGCCAGTGGTCTGCCCATTATTATTACAGACGGCGCAGTAGTGCAAAAAGTTGCCGCAGCAGTTACGCGCGCCGGCGGCGTCAACTGGAGGGCGCGGTATCGGGCGTGCGCGGATGGTCGCAGGGCGATGGCGCGACGGTGAAGGCGGGCGAATCGGGACGCTGGGGCTCGGATTTCTCCGTGGTGCCCCCCCTTCGCCCTTCGGGCTTTGGCGGGCAAGCAGTGGAATCGGGTACGTCCTTTGTTTTCATAGACTCTTGGGAGGGTCCTTCAATTTGCGAAGTTTTCGGTTTTTTGTCCAGGCCGTAGATATCGCGTTCGAGACGGGAGATCAGGCGCTGGATGTGGCGGATGCGGGCTTCCAGGCGCGCGACCAGGCTGTTGGGCTCCGAGGCGGTGGCTTCGGCGTCGACGACGGAGCCGGTTTGCTGGAAGAGAGCTGTTAACTCATTGCGGCGAACGAGTTGGAGCCGATTTAAGTCCCAGCGGGCCTGGACGAGGTCGTCGACGCGATCGTCGGCGTATTCGTCTTCGGGCTGCCAACAGCGGCGATACTTTTCGCGGAGCGCTTCGAAGGCGGCCGGGTCGACGGTGGCTTTGAGCGTTTCTTCGGTGGCGTAGAGGCCGTGGGTTACGGATGCATTGCGGGCTCGGTCGAGCCCCTCGGGCGTGGTCGCGCCGGAGGACTTGGCGCCGTTATTCCGGGCGGAATCGGCGCGTCGCGTGGTTTTGCGAAGCAGGGCCATACGATCCAATTCTACCGGGTGGTTTCGTACTAACCGACGACGAGCGGATTTTGTGATTCCCCGTACGATGTTGATGGCTTTGGGCTTATCTTTTTTATTAATTTCTACTAAGGCTTGTGACTGACTTTTAGCTCTTGCCTAGAAATGGCCTCCCAGCGGGCTAATTCGGGTCGGCGGAAGGCGGGAGCGCCTTTGACGGACTCGATGGCTTGGAGGAAGGCGGCGGTGGCTTCGTCGGGTTTTCCGGCGATGCGGAGGGCGCGGCCGTAGAGGACGAGGCCTTCGGGATCGTAGGGGCGGGCGGCGGTGTAGTGGGCGAGGTAGCGGAGGGCGTCGGGGTAATTGGCGTTGGCGAGGGCGACGGCGCCGAGTTCTCGCCAGACTTCATGGGAGGCGATTTTGGGGTCGAGTTCGGCGGCGCGTTCGAGGAGCGGGCGGGCTTCTTCGTGGCGGCCGTCCTGGTGGCGGAGGAGGCGGCCGAGCTGGAAGAGGACTTCGGGCTCATTTTTGTCGATTTCGAGGGCGCGGCGGAAGCGTTGTTCGGCTTCGGCGGGGAGGCGGCGTTGGACGTAGATGAGGCCGAGCTGGTAGTGGGCATCGGCATCGTGGGGGTTGATGGTGGCGAGTTCGAGTTGGCGTTTGAAGTTTTGGCGGTTGGCGAGGCCGGAGCCGAGGGAACCGATGTCGGTACCGAACCTTTGCCATAGGAAGAAGAGGAGCCAGGGGGAAGCGAACATGTAGAGGAGGTTGCCGGAGCCGGCGAGGAGGGGGCGGGCAAGGGCGGTGCTTATGAGGGCGATTGCGGCGGCGATGGCGGCGTGGGTTGTTGTGCCGCCGGTGACGGTGGAGAGGACCGGGGCGGCGAAGATTATGAAGGCGATGAGGCCGAGGGCTTGGAGGGGGACGGCCATTGCGGGGTTGGCGAGGAACCAGAGGAAGGCGAGAGGGAGGTGGGCGGCGGTCCAGGCGAAGAGGAGGCCGATGAGGACCGAGAGATAGTCGCGGGAGAGGACGGTGAGGGCACCGCCGAGGTGATCCCAGGCGGCTAGGATGAGGATGGAGATTGGGGCGAAGAGGATAGCGAGGAAGAGGAGGTTTTTGAGGCCGATGGCGAAGTAGCGTTGGGAGAGTTGGCGAGAGGCTTGGGATTGGAGGGCGATGATTTCATCGGGGGCGGGGTTTGGGGTGAGTTGGGATTCGCTGGCTTGGATGATTATGGCGAAGTCATGGTTTTGGAGTGGTGCGGCGGCGGAGGAGATGACGAGGGTGACGGCGACGGCGGCGATGATGGCGAAGAGGATGCGGCCGTGGTCGAGGACGGCGGAGGCGGCCTTGCGGGTGTTGATGTAGAAGAGGACGAGACAGCGGAGTTGGTCTGGCATTATGCCCTTACAACTATTTTAGGGCGCGATCGAGGAAGGCCTTCACCTTTTGCAGGTTTTGCGGGTTTTGGAACTGGGGGCCGCCGTGGCCGGCGCCGTGGAGGACTTCGAATTCGACGCTGGCGCCGGCGGCTTTGAGGGCTGTGACGAGGATTTCGCTTTGTTCCATGGGGACGAGAGGGTCGGCGTCGCCGTGCTGGATGAAGAAGGGGGGATCGTCTTTGGAGGCGTAACGGGCGGGGTTGGCGTTGTCGGCGAGTTCCAGATTTTGCTGGATGAGGGCGCCGATCAGCTGGTTTTCGGGGGACTCGGGGGAGTCGTGATCCATGGCGGAGGGGTAGTGAGACATGCGGGCGACGCGGGTGGGGCCATACCAATCGACGACGGCCTGGACGCGGGTGGCGGGGTCGTCACCGGTGGTACCGAGATAGGCCACGAGATGGCCGCCGGCGGAGGAGCCCCAGAGGGCGACGCGGGCGGGGTCGATATTGTATTTTTCGGCGTTGGCGCGGAGCCAGCGGAGGGCGGCTTTGCAGTCGTCGACGTTGGCGGGGAAGGGGGCTTCCTGGGTGTACCGGTAGCCGATGCTGGCGCCGGCGTAGCCTTGCTGGACGAAGGGGAGGATTGGCGTTTGTTCCTTGGTGCCGGCGCGCCAGGCGCCGCCGTGGATCCAGACGATTAGGGGGCGTTTGGTTGGGGAATCGGCGTTCGGCAGGTAGATGTCGAGTTTGAGTTCGCGGTTGCCGATTTTGGCATAGACGATGTCGCGTTCGGCGCGGATGTTGGGGGGGAGCGGGCGGGGTTGAGGGGGAACGGGAATCGGCGCGGCTTCGCTGAAGAGGACGGCTTTGGAGCCGGTGGGGTGGGCGATGGTGGGCTTGCCTTGGAGGTAGCCGTGTTTGGCGAGGAAGACGTCGGTCATGTAGAGGGTGGCGGTGTGCCAGGAGTAGTCGGCGTTGGGATGATCGTTGAAGAAGCCGTGTTGTTGGCCTTTGGCGTAATAAAGTTCGATGGGAATTTTGAGTTCGCGGGCCTTTTGGAAGTAGGGTTTGGCCTGGGTGTAGTGGGTGTCTTCGGTGCCGTAGAACATGATCATGGGCGGGAGGCCGGGCTTGATGTTTTTGAGGGGGGCCCAGGGGTAGGCGACGTTGGTGGCGGGGTTGTAGAGGAGGAGGAGGTTGGGTTTGGAGTCGGCTTCGTCGGAGAGGTTCATGGCGCAAGTTCCGCCGGCGGAACCGCCACCGGCGGCGATGCGGGCAGGGTCGATGCCGTGGGTGGCGGCGTTGGCGCGGAGCCATTTGAAGGCGGTTTTGCAGTCGGCGAAGCTTTCGATGGGGGTGGTTTTGTGTTTGTTTTTGATGCGGTATTCGGCGGAGGCGGTGACCATGCCGCGGTTGGCGAGGTATGCGGCTTTGGAGAAGAACTGTTGGGGGGTACCGTTGACGAAGCCGCCGCCGAAGAAGAAGAGGGCGGCGGGGCGGTGATCGGAGGGTTTCCAATCGGGGGGGTAGAAGAGGGTGAGTTTGAGTTCGCCTTGTGGGGTGGTGGCGAAGACGAGTTCCTGGCGGGTGATGGGGAAGGCGGGGAGGGCGAGTAAGAGGAGGAGGGCGAGGGCGGGGCGCATGGGGGTAGTTTATCTGGATTTCGGGAGGGGGATGGAGAGGGGGGATATTTGTGTGGGGGGCATTTATACGGGGGGTTGTGGGGTGGATTCTTCGAGGCTGTTTGGCGTGGTGGGGTTAGCGGTGTTGGGGAGATTTGTCGGTGCGGCGGTGGATAGCGGAATGCCGTTGCGGAGGCGTCTGTTTGCGCGTTTAGGGTCGTACGGCTGCGGGTCTCGTACGCAGCTGCGGAGGGCGGAGCGGTTTACTAGGATCTATCTGCGCTTAGGCGTGCCAGGGAATTCTGCCCAAACATTTCCGGGCGTTCTCGTGATCGGGAGAAAGGGTTCCCTTGTTCCCAGGTTGAAACTACTCTTCCGCAGGAAGACCCAGAATGCTTTGCACGTCACGAGCGGCGTGAATGACCCGAATGATTTGTAGAGGCTTCGTCTCGAAACGATAGACGATCAGATACGAGAAAATCAGCAAGAACCGATGCCGCCGGTCGGCCAGGTCTTCGCGTAAGTGGCCAATGCCGGGCGTCTTCGCAAGCCGGAGTATTGCCTTCTCCAAAGCAGTCAACACGCGGTCAGCAGCATCAATACTGTCCACCGCGATGTAGTCCCAAATGTCCCCGATGTCTTGCTCGGCACGGGGCGTAAGGACGAACGGCTTCTTCATGCCTTGGATCGCTTCATCCTCTGTGCGCTGCGCTTGCGGATTTTTGCAAAGGCTTCGGGTCCGTCAACAAACTCACCGCGATCCGCTTGCTCGGCTCCGATAGCGATCTCTTTTCGTAGCTCCGCAAGGCGCAAATGTTTGATTTCTTCCCGCTCCTTGAGGAGCCGCAAACCTTCGCGCAGGACTTCACTTTGAGTTTGGTAGTAGCCGCTCTTCAAAAGACCGGCGACGAATTCATCAAAGGCTGACCCAAGGTGGACGTTCATGATTCCACCGTACAGCGACTAACAATAGATGTCAACTATTGACAGTGCTCTATTGTGGGCAAAAGGGGTCCTTTCTCCCATCGGTCAGGAGGTGCGGAGGTTGCTGATTCAGCGCCATTGAAACCGGGGAAAGGGTGGCCCCCAAAAACCGACCAGCGGCCGAGACTCCGGTCGCGATGTCGTTATCCAACTGGTCGGCGGCGCGGCGCCCGACCAGTTGCGGACCGTTGGCCTGGCTTTTTGCCAAACAATTCTAAAAGTGAAAGATATAAGATTTCAGATATGGATCGACGCGACTTTTGGATGGGTGGCTATTCGCTGCTGGTGAATGCGGCGGCGCTGCCGGCGGCGCAGGTGAATGTTTCGCAGGGGGCTGTGCGGCGGGAGTTCGAGAAGATCGCGCCACCGAATGGGGCCCGGCAGATGGCGGCCGCGGAGCCGCATATGACGCTGGTTGCTTTGGAAACGGATTTGTTGGTGGCTGGCGGCGGGCTGGCCGGGGTTTGCGCGGCTATTTCGGCGGCGCGGTTGGGGTCGAAGGTTGTGTTGGTGCAGGACCGGTCGCGGCTGGGTGGGAATTCTTCTTCCGAAGTGAAGATGCATGTCGTGGGGGCGAATTCGCATAAGGGCAGGGGCGGATGGCGTGAGGGTGGGTTACTCGAAGAGCTGCGGTTGGCTGATGCGGTGAATAATCCGCAGCGGTGCTGGGAGCTTTGGGACCTGTTGCTTTACGACAAGGTGGTTTCGGAACCGAATATTACTTTGTTGCTGGAGAGTGTGGTTTATTCGGCGAAGACGGGGAATGGGCGGATTGAGGAAGTGATGGTGCGGTGCGATAAATCGGAGCACTTGTACCGGGTGAAGGCCAAGTTGTTTATGGACTGCACGGGGGATTCGCGGTTGGGGTTGGAATCGGGCGCGGAGATGCGGACGGGGCGGGAGCGGCGGAGCGAGTTTGGGGAGTCGCTGGCGCCGGAGAAACCGGATGAGGAGACGCTGGGTTCGTCGATTCTGTTCACGTCGCGGTTGTATCAGAAGCCGATGCCGTTTACGCCGCCGAAGTGGGCGCGGAAGGTGACGGCGGATACTTTGAAATTCCGGAAAGTGACCAGTTGGGAGTATGGGTATTGGTGGGTGGAGTGGGGCGGGAGCGTGGACCCGATCCGGGATAACGAGCGGATCCGGTTTGAGTTGCTATCGATTGTGATGGGCGTTTGGGACCACATTAAGAATTCGGGGGAACACACCTCTTCGGCGAACTGGGCGATGGATTGGGTTGGATTTATGCCGGGTAAGCGCGGGAGCCGGCGGCTGGTGGGCGACCACTTGTTGTCGCAGAACGATTTGCTGAAGGGCGATTTTGCGGATGCGGTGGCGATTGGCGGCTGGCCGATGGACGATCACCCGCCGGGTGGTTTTGACCGGGCTGACTTGCCGCCGGCGGTGCAGATTCGCACGCCGGAGGTGTTCAATATTCCGCTGCGGTCGTTCTATTCGAAGAACGTTTCGAACCTGATGATGGCGGGGCGGAACATCAGCGCGACGCATGTGGCGTTTACTTCGACGCGTGTGATGGCGACTTGCGCGGTGGGGGGGCAGGCGGCTGGGACGGCGGCGGCGATGTGTCTGGATCGCGGGATTTCGCCGCGGCAGTTGGCTTCCGAGCCGAAGCTGGTGAGCGCGCTGCAGCAGCGGTTGATGCGCGATGACCAGACGATTAAAAACGTTCGCAATTCCGATCCGGCGGACTTGGCGCGGATGGCACGGGCGACGGCGTCGGCCGAGATTGGCGATGCGAAGGCGTTGTTGGTGCTGGACGGTGTGGCGCGGGATATTCCTGGCCAGGGGATTCATCATTGGGAGGCTCCTTTGGGGGAGGCTCCGGCGGGGTCGTGGATTGCGCTGGAGTGGGAGAAGGCGCAGCGGGTGGGTGAGTTGCAGATCACCTTTGATACCGGGTTTCAGCGGGAGTTGACGCTGACGTCGTCGGACTCGATTAACCGGGGCATTGTGCGCGCGGCGCAGCCGGAGACGGTGCGGGATTATGAGGTGCAGGTGCGGAAGGCGGGGTCGTTGGATTGGACGACGGTCGAGACTGTTACCGGGAATTTTCAGCGGGTTCGGCGGCATAAGCTGGGCGGCGTTGATATCGGCGCGGTACGGGTGGTGGCGAAGGCTACCAATGGCAGCGACAGTGTGCGGATTTTTGAGCTTCGCTGCTACGCTTAAGGGTTGGAAGAGATAATTGAACAAAAGGTCGTTTGGGACCATTACATTTCGCCCGCGGGGCTGCTGGAGCTGATTTGGAATACCGCTCCGTTTTTGCTGGAGCGGCTGCCGGATGAGCCTGCGATGTCGCGGGCGTATGAGCGGGACGGGTTTTTGCATATTTTGGGGGCGGTGAAGGCGGACCCTTCGTTGAAGGACGAGGGGTCGTTGCTGCGGTATTTTTCGTTGTGCCTGGCGTCGCATTGGTCGACCGTCGCGACGTATGTTCCGACGGATGTGGACTCGAAGATTCGCGGGTTGTTGTGGCGGGAGACGCGCGATTTGGATGTGTTGCACGAGATGTTCCGGTTGGGCGTGGCGATGCAGACGTGGACGCTGGATGGGTATTCGTTGCGGACGATTGATTGCGGGTCGCATGGGTTGGTTAGCGGGCATGATGGGGAGTGGTTGAGCGTGATGGCGGGGGCGTTGGGGCGGTTTTTGCAGTTGGGGGATGAGGAGTATGCGGGGTTGGCGCATGCGGCGATTCATGCGGAGTTGTTGCGGGAGGCGCGGGCGTTTGTGGATGTGTGCATGACGCCGGGGCGGGAGTTGGACACGATGCGGGTGGCGATGAGCGTCATTCACAATTTGGGGGATTTGAATCAGGGGATTAGTTTTTGGACGGGGGCTGGGAAGCACTCCGCTAGTGCGTTGCAGTTTGAGCGGCTGGCGCAGGAGAATGTGGCGGGGTATGGCGGGATTTTCCAGTTTCCGGGGGATTTGTATAAGGAATTGCTGGCCAGTGAGGGGCACCGGCATTATCCGTTGCGGGCGGTGAAGCCGTTGCGACGGGCGGCGGAGTTGATGCTGCCGTTGGGGCCGTTTTTGGATTCGTATGGGGAGCGGTTGGCTACTACTTCGTTGCTGGATGTTGGGGAGAAGGCGGAGGTGTTGGAGGCGTTGGTGCGGGGGTGTAAGAAAGTGCCTGGGCAGGCGGGGTATTTCCGGGCGATTGCGGGGTTTCGGGAGGCGTCGGCGCGGGTGTTTGGGGATGCGGTGGGGCGGTTGGCGGGGTCGACGCAGAAGCTGTTGAAGGAGCCGGAGATGCAGAAGAAGTTGGCGGTGCAGAGGCGGTCGTTTGAGTCGACGTATTGTAAGCGGGTGGAGTTGATTCGGAAGCAGTATGGGGGGAAGATGCGGGCGGTGGCGGCGGGGTTGGGGTGAGGGGAGATAATGAAGTTATGACCGACCAGGAGATGATCAAGCGGTGGGCGCAGACTTGGAAGGAAGTGGGTCCGGAGTTGGAGTTGATGCGGCTTCGTGAAGTTCGGGACGAGGATACGGCGCTTTCGTTGGAACTGTTAGCTCCGGCGTTTGAGCAGGCGCTGCGGGCGGGGAGCCCGAAGGCGGGATCGGGGTTGGTGGAGATGCAGCGGTACTTCGCGAAGCTGCGAGGATGATTGGAATTTTTGAAGCGGCGCTGGAGTTGCAGGAGTTCTGCGATTCGGAGGGCTGGGAATCCTGCTTCATTGGCGGGATCGCGGTGCAGCGTTGGAGCCAGGCGCGGGTTACGCGGGACGTCGACATTACTCTGCTGACGGGATTCGGGCGGGAGCAGCCCTTTATCGACGCGCTGTTGGACCACTACACGGCGCGCAATGCCGACGCGGCGCAGTTTGCGTTGCGTGCGCGCGTGCTGCTGCTTGCTTCGCCGAGCGGTGTTGGGATTGACATCTCGTTGGGAGCACTGCCGTTTGAGCGCCTGGTTGTGGAACGGGCGACGACTTTCGAATTCGCGCCGGGAGTCGGTCTGCGAACTTGCTCGGCTGAAGATCTGATGGTGATGAAGCTATTCGCCTCGCGGCCCATTGATTTGCGGGATGCAGAGGGAATTGCGGTTCGGCACGATAAACGGTTGGATTGGGGCTACATCGAGGAGCAACTTGTGCCGCTGGCGGAGGCGAAAGAATCGCCACAGATTTTGCGGGAGCTTGAACGGGTCAAGAAATTGAGTTCGACGCTGTAGGAGGGGCAGTTAGACGCTACTGGCGGAGGCGGGTGAGTTCGGGGCGGGTTAGTAGGCGCCAGGTGCCGATGGGGAGGGTGCCGATGGAGATGTCGCCGATGCGGACTCGGACTAGTTTCATGACTCTCGCGCCGATGGCTTCGACCATTCGGCGGACTTGGCGGTTGCGGCCTTCGGTCAGCGTGATTTCGAAGTGGGTGTGTTTGCCGGAGTCCCTTAGCTTTGTGACTTTGGCGGGGCGGGTGGGGCCGTCGGAGAGTTCGACGCCTTTGCGGAGTTTGTCGAGTTGGTCGTCGGTTAGGAGCTCGCTCGCTTTTACCAGGTAGGTCTTGGGGACGTGGAAGTCCGGGTTCATGATCCGTTCGGCGAACTGGGTGTCGTTGGTCATGAGGAGGAGGCCGGAGGTGTCGAGGTCGAGACGGCCGACGGGGACGATGAAGCTGTCGATGTCCTTGATCAAGTCATAGACTGTCGGGCGGCCGTCGGGATCCTTGTAGGTGGTGATGTAGCCGGTGGGTTTATAGAGAAGAATGTAGAGGCGGTCCTGGCGTTCGAGGGGCTTGCCGTCGAAGCGGATTTTGTCGCGTTCCATGTCGACCCAGTGGTCCGGGTTTTCGATGATCTTGCCGTTGACCTGGACGCGGCCTTCGTGGATCCAGCCGCGCGCATCGGTGCGCGATCCGAGGCCGGCTTTTGAGATTACCCTCTCCAGGGTTTTTAGCGGACGTTTCTTTTGCTCCAACCTGGTTATTATGCTACGCCCGGGCCGCGGTGGATAAACTGGAGAGGTGAATCCGCCACTGAGTCCTCTTGAGCAACGCGTGCTG
This sequence comes from Acidobacteriota bacterium, assembly GCA_947470805.1. Lineage (GTDB taxonomy): Bacteria > Acidobacteriota > Terriglobia > Bryobacterales > Bryobacteraceae. The sequence goes on along the minus strand of CANIVU010000143.1, from coordinate 4,540 downwards.
GGCAGTCTGATTGAGAAAGACATGGTCACGCCCGACTACTATCCGCTTTCGGTGAACAGCCTGATGACGGCTTGTAACCAGAAGACGAATCGGGAGCCGGTATCGGACTACGACGAAGATACGGTGCGGGATGGGTTGCGCGAGTTGGAGGAGCGCGGGTTGGCGGAGCCGCGGTTCGATTCGCGGGTGGCGAAGTATGCGCACCGGGCGTCGTTCGCATTGAACTTTAACAATCGGGAGTTGGCGCTGATTTGCGTGTTGTTGCTGCGCGGGCCGCAGACGTTGAACGAGTTGAAAGACCGGACGCAGCGGATGTACGCGTTTGACGATTTGGACGCGGTGGAGAATTCGCTGCGGAAGTTGAGCGAGCGGGAGGATCCGCTGACCGTGTTTCTGGGGCGGCAGCCGGGGCAGCGGGAGCCGCGATGGATGCACCTGATGGGCGGGCCGGTGACTGCGGAGACGCTGGCGGAGATTCACGCGCCGGTGGCGGCGCCGGCGGTGGCGCGGACGGGTGAATTGGAAATTCGAGTGAATAAGTTGGAAGCGGAGTTGCACGAGTTGCGCGAGCAGTTTGCGGCGTTTCGCCGGCAGTTTGAGGGATAACGATGAGACTGATTTTTCTGCTGTCGGTGGCGGTGTTCGCCCAGGGCGAGGCGAAGGTTCGGGAGATGTACACGAAGTACGAGTATCGGATCCCGATGCGGGACGGGAAGCGGCTGTTCACTTCGGTGTATGTGCCGAAGGACGCGTCGCAGAAGTGGCCGGTGCTGATGAACCGGACGCCGTATTCGGTAGCGCCGTATGGGGAGGATTTGTACAAGGAGGACCTGGGGCCGAACAAGGAGTTGGCCAAGGACAAGTACATCTTCGTGTACCAGGATGTGCGCGGGCGGAACATGAGCGAAGGCGAGTTCGTGAACATGACGCCGCATAAGGCTGTGAAGCGCGGGCCGCAGGATATTGACGAGAGCACGGACACGTACGACACGATTGATTGGCTGGTGAAGAACCTGCCGAATAATAACGGGAAAGTTTGTACGTATGGGATTTCTTATCCGGGGTTTTATACGGCGGCGGGAATGATTGACGCGCATCCGGCGCATGTGTGCGCGTCGCCGCAGGCGCCGATTACCGATTGGTTTACGGGAGACGATTTTCATCGAAACGGGGCGTTGTATTTGCCTCATGCGTTCAACTTTTTGTCGGCGTTTGGGAAGCCGCGGCCGGAGCCGACGGTGCCGCCGAAGGACCGTGTGCGATTCGACCATGGGACGCCGGATGGGTATAAGTTCTTTTTGCAGCTGGGGCCGTTGTTCAACGCGAATGAGAAGTATTTCAAGAACACGGTGTCGTTCTGGAACGACATGATGCGGCATGATACGTACGACGAATTCTGGCAGTCGCGGAATCTGCGGCCGCACTTGAAGGGGATCAAGCCGGCGGTGATGACGGTGGGCGGGTGGTTCGATACGGAGAATCTGTATGGGGCGCTGCAGGTGTTTGGGAATGTGGGGAAGTTGAGCGGGTCGACGACGAATTTGCTGGTGATGGGGCCGTGGCGGCACGGGCAGTGGGCGCGGGATGATGGGTCGAATCTGGGGTACATCCACTTCGACGCGAAGACGAGCAAGGATTACGCGAAGAACATTGAGACCCCGTTTTTTGCCCATTATTTGAAGGGGAAGGGCGATGGGAAGTTCCCGAAGGCGCAGGTGTTTGAGACGGGGCGGAACCAGTGGCGGCAGTTTTCTTCGTGGCCTCCGGAGGGGGCGCGGGAGAAGAGTTTGTATTTTTTGGCGAACGGGAAGTTGGGGTGGGAGGCGCCCTCGGTTGCGGCTGGGGCGGATGAGTATACGAGTGATCCTGCGAAGCCGGTGCCGGCGACTTCCGATATTGCCATTGGCATGACGCGGGAGCACATGGTGGACGATCAGCGGTTCGCGGCGAGCCGGCCGGATGTGCTGGTTTATCAGACCGATGTTTTGGAAGAAGACGTGACGCTGGCGGGGCCGGTGATGAATTCGTTGTTTGTTTCGATAACCGGGACGGATGCGGATTTTATTGTGAAGTTGATTGATGTGATGCCGGATTCGCTGCCGGTTGCGGACTATGACGGGTCGAAGCCGGAGACGCGGCGACCGCCGATGGCGGGGTATCAGATGCTGGTGCGCGGGGAGGTTTTCCGCGGGAAGTTCCGGAATAGTTTTGCGAAGCCGGAGGCGTTTGTGCCGGGGCAGATTTCGAAGGTCGAGTATGGGATGAATGACATTTTCCATACGTTCCGGCGGGGGCACCGGATTATGATTCAGGTGCAGAGCACGTGGTTCCCGCTGGTGGACCGGAATCCGCAGAAGTTCATGAACATCAATGAGGCGAAGGAAACAGATTTCCAGAAGGCGATGATTCGGGTGTTCCGGCAGACGGGGGCGTCGTCGCGGGTGGGGGTGCGGGTGTTGCCTTAGGGGGGGTACGTTTTACGGAAAAAAATGAGGTGACTGACACCACAATATTGCGTTTGTTTTATTGGGTGGCGAACCAGAGGCGGCCGGTGCGACGGACGGTTTCGCCGGGGGCGCAGTCGGGGAATTTGGGGTCGGAATGCATGCAGGGGCAACGTTCGTTGCCCCAGACTCTTCCGCAGTCTTCCCACTCGGTTGTGATGGTTCGTTTGCCGTCGGCGGATTTGGTGATGGCTTGGGGGGCGGTGAGCGTTTTATTTGCGTTGGTTTGGGCGTTGAAGGCAGGGGCGCCTTTGAACATCACGCAAACTTGGGCGCGGATGTTCTTTAGTGTTTCGTCGCTGCCGTTGCGGATCCAGCAGTCCATGTAGACGATTTCGCCGTTAAGGCGGATGGAGGCACCCACCGTTACTTTGTCGGGGAGGGGCCATTCGGAGGAGAGGCTGCCGTCGGGGTTGCGGGTCCAGTCGCGATTGGCGATGGACACGTTCTTTTCGTCCCATTTGGTGGGGATGTGGGTGTGGCCGAGGAAGTGGATTTTGTTGTTGGCGATGACGGCTTCGGGGAGGTCGATGACGATGTAGCCGGCGTTGGACCAGGGGAGGAAGACCGAGGCTTTGGTACCACGCATGGGGCTGACGGCGCCTTCGAGAAAACCGATGCGCATGTGGCGGCCGCCGGGGTAGGGGGTGAGCTTGGGGCCGTTGACGCGTTCGGGCTCGGTGGGGGGCTCGGGGAGGCCGGTTACCTTGGTTGCTTCGGCTGGCGTGTAGGCGTGCTGGCGCATGACACCGCGCCAGTAGGGGAGCTCTTTTTGCGTGGCGGCGACTTCGATGGGGAGGGGGAGTTTTCCGTCTTTGGGTTGGGGATGGCGGGCGGTTAGGAGAGGGTCGGCGGGTGGGGTGGGGCCGTAGAACTGGGCGACTTCGCGGAGGGCGAGGGTGCGGAAGCCTTGATCCTTGAGGTGCTGCATGTAGCGTTCGAAGGCTACGGGCGGCGTGTGGACCCAGGGGTGGACGACATCGGGGACGCCATGGAATTGGAGGACGACGAGTTGGCCCTTTTTGGCGTTCGCGATTACTTTTTCGAAGTGGTCGAAGGTCCAGTCGGGGTAGGCGTCGCCGGTGGTGGGGATTAGGAGGGGATGGTGTTTGGCGGGGTCGAAGGCGGGACCGACGACGATGCGGCCGTATTCGGCTTCGGGCTGGGCACCGCGGCGGGCGAATTGGATGCCGTGTTCGCGGAGGACTTCAACGGCTTCGGGACAGAAGCCGTTGCCGGACCAGGCGAAGCTGACGGGTTTGGGGACTTTGACTTTGTTGAGTTCGTAATCGATCAGGGCGAGTTCGCCGGCGAGGCGGGAGGCGGCCAGCGGCGTGGAGAAGCCGGCGTGGGTCCAGGAGTGGTTGCCGATTTCGAAGCCCATTTGGTGGAGTTCGGCGACGTCCTGCCAGGAGAGGAAGTGGTCGGGGGCGTCCATCCACTTGTGGGTGATGAAGAACGTGGCGTGGAAGCCGAGCTTTTTGAGCATGGGCCCGACGATGGTGCGGTGGGATTTGACGGCGTCATCGAAGGTGAGGACCACCGTCTTTTCGGGGATGGGGCTGGCGGCGGCGGCGAGGAGACCGAACTCGCGGCGGCTGAGGGAATCCATGAAGGAGAGTCTATGCCTAACCGACCTTGGCTTCCAACTCGGCCCACCTTGCGTACAAGGCTTCGACGCGGTGCTGGGCGGTTTCCATGCGGACGGTGGCGTCGTGAACCTTGGTGTGATCGGTGAAGACGGCGGGGTCGTCGAGGGCGGCTTTCGCCGCTTCGAGCTCTTCTTCGGCGGTCATGATCTGGGCTTCCATGCCGTCCCATTCGCGCTGTTCAATGTAGGAGAGTTTCTTCTTCGCGGATGGCGTCGCGACGGTTGGCGTTTCGGAGGCTTCCTTCTTCGCGGGGGTGGGGCGGCTGCGTTCGGCGCGCTCCTGTTCCCACTGGGCGTATTCGGCGAAGAGGCCCCAGCGGCCATCGCCTTCGAGGGCGACGACGGTGGTGGCGACGCGGTCGAGGAGGTAGCGGTCGTGGGTGAC
>CANIVU010000142.1 GCA_947470805.1 Acidobacteriota bacterium | reverse complement strand
TCCGGAATCGGCTGGCTCGGTGCTTCTTCCCATTCACCCGCAGGGTGAATCTCCATCCCTGGATTGTCTTCCCACATCCCTCCCAGTTTCAACATCTTCCGCCAAAATGCAACTCGGAGGGCTCAGCCGACTGCCGGATTTAGGTTCATGGCCGCCCTATCGGCGTCCATCCAAGGAGCCAGCCGCATCTTCGTCGTCGATCAGCATCCCGACCGCCTCGAACTGGCCAAACAACTCGGCGCCATCCCCATCGATCAGTCCAAAGGCGACGTCGTCGAACAGATCCTTCAACTCACCGGCGGCAAGGGTGCCGATTGCGGCTGCGAGGCGGTTGGATACCAGTGCCACAACCAGCACGGCCACGAAGTGCCCAATCTCACCATGAACAATCTCGTCCACTCCGTGAAAGCCACCGGCGGCATCGGTGTCATCGGCGTCTTCGTCCCGGCCGACCCCGGTTCCCCCGACAAGCTCGCCAAAAACGGAAGCATCGCCTTCGACTTCGGCACCTTCTGGTTCAAGGGTCAGAAGATGGGCACCGGCCAGGCCAATGTGAAGGCGTACAACCGCAAACTGCGCGAGCTGATCTTCGTCGGCAAGGCCAAACCGTCCCTCATCGTCTCCCACCGGCTATCGCTCGATCAGGCGCCCGGCGCCTACAAGAGCTTCGATGATCGCAAGGACGGCTGGACGAAGGTCGTACTCAAGCCGGCCGCATAGCAGCGCGTGCGGCCGGACATCGCGGCGGGGGCACAAGTGCCGGCCGCCGCCGCGATGAATCCCGCCCTTCCGCTATTGGCTGCCCTTCTTGGCCGGTGCGTTACTCGGCGCCCCTTCAATCGCCAGATTGTTCTGGACGGAGAAGACACCGGAAACGGAATTCGCCTGTATGTTCGCAATATTCCGGTCGCCGTCATTGGCCACCACGCCGTCCAGGGTCACATTGCCCTTGTCCACGATGATATGGATGGAAGGCACGGCCTGCAGCGCATAGCGATTCAGAGCGGACTGGCCATAAATGGCGCGATAGAGCGCAATGCGCAGGTTGTCATCATTGGGAGACAGAGGCAGAACGGTAATCTTGTTTTCTACCTTGGTGATCCCTTCAATGTCCTTCACGACGTTCTCGGCGGAGGACTTCAAGGTTGGCCGCGTCACCTCTCCCATCAGCGTCACCGTGCCGCCATTGACGGAGTAGACAAGCCGGTCAAACACGCCGTAATAAGGCAGCATCACCAGTTCGTGGCGGATCTGTCGTTCCAACCGGGTCGCCCCCGCCGTATCCGCGGCGGAGACGGTAAACACCGTCAACGCCAACGCAAGCATCATTTTCCTCATCACTGTTTTTCCTTTGGCCAAATACGTTCAAGGAACTGCGGAAGCCGTGCCTCAGGCACGCCAATCAACATCCAGCAATCTCCCTGCACGTGCGTAGCCAACCCCAGAACGCCCCTACCGCTCCAACTCCGCCCGCCAAGCTCCCGCCGCCGCGCGAACTTGCGCGTTCCGATGCATCGCCAACACCGCCAGCGTCTCGGGCAAACTCCGCGCCAACTGTCCCACTCGCAAATACTCGGCATTTCGCGCCCGAATCGCCTGCAACGTGAACCGCACCTCCATCTCTGCCCGGTGCAAAACCATCGCGGCCTTCTCCTTCTCCGCCGCCCCGCAACGGGCATTCTGCAAAACCCCAGCCAGACACCCATACTGCCCCTTGAAGTGCATCGCCAAATCCACGCAAACCGCGCACCCAAACCCGTCTCCGCCAACCGCCGCGCCGCGCAACTCCCGGATCACCGCATCCGGCCCATCCAACTGGGACAGCGCCGCCGCGGAAGCCTCCAGAACGGGCCAATCGCCCCTCCCGCGCGCCGCGCGAATCAATCGCCCTGTCAACCCCACGCCCTTCTCTCCCGCCAGTTCACCTGCCGTCAAAGAGATTGGCAACACCGGCCGCCAAAGGTCCACCACGGAGCGCCACCGCCCGTTCTCCCGCCGCAGCGGCACCAGCGCCGGCCCCAGGGCAATACTCTGGTCCAGTCCCCTTGTCCACCTGCCCCGCCGCCAACCCGAGGCTCTCCACAAACAAAAACTCCAGCCGCTCGGTGTTCTCTTCCGGCAACCCGTCTTTCAACATCGCCACCACGGCAACCGAAAGCAGCACCTGCCGCAACCGCACACCGGCCGCTTCCACTCAATCGTCCCCAAAACAACGCGGTCCGCCCGCTCCAACATCTCCCCCGCGAACACCTGCTCCGGCCGGACAGCCACCACCGGCCTCAAATCCTTCTTGCGAACAACCGGCGGACGCTACCAGTAACAACGCCAGCACCCCGCAAAACAACACCCTCGGCCCGTTTCCGTCCAGCCCGGGTCTGCGGAACATAGACTCCGCTCGCAGACGCAACGGATCCGCGCTGGACTCCGCCCTCCACGCAACCGGAAGAAGATACGAATAACAAGACCGCGGCCAGAAACACCCATCCTCGATCGCGACACCCGCCCTCGAAGTGAGTCCCATTGCAGTTAGAATATCCCGTTCCGCCCGAGCCACCGCCTCCCCGGACGAAGACCGTCTGTATCGTAACAAGGGTGTCCCTCAACCAAATTGCGCCGTCCAGCCAGAGGGCCTCCGGCCGATCCCGTAAGGCCCTCGTGCCGCTTACTCGGTCCGTTGCCGCAACGGTGGCAGCGGAGGCCACAACACGGCAAAGCAGGCCGCCAGAATCGCGGGAAGTGAGAGAAGTGCTAGCAGTTTCATGGGTTGCGTCGTCCGTTCATTTCATTCGTACCCGGCAGCTACCGGGTACTGCGCTCTTTGCAAAACGCCTGCCAAACCGCTTTGCTCACAACTACACGAACCAAAAACCGCCTAAGTCGTTCATTCCACAGCCATGCATCCATGCCTGAGAAAAAACCCGCACCAGCCCCTTCTGCCCCAAATCCGCCATACTGCCCCAAATCGGCCATGGACTTGCGTCGCCCGCAAAACCCGCACCCCTCTTGCACCACCCCCATCTGGCGAAAACCGAATAGTCCGGCAATATGCCAACCCGCCGCGCCAACCGGTGCCTGCGGGAATCACCCCGCTCTAATCCTCGTTGCCACTCCTGAATCGCTAGGCTGGCGGCCAGGCCATAAGCAGTTCCGGATGCACAAAACAAACCGTTCCTGATTGAGTCCGAATCTTGGACAGCCCACCGGAATGTCCAATTTCTTGTAGCCTCTCCCCCTTCGACAGGACCCACATCTCCCCCCTGCCGATGAACCGCAACGCGCCCGCCTCATCGCCCGACGCTGTCATGCGGTTCGCCAAAAAGCCGAGCGATTCATTCCGTCCACAAAAACACTTACTAATCACACGACTAACTCGCGGCTCAAAATCCTCCCTGCAACCGCAAAGCGTCAGTGCCAACAAATAGAACCCGGCCTGCCGGCATCGTACCAGTATCTGAACATATCCCTGCTCTAGCGACAGCAACCTCCCCCCAATCAAGGGTTCCAATTCAACACCTGTACCCATCCCGAATCCGCCCCCGCCCTATCCTGCCCCAACAAATACAACTTCTTCGCACCTCCCGCAAACCCGCCCCGCAATCGCATCTGCACCCCCAAAACCAAATCCGTCCCCGTCGCCGACACCACCGACGTCCCCGCCCCATCCACCGCGCACTGGCTATTCTGAATCGTCCCCGCCGTCCCCGCCACCAGCGGCCCCGCCAACGCTCCCAGCGCATCGTCATACAAGAAAAACGAGTTCGACGCCCGGTCATAGAAACCATGGCACCCACTCGTCGTCACCTGCGCCGCCCCGGGACTGACAACGAAATACAACCGCGCCAGATCCCCCACACCGTTCCCGTCCCGCCCGGTAAACGTCACCGTCTGCGGCGACCCCGCCACCGTCCCCACCGCCCCCACAACCACCGCCGGAGCCACATTCGCCGCTCCCGCGTTCCAACTCCCCGTCTGCACCCAACCCGTCCCGTTCCCATCCAGATCCTGCACCCACACATATACATTCCGGACACTCGTCGAATAAGGCGACTTCATCGTCATCCCTAACGTCACCGTCAAATCCGTCCCATTGCCCGTCACCGGCGTCGAATCCGCGCCGCGAATCAGACACTGGCTATTCTGCAACACCCCCGCCGCGCCCGGCGCCAACGGCCCCTCCAGCGCCGACAGGGCGTCGTTATAGAGGTAGAACGCGTTCAACGCCCGGTCATAAAATCCATGACATGTACCCTGCGGAATCTGGTTATTCGTGTTCACCAGAAAATACACCCGTTGGATATTCGCAAACCCATTCCCATCCCGGCCAACGAACGAGAAGGTCTGCACCGCCCCGCTCGCATTCGCCGGACTCCCCGATACCACCACCGGCACCGGATTCACATTCACATTCGCCGGCGCCCACGTCCCCGCCTGCACCCATCCCGTCCCGTTGTTCTCCGCATCCACCGCCCACAAATAGAAGTTCTTACTCGCTGTCCCAAAATTTCCGTTCAAACTCATCGCCATCGTCAGCGTCAGGTCCGTCCCCGCGCCGCTCACCGGTGCCGACCCGGCCCCTTGAATCGCGCACTGCCCATTCGACAGCGATCCCGCGCCGCCAGGCGCCAACGGCCCCTGCAACACCGTCAACGCATCGTTGTAGAGATAGAACGCATTCAGCGCCCGGTCATAGAATCCATGGCACGTCCCCGCGCCAATGTTCGTGTTCGGATTCACCAGGAAATACACCCGCTGCAAGTTCGCAAATCCGTTCGGATCCCGCGCTACCGTAGTAAACGTCTGCGGAGAACCAACAGCGCTCGCCGGCTGCATCGAGACAATCACCGGCGGCTGGCTCGGCACCACCGCCGCCGGGGCCCACGTCCCCGTCTGCACCCATCCCGTCCCGTTATCCTCCGCATCCACCACCCAGAAATAGACGTTCTTACTCGCCGTCCCGAAACTGCCGTTCAGCCCCAATCCCAACGTCACCGTCAGGTCATTGCCCGTCCCGCTCACTGGCGTCGAAGTCGCGCCCGTCAAGGTGCACTGCCCGTTCGTCAACGCCCCCGCGCCCCCAGGGGTCAACGGCCCCTGCAGTTTCGTCAACCCGTCACTGTACAGATACAGCCCACCCGTCGCCCAGTCCCAGAACCCATGGCACGTGTTCGCCGGGATCGACGTACTCCCGTTCACCAGAAAGTACACCCGGTTGATGTTCGGATACCCGTTCGGATCCCGTGCTAACAACGCAATCGACTGCGGCGTTCCCACCGCGCTCGCCGGCGTTGCCGACACCACCGTCGGCGGCTGGTTTGCCGACGTCGTCCCCGGCGCCCACGTTCCCGTCTGCACCCAACCCGTCCCCAATCCCGCCGCGTCCACCGCCCACCAGTAAACCTTCTTGGCCTGCGTCGCATACGTCCCCTGCAATCGCAGCGTCATCTGCAACGTCAAATCACTCCCGCTCCCGGTCGCCGTCAACGGCAGCGACCCGTCAATCACACACTGGCTGTTCCCCAGCGTCCCCGCCGTGAACGCACCCAACGGCCCCAACAGCTTCGTCAGCCCATCGTCGTAAAGGAAGAACGCCCGCGCCGCCCGGTCATAAAACCCATGACACGTCGTCCCCGGCACATTCGAGTCCGCGTTTACCAGAAAATATACCCGCGCAATGTCCGCAAACCCGTTCGCATCCCGTCCCGTAAACACAAACGACTGCGGGCTCCCCACCGGACTCCCCGGCGTCGCCGAAACCACCGTCGGCGCCTGGTTCGCCCCCGCCCCGGCAATCGTCACCGTCGCCAACTCCACCCATCCGCTGTCCGTCCCCGCGTTGTCCTGCGCCAGCGCGTACAGCTTCCGGCTCACCGCCCCATAACTCCCCAGCACCTCGAAATTCAAATCAATCACCAGATCCGTCCCCGCGCCCCGCACCGGGTTCGACCCCGACACCGAAACCGCACACTGGCTGTTCCGAAGGTCCCGATTCTCCCCCACCCGCATCGGCCCCACCAAACCCGTCAACGCGTCATCGTACAGGAACAACTCGTTCGTCGCCCGTTCAAAGAACCCATGGCAAGTCGCCCCTGCAATCGAAGTGCCCGCGTTCATCAGGAAATACACCCGCTTCAAATCGGCAAACCCATTGCCGTCCCGCGCCGTGATCGTATTCGTAAACTGCGGCAGCGTATACGTCCCCGCCGTGGGAACCACGCTCGGCGGCACCGCCGCGTTCCCGATCGGATTCCAGTTGCCGGCAGCCAGCCAGCCCTTGTCATTCCCGTCCTTATCGCGCGCCATCAAAAACAAGGTCTTCGCTCCGCTCGCATAACTTCCCAGCCGCGTAATCCCCAACGTCAAATACACCGAGTCCGACGTCACCGAATCGCGCGAAAACGCCGCCCCGCTCACCGAACACTGACTGTTCTGCAGTGTCCCCGCCGCCCCCGGCGACAGCGGCCCCAACGGTGCCGATCCCGCGTCGTCGTAGAGGTACAACAGGTTCCCACCCACGTCATAGTAGCCATAACAAACGCCCGCCCCCGGCACACTCGCCGTGTGCACCAGGAAGTGGATCTTGGACAGATTCGCCAGCCCATCCCCGTCCCGCCCGCCAAACGAAAACGATTGCGGATTCGCCGTGTAGCTGCCCCCCGGCACGGCCAACACGTCCGGTATCGAACCCAACGCCGTCCCCATCTGCGTTACTGTCACCAACTTCCCTGCCACCCGCACGGTCCCCGTGCGCGTCGGCCCCTGGTTCGTATAGAAAAACAGGTTCGCCGCCCCGCTCCCCGTCCCCTCATTGCCAACCATCGACGCCACATACATCCAACTCGGCGCCTCCTCCTTCAGCCACTTACAACCCGGCTGCGTTGTCACCGCCACCGTCGGCGTCTGCTCCTGCGCGCTCACCGTTACCTGCAGCGGGTCCACGATATACGTGCAGGTGCTCGCCAACTGCTGCACCGTCACTGTCACCCCCGGCACAATCGTCAACGTGCCCGTCCGCGCCGTCGGATACTGGTTCACCAGCGCGCTGTAACCGATGCTCTGCGAACCCGAGTTCGTCGCGCCCGCGCCAGTATTCACCGGAATCCAGGCGACATCAGAAGTCAGCGTCCACGGACACGCAAATCCCGTATCCACGTTGATCGGAATAAACGCACCGCTCGTCGGCACATTCACCACCGCTTGACGGACAGAGTAGCTACAGCCACTGCCCTGCTGAATGTAGATCGTCTTTCCGCCCACAAATACGCCCGCACCCCGGCTGATCATCGTCGATGGCGCCACGGTCACCCGGATCTGCGATGCGCTCAATACCTGCACGCTCACCCACTCATCGCTCGGCATCGCCACCCACGGACAACCCGGCGCCGTCGTCACGTTCACCACCGTGCTGGACCCGCTCGCCGGCGCGTTAATCGCTTCCGTACTCAACGCATACGTGCAACCCGAAACATACGAAATCTTCGTCACAAACGCATCCCACAATGTGGTTCCCGCAATTGTCGTCTGGGCCGCGCCGGCCGTCGTCGGATATCGCCGCGCCGTCGTGTCTCCCGCCATAACAACCACTCCTGGCGATACCACCGCCAAACCGGTCGACACCGTGTACGATGCGTTGTATCCAGGGTCCAATCCAAATCCCGCTGGCGTCCCCGAACCATACCAGTACGTGTTGTCCAGAATCTCCCCGGCCGGGCCCACCCGCGCCAAAAACGAAGCCAGAGCACTAAACTGCTGAAACGGCATCAACGGTTCGCCCGCCACCGGCAAATCGTTGTTGAAAACCATCCCAGTCCAGTACGCAATGCCAGACGGCTCTACCGCCATCGCACTGCCCATGCAGTTCACACCGCACGCCAAAACCCGCGAATATAGGTACGGTCCGCCCCCGGGTCCAACTTTTGCAAGGAACGGGCCGGGCTGCGTCGACACACCCGGTGCCGGCAACGTGATCGGAAACCCTGTGCCGCCGGCTTGTCCGCCCACCAGAATATTGCCTGTTGCGTCCAACTCCACATCCTTCACATAAATCGGCGCGCCCGCTCCAAAGTAGTTCGAAAACTCGAGCCCCGTGCCGGCCGCATTCAGCTTCGCCAGAAACGCAGCGCTCTTCACCGCCGGCGTCTGCACCGCCGGCCCCACAATCGCCAAATCGCTGGACTCAGTTGCCCCACCAATCACCACCGCCCCGCTCCCGTCCACAGCCAGCGCTCCCGCCTCCTCCCCGCTCGATCCCCCATAAAGCGTCGAATACAAAACTGCCGACCCGCTCGGATTCAGCTGCACCACAAATACATCGGAACTACCCGAAAGCGTCCGCTTATACGCTCCCGCCGTGGTCACAAAATTCGGTGAGCCTGTCGACCCGGCGACATAGATATTCCCATTCGCGTCGAGCCGGACAGCCCGGCCATATTCATCCCCTCCCTTACCGAGATACGTCGAAAACAGCAACCCGCTGCCCGTGCTGTTCAACTTCGCTACGAAGGCATCCGCGTCCGGATTTGTACTCCGCAGATCCCCAGGATCCGCCTGCACCACACCCACCGTCACCGGAAAATTCAAAGATCGCGTCCACCCGGCCAACACCACATTCCCCGCCCCGTCCACCGCAATCGATTCCCCCCGCTCCTCCTCACTCCCGCCCAGGTACGTCACATACAGAAACGTCTTGCCGTCCGGCGAAATCTTCGCCACAAACACATCTACCCCTCCCGCGTTCGTTCCCTGCTTCACCCCCGCCGTCACCGGCAGCGGAAGCGGCGCCTTGGACTCGGTGGTCCCTGTAATGTACATATTCCCCGCCGCATCGGCGGCCACCGCCAGCAGGTGTTCTTCCCCGCCCCCGCCCATCAGCGTGCTCGCCTCCACGACTGGATCAATCACCAGCGCCCGGTCCCGCCGGAACGGACCCACCGCAAATCGCACACTCTTCCCCTCCACCCGCATCGCCGCGGGGATTTCCGTCCGCTCGGCCCCGTCGCCCTGATACACCACCGGCTTTCGATGTCGCATCGCATGCCCGCCGCTCCCGATCACCAGGTCGCCATCCGCCTCCACCCGCAACCCGGTCGCGCCCGGAAACCGCAAATCAATCCCCGCCGGATCCGCCCCCGCCGCCACCAGAAAGTCATACTCCACAGACTTCCCCGTCACCGAAAACTGCAAATCAATTCCCGGATAAACCTGCCGGTAAAGCACCCGCTTAAAGTGCCGCACGCCCGTCACCCATTGCGTAGCATCAGAGGAACGCAGGTAGTTACTCTGCATCACCAGCGGAGCATCCCCAACCGGCGCACTCCACCGGCCATTCCGTCCCAGTTGCATCTCAACCCGGTGTCCATCCGCAAACCCAAAGGAGACTCCGTTAGCCCGTAGTTCCAACTGATACCCGCCGGCCCACGCGGCAAACACGGTGCCGCCAACAGGCCCAAACTGTCCCCGGTTTTCCTCAAAAGAAACCGGCCGTCCCGCTACCGCCGCCGGCGCCGGAGCACCATCGAGTAAGCACGCGAAAAACACAACAGATAGGACCAGCCGGATATAAGTCATGGCGATAAGAACCGTTAGTGTAGCCCGCCAACCTGGGCAAAACAACCCCTCCCCCTGTATAGTTACCCCACACGATATCTCTGAAAATCGACGTCCATAAAACAGTCAGTCACAGCAAACCAAAACTTATATTTCCCTTCAAATCAACAACCTGAAAAAATCCACCCCGCAAACCCCTTGTCAGCCGTGCTAGGTTGTAATCGGGCCAGGAATACCTCACCCCCAAACGCCCTCGCCACCCGCGAGGGCGTTCGTGCTTTCAGCCACAGAAAGGAACGAACATGACGAGAGAAGACAAAGCCAGAATCGCCCGCGAAAACGGCGCAAAGTCACGCGGCCCCATCACACCCGAAGGCAAAGCCCAGTCGCGCCTGAACTCCATCAAAACCGGCGAGAACGCCCAAGCCCTCGCCCAATTCGTCCCGCCCAACTCCGGCGTCCTCTGCCACGAGGACCGCAAGAAGTTTTACGCGCTCATACACCAACTCACCCAGATCTACCTGCCCGTCAACCAGGAAGCCGACGCCATGGTCCGTCAAATCGCCATCGCCCGCTGGCAGATCGACCGCCTCCAGACGGACCTGAACTCCATCTGGAACTTCGAACTATTGGAAGCCGCCCGCCACGATGCCCCCGTCCCCGAGGAGCACGAGGACCCCTACTACCAGGCCCAAGTTGCCAAGAAACTCTACACCGGCGCCGCACCGATCGAAAAGATGGAGCGCCAAATCGACCGCTTAGAGCGCCGCATCGCCCGCCTCCGCCGCGAAATCAAATTGGTGAATAAAGAGTTCCCCACGGTCGCCAAACCATTGGAAACACAGGAACCTGAGCCAGAAACCGAAAATAGCGAACCGACCGTCTACATAACGGAGCCGACGCCAGAAGTCCTCGCCGCCTACCGCCGCGAGTTCCCGAACCACAAAATCGTCGTCCTCCCGCCCGACGATGTCGCCAAAGGCATCGACATCGAAGACGATCTCCCGCCCGCCCCCCGGCGAGCGGCATAGGGAGCAATGAAGAGCGGAGGAAAAGACGGGAAAACCCTCTCGCAGCAACGCCCCCTCAGGGGGACATACTCGCCCGGCGCGCCTCGCGCGCCGGAGTGTGTCCCCGAACGCGATACAACCGACCAACCCAGAAGGAAGAAATGCTAAAAGCGCTGTCACAAAGCCTCAACCCAACTCCCGTGACAGCCGAAGAATGCCCAAAATCAACCGCCGAATGGGCCGAAGAAAAACTAGACTTCCACCCCAGCCCAAAACAATCGGAAGTCCTCAACACCGACGCCAAATACCTAATCCTCTGCTGCAACCGGCAATGGGGCAAGACGACCACAATCGCCATAAAGGCCCTCCACCACGCAACAGAAAAGCCGGACCAGACAATCGTCATTCTAAGCCGCACAAAGCACCAAGCGGCCATTCTCATCAATAGAGCCACCCGCTACCTGCCAAAGCTCAACATCAAGCTACGAAGGGTGTTGGGCTTCCAGTTCTCACTCGAACTGCCCAACGGCAGCAACATCATCGCGGTAGCCCACAGCGGCGACACCTCGGTCGGCAACACCGCCAACGTGCTCATCGTAGACGAAGCAGCATTAGTCCAAGACAACGTCTACTGGTCCGTATCGGCCTCCGTAGCAAGAACCAGAGGCGCCATCTGGCTAATGAGCACCCCACGCCGCCAGGCCGGATTCTTCTTCAACATCTGGCACAGCCCAGACAAGCGCTGGACCAAAATCTTCTCCCCAGTCACCGACTGTCCGGAGATAGACCCCGACTACCTCGAAATGCAAAAAGCCGCAGACCCGATCAAGTATCGGCAAGACTTCCTCTGCGAATTCATCCAGCCAGCCGACAGGCTCGTAACGATGGAAATGATCAACCGCATGATGCGCACCGACATCGACCAGTGGTATTTTCCACCCCTGTTCCACGACCACGTCCCGGCCCCCAAAAAGCCCCCAGACGTGAAGCCATAACCCAAGAGCGCCTTTGCAAGCCAGATCGGCAACCCACCGTTCCCGGCTTGCCGGCCATAGCCCAACGGGCGACGGCCAGCGACAGCGATCTTGAGAAATCATCGTCGCCAGCCGCCACCAGATCTTTGACATCCCGAATATCCCATCACGCAACACCCAAAGTGTGTCCCGCCGCCGGCCCGGGACACACTTGAAGGAGCGAGCAAGCCCCTAACTTCACCACCCGGCTCCGCTCCACCTCGGTCAAAAGGAAAAGGATGCCCACCAGCGCGTCCCGCTCGTCCAATGACAGTGCCTACCCGCCCGACGGGGGCCACAAAAAACGCGACACAACCGCGCCGAAGGGGACCAACGCACGACCAGCAAAACCCGCAGGCGCAAGAACCGGGCTTGCCCACCGACTTGTCCGCCGAAGCCCGAAGGGCGAAGGTGGGTCGCCAGCCGCCACCAGATCTTTGACATCCCGAATAGCCCATCACGCAAGACACGTAGTGTGTCCCGCCGCCGGCGGCGGGACACACGCGAAGGAGCCACACAAACCCTAAACCAAAATCTCCTTCACCACCCGGCTCCGCTCCACTCCGGTCAGCCGGAAATCCAGCCCCTGGAATCGATACGTAAACCGCGAATGATCGATCCCCAGCAACTGCAAAACCGTCGCATGCAAATCCCGCACATGCACCGGATTCTCCGCGACGTTATAACTGAACTCATCCGTCGCCCCATACGAAACGCCCGGCTGAATCCCGCCCCCGGCCATCCACATCGTGAAGCACCGCGGATGATGATCCCGCCCCGCCTCAATCGACTGCCAATCGCCCTGCCCCGCCACGCTCCGCCCGAACTCCCCGCCCCACAACACCAGCGTGTCGTCCAGCATCCCCCGCCGCTTCAAATCGGTGATCAACGCCGCGCTCGGCTGATCCGTATCCCGGCACCGCGCCGTGCACCACGATGGCAACCGGCTGTGATGATCCCAGTCCGGATGGAACAACTGGATAAACCGCACGCCCCGCTCCGCCAGCCGTCGAGCCAGAATGCAGTTCGCCGCATACGACCCCGGCCGCCGTGAATCCGGCCCGTACAACTCAAACACCTCCTCCGGCTCATCCCGCAAATCGGTCAGCTCCGGCACGCTCGTCTGCATCCGATACGCCATCTCATACTGCCGGATCCGCGTCGCAATCTCCGGGTCCCCCGTCGCCTCCAACCGGTGCTGGTTCAACTCCGCCATCCCATCCAACATCCCCCGCCGCACCGTCCGCGGCATCCCCTCCGGATCCCGCAAATACAGCACAGGGTCCTTGGCATTCCGCAGCTTCACCCCCTGGTACCGCGACGGCAAAAACCCGCTCCCCCAGTAGTGGTCGTACAGCGGCTGATCGCTCGGCCGCAGCATCTTCGACAACAACACCAGGTAGTCCGGCAGGTTCTTATTCTCACTGCCCAGGCCATAGCTCACCCACGCCCCCATGCTCGGCCGCCCCGGAATCTGGTGCCCCGTCAGGAACTGCGTCATCGCCGGCGCATGGTTGATCTGGTCCGTGTGCATCGACTTCACAAAGCACACGTCATCCACCACCTTGCCCAGATGCGGCAGCCACTCGCCCAGCATCGTCCCGCTCTTCCCATGCCGCACAAACTGCGTCACCGCCGGCATCACGAGCTGCTTCTGGCCCGACGTCATCGTCGTCACCCGCTGCCCCTGCCGCACCGAGTCCGGCAGCTCCAACCCGGCCAGCTTCCGCAATCCCGGCTTGTAGTCAAACAGCTCAATCTGCGACGGCCCGCCCGACTGCGTCAGGAAGATCACCCGCTTCGCCTTCGCCGGAAAATGCGGCAGCTTGCCCGTCTCGCCCATCAGCGTCGACGCCGCCAGCGCGCCCATGAAATCACGTCTGAACATCACGCCTCCCGATGCAGCTTATACGGATACACCCGCCCGCTGTTCCACTGGCAAACATACAAGTCACCCCGCGTGTCCACGCACACATCGTGACAGTTCTTGAACACCGGCTTATCCTGCAGCATCACCTGCAACCGGCCGTCTTTGTAAACCGGCGGCATGCCACCGGGGGTGGACACCACACGGTCCTGGTCATCCAGAATAGTGACAAACCCACGCCCCTGCCACATGCGGTAATCATCAGCGAACATGCCAAAACAGACGCCCGAATAGAGGTGCCGTCCCGCGATCACCGGCCGGCTCATATACGCCCCCGGCAGATAGACAGTCTTCACATGCTGCCCATCGAGCGTGAACCAGACAAACTCATTCCGTATCCGCGCCGTGCAAACAACCAGCGGCGTCCCGCTCCGCGAGTCAATCGCGACGCCATGCGCCTGCAAAAACTTACCCTTGTTAATCGGCTGCGAGCTCTTCCCGCCAAACTTGCCGATATACTTCCCCCCGGCGTCGAACCGCAGGATGTACTGCGACCCATACCCATCGGCGACATAGACATCGCCATTCGGCCCCACCGCGGTCTCCGTCGGCGAGTAGACATCGGAGGCCTTGTAAGCCCCGCAAGCCGCCGCCGTCGGCAGTTCCAACTCAATCTTCCCCTCAAGCGAAGTCCGCACAACCCGCCCCGTCCCGGTATCGGTAATCCAAAGGGAAGACCCCGCCAGCGACAAGCCATGCGCCCCGCCAAACCCAAGCGTCCAAGCCCCGTCGAGGACGCCATCGGGACGATAAATCAGGACATTATTCTGCTTGTGATTGGTCAGCATAAACAGCCGCCCATCCGCCGCCTGGACCATCTCATGGCAGTCATTGACCGGATACTTCGCCGGATCGGCCTTACTCCACCCCGTATCGACCCGATACCGAAACGAGCCATGCCCAACAACCACCGGCGGCTCCGCCGCCATCGCGCTAAGTCCCATAAAGAAAGTCCGCCTATTCATAGTTCACCTAACCTGCAACGATAAACCTCTCCGGGGACACCCGCGGGCCGAAGGCCGGGTGTCCCCAAAACGCCAACCCAGCCCGCAACGCGCGCCAAGGAGCGAAATCCCCCACGCAGCGCCAACCCTCTCCGGGGACATTCGTGCCGAAGGGAGCAGCGACCGCAGGCCGTGTGTCCCCAAAACGCCGAACTCGCCCGCCAACCAAGCCAGGAGCCAGCCGCCTCCTACTCATGCGTGATCGCCTCATCCAAATTCAAAATCAAAGAGGCCACCACCATCCGCGCCGCCAGCTCCGCCGAGCCCCCCGCCAGCTTCCGCGCATCCTCCGGTTTCGTCGAATAATACGAAAACGCCTTCCCATACTCCCGCTCCAACACCGCCGCCTCCGAAGCATCCGGCTTCCTCGACAAAACCCGCTCAAACACCTCTGACGGCGCAAAGGCCCCCAACACCCGCGACGCCTCCAAATACGTCTGATCGTTCAACAACGTCAACGCCTGCAACGGCGTATTCGTCCGCGATGTCCGCACCTCGCACGACCTTCTCTGCGCCGAATCAAACAGGAACGTCGGCGCAATCGTCCGCCGCCAAAAAGCGTACAACGTCCGCCGGTACTGCGCCGCGCCCTCGCTCGGCTCGTACTTGAACCGGCCCATGAACAGCTCCTCCCAAACCCCCTCCGGCTGATACGGCCGCACCGGAGGCCCGCCCAAAGCCGGGTTCAACAACCCCGCATACCCCAAAGCCGCATCCCGCAACATCCAGCTCGCCAGCCGGAACCGCGGCCCACGCGCCAGCGTCCGGTTCTCCGGATCCTTCGCCAACATCTCCGGCGTCGCTCGCGAGTCCCGCTTATACGCCGCGCTCCGCACCATCAGCCGCATCACGTGCTTCACGTCCCAGCCGCTCTCCATGAACTCGACGGCCAGCCAGTCCAGCAGCTCCGGATGCGTCGGCTGCTCGCCCTGCAATCCGAAATCCTCCGGCGTCCGCACCAGCCCGTAGCCAAACACCAGCTGCCACAGCTGATTCACGATCACCCGCGCCGTCAGCGGATTCTCGTTCGACACCAGCCACTCGGCCAGCTCCAGCCGGTTTTGCGCCATCCCGCCAATCGCCGGCAACACCGCCGGCACCACCTTGTCCCCCGGCTTGTCCCACACCCCTCGCAGCAGCACGTGGGTCTCCCGCGGCTCGGCCCGCTCGGCCAGCACCATCACGTCCACCTTGCCGGCGGACTTCACCTCGTCGTACTGACGCACTGCCCGGTCCAGCGCCTCCCGCGCCAACTGATACGGCGGATAGTCCGTCAGGAACTGCGCAAATAACCGCTCCCGCAACGTCGGCGTCATCCCGGTCCGGGCCAACGCCTCCAACGGCGCCACCGCCAGCGACTCCACCGCCGGCCCCCGCTGGTCCGTCACCGACACCCGGAACTTGGCGATATTCGCATCGCCCGCCGTCGACCGGTGCCGCAGCTCGAACATCAGCTCCTCATTCGCCGCCAGCACCAGCGGCTCCTCCAGCGCGAACACCGCCGTATGCGGCACCGTCTGCGGCGAGCCCTTCGTCGTCCACCCGTTCCGCGGGTCATCGTCCAGCGTGTCCTTAATCAGCCCGTAGTTGTTGTTCTTCGCCTTATCGGCCTCAAAATCGGCCACGGCGCCCTTCACCGCGATGTCCCGAATCTGCGACGACCCCGCCTGCCGCACCTGGATCTTGACGTCGGTCAACAGGAACTCGCCCGACGCGCCCCGGGTCAGCGGCGGAAACACCTCCAGCTTCAACCCGGTGATCCGCCCCAGCTTCACCCCCGCCACCAGCCGGTAGTCGTCCTGCTTCGGCTGCGGTCCGCCAGCCGTCACGACGCCATCCGCGCCTTGCTTCAACACCGTTCCCTCGGCCGATTTCAACTCGGTCATCCGCAACGGCCGCCAGGCCGCCGCGATGCCCTTCTGCCCGGTCAGCCATTCCGCAAACGGCCCCTCGGCCTTCCGCCGCTCGGCCAGCTCTGCTGGCCGGCGCTGCTCCACCAGCCGCTCCATCTCCGCCACCGCGCGGGCCGCATACGGCGACTCGTACTTGGCGTAGGGCTTGGCGCCCTTCCCCGCCTTCCCGTCCTCGTCGATGCTGTTGAAGAACCCGGTGAAGGCGTAGTAATCGTGGTGCGTGATCGGGTCGAACTTGTGCGAATGGCATTGGGTACACCCCAAGGTCAGACCCAGCCAGACGGTCCCGGTCGTGTTCGCGCGGTCCAGAACATAGTCCACCCGGGACTCCTCCGGGTCGCGCCCACCCTCACCGTTCGTCATGTGATTCCGGTGAAAGGCCGTCGCGATCTTCTGGTCCGGCGTCGCGTTCGGCAACAGGTCCCCGGCGAACTGTTCGATGGTGAACTGACGGAACGACATGTTCTTATTGAACGCGTTCAAAACCCAGTCCCGCCACGGCCAGTTAGTTCGGGAGGCGTCGGCCTGGAAGCCATCGGTATCGGCATACCGGGCGCCATCGAGCCACCACATGGCCATCCGCTCCCCGAAGTGGTCGCTCGCCAGCAACCGGTCGACCAGCTTGTCGTACGAAGGCTCGGCCAGCATCTCCGGGGTTGGCGGCAGGCCGGTCAGGTCGAACGACACGCGGCGGATCAGCGTCTGGCGTGCCGCCTCCCCATTCTTGGCGGTGAGCTTCGCGTCGATGAACGAGTCGATGGTGGCGGCCTTGGACCGGACCGGCTTCTCGAATGACCAGTGCTTACCCCACGGCGCGCCCTGCGCGATCCAGGTCCGGAGCGTCGCCACTTCGGCCTCGGTCAGCTTGGCCTTGTGCGACCGGGCCGGCGGCATCAGTTGCATCGGATTGGTCGCGGTGACCCGCTTGAGCAGCAGGCTCTCCTCCGGTTTG
>CANIVU010000141.1 GCA_947470805.1 Acidobacteriota bacterium | reverse complement strand
CCTTGCAGGTGTTTGATCTGATCCGGCAGGACCCGGAGGAACGCGGATACCGATTGGGCCCGCGGGCGATGGAGATGGGGTTGGTATTTGCGCGGAGTTCGGAGGTATTCGCACAGGCGCGGCCGGTGTTGCGGCGGCTGGCGGAGAGATCTCGGGAGACGGTGAAGCTTGGGATGCTCTCCGACGACCAGGTGTTGATCATGGCTGCGGTGGAATCTACGCATCAGTTGCATACGCGGGGGGACGCCGGGACACGTTGGGCGCTGCATTCGACGAGCTTGGGGAAGGCGATTCTGAGTGCGCTGCCGATTGCGGAGGCGGAAGGGCTGGTGGCGCAGCGGGGCCTGACGCGGTATACAGGCCGGACGGTAACGACGTGGACTGCGTTGCGAGCGGAACTTGGCTTGATCCGGGAGCGGGGATACGCAATGGACCTGGAAGAGAATGAGGCCGGGGTGCGATGCGTGGCGGCGCCGTTTGTGGATCCGCTGCGGGGCGCGGTGGCGGCCGTGAGCTTGTCGGGCCCGAGCGTTCGCATTGGCGATTTGGAATTGGATGGATTTGCAAAAGACGTGATGGCGGCGGCGCGGGCGATCCGGCCGCAGTCCCATTTGGAGGAACAATGAGCAACGAACAGATTCGCGGGATCATCCCGCCGCTGGTGACGCCGTTTCGGGCGGATGGATCGATTGACGAAGCGGCGCACCGGGCCGAGGTACGGCGGATGGTGGAGGTGGCGCAGGTGCATGGTTTAGCCGTCTGCGGGAGTACCGGGGAGGGCCACACGCTGACGACGGAGGAGACGCGGCGAATTGTGGGCTGGACGGTGGAGGAGGTTGGGGGGCGGATCCCGGTGATTGCCGGGATTATCGCCGATAGCACGCAGGCGACGATTGAACGGGGCCTCGCGGTGGCGGACCTGGGAGTGGCAGCGCTGCAGGTGACGCCGGTGCACTATGTGTTCCGGCCGGACGATGATTCAATGGTGAAGCATTTTGGGGCGATTGCGGATGGGACCGGGGTTCCGGTGATCATCTACAACGTGGTTCCGTGGTCGTATCTGTTGCCGCCGCTGCTGGTGCGCATTTTGCGGGACGTGGACGGGGTGATTGGGGTGAAGCAGAGCGCGAGTGATATGAAGGCGCTGGCGGATTTGTTGCTGCTGAGTGAGGAGGCCGGGATACGGGAGCGGGTGCGGATTTTGTCGGCGGTGGACGCGCTGTTGTATCCGTCTTTCACGTTGGGATCGGACGGGGCGGTGGCGGCGATTCTGAGCGCGGCGCCGGAGGCGTGTGTCGAGTTGTGGGACGCGGTGGGGCGGGGTGATGACGCGACGGCGTTGGATTTGCATAAGAAGCTGTTGCGGTTGTGGAATGCGATTGACGCGCCGAATCTGCCGGCGAATGTGCGGGCGGCGATGCGGACGCAGGGGCGGGAGGGGGGCGCGCCGAGGCCTCCGATGCCGGTGAGCAGTGCCGAGCAAGAGGCGAAGATTCGACCGGCCATGGCGGCGTTGGGGCAGTTCGTAGTGGCATAAGCGGGCTGCTTTCGCATCCCGCATTACTCAATAGCGTTCAGGGAAAGGAACTTCCATGTCTCCTCGTCGAGCCGTCGTGTGTCTGCTCGTTTGCATGAACGGGCTATCTGCCCAAACGTCCACAGCGCGTGTTTCCGGGTTGGTGACCGATCCGGGAGGCGCGGCGGTGCCGGGCGCCGAAATCGTGTTGAAGAACACGGCGACGGGAGTTGCCACCCAGGCCGCGACGGGGCTGGAGGGGCTCTACACGCTGTCGTACCTGAGGCCGGGTCCGTACGAATTGACGGCGGAGGCGAAGGGGTTTAAGCGGTTTGTCCGGCAGAAACTGGTGTTGGAGACGGGGCAGGTGTTGGCGTTGGACGTCCGCCTGGAACTGGGGGCGGTGACGGACTCCGTGGTGGTTTCGGCGGAGACGCCGTTGCTGCAGGCGGATTCCTCGTCGGTGAGCACGCTGGTGGAGAATGCGACGATCCGGAACATGCCGCTGGCGAGCCGGCGGATCGGGAGTCTGGTCCGGCTGATGGGGAATGTGACGTTCGGCAGCGAGGCTTCGTGGGAGGGCATCTCGAATTTCTCGATCGCCGGCGGGCGGGCGCGACAGCAGATCTGGCAACTGGATGGGGGCAACCTGCAGGGCGTGATGCTGGTGACGGGGATTGTGAGCGTGGCGCCACCGGTGGAGGCGATGGAAGAGTTCCGTGTGCAGGCCAACGGCTATCCGGCCGAGTTTGGCCGGAGCACGGGTGGTTTTATCTCGATGACGACGAAGTCCGGGACGAATCAGTTGCGCGGGTCACTGTACGAGTTCCTGCGCAATGATTTGTTTGATGCGCGGAACTTCTTTTCGGGGACGAAGCCGCCATTGCGGTACAACGTGTTTGGCGGGACGGTGGGCGGACCGGTGGTGCGGGACCGGACGTTCTTCTTTTTCTCGTATGAAGGGACGCGGAGGCGCGATGGTGTGACACGGATTTTGAACGTGCCCACGGCGGCGGAGGTGGCGGGAGATTTTTCGGCGACGCCAGGAGTGTTGTTGGATCCTGTGGCGCGGGCGCCATTTGCGGGGAATCGAATCCCGGCGTCGCGGCTGGACCCGGTGGGCGCGGCGATCGCGCGGTTGTATCCTAGCCCGAACGTGGCGGGTGCGCCGAGCGGGAACCGGAACTTCCGGCAGAATGCGGTGAACAAGACGACGGGCGATAGCTACATCGTGAAGATGGACCACGCGTTTTCGGCGAAAGACCGGATTTCGGGACGCTATTTGAAGTTCCGGAGTCCGGTGCAGCCGGGGCGCGTATTTCCGAATCCGGCGGCGGACACGGTGGGGGATCAGCTATCGGACCAGTTCCACGTGACGGGAAACTGGGTTCGCAACGTGAGCGCCACCGTTTTCAATGAGGTGCGGTACAACTACAACCGGCGGACGAATGAAGACCCGTCGCTCTATCCGAGCAGCATTACGGCGGACGTTGGGTTGCGGGGCGTGGCACAAGACGGGACGCCGAACGTGAATGTGACTGGGTTCAATGCGATTGGGCCAGGCGGACAATACCGGCTGGCGGGGCCTGGATTTCAGCATCAGATTATCGATTCGGTGACGTGGATTCGCGGGAAGCACCAGGTGAAGGCCGGGGGCGAGTGGCGATCATCGGAGATGCCGGATTTGTGGGGAGACTCGCGGGCGGGACAGTTTGGATTTAACGACGTGGCGACGGGGCGCGGGTTCGGGCTGGCGGCGCTGTTGCTGGGCTGGACGAACACGGCGACGGTGAATACAGGGTTTACCAGCGCGCGGATGAACTATTTTGCAGGGTATCTACAGGATGATTGGAAAGTGAATTCGCGGCTGACATTCAATCTTGGATTGCGGTGGGACATGGATACGCCGCGATCGGAACGGGACAATCACCAGACCGGATTTGACCCGGCGGCGGTGAATCCGATTTCGCGGACGCCGGGGATTATTACGTATGCGGGTCGCGACGCGGTTGGGGTGTACGCGCATGGATTCGACAAGAACAACTTTGGGCCGCGGTTCGGTTTTGCATTCCGGCCGATGGGAGACCGGCTGGTGCTGCGGGGCGGGTATGGATTGATGTATGGTCCGATTTACGATGACTCGATTACGCGGGCCAATGTGGTGGGATTCGGAGATGTTCGGCAGTTTCAATCCTCCGACAACGGCGTGACGCCGACGCTGCTGTTGCGCAATGGGGTGCCACCGGCGCCGGCCGAGCCGATTGGGCCGGGCTTTGGCGCGGTTCCTGTGGGGACGGCGCCGCGGATCACGCCGGACTTCTATGACCCAGCGCAGAAGGCGACGTACGCGCATCATGTGAACTTCAGTGTGCAGCGACAGTTGTTGGGGTCGTTACTGGCGGAGGTTTCCTACACGGCCAATCTGGCGCACCGGGTGAGCGGACGGGCGACGAACGTGAATGAGATCCGGCCGGAGCGGCGGGGCGCGCGGCAGGATCAGGCGTTGCGGCCGTTTCCGCAGTACGCGAATGTGACGCAGCGGGCTATGAATTGGGGAAATTCTTCGTATCATGGGCTGAATCTAAAGCTGGAGAAGCGCTTTTCTCGAGGTCTGAACTTACTCAGTAACTACACGTGGTCGAAGTTTCTGGATGACGTGCAGTCGGCGGCGGATGCTGGCGGTGGCGGCCCGCAGAGCTACTGGGCGCGGCAGTTGGATAAGTCGCTGAGCGGAAATGATATTCGTCACCGCTGGGTATCGAGCGCGGTGTACGAGTTGCCGGTGGGAAGAGGAAAGCGGTTGGACATTGGGAACCGTGCGCTGGACATGGCGATTGGCGGATGGAGCCTGGGCGTCATTTCGGAACTGCGAACGGGGTTGCCGTTCGGCGTGGCCGAGCAGACGAACCGGTTGAACGCGTTCAGTTCATCGCAGAGGCCGAACCTGACAGGGAACTGGCAATTGGCCGATGGGCGATCGCGAGCCGATTCGATAGCGCAGTGGTTTAATACCTCGGTGTTTGTCTTCCCGGGGGACGGGGTGTTGGGGAATTCGCCGCGGTCGGTAGGGATCGGGCCGGCGTCGGTGAGCATCGATACTTCGCTGCTGAAGGATTTTGCGATCCGGGACACGACGATGTTGCAACTGCGGGGCGAGTTTTTCAATATGCTGAATCGACCGAATTTCGGGTTGCCGAATGGGGCCAGAGGAAGCGCGGCCTTTGGGACGATTGGATCGGCGGGGGCGGGGCGGCAGATACAGATGGGATTGCGGTTGGTTTTCTGAGGAGATGAGTATGGAACTGAGTCGGAGGGTTTTCATAGGCGCCTTGGGCGCGGCGGGCGGGGTGTGGGGAGAGGACGCGGGGCTTGCGTTGTGGAGTCCTGCTGTGCCGATGCCAAAGGCGGGGGAACTGCGGGAACTTCGCGGTGTGCGATTCCATTCGATCAAGGCGCACGAGCCGGCGGTGGACGGGGGCTACGGCTTTCTGCACGGTGTGGGTTTGGTCTGGCACAAGGGCAAGTTGTACGCCTCCTTCGGACACAACAAGGGGATTGAGAACACGGCGGGGGAGGAGGCCCGGGGGCGTGTGAGCACGGACGGGGGACGGAGTTGGGGGCCGGTGTTTACGTTCGATGCCGGGGCGAGGAAGGCGGTGAGCCACGGGTCGTTCCTTTCGCACAAGGGAAAGCTGTGGGCGTTTCTGGGTGCATTTTCGGGGGCGCGGGAGCGGGTGCATACGCGGGCGTATGTGCTGGATGAGCGGAGCGGGAAGTGGGAGTTTCGGGGGCTGGCGGTGGAAGATGGATTCTGGCCGATGCAGGAGCCGTTGCGGATGGCGGACGGGAACTGGATCATGGCCGGGTTCAAGGTGGGAGACGGGGAACCGGCGTCGGTTGCCGTGAGCCGGGGGGATGATTTCACGAAATGGGACCATGTGGTGATCCCGCGCGGACCGGCGGTGAAGACGATGTGGGGCGAATCGACGGTGATCGTGCAGGGCAAGCGGGTGTTGAATATTGCGCGGTATGGGGCGGAGGCGATGGCGCTGGTTTCGACGAGTGACGATGGGGGCCGGACGTGGGCGCCGATGCGCGTTTCGAATATGCCGATGGTGACGTCGAAACCGTATGCGGGGATGCTGAGTACGGGGCAGCGTTATCTGATTGCGACTAGTACCGCGGATACGGGGAAGCGGCGGGCGCCGTTGACGATTGCGGTGAGCGGGAAGGGGGAAGATACGTTCCGGCGGGTGTACCGGATCCGGGGTGCGGAGATGGCGGGCGGGCTGGATTCGCATCCGCGGGCGAACCTGTCGTACCCGTATGCGGTGGAGTATCGCGGGGGGCTGTACGTTGGGTATTCGAACAACGGCGGGCGAACGGGGATGAATATTAACAGCGCGGAACTGGCGGTGATTCCGGTTCGTGAATTGGCGGCCGATTCGTAGGGGCGGGTTTGTGTTGATGATCCCCGCGCGTTTGGAGTGGGAGGGTTTGTTAGGATGGTGAATCGGTGAGGGACTTTGCGGGGTCGATGAAGAGCCAGACGGCGAGGCCGATGAGCGCTACCGCGCTGCCGAAGTAGAGGCCGGCGGACCAGCCGAAGCGTTCGGCGATCCAGGGTGTGAGTATGGGGGCGATGAAGCCGCCGAGGTTGCCGCCGGAGTTCATGACGCCGGCGGCGGTGCCGGAGTGGGTGCCGGCGATGTTGATGGTGGCGGCCCAGAAGGTGACGTCGGCACAGCTGGCGAAGCCGAGCGCGAGGGACATGAAGGTGACGGCGAGGCCGGGGCTATCGGTGTGGGCACCTAGGAAGAGAAGCGTGGCGCTGAGGGCGAGGCCGCCGATTGCGACCGTGCGGAGACCTTTGCGGATGCCGTATTGGTGGACAAGGCGGTCCGACAGCCAGCCGCCGATGGGGGTCATGATGAGCCAGGCGAGCATCATGTAGGTGGTGTAGAGGGCGGTTTCCGATTCGGGGAGTTTGCGGACCTGGCCGAAGTAATAGAAGCTCCAGAAGAAGAAAATGTATTCGAAGTAGTCGACGGCCATGAAGCCGAGGGTGAGTAAGTTGAGGTCGCGGTTGGTGAGGAGTTGGCGCCAGGGGACTTGTTCGGCGGGGGCGGATGGCGTGGGGGCGTCTTCGACGGAGACGTGCCAGATGGCGCCGAGGAGAATGGTCGCGGCGCCGGCGATGAGGAACGATGTTCGCCAGCCGTATTGGCCGATCATCCAGGAGAAGAGGAAGGGGGAGATGGCGCCGCCGAGGCCGGCGCCGCTGGCGACGATGCCCTGGACGCGGGAGCGGGATTCGGCGGTGAACCAGTTGGCGTTGAGGCGGGCGGCGGCAGGGTAGAGCGGGGCGGTGAAGAGGCCGAGGGCGAGGCGCATGAGCATGAAGCCGGGGACGAGGCCGAGGAGAGCTGTGAGCCAGGGTTGGCCGCCGAGGGCGGTGAGGGCGGTGAAGAGACCGGAGCCCACAGCCATGAGGGTGAGGGCTTTGCGGGGGCCGATGCGGTCGGCCAGGTAGCCGGCGGGGATCATGAGGAAGGCGTAGCTGGCGAGGAAGGCCGAGTAGACCATGCCGAGTTGGGTTTCGGTGAGGTGGAATTCGGTGAGGATGCGCGGGCCGGCGATGGACATGATGGTCCGGTCGAAGTAGCTCATGACGCTGAAGGCGAAGAGCAGGGCGGCGAGGCGGCGGGCCTTGGGGGGCATCGGTATAGACTATCGTGTTGCGACGCGGTATTTGGCGAGGGCGTCGGGGTTGAGTTCGATGCCGAGGCCGGGTTTTTGTGGGAGCGGGACGCGGCCGTTGACCAGTTGCAGTTCGTCGATGACGAGTTCGCGGCGGAGCGGGGCTTCGGAGAGTTGGGCGGGTAGGAACTCGATGTAGGGGCAGTGGGCCGTGGCGGCGGAGAGGTGGGCGGAGGCGGCGATGCCGATGCCGGTTTTCCAGCAGTGGGGGACGATGAGGCGGCCGCGGTCGGCGGCGAGGTCGCAGACGCGGCGGGCTTCGGTGAGGCCGCCGACGCGGCCGACGTCGGGTTGGGCGACATCGACTTTGCCGCGGTCCATGAGGTCGAGGAATTCGAAGCGGGTGTTCTGGAGTTCGCCGGCGGCGATGCGGATGGGGGAGTGATCGTGGAGGAAGGCGTAGCCGTCGAGGTCGTCGAGCGGGAGGGGTGTTTCGAGGAAGAAGATGTCGTAGGGCTCGAGTTGATTGAGGACGCGGAGGGCCTGTTTGGCGTTGGTCCAGCAGTAGCAGACGTCGACCATCATGACGAACTCGGGGCCGACGGCGGCGCGGCAGGCGGCGACGATGTCGACGATCGTATCGTCGGATTCGTGAAGGCCGTTGTGGGTGTAGGGGCCTTTGACGCAGACCTCCATTTTGCCGGCGGTGAAACCGAGGGATTTGGCCTCCTTTGCCTTATTTACCAGGGATTCTTTGTATTCGGCGGCGGTGTGGCCGGTGGGGAGGAGGGAGGCGTAGGGGGTGATGTCGGGTTTGCGGGCACCGCCCAATAGTTGGTAGCAGGGGAGTCCGAGGGCTTTGCCGCGGATGTCCCAGAGGGCCATGTCGAGGGCGCCGATGGCGCAGATGCCGAGGCCGCGGCGGCCGGTCATGTAGCTGCCTTCGTAGAGTTTGTCCCAGAGGGCTTCGGGGTTTCTGGGGTCCTGGCCGAGCAGCATCTCTTCGAGGCCGAGGCCGAGGACGTGGGTGCCGGGGGCGTGGATCATGGCCTGGGCGACCCAGGGGTTGGTGTCGACTTCGCCGATGCCGGTGATTCCTTCGTCGGTGTGGATGATGACGACGAGATCGTCTTGGGCGGAGGAGCAGGCGGCGGCGTCGTAGCCGGGGTCGAGGAGGACGTGGGTTTCGATGCGGGTTATTTTCATGGGGGCGGGTGGGCTTTGGGCACGATATCACTTTTGGCGGGCGGGATATTATGGATAGACATTCATGCAGAAGATCATTTCTCTCGACGTTTTGGACATTCGCTATCCCACCGTTCGGCTGGGGATGGCGGGCAGCGACCCGCGGCATTTGGCGCCGAATTATTCGTGTGCGATTCCGGTGTTGCGGACGGATGGGGGGCTGGAGGGGCGGTCGTTGATCTTCACGATCGGGGACGGGACGCAGATCCAGGCGGGGGCGGTGGAGGCGTTGCGGCGGTTTGTTGTCGGCAAGACGCTGGAGGAGTTTCAGGCGGAGCCGGGGCTGTTTGCGCAGGCGCTGGCGGAGCATCATCAGCTGCGTTGGCTGGCGCTTGGTACTTATCGGATGGCGGTGGGCGGGATTATTAACGCCTTATGGGATTTGTGGGCCAAGAGTGAGGGCGTGCCGATGTGGCGGCTGTTGACGAGCCTGCCGCCGGAGAAGATTGTGCAGTGTATTGACTTCCATCATTTGCGGGATGTGTTGACGGAAGATGAGTTACTCGCCATGTTACAGGAGCGGGAGGCGGCGAAGGCGGGGAATCTGGCCCGGCTGGAGCGGGAGGGGATTCGAGTTTATAGTACGGCTGGGTGGAGCGGGCGGCCGCTGACGGAGGTGCATGATTTGTGTTCTAGCCTTTATAAACAGGGCACGCGGGCGTTTAAGGCGAAGGTCGGGCGGGGGCAGCAGTATGACCGGGCGCGGGCGTTGGACGAGGACCGGCGGATGCTGAATACGATGCGGGCGGCGACGGGGCCGGATGCGTTGTTATTGACGGACGCGAATCAGAATTTGGGGGATTGGAAGAACGCGGCGAGTTACATGTTGGAGTTGGCGGAGTATAAGTTGTTATTTATTGAAGAAGCCATTGCTTACAACGATGTGATGGGGTATGCGAAGTTGCGGGAGGCGCTGGCACCGGTGGGGATAGGCGTGGCCGGGGGCGAGCAGGCTCCGGACGCGGTTACCTTTAAGCAGTTGCTGGCGGGCGGCGGGTTGACGCATTGCCAGATCGACGGGGCGCGTGTGGGCGGGGTGAACGAGTTGTTCGCGATTGTGGCGATGGCGGCGAAGTTCGGGGTGCCGGTGTGTCCGCATAGCGGGGGGATTGGGCTGGGACAACTGGTGGGGCCGATGTCTATTTTTGACCAGGCGTGGTTCGGGAGTGAGGGGCGGTGGTTGGAGTATTTGGAATTCCTGCAGGCGGGGGTGTTTAAGAATCCGCTGGTGGTGCGGGATGGGCACTGGGTGTTGCCGTCGGCGCCGGGGTGGGGATTGGAGATGGAGGAGGAGTTTGTGGGGCGGTATATCTATCCGGACGGTCCGGATTGCGCGGATACGTTGGAGGCCGACCGGGTGGCGGCGGCGCAGCCGGGGGCCCCGCCGTATGTGAAGTACTGGGTATAAATCCGAGGGCAAAGATTAAATTGGTGCCTGGCACCAATTTAATCTTTGGGGGAGGGGGTGTTGGAAATAGGGGAGTTGGGGGCGTGGGAGATTAAATTGTGTGTGACACAATTTAATGATGAGACGGAGAGGGTTTTTGGCGGGGCCCGTTGTGGCTGGATTGGCGCAGGGGGCGGTGGCTGCTGACGCGGGGCGCGTTATTGCGACTGGGGATGGGATGGCGCTTACGCCCGTCGCCTATGCTGAGTTGCTGCATACGCTGGCTGGGGGTGTGAAGGCGGACTTCTTTTCTTTGGGTGGGGTGGTCGGGGAATTTGAGGAGCGGATGGCGGCGGAGCTGGGGAAAGAAGCTGCCGTTTGGATGCCGACGGGGACGCTGGCTAATCACATGGCCGTGCGGATGCTGGCTGGGGAGAAGCGGCGCGTCGTCGTGCAGGGGGAGAGCCATTTGTTTAACGACTGCGGGGATTGCTGCCAGACGCTGAGCGGGCTGCACATGATTCCGATGGCGATGGGGCGGGCGACGTTCAAGGTGGAAGAAGTCGAAGAGTGGCTGGCGCGGGGCGAGGGCGGCCGTGTGAAGGTGCCGATTGGGGCGATGCAGATTGAGACGCCGGTGCGGCGGCGGACCGGGGAGATGTTTGATTTTGCGGAGATGCAGCGGATGACGGCGTGGGCGCGGGGGAAGGGAATTGGGCTGCACCTGGACGGGGCGCGGTTGTATATTGCCGCGGCCTATGGCGGTCGGCCGGTACGGGAGTATGCGGCGATGTTCGATACGGTTTATGTATCGACGTACAAGTATTTCAACGCGGCGAGCGGGGCGATATTGGCGGGGCCGAGGAAGTTGATGACGGACCTGTTTCATGCGCGTCGGATGTTTGGCGGGGGGCAGCACGAGGCGTGGCCGTTCGCGGCGGTGGCGATGCATTTTCAGAAGGGCTTCGCGGAGCGGCTGGGACGGGCGGTGGCGACGTCGGAGACGGTGATTTCGGCGTTGCGGGCCGAACCGCGGCTGGCGGTGGAGCGGGTGGCGAATGGGTCTAACCTGTTTTATTTGCGGGTGACGGGGGTGGAGGCGGCGGAGTATGCGCGGAAGGTGTCGGCGGCTGGGCTGGCGTTGGGTGCGCCGGTGGGCGGGCGGTTTACGGTGGCGGTGAATGAGACTTGGAACCGGGCGACGGCGGGGGAGATTGCGGGACGGTTCCGGGCGGGATTGGGGTAGAAAGAACAAAGCCCGCGTGCCTTGCGGCGCGCGGGCTTTGTTTTGTTGTTGATTGAGTTAGTCGCCTTGTGCGGTGCCGCGGGAGATGTCGGCGTTGGGGGGAACGACGAGGGAAGCCGCGCGGGGCATGGAGGTGATGACGTATTCGGGGTAGGCGGAGATGCCGTGTTCGAACAGATCGAGACCGCGCTGTTCGCCTTCTGCTTCGACACGCAGCAGACCCATTGCGTTGACGGCGTACATGACGGCCATGCCGGCGACAAAGGTTGCGACGGTGACGATGAGGCTACCGATTAACTGGGAGACGAGCACCTGGGTGCCGCCGCCGTAGAGGAGGCCTTTGAGGGGCGCGGAGTGATCGGGAGCGAAGGGGCCGGTGGCGCCGAAGCGGCCACAGGCGAAGAACCCGAGCGAGAGGGTGCCCCAGATGCCGCAGACGCCGTGAACGGGGACCGCGCCGATAGGGTCATCGATGCGGAGATGTTCGAGGACTTCGATGGCGCCGACGACGAGGATGCCGGCGATGCCGCCGATGGCTACCGAGCCAAGGGAATCGACCCAGTAGCAGGGGCAGGTGATGCCGACGAGGCCGGCGAGGAAGCCGTTGATGGTGAAGCTGATGTCCCAGTTTTTGTTCATCCACCAGCCAGTGAACATGGCGGTGAGGCCAGCGGCGCAGGCGGCGAGGGTGGTGTTGGCGGCAACGCGACCGATGCCTTCATAGTCCATGGCGGAGAGGGTGCTGCCGGGGTTGAAGCCGTACCAGCCGAACCAGAGGAGGAGGGCGCCGGAGGCGGCGATGGTGAGATCGTGGGGGATCATGGGGCCGCCGCCATCGCGCTTGAACTTGCGGCCGAGGCGGGGACCGAGGACGATGGCGCCGGTGAGGGCGACGACGCCGCCGATGGTGTGGACGACGGTGGAGCCGGCGAAGTCATGGAAGCTGAGGCCGACCCAGGGGAGGAAGTTGCCGGCTGAGCCCATGGTGACGAGGAAGCCATCGGGGCCCCAGGCCCAGTGGCCGATGATGGGGTAGATGAAGCCGGAGACGGCGAAGCTATAGAGCAGATCGCCGACGAAGCCGGTGCGGCCGATCATGGCGCCGGAGGTGATGGTGGAGCAGGTATCGGCGAAGGCGAACTGGAAGAGCCAGAAGGCGAGGAAGGCGACGCCGGAACCCTCATAGGTAGCGGGGGCACCGTTGAGGAAGAACCAGTTGAGGCCGATGAAACCGTTGCCGTGGCTGAACATGAAGGCGAAGCCCCAGGCCCAGAAGAGAAGGCCGCAGAGGCAGGTATCGACGATGCACTCCATGAGGACGTTGACGGTTTCGCGGGAGCGGCAGAAGCCTGCTTCGAGCATTGTGAAGCCGACCTGCATGCCGAAGACGAGGAAGGCGGAGACGAGAACCCACATGGTGTTGAGTGGGTTGATGATGTCATTGGCCTTCATGACCGGGTCTGCGGCGAAGGTGCGGTTGCCGAAGAGATCGGGATTGGTGAGAAGGAAGACGACGGCGAGGAGGGCTATGCCCAGGAGTTTCCCGGCGAAGAGAAGCATGCCGTAGCGGCGCCATTCGGGGTCGCGTAATCGCCCCTTGAGTGAGACGAGTCTGGAAAAGAACGGAAGCTGGTGTTCCACGAGCAACTCTCCTTATTTCGAATCGAAAAGCCTGCGCGCAACCCAGTGCGTAGCGAGTGATCGCTACGGCAGAAGGCCGAAGTTGAGCGGGTTAACAGGGGAGGCCGGTACGCGGGCCTGGACCGGGGACGGGAGAACGGCGGGAGGCCGTTAGGTGGGATTACCGAGTGTAGAACGAAAGGGCTTGGTGCCACCACGAAAAAAAACTGATCGACACGATAAGAGTTTTGGTTGGCCGGAAATCGAGAAATTCGTTGATGATCTATGGATGAGAGGCAATTGACAGGCGATGGCAGTGAGCGAGAGATACGTGATCGAGTATCTGCTGCAGGAGACTGAGGCCGGACCGTCTAACATTGAGTGGCTGGAGGGGGAGGCGGGCGTTTATTCGACCACGTTTAACCTGGTGCGGCTGCAACTGTACAGTGTGCAAAGTATGAGCGGGGTGCGGCTGTGTCTGGAATTTGGCCTGGGCCATGACACGGTGTACATACAAGAGCCGTGCAAGGTGGCGATTTTCGGGCGGCAGTACCGGAACGAGGACGAAGAGCGGGTGGCGGAGTTGTTGCACCTGTTGAGCGCTGCGGTGGCGCGACAGGTGCAGCGGCGGCACGAAGAGGCGGTGGCGATGGAGACGGAGATCCGGGAGTCGATCTTCCGGCGGTTACTGTTTGGCGCGCCGGGGGATGCGGGGTTGGACGCGGGTCGTTGAGGGCGTTTCGGCTGGTGTTTCGGGGACGGTGAGGCGGAGGAGATTGCCGTCGTAATCGACGATATAGATTTCGCCGTTTTCGTCTTCGACGAAGGAGACGAGGAGGCCTTCGGGGGTGCCGAAGGCGTATTGTTTCCAGCCTTCCTCGGTTTTGCGGAGGCCCCAGATCATGGAGTTGCAGAAGTCCCCGAAGAGATAGATGCCTTGGAGGTCGGGGTATTTTGAGCCGCGGTAGACGATGCCTCCGGTGACGGAGCAGCCCTCATCGTGGGAGTACTCATAGAGCGGTTTGGTGAGGTTGGGGACGTCGGGGCAGTCGAATTCGGGGGCGCACCCGGAGCCTTCGCGAGCGCTCCAGCCGTAGTTGCGGCCACCGGGGGTGCCGGCGGGTTCGTAGTTGATTTCTTCGCGGAAGGCGTTGCCGACGTCGCCAATGAAGAGGTCGCCGGTGGAGCGGTCGAAGGAGAAGCGCCAGGGGTTGCGGAGGCCGGTGGCCCAGATTTCGGGGCGGGCGCCTTCGGCCTTTGGATTGGAGGCGGGGATGGCGTAGGGGGCGACGCCGGACTCGGTATCGATACGGAGCATTTTGCCGAGGAGGGTGTCGGTGCGTTGGGCGGAGTTGAGGGGATCGGGGATGAACTCGTTGTTGGGTTTGGTTTCGTAGCCGCCATCGCCGGTGGCGATGTACATCATGCCGTCGATGGGGCTGAAGGCGACCATGCCGCCGTTGTGCTGGCCGTAGGGTTGGGGGATGGCGAGGATGACGGATTCGGTGGCGGGGTCGGCGATGTTGGGGTCGTCGGAGAGGCGGAAGCGGGAGATGGTCGCGGATTTATCTTTGGCGATGTAGTAGGCGTAGAAGTACTGTTTTTCGGCGAAATTTGGGGGGAAGGATATGCTGAGGAGGCCGAGTTCGCCGCCGAATTCGACTTTGGATTTGATGTCGAGGAAGGGGGTGGGGAGGAGTTCGCCGTCGGCGAGGATTTTGACGATGCCGGCTTGTTCGACGAGGAAGAGGCGTTTGGAGCCGTCGCGGGCGGAGGCGGCGTGGGTGGGTTGGCGGAGGGTGGTTACGAGTTTTTCCCAACGAATGGCGGGTTGAGCGGTGAGAATAGACGCGAACAATAGCAAGAGGAGGAATGCAGAGTTCACACTTTATTCTAACGCCGCTCA
This sequence comes from Acidobacteriota bacterium, assembly GCA_947470805.1. GTDB lineage: Bacteria > Acidobacteriota > Terriglobia > Bryobacterales > Bryobacteraceae. The sequence goes on along the minus strand of CANIVU010000141.1, from coordinate 3,174 downwards.
TGGTCCGGGTTGGGCCGCCGATACGTTACACGAGGAGAACGGTGTTGGAGCATGTGAAGGTGTCCGAGATGGTGGCGGCGCTATCTTATGCGCTGGACTTGACCGAGGGGCAGCCGTTGGGCCATTCGGCGCGGGTGTGCATGCTGGGGATGCGGTTGGCGGCGGAGATTGGGATGCCGGTGGGGGAGCGGGCGGAGCTGTATTATGCGCTGCTGATGAAAGACGCCGGGTGCAGCAGCAATGCGTCGCGGCTGTTTCACATAGTGGCGGCGGACGAGATTCGGGCGAAGCGGGACGTGAAGACCACCGATTGGACGCGGGTGGGGTTTGAAAGTATGGAATACGCCTTGACCCACGTGGGCACGGGCGGGCCGTTTCTGGCGCGCGTGGCGGCGCTGGCGCGGGTGGCGGTGAAGCGGAAGACCGATTCGAGTGAGTTGGTGAAGATCCGGTGCGAGCGCGGGGCGAATATCGCACGGCGAATGGGGTTCAACGAGCGGGTGGCGGCGGGGATTCATGCGCTGGACGAGCAGTGGAACGGGGCGGGGTATCCGGACCATTTGGAGGGCGAGGCGATTCCGCTGTATGCGCGGATTGCGCTGTTGTGCCAGACCTTAGAGGTGTTTTGGCGGGAGGCGGGGGAGACGCGGGCGTTGGAAGTGGCGCGGAAGCGGGCGGGGCGATGGTTTGATCCGGCGTTGGTGCGGGCGGCGGAATCGGTGGCGGCGCGGGGGGAGTTGTGGGAAGGGTTGGAGGCGTCGACGCTATTGGCCGATGTGTGGGCGTTGGAACCGGAGGAGACGAGCCTGTTTTTGACCGAGGCGCGGGTGGATGAGATCTGCGGGGCGTTCGCCGATGTGGTGGACGCGAAATCGCCGTTCACCTACCGGCACTCGACGGGTGTGGCGGAGGCGGCGGTGCGGATTGGCGAGACGCTGGGGATGCGGGCCGAGGAAGTGACGCTGTTGCGGCGGGCGGGACTGTTGCACGACATCGGGAAGCTGAACGTGCCGAACACGATTTTGGAAAAGCCGGGGAAACTGGACGCCGCGGAATGGACGGTGGTGAAGCGGCACCCGTATTATTCGTGGCAGATCCTGCGGCGGATTCCGAAGTTCCAGCGGCTGAGCGAGGTGGCGGCGTGCCATCACGAACGGCTGGACGGGCGGGGGTATTTCCGGAGCTACGACGAGACCCGGCTGGACCTGCCGTCGCGGGTGCTGGCGGTGGCGGATGTTTACGACGCTTTGGCGGCGAAGCGGCCGTACCGGGAGGCGTTGCCGTTGGAGACGGTGCTGGGGATTATGCGGAAGGATGCGGGGCAGGCGTTGGACGCCGAGTGTGTGGCGGCGTTGGCGTCGGCGATGTCGTCGACGGCGTCGTTGGGGAATCTGGCGTTGGCGGTGGGGGAGAGTGTGGCGGTGGAGTGCATTGCGAGCAGGGTGTATTGAGAGTCGCTACACTTTGGGGATGAAATCGTTCCTGTTGTTCGTGTGTGTGTGTTTGGCGGCGTTGGGGCAGACAGGGTTCCCGACGAAGTTTTCGCCGGCGGTGGCCGAGCGGGCGGATGTGAAGCGGGCGCTGGGGTTCATTGACGCGCACTTTGATGAGCAGGTGGCTGAGTGGATCAAGATTACCGAGATTCCGGCGCCATCGGGGCAGGAGCAGGCGCGGGCGGCGTATGTGAAGGCCGAGTTTGAGAAGGCCGGGTTGCGGGCGACGGTGGACGCGAGCGGGAACGTGGAGGCGCGGCGGAAGGGGACTGGTGGGGGCCCGACGGTGGTGTTCGCGGCGCATATGGACACGGTGTTTCCGGCGGGGACGAATGTGAAAGTGCGGCGGGAGGGGGAGCGGCTGTATGCGCCGGGGGTGGGGGATAACAGCACGTCGGTGGCGAATCTGCTGCAGGTGATCCGGGCGATGCGGGATGCGGATATGAAGACGCGCGGGAACATTGTGTTCCTGGCGACGGTGCAGGAGGAGGTGGGGCTGAAGGGGATGTATGCGTGGCTGGAGCGGAACAAGGGGGTGGCTGATTTACTGGTGGGAATGGATGGGGCGTTGGGGCCGGTGAATTACGGGGCGTTGGGGATCTATTGGTCGAAGATGAAGTTTACGGGGCCGGGGGCGCACACGAACCGGTCGCGCGGGGTGCCGAATCCGGTGCTGGCGGCGGCGCGGTGTATTAGCGAGATCTATACGGTGCCGTTGCCGGACAAGGCGGAGGAGGTGTCGGCCGTTTATAACGTGGGCGGGATGATGTCGGCGGTGAATGTGGTGAATGCGGTGCCACAGGAGGTGACGTTTTCGGTGGATTTGCGGACGGTGGATAAGCAGTTGCTGGCGACGTTGGACGATGCGATTGTGTCCAAGTGCGACGCGGCGGCGCGGGCGCAGAAGGTGGAGTTTGCACGGGAGTGGATTCAGAAGTCGGAGGCTGGGGGGCGGCCGGAGCAGTTGGCCGGGGCGCGGCGGCATCCGATTGTGCAGACGGCGGTGGACGTGCAGCGGTATTTGGGGGTGAAGATATTGGCGGGGAATGAGGCGATTGCGTCGGGGTCGACGGATGCGAATGTGGGGGTGGTGAACGGGATTCCGTCGGTGTCGGTGGGGCGCGGGTATGGCGGGGATAACCATACGCTGCGGGAGTGGAGCGATGTTGGTTCGGCGCGGATTGGGACGAAGCAGATTGTGTTGCTGGCGGCGGCGCTTACCGAGCCGTAGCGGTTTGGTTGTGGTTGAATTTGATGCCGTCGGCTTTGATGTTGGTTTTGACGGGGAGCGCCGTCGGGGAAGAGGTTTGATTGTGGTTGAACTTGACGCCGGCGGCTTTGATTTGAGTCTTGACGGGTAGGCTCTTCGGGTGGGCTGTTTGGTTGTGGTTGAATCTTACGCCGGCGGCTTTGGCGTTCGTTTTGACGGTCAGGGTTTTCGGGGCTGCGGTTTGGTTGTGATTGTATTTGACTCCGGTGGCTTTGATGTTGGATTTGACGGGGAGCGATTTGGCAGAGGTGGATTGGTTGTTGTTGGGCTTGTCCCCTGACGTGAGACACGAGTCTAGACACAGCTAGCTATCCGGCCGAAAAAGCACTGGACAGTAAGATTTAGGTTTAGCAGAATCGCGGTAGCTGGGGAAACAGAAGCGAGCTCTGCTGGAGAGCAACTCGTGGAGGG
>CANIVU010000140.1 GCA_947470805.1 Acidobacteriota bacterium | reverse complement strand
TTCAGTGGCCAGGGCGGCTTCGACAGCCGCCTGGGTGGATTTGCGGCCGACACTTAACGGCAGCATGAGGCCGGGAAAGAGAACCGTATTTTTCAACGGCAGGACCGGCAGATTGCGGAACTCTTCAGATTGAGCCATGTTTTTCCTCTCTTGCTTCCTTCTTTTTTGTTTAGGCAACCGCTGAAATCGGCGGCGAAAAATCCAGTTCGCCGCAGAGCGGATTCAATTCGACTTTGACAATTTGGCCATCGCGAATGGCACCGCTGATCAGTTTTCGGGCGAGAGGGGTTTCCACTTCCCGTTGGATGATTCGCTTGAGCGGGCGGGCGCCGAAACTTGGGTCGTAGCCGTTGCGGACCAGCCAGCCGAGAGCGACGTCGGAGAACTCGAGGATGATCTTGCGTTCGGCGAGCCGTTTGCGGAGACCTTCGAGCTGGATGACGACGATATCTTTCAAGTGCGCTTCGCTCAATGCATGGAAAACGATGATTTCGTCGACGCGGTTCAAAAATTCCGGACGGAAACCCTGGCGGAGTTCTTCCATGACCGCGCGTTTCATGCGTTCGTAGTTATCGCCTTTCCAATCGCCTTTGTATTCCAGAATTCTCGGGCTGCCGATGTTACTGGTCATAATGACGATGGCGTTCTTGAAGTCCACGGTGCGGCCCTGACCGTCGGTGAGGCGGCCGTCGTCCAACACCTGGAGCAGGATATTGAACACGTCGGCGTGGGCCTTTTCGATTTCGTCGAAGAGGATGACGCAGTACGGGCGGCGGCGGACGGCTTCGGTGAGTTGGCCGCCCTCTTCAAAACCGACGTAGCCTGGAGGCGCGCCGACGAGGCGGGAAACCGTATGTTTTTCCTGGTATTCCGACATGTCGATGCGGATCATGGCGTGTTCGTCATCGAAGAGCGATTCGGCGAGCGCACGGGCGAGTTCGGTTTTGCCGACGCCGGTGGGACCGAGGAAGATGAACGAACCGATGGGCCGGTTGGGATCCTTGAGACCGCTGCGGGCGCGGAGAACGGCATCGGCGACGGCGTCGACGGCTTCCTCCTGACCGATGACACGGCCGTGGAGTTCCTTCTCCAGATTGAGTAACTTCTGCATATCTCCGGCGAGTAACTTCGTCACTGGAACGCCAGTCCAGCGACTTACCACGGCGGCGATATCTTCTTCACCCACCTCCTCTTTGATGAGGCGGCTGGAGCCTTCCCCGGCGAGGCGGTCGCTTTCGCGGGCGAGCTCCTTTTCGAGGTTGACGAGAGTGCCGTATTTCAGCTCGGCCGCCTTGTTGAGATCGTAGGCGCGTTCGGCCTTTTCGATGTCGGACTTGGCGGTTTCGATCTTCTCTTTCAAGGCGCGGAGAACGTCGACGGACTTCTTCTCGTTCTGCCACTGGGCGCGGAGGCCGTCGGCCTGGCCCTTGCAGTCGGCAAGCTCCTTTTCGAGGCGCGCGAGACGGTCCTTGGAGGCAACGTCGGACTCCTTTTTCAAGGCTTCGCGCTCGATTTCGAGCTGCATGACGCGGCGCTGGACTTCGTCGAGCTCGCTGGGAACCGAGTCGATTTCAGTGCGCAGTTTGGCGGCCGATTCGTCGACGAGGTCGATGGCCTTGTCGGGCAGGAAGCGGTCGGTAATGTAGCGGTTGCTCAGGACCGCGGCGCTGACGAGGGCGGCGTCCTTGATGCGCACGCCGTGATGGACTTCGTAGCGTTCGCGGAGACCGCGGAGGATCGAAATCGTGTCTTCGACGCTGGGTTGATCGACGAGCACGGGTTGGAAGCGGCGTTCGAGGGCCGGGTCCTTTTCGATGTACTTGCGATACTCATCGAGGGTCGTCGCGCCGATGCAGTGCAGTTCGCCGCGGGCGAGGAGCGGTTTGAGCAAGTTGCCGGCGTCCATGGAGCCTTCAGCTTTGCCGGCGCCGACGACGGTGTGGAGCTCATCGATGAAGAGGATGATCTTGCCTTCGGAGCTGGTCACCTCTTTGAGGACGGCTTTGAGGCGCTCTTCAAATTCGCCGCGGAACTTAGCGCCGGCGATGAGGGCGCCCATGTCGAGGGCGATCAGCGTCTTTTCCTTGATGCCTTCGGGGACGTCGCCACGGACGATGCGGTTGGCGAGGCCTTCGGCGATGGCGGTTTTGCCGACGCCGGGTTCGCCGATGAGCACCGGGTTGTTCTTGGTGCGGCGAGAGAGGACCTGGATGACGCGGCGGATCTCTTCATCGCGGCCGATGACGGGGTCGAGCTTGTTCTGGGCGGCGAGCTGAGTGAGATCGCGACCGTACTTTTCGAGAGCCTCGTAGGTGGCCTCGGGATTCTGGGTGGTCACGCGCTGGGACCCACGGATCTCTTTGAGGGCGGTTTCGATGCGGGCACGGGTGAGCCCGAACTCCTTGAGGAGCTTGCCCGAGGGGCCGGCGTCGCCAGTGAAGGCGAGGAGGAGATGCTCGACGGAGACGTAGTCGTCCTTGAGCTTTTTGGCTTCGGCCTCGGCGTCGGCGACGATTTTGGTGAGTCGCGTGGTGACGTACAGGGACTCGGCACTTGGGGTGTTGGACACCTTGGGGAGCTTTTCGAGTTCCTGGACGACGCGGAGGGAGAAGGTGTCGAGGGGAACACCGGCGCGTTTGAGGAGGGAGGGGACGATGCCCTGTTCCTGACGGAGGAGCGCGGCGAAGAGGTGTTCAGCGTCGAGCTGGTTGTTGGAATTTTGGACCGCGATGGACTGAGCGGCGCGGAGAGCGTCCTGAGATTTCTCGGTCAGCTTGTTGAGATCCATAATATGAGTGCCTTTCTATCAATTAAATGCAGTGTACCACCATAAAGTTTCAGAAACAATCGTCTTGGACCCAGAAAGGCGACCAAAAAGCGAAGGGCTCTTCGGCGGCGCTTGGTGGAGTCGGCGCGGCGAAGAGCCCCGGGTTGATGGGCGGAACTGCTCCGCCCAGATTCGATTTTGTGCTGGCTAGGCCATGTGATTCTTGTTTGTTTTCAACGACATTTGGGACCATCCGCTTGTGGGGCGAACGGAACATTTACCTTCCACCGGCAGGGCCTGGCTGGCAGCCGAGCCCACTTTGGATTTCGGCTACCTGCCCGGCGGGCAGGCCGCGGTACGCTTTCTTTGCCCGTTGCACGCTGGCGAGCGAGGCGATTGCTTTGACTGACGGACTCCGGCTCGGGCCTAGACTACTGCATTCGGACGCCGGCACGGCGCGCGGCAGTGCTGGGCACCGGATCGCACCGTGCATGCCCCTTTGTTTTGTTACACATTTTGGAGCATCCGCTTGTGAGCGAAGGCGCCAGTTGCAATTGGCTGATGGCGTCCGGCTTGGCACAGGGGCGGTTATTGCGGCGGGCAGCGACGAACGCAGGCCTGTTCCGCTGAATTTCGGAGGATCGCCCAGGTGGCAGGGGAGATACCTCTCGGTTTCGGGGTCCGTGGACGGACCGAGGTCCTGTCGGGCAGCGCCGAAGGGACCCGAAAATGAGTCAGGGGGCTCTCTGTGTTGACAACAGAAAGCCCCCTCAACTTCATTCTATAGGTGCGGTCAATAGTTTTTCGGGGTGCGCAATTTCATGTTGTTGATTTCAGAGCAGATAGATTTTTTAAAACCGTTGGAACGGTTTTTTCCGCCTAGCAAAAACAGACAAATTCCAGCCGCTGGAGCCCAGGGCGGTAGGATCTCTGATCCCGGATGGCGCCGAACTGCACCGAAGGAATTGACCCACCCCGGGTGGGAGGTTTGAGGGGGCGGACCGCCGCACGCGTCCAAACAGCGCTCGGGTTTCAATCGCGGCACCGAGCGTTTCTTGGCGGCCGGCACTCCCTGAAACGCGCACTTCTCGTTGCACCCGCGGCTGTCGTTTGGCGCGAGTGCTCTACGGAGTTGGTACGCCAATCCACAAAGGCCGTACCGGCGCGACGGTTCGACTCCCCTGTGGGGCAAATCCGGGCACGTTGGCGACCATCTACGTGTGCCGGTTCGCCTCGGAAAGCGCCCAAGCTTAGATTGACCTGACCGGTTCCGATACCATCGATTGCGGGAGCACTTTTCGGAGCGGGGCAAAAAGCGAAAGGGACGCTGGCCGATGGGCGCGTCCCTATCCCTTCAGGATACCAAATTGAAATCGGTTTTGGGGGCGGTTTGCGGGCCGAGGTGAAAATAAACTTTGCGGTGAGGGAGTGGGTGGCGGCGGATTGCTCCGGAACCACACTCCCGAATGGGTCGGGTCGAGGATCGATTGCTGTCGCAGAGTGGGAGGTGAGTGACGGGTCCAATCACATTACGAAGGAAACGTCGACGAGACTGTCAGGCGATATAGCCCAGGTGTTGGTCCAAATCCCCCCGCTGGGATGCACCGTGCCGATCGCGCCATCGTTACCGTAATGATCTACGCTGACGCGCCGCCAGCCGCGAGGTTCTCGATGCGTCCAGTGCTGCTTGCAAAGGACTCCGCCTCCACGCCCATGCGCTGCAGCATGGTGACGAACAGGTTGGATAGCGGCGTGTTGTTGTCGCGCCGGAAGGCGATGTGCTGGCCGTGCCGGAAGCCGCCGCCGGCGAGCAGTATGGGGAGATTGGTGTTGTCGTGCGTGTTCGAATCGCCCATGTTGCTGCCGTAGAGGACCATGGTGCGGTCGAGCAGGCGCTGGCCGCTTTCCTTCTTTTCGGCCAGACGGTGGAGCAGTTTTTGCAGCAGGGCCATCTGCTGGCGGTCGGCATCGTCGAGCTGGCGGAGCTTCCCGGCGGCCTGGCCGTGATGGCTCAGATTGTGATAGCCATCGGTTGTGTCCTGGCCGGGATGGAGGCTGAAGACCGGTGTGGCAAAGGCGTCGACCATGAGGGTCACGATGCGGGTGGAGTCCGATTCGAGGGCCAGTTGGGCCATCGAGAGCATCAGATCGAACTTCTCGAAGAATAGCTTCTTATCCTGAATGTCGGCGGGCTCCGGGGCGGCCGAGGCGGGCTTGGGGCGCTGTTCCCATTCGCCGGCGATGTGCAGGCGCTGTTCCACTTCGCGCACCGAGGTCAAGTACTGATCGAGGCGTGCGCGGTCGTCGCGGCCGAGCGCGCGGCTGTACTGTTTCGTATCGTCGAGCAGCATGTCCAGAATGCTGCCGCGCTCCTCCAGCCGGTGGAGTTGACGCTCCACTTCGGCCTTGTCTCCTTGCACGAACATGCGGCGGAAGAGGGCGGGGGCGCTGTCCTCGGCGGGGAGCAGGACGCCGTCGCGCGTCCAGGAGAGGCTGCGGTTGGCCTTGTCGATATTCACGCCGAGGTTCAGCGTGGCGAAGCGGGTGGATTGGCCGAGCTTTTCGGCGGCGAACTGGTCGAGCGAGATGGTGTTGCGGAAGCCGCTTTTTGTTGGACCGCGAGCGCCGGTGAGAAAGCAGTTCTCGGTGCTGTGGCCGCCTTCGACCGATGGGTGGGAGAGACCGCTGAACACGGTGAAATCGTTGCGGAATTCGGCCAGGGCGGAAAGGTAGGGCGAGAGCTGGTAATCGCGACCGGCGGTTTGCGGGAAGAACGGTTTGGGCAGCACGCCGAGGTTGTTGGAGATGAGCAGCATGCGGCGCCCGGGGGTGGCGGCGAAACATTCGAGTACCGGCATGGCGAGGGCAACGCCCGCGGCTCGCAGAAAACGGCGTCGTGTGTTCATGGGTTCTTCGTTGCTCCGGAGGGACCGAGGAAGATGGGACTTTGTACCAGCGCCACGATTAGATCACGAACACGGAACCCGGTGGCGGCATTGGCGTCGAGGATTGCTTCGACGTGCGGACGGTCGGAAAAGCGGACGGGGGAGCCGGTGGAGTAGACGGTGAATTGATGGAGGAGATTGCGGGCGAGCTGGCGAGGATTGGCGGCGAAAATGGCTTTGAGTTCGTTGATGTTTTGGAAGGTTCTGCCATCGAGGAGTTTGCCGCTGGGGTCGACGGGGCCAGCGAGGGTGTAGGCGAAGTCATGGCCGGCGCGGTCGATGCCGGTGACGGGTTCGCCTTCCTCCACGCCGCGGTAGCGCGTGCGCCAGGCGCCGAGGATGTCGAAGTTTTCGAGCGCCAGGCCGACGGGATCGAACCGGGCGTGACAGTTGGCGCAGGAGGCGATTTTCGTGTGCATGGCGAGCAGTTCGCGAATGGTTTTGGCGCCGCGAATGTCTGGCTCGACGGCGGGGACTTTGGCGGGTGGCGGGGGCGGCGGTTGGCCGATGAGACGCTCCATGATCCAGGCGCCGCGGATGACGGGGGAGGTGGTGGTGCCGTTGGCGGTGACCTTCAGAATGGCGGCTTGCGTGAGGAGACCGCCGAGGGGGCTGGCGGGGGGGAGTTTGACGGCGCGCATGGCGGAACCGCTCATGGGCGGGAGGCCATAGTGGGTGGCGAGGCGATCGTTGGCGTAGACGAAATCCGATGTTACGACCGAGGCGGCGGGGAGATTGTCGCGCACCATGGCTTCGAAAAAGGTACGGGTTTCCTGCTCCATCGATTCGACCAGATAGTTGTCGAAGCGGTACTCGGGATAGAGGCGGATGTCGGGGTCGTCGCGGCGCACATGGCGGAGGTTGAGCCAATAGTCGGTGAAGTTGCGAACGAAGCGGGAGAAACCGGGGGTGGCGATGAGGCGTTCGGTTTGGGCGCGGAGGGTGGCGGCGTGGCGGAGTTGGCGGTTTTGCGCGAGCTGAGTGAGTAGGGCGTCGGGCCTCGAGTTGGTGAGGAAGTGGGACAGGCGGGTCGCGATGGGGAAGTGATCGCCGTTGGGGGCGGGCTCACGCAGGTAGAGGAAATGGGGGGAGCTGAGGAAGGCCTTGTAGCCGGCCAGCATGGCTTCTTCGAATTTCGCGCCTTTGGTGAGCCGGGAGAGCACGAGCTGTTCGAACTTGGCGAGCGCGGTCTCGGGGACTGGTTCCTGGGCGGCCCGCCCGGCGAAGCGGCGGAGCAGGCGGCGTGTGGTTTCGGCTGGATTGGCGGGGGCGGGCGAGATGCCCAGATCGTCGAACAGGACGCGGTGAGAGGGCGGGGGCCAGGAGGACGGGGAGAGCGGTCCTTCGACTTCGAGCCACTGCACGGCGACTCCGGGCTGACCGCCGGCGGGGAGCGGCGGGTAGCGGTAGCTGGGTTCTCCGCCTTCGACGTTGCGAGCGAGCGGGACGGGCAGGCCGAGCAGGCTGTATTCGAAAGTCTCCTGTTCGCGCAGATCGATGATGGTTTCGAATTCCTGGGCGACGGGCTGGATGTCCATGACTCCACCGGTGGCGCGGACGTCGCCGGAGACATCGGCCTTCGATGGTTTGCGGGCGCGGAAGGTCATGGGGACTGGGTGAAGCGCGGGGGCGAGGGTGAATCCGGCGCGTTCGACTACGGCGCGGGCGGAGAAGCGCACGCGATACCGGCCGGGGAGCGTGGCCACGAAGCCTTTGGGATAGCCGTAGTAGGGCCAATGGGCCGAACGAAACAGCGCCATTTCGAGGGATGGATCGTCTTGGAGCTCTTTGAGTTGTTTGAGTGTGATGCCCTCATTGTTTTTGGCGAAGAACATGGCTTCGCGTCCGCCGAAAGTGACGTTTTCGTAGATGAGGGAGCCGCCAATGGCGCGGAACTTCGTCACGGGCGGCGGTTGGGGCGCGGTGGCAATGGCCTGGCGGAGGGCGGACTCGGCGGCGTCGAGATAGGCGGTGAGCTGGACGCGGGAAATGTCGAGGGTTTCGGCAGCCTTGTTAAAGCGATGGCCTTCGCGGTCCTCGGGCAGCATGTCACGAATGTCGAGGTGGGGCAGGTTAAGGATGTCGCGGAGGTTCTGTTCGTATTCGTCGCGGTTGAGGCGGCGGAGGGGACCGCGGCCGTCGCGAAGGACGTCGGCGAGGTCGGCCTGGTGAATGGATCGTCGCAGGCGGGTGAGCAGGGCCGTACGTTGGGCGTCGGGAAACGGCACGTCTTTCGGGGGCATTTCGCCGATTGCGACGCGGTCGTGGACGCGGATCCAGCGATCGCGGAGAGAAGGATCGTCGAAGCGCTGAGGAAGGGCGGCGAGATCTAGCCCGCCCTGGGCGTTTTGGGCGTTGTGGCAGCCGGTGCAGACGGCGGGGACGAGCGGCTGGGCGTGGGTTGCCAGGGTGGCTAGCGCAAGGAGGTAGAGTTTGAGATTCAACGCTTCACCGCCAGCACGTTGTTTAGTTTGGCGGAATCGTAGGCGTGGACGTTGGTGATTCGCAGCTCTTCGATGCCGGTTTTGGGATCGACGAAGCCTTCGATTTGATCGATTAATTGTGCCCGCGTGATTTTCCAGGCTACCTTGCCATCGGGTTGGATTTCGGCCAATTGATCGCGCCCTTCGTCGGTGCCTTTCATGTGGTAGTCGCCGCAGGCGAGCAGAATGTTGCCGTTCGGCAGACGCTGCATGCCAAGGAGATAGCGGGTGGCCAGGCCGAGTTCGGCGGCGGTCCAGGAGCCGGTGCGGTTGCGTTTTGCATCGAAGCGGAGCATTTGGAGGCCGGTGGCGGTGGTGGCGTAGAGTGAGCCATCGCCGGGCTCCAGGGTGGCGAAGGCGAGATGGGGCGCGGTAGGGGTTTTGGTCAGGTGCGGATCGAGAGCGATTATAGAGAGAATTTTGCCGGTGCCGGATTCAATTTCGAGCAGTGTCTTTCGGGCATACTGGACGATCCAGAAGGCGTTGCCGCGCTGGGAGTAGCGGATCATTCGGTAGCGGGAATGGACGGGCTCGGGGCGCAGATCAGGAATTGGCGTGCGGCTGACGATGGCGCCTTTTCGGTCGACGACGCGGATTTCGGCGGCAACGCTATCCAACATGGCGAACCGCTGGCCGCCGTCCAGTACCGCGCCGCCCGGGGCTTCGACGTCCTTTCCGTTTTGCATCGCCGCATGCTCCATGACGAGGCGGTTGTGCTTGTCGAACAGCGCCATGCCATCGCGGTGGACGTAGAAGACGCCGCCATCGGGAAGACGCCAGGCCTCCCAGATGTTGTGATGTCCGGGATGTTTGAGGACAGCGGTTACGTGCCCGGCGCGGTTGATTTCGATCACCTGATTTTCGGCGGCGAGGAGATACCGCTGTTCGGCTAATGCGGGCAGTGCCAGCGCGAGCGAGGCGATGGCGGGCAGCAGATTACGGAGATCACTTCGCATGAAACTGGTATTAACGATATGCCGGGGGGAGAGGGGTCGTCAATTGACGGGGGGTGGATGGATTTCGGGGGAATCAGCTTGCGTATGTTGCTGGTAGCCCCTTCGACTCTTTCCCACTTCGCGGGGCAAGAACACGGGGGCAGCGCCGTGGGAATTGGGGCAAGAGTGGAGGCCGGCAGAAGCTGCGTCCCTGTTTATTCAGGGTTGCAAATGGAAAGCCGTTTGTGAGGGCGGGTTGGGGGATCGCGGGAGTTTGTTATCTAGTTCGCCGATTTGCGAATAGAGTACAACTGGTTCTCGGTGCGAAGGATCAGGCGGTCGCCAACGAGAGCGGGCGTCGCCAGAGCCATTTCTTCCAGGTCGTTGGAATCGAGCAGTTCGTATTTGTCGCCGGCGCGGATCACGTAGGTTTTGCCTTCTTCGTTGAGGCAAAAGATTTTGCCGTTGTAGGCCCAGGGGGACGAGCTGAAGTCGCCTCCGTCGCCGATGCGGGCTTTGTAGGTATGTTCGCCGGTTTTCGCATCGAGCCGCGTGAGAACGCCGTTATTGGCGAGGATATAGATGCCGCCGTCGTAGGCAACTTCGGTGGGGTAGCCGCTGCCGGCTTTTGGCCGGACCCAGGCGACGGCATCGTGCGGCTTGGCGCCGTCGGGCGTGGTCAGGTCGCCCGCGGCGCCGGGCTTGACGGCGGTGATTGATCGCATGGCGCCGCCGTTGAGATAGAGCAAATCGTTGTGGGCGAAGGGGCTTGGGGCGGGCATGGGGGACATGCCGTCGAGACGCCACAGCTCTTTGCCCTCGAGATCGTAGCTGATGGCGGTTCCCGGACCGATGGTGACGATTTCGGTCCGCTGGGCGTTCTTCCAGATGTAGGGGGTGGCCCAGCCGGTCTGGCGATCGGACCCTTTGACATGGATGGCCCGGTTGGTCCGCCAAAGTTGTTTGCCGGTGCGCTTGTCGAAGGCGGCGAGGAACTGCTGCTTTTCGTTGTCGTTGACGACGACGATCATGTTGTTGACGAGCGCAGGCGAGGAAGCCGTGCCCATTTCGAGGATCGTCGGGAGGCTCTCCATGGGGGTGCTCCAGAGCTGCTTGCCGGCGAGATCGAAGGCGTAGAGGCCAAGGTTATTGATGTAGACGTAGACGCGTTCGCCATCGGTGACAGGGGTTTCCGAACAGAAGCTGTTCTTGCGATGGCGGCCACCCGGGGGACGGCCGGAGTGGAACTCGCGTTTCCAATTGACCTTGCCGGATTCGATGTCGATGGAATAGAGCAGATAGTGCAGGGACACTTCATCGGGGAGTTCGAAGTCCCGCTGATTCACCTTGTCCATCAGTTCCTTGCCCTTGAGGCCCTGTTTCTGGAGTTCGGCGATGTAATCGTTCGAATAGCTGCTGCCTTTTTGGGGCTGTTTGGCTTTGCTGTCTGAGGTGACGGTGGTGACGAAGACGCTTTTGCCGGCGACGATGGGGGAAGACCAGCCGAGGCCGGGGAGGGGGGCACTCCATTCGATGTTGGCGGTTTTTGACCACTTTTCGGGGAGCTTGGCGTTGGTGGACGCCGGGTTCGACGCCGGCCCGCGGAAGCCGGGCCATTCGGGGTCCGCGGCGAAGAGGCAGGAGGCAAGGAGGATCGAGGAGCGGCGCCGATTCATGACTCTATTGGACTACGGATGGGGGAAAAGGTCACGAAATACCGACCCGGGTAAGCGGTGGGGATGCGCCGGAACGAGGCCGGGCGCGGCGACCGTTGGAGCGTGAATCCTATAGTTTGCCGGCATTCGGACCGATAGCTGAGGCGGAGAACTGTTGCGATGTCGATGACTGGGAAGTTACGGCGGATCAGCGCCGTCGAGATGGAGCGAGTCCGAACGGACGAGAACTTCCTGCTGGCGGCGACAGGAATGGGTTCAGCGGATGGCCAGTTGCCGTGGCTGTTGCGGATGCTCATGCGGCTGACCGGGACCCCGGCGCCGCAGCCGGAACCGGTGGCGGAGCCGCAGCCGAAGGGGCGTGCACCACGCGGGGAGGTGCTCAACCTGCACAAGTCGTGGCAGGGGCTGCACTTTCTGGTTGCGCAGGATCCTTGGGAAGGGACGCCGCCGTTGCGACACGCCGTGCTGGGGGATGTTGAAGTATTCGGGGATCTGGCCGGGTACGGTCCGGCGAAGGTGAATGCGCCGGAAACGGTGCGACAGATCGCGGAGGCGCTGGCGGCGTTGAGCGACGCGGATTTGATGCGGCAGTTTGATGGTAAGCGGATGGAGGAGTTGAAGATCTATCCGGGCGGGTGGGCGTCGGATCGTTCGTGGGAGAAGGAGTTGGCGCAGAACCTGGCGCGATTGCGGGAGTTTTACCGCCGCGCGGCGGCGGCGGGGGATGGGACGATTTCGTGGATTGAGTAGGGGGCCGGGAGACTACGGGTGGATTGCATTTGCGATTAGCCAGCGAATGATCAGCGTGGTTGCGTCTTCGCGAGTGGCGGTGAGGAGATGATCGTGATCGCGCCAGAGGAGAAGATGCCGGTGGGGTTTGACGGCGTCAACATCGAAGGCGGGGGGCGTGGCGGGCCAGCCGACTTGGATCGAGAGTTCGGCGATTGCTCCGATGGCGTTGTCTTCGTCGAGATCGGCTGAAAAGAGTTCTTGCGCGGCGGCGAGCTGGCGGGATGAGAGGTAGGGGAGTTTGGGTTTTATTGGGGCGGGTTGGGGGAGTGCGCGCAGGACGGGGCGAGGCAGGTTTGGCTGCGCCAGGAACCAGGCGGTGATCGGGGGATCGTCAATGCGGGCGATTTCGACGAGCATGTGGAGGTTGCATTGGCCGCTGCGGAGGAGGCTGAGGAGTTGGTGGCGGAGCGGGTCGTGAGGCACGTTCGCACGCCACATTCGGGGGATTATGCTGAGGGGCCAGAGGTGGGGAGGGATTGATTGGAGTTGTTGCCAGGTCCATTGCGACTGGGCTTTTGAAAAGGTGCGACAGAGAGCCCCTTCCAGGGAGAGCGGTTCAGTGTCGCCGCTGGCGACCGACCACCAGGCGAAGATGCGGCGGTAGTAGGCAGCGGCGCGACGATCGCTGAAACAGAGCTTGGCGATGAACTTGACGGGTTCCGGGATTTCGTGATCCATGGCCGCGTCGAGGACGGCCAGGGCGCGGCGATAGTCCGGGGTGGGGAGCGAGGTTAGCCAGGAGAGGTTGGCGACTACCACGTTTGCTCGTTGTTTGAGCAGCGCTACGACTTCCAGTTCGCTGTCCGGCACCGGATACATGATTCGATTATCGCCGGTGCGCATTTTGCTGGCGCTGAACGCACGGCACCAGACAATTCCTAGGTGACAGTCACCTAGGAATTGTCTGTGGTAGTGTGGACGGCGGGGGCGTATGCGAGCCAAAACCGGGAAGAGTTTTTGGGGGAAATTGGCGCGGCGGACGGGGTATGCAGCCCTGGGGTTTGCGGCGGTGGCGGTGCCGATGCACCTGTTTTTGCGACGGGAACTGGACGGGGCGCCGGAGGTCATTCGCGCACAGGGTTGGCCTATCCGGCTGATGCAGGTTTTGTTTGCCAAGTATGTGCTGCGGTGGATTGAGTTGGATGGGTTGGAACATCTGCCGACAGGGTCGTTTGTGCTGGCGGCGAACCATTCGTATAAGTCCGGCGTGGACGGGTTTATCCTGGGCCATTTACTGGCGACTCGGGTGGGTTGCGTGCCGCGGATTGTGATTACCGCCGATAGCCGGAACTGGATGGTCCGGGCGGAGCGGTGGGTGCTGCATCACTACGGCATCGCGCTGTTGGTGGCCGATCCGGCGTTGGGGAAACGGCAGGGGGTTTCCGACACCATTGCGGCGTATTTGAGGGAGGGCGAGCGGCATGCGGTGCTGATCTTTCCGGCGGGACGGGCGATTGCCGACCCGGTGCGGCAGTTGCAAAACTGGAGCACCGGCGCGATGGTGGCGGCGATGAAAGGCGGCGTTCCGGTGGTGCCGGCGGCGATTGGCGGGTTGCGGCTGGACTGGTCACCGGAGACGGTGATTTTTGCTGCGATGGAGGGCGAGGAAAATGGCGACCCGCCGTTTCGGATGCGGGTCCGGATTGGACCGCCGTTGTTGCCGACGGGGGAACCTAAACAGGACACCGAACGGCTGCGGGAGGCGGTGGCAGGGTTGATGGCGGAGATTCCTGGGTTCCGACCGGCGCCGGGAGAGAGTGATCCGGGGTTCGGCAAGATGACGCTGCACGACGGACGGACACTGGCCTACATGGACCGCGGGCCGCGGGATGGGACGCCGGTGCTGTATTTCCATGGGTTCCAGGGGTCGCGGATGGAGCGGATGGCGGCCGATGACGACCTATTGGAACGCCTGCGGGTGCGTCTGATTGCGCCGGACCGGCCGGGGATCGGACTGTCGACGCCGTTGCGGAGCCGGACGGTGAGCGACTGGGCGCGCGATGTGCGGGAGTTGACGGGGCACCTGTTGGGCGAGGGGAAGCCGTTTTCGATTTTGGGGTTTTCGGCGGGGGCGACCTATGCGCTGGCCTGCGGGCAGTTGCCGGGCTTGCGGGCGATTTCGCTGGCGGGAAGTTTGGGGTTGCCGCATCTGATTTCCAATTGGCGGCGGTTTTCGCAGGAGACATGGCATATTCTGCTGTCGGCGAAGTTGGCGAATTTCCGGCAGTCGACGTTTTTGCGGATTGAGGCGAAGCATAGAGACCAGTTGTTTAACCACTGGGAGAGCTATTTTGAAGACGTGAAGCGGGGGCTGTCGGCCGATGACGTGCGGGTGTTGGGGCGGCCGGAGGTGGAGGAGGCTTTTCAGCAGAACCGGCGGGAGAGCTATTCGCAGGGGCCGGGGTATATGTTGCAGGAGGTGCAGGCGCTCTATTCGGATCCGCTGGTGGATTTGACGGCGTTGGCGGCTTGCACGGTGTTGATTACGCACGGGCTGGCCGACCAGGTGGTGCCTGTAGGGGTGGCGCGGCATTTACATACGCTGATTCCGGGGGCTGGGTATCAGGAGTTGCCACGGAGAGGGCATTATTTCCTGTATGACCGGGTGGAGATGGAGAACTTGCTGGAGGCGCTCGTGCGGGCGCATGCGGAGTGTCGGGGCGAGCGGGCTACTGGCCCGCGCGTTTGATCTGTACGAGGTTGAGAACGCCGCGGGGGCAGACTTCGGCGCACATGCCGCAGCCGACGCAGCTGGCGCGGGTGAAGCTTTCATTGGCCTGGGCGTAGGAGCGGACGTCGATGCCCATTTCGCAGTACTTCGAACACATCCCGCAAGAGATGCACATGTCCTTCTTCACGGCGATACGGAAGCGGCCCGCCTTTTGCACGATGCCGAGGAGGGCGGCCATGGGACAGGCGAAACGGCACCAGACGCGCGTGCCGCCTAGAGGGTAGAGGCCGACGCCGACGACGCCGGAGAGAATCGAGGAGACGATGAGGCCATAGTAAGACTGGAACTCTCCGGTGAAGCGTGCCAGTTGGGGATCGGATTTATTGGCGCCGTAGGTGAAGAAGAGGAGCACTGTCAGGCCAACGCTGGCGATGAGGACGGCGTGGATGGTGACCTTTTCGATCTTCCAGGAGGTGGTGGACTTATCGGACAGATGGCGCCAAGGTTCCCCGAATGTATTGGCCAGGCCGCCGCACCCGCAGACCCAGGAGCAGTACCAGCGCTTGCCGAAGAAGGCGGCGAGGAGGGGGACCAAAACCAGGGAGCCGACGACGCTATAGAGGACAAAAGGGAGAGGGACGGAGGCGAGATAGGACGGGGTGAGGTATTCAAACTTCAAGGGCCAGAAGTAGGAGAAGTAGTATTCCGGCTGGTGGAGAAATTTCAGTAACAGCGGAATGGAGTAGGCGAAGGTGCATTGGACGACGATGACGACGAGGGTGCGGATGACCTGGTAGCGGTTGTGGCGGTATTTGCGAATGACGTGGATGCCACCGGCGGTGACGGCGATGGTGTAGAGGGTGCCGTAGAGGGTCCATTTGCTGCCGAGACCGAGTGCCTGGGCGATCGGGGTAAAGGCTTCTGTGAAGTAGAGGGCGACGTAAAAGGCGGTGAAGAGGGCGGCGAGGGCCCAGGCGGCCCAACCGCGGTTCTTGACGTTGTGGAGAAGCGCCTGGGCGCGGCCGGCGCGGATCATGCCCCGACTCCGAGCGCCTTGAGCGAGACGCGCCCAAATTCGACATCGAACTGAGCCTGGGCGAGGTTTTTGAGGACGTGGGGGAGCGTGCGGCGTTCGGCGATCCAGGTTTCGAACCAGGCGTGATCCCATCGGGAGCCGAGCATATTGAAACCGGTGACGGTACCGTCTGTTTCGTGCATGATGCGGATGGAGACGTCCTTCCCGGGGAGGCGGCGGAAGTAGCTTTCGGGGCCGCCGACGCCGACGGTGGTGTATTCGATATCGAAGAGTTTGGCGGAGTTGTAGAAAAGGGGCGGGGTGTAGTTGACCGCATCGCCGAGCATGGAGAGGGCTGCGAGTTCGCCGTGGCGTTTGGCGGAGTACCAGAGCTGTTCGACCTGGCCGGTGGGGAGTTCGGCACAATCGCCAGCCGCCCAGACGTTGGGGAGCGAGGTGCGGAAGTCGGCTTGTACCTGGACGCCGCGGTTGCAGGCTGGGGGCGTTTGGGTGTTGCGAAGCCAATCGATGGCGGGGCGAACACCGATGCAGGCGCCGAGCGCCTGGCAGGGCAGTTCCCTGCCCTGGGTTGTACGAACGGCGGTAAGCTGGCGGGCGGGATTGGCGACAACTTCGGCGATTTCGTCACCTAAGTGGAGTTGCACGCCGTGGCGGCGGAGGTGATTGGCGATGATTTCGCCTTCTTCCGGGGCGAGGGCCATGGGCCAGTACCAGGATTCGCGGACGAGGAAATCAACTTCGATACCGTGGTGACGCAGGCATTCGACGAGTTCGACGCCGATTAGCCCGCCGCCAACGACGACGACGCGGCGGGTGGCGGGGAGGTGGTATTCCCATTTGGCGAGGTCCTGGAGGGAGACGAAGTTGAGGATGCCGGTGCCGGTATGGGCCACTCCGGGCCACGGGGCGGGGTTGGGCGCGGAGCCGGTGGCGAGGAGGAGTTTGTCGTAGGTGAGGGAGGCGCCATCGGCGAAGCGGAGGGTGCGGGTGGAAGCGTTGAGAGCGGTGACCCAGGCGCGGAGGAGGGTGATGTTGTTTTCGGTATATTTGCGGCGTTCGAAGGGCTCGAGATCGCGGCGGTTCATGCGATCCATGAGGACGTACATGAGGGCGGTGCGGGAGATGAAGTAATCACTTTCCCCGCCGATGACCGTGATCTGGGCGTGGGGATCCCGCTTCCTGAGCATGAAGGCGGCAGTGATGCCGGCGACGCCGTTGCCGATGATGACGTAGTGCATGGACGGGGCTTCGCCGATGGGGCGAAGCCCTATTATGCCGAATTACCGGCGGTTGCGGAGGCGGAGGGCGCCGAGAGCGAGGAGGCCGGCAAGGGAGATGGCGAGGGTGGAGGGTTCCGGAACGCCGGTCGGGGGGGCGGGGGCGGTGCTGACATTGCCGTAGAGGGAGAAGGCGAGGGCGTCCGTGGTTTGGTTGGTGGGGATGGTGGGCACTTGGCTTTGGCGGGCATTACCGGGGCCGGTGTTGACGATGGACCAGAGGACTTCGGCGGCCGTGTTGGTGGTGAGGGTGGCGCCATCGTGTACTTCCAGCCAGTAGGTTCCGGCGGCGAGGCTCAGGGTGGAGGGCAGATTGAAATCGACCTGGTAGGTATTTTGGACGAATCCGGTGATTTGAGAGAGGAAAAGGGGCGTTACGTTGCTGATGGAGCCGGAGGTGATAAGGGAGCCGAGGGCGCCGTTGGAGTCCTGGTAGAAGCCGTAGGAAAGTGTACCGCCGAAGCTTTGATCCATGGCGACCATCCAGAAGCGAACCGCATCGATGTTGGAGGCCGCGGCGAGGGTGAAATCGTCCGCTGGGCGGTAGAAGCTGATGCTACGGGCGCCGGGCTGCGTTGGGTCGGGTGCGCCGTTAGAGTAGATCACAGCCGCAGGTGCAAGGGCGCTGGTTGCAGCGAGTAGGGTGGTGAACAGGAACAGTTTCAAGGGGGATCCTCCGAGTGGGAACGCGATTTGATCTAGTTGTTTTGGACGGACACAATCCATGCGTATCGGCGCGGAAAATGTTCGCATCGGGAGGAGATATTTTTGCAGGCGGCTAGTGGACTTCGAGTTCGTCGAACTGGAGGATGGCCGGGCCGGTACGTTCCAGGCGTATGTAGCGGGCGGGCTGGCCGGAGTGGGGAGCCCAATTCACGCCGTCGGTGCTGAGGAGAATGCGGAGGTTGCGGGCGCGTTCGGGGTAGACGAGGTTGGGGTGGAGGCGGAGGGCGGAGATGGGGGTGGGTGTGCCGAGATCGACTTGCCACCAGGGGTTTTGTTCGAGCTGGGTGGAGACGCCGTAGGCGCCGGTAATGCGTCCATCGACGCCGCCACCGGGGGAGTTGAGCGGTCCGGCGCTGCTTTGGGTGGTGGGTTTGCCGGTGGCTTTGTGGGGGGTAAGGCGGGGTTGGTAGAGAATGTGGACGGGTTGGATTGTATCGCTTGGCGGGGTGGCGAGGACGGGGGCGGCCATGCGACTGAGACGGAGGAGACTGTTTTGGGCGGATTGGAGTTCGGCGAGGGAGACGCTGGGGTCGGCGAGGAGGGGGGCGCGGAGTGCGATGCGGGGGAGGTTGATGGGGTCGGTGGCGGGGTTGGCGGTGATACGGGCGATTTGGGCGCGGGCCTGGTCGAGGGTATTGGGATCCTGTGCGGCGAGGTTGAGGGCGAAGAGGAGGACCAGGGGGCGCATGGGATTTACCAGAGCGGCGGGACCATTTGAGCGTTCATTGTTTCCCAGAGGGTGGCCAGTTCTTTGAGTTTGGCGGGATCGGCTGGGGCAAGGTCGTTCGATTCGCGGATGTCCTGGGTGAGGTTGAAGAGTTGCCAGGGCTTGTCTGGTTCGCGGGGGCCCTGCTGGCGGACGATTTTCCAATCGCCAAGGCGGAGGGCTTGCGACTTATTGTAGCGCCAGAAGAGGGGGCGAGGTTGGGTGGGGAGCGGGAGCAGGTTTTGGCCGTCGAGGTTCTTGGGGATATTGATTTTGGCGGCGGCGAGGATGGTGGGGGCGAGGTCGAGGGAGATCACTGGGGCGTGGTGGGTGCGGGCGGCGGGGAGG
>CANIVU010000139.1 GCA_947470805.1 Acidobacteriota bacterium | reverse complement strand
TGCCATTCGGAGAGCCGTCGGGCTGGGCACGCGTTGGCTGCTGGACTGGCACTTACCGGCGGGCAGCACCGAGTTCCTGGCGGGGCCGGGGATTTCTTCGAGCGACGGTTTCAAGCGCCCCTCCCTGGGGCGGGACGGCATGGGCTCTGCCATTCGGAGAGCCGTCGGGCTGGGCACGCGTTGGCTGCTGGACTGGCACCTACCGGCGAGCAGCACCGAGTTCCTGGCGGGGCCGGGGATTTCTTCGGGCGACGGTTTCGACGTGCCTTGCGAGGGACGGAGCCGTATGCGATCCAGCGTTTGGCAGCTCGCCAATTGGACGAGGTGGCTGGGTCTATTGGCGCTGGCGGTGTTGTGTGGCGGCTGTTCGAAGCCGTCACAGACGGCCGAGGAGATTTTTGCGAAGGCGCAGGCGGCGGTGGATGACGAGCGGTTCGATCAAGCGCTGGCGCTGATTCCGAGCGACGAACTGCTGGTGGAGATGAAAGCCTCGCGGCCGCTGCGTGACCAGTTCCGGCTGATGCGGGCGGAGATGCTGGCGCAGCGGCCGGACGGGGCGGCGGGTATTGCCATGCTGTCGGAGCCGCTGGGGACGGGCGTGGACCCGGTACTGGACCGGCAGAGGCGGCGCACCTTGGGTTTCAGCCGGTGCCGGATGGCTCGAACCGCCGCGGAACGGCAGGCCGGGATGGCGGTTTTGGACGCGGTGCTGGCCGAGTCGCCGCAGTTGAGCGCGGAGGCGGGAAAGGTGCAGTTGCGGCGGGGCACGTGCTTGCGGGCGATGGTCCAGATGGACGCAGCGGAGGCGGCCCTGCGGGCGGCGATGCAGGCGGGACGGGCGTCGAGGGACGGGTTGTTGGAGGCGCAGGCGTTGTCTTCGTTGGGAAATCTGTGCGCGAGTTCGGAGCGCTTCGATGAGGCGACTGGCTACACGGAGAGTGCGTTGCGGGTGGCGTCGACACTGGGGGAGAAGGGTAAGCACGTGAAACGGCGCGCACTGGATAACCTGGGGTGGCAGCAGTTGGAACTGGGGGATTATGAGCGGGCGTTGGACACGCTGCGCCAGTTCCAGCCGGCGCACGACCGGGAGCGGGTGGTGAACGAGAACAATCAGGCGCGGACCATGATGGCG
This sequence comes from Acidobacteriota bacterium, assembly GCA_947470805.1. Classification (GTDB taxonomy): domain Bacteria; phylum Acidobacteriota; class Terriglobia; order Bryobacterales; family Bryobacteraceae. Next base: position 17,509 of record CANIVU010000139.1, on the reverse strand, counting down.
CTGGATGATCTGGCGGGGGCGGAGCAGCACTTTGAGAAGTCGCTGGCGGCGGCCAAGAGCGGAAGCAATATCGACGCGAGCCAGCGGGTGGCGACGATGCTGGGCCTTTCCATGGTGACCTACCGGCGCGGGAAGTGGTTTGATTCGGCGCGTTGGAACGGCGAAGCACTGGCAATGGCGCAGAAGTTGAAACAGCCGGACTTGGAGCAGGTGGGGCTATTGAACGACGCGCGGATCCGGATGGCGCAGGGGGACGCCGGGGGTGCGGAGCCGGTGCTACGGCGGTTGGTGGGCGATGGCGCGGCGCCGGGGCAGGTGCGGTGGACGGCACGGGTGGAGTTGGCGCAACTGTTGGCGGGAAGCGGGAAGACGGCGGAGGCGGAGGCGGAGTTTGAGCGGGCGATGCGGCTGGTGGAAGAGGCGCAGTTGACGCTGACCACGGCGGAGGACAGGATCTCGTATTTATCGGGACGGATCGAGGTATACCGGTCGGCATTGCAGTTCTTTTTGCGGCAGAACCGGCCGTTGGATGCGTTGCGCGTGGCGGAGCGGAGCCGGGCGCGCACGATGCAGGACAAGGGCGTGCGGCGGCAGGCGCGGGCGGGGGTGACGGTGTTGTTCTACTGGCTGGACGAGCCGGCTTCGCACCTGTGGGCGGTGGGACCGAAGGGCGCGCCGGTATATGTGAAGTTGCCCGGTGCGAAGGAGATTCAGGATCTGGTTGAGCGGCACAACCAGTTTCTATTGCGCGCGCGGAACCCTCTATCTGAGGGCGGGCAGGAGGCACGGCAGTTGTTTGAGATGCTGGTGCGGCCGGTGTTGGCGCAGGTGCAGGGGCGGCGCGTTTTGATTTCGCCGGACGGCGGATTGCATGCGTTGAACTTTGAGACGTTGGTGGCGCCGGGGCCGGACCACTACTGGCTGGAGGATGTGGAGGTTTCGGTGGTGCCGGGGTTGAATGGGGCGGCTCTTCGGGCTGGGCGGGGCAGAGGGATGTTGCTGGCGGGGGACGCGGTGGCGGCGGAGGCGGGGTTTGCACCGTTACGGCACGCGGGGGCGGAGTTGGACAAGATTGGGGCACAGTTTGGGGTGGCGGTGTTGAAGGGGGCTGCGGCGACGCCGGGGGCGGTGCGGGCGGGGTTGGCGAAGGACCCGGCGTATGTGCACTTTGCGGCGCATGCGGCGGCGAACCGGTTGCGGCCGTTGGAGTCGGCGATTTTGTTGTCGCCGGAGGGTGGGGCCTATAAGCTGTATGCGAGAGATGTGGTGAAGATTCCGATGCGGGCGCAGCTGGTGACGTTGTCGGCTTGTACGGCGGCGGGGGCGAAGGCGTTCCGGGGGGAGGGGCTGGTGGGGTTTGCGTGGGCGTTTTTGGGGGCGGGGGCGGAGAATGTGGTGGCTTCCTTGTGGGAGGTGGATGACGCGAGCACGCCGCAGTTGATGGAGCAGATGTACCGGCAGATTCAGCTGGGGCGGACGCCTGGGGAGGCGTTGCGGGAGGCGAAGCTGGCGTTATTGCGGAGCGGGTCGGCGTTGCAGAAGCCGTATTTTTGGGGCGCGTTCTTGCATTTTCAGCAGTAGGGCTTTGTGGGTAGGCCGTGTGGGCGGTTCATTCCCTTCGCTTGGGCAGCGGGGGTGGTTGCTGGCGTTTTCCGGGAGGGTCGGATTCGTGGGGTAGGACAGTTTCGGTAATTGCGGTGGCTGTCCCTAATTTTTGGTCCATATAGGGATTGAGCGCGCCTTTTTGGAGGGCTTCGCGCTTTTCGCGGAGGTCGAAGAACTTGCCGTGGGAGCTGAGGAAGACGTCGCAGGGGAGGGATTTTCAGAGCCGGAAACGACCACGTTGGTGTTGCCGGGGGTGCGGCGGGCGGTGATATTGACGCAGCTGGCATGGTCGCCGTGGGCGTGGGTGATGCGGAGAATTTTGACGTCCTGGAAGCGGATTGTGAGGTCTCCGATGCTCTTCTGGCGGGATAGGCGGCTGGAGTTCTCAGGGAAATCCTGGGGGTGCTCAGGGTACGCCGAGGGGGTCGGATTTAGAGGCCAATGACCCTAAGATCTTCGTCGTAGAACGTTGGGTTCAATTTGGGCAAACGGGGCGAAATGCCAAAAATCACGAGAGATTATTCGTGTTTGGTGATGACTACCCTTTTGAACGGGAACGCCGCAAGCGGCGACGCAGACAGGGAAAAGGAAGTCCCCATGAAAGCGAATTTAAACCTCCCGATTCCAGGAGATCATTACATGCGTAAATGCGTACTTTCGGCGATGTTGTTCGCCTTCTGCTCGATTGTTTCCACGGCCGCTCCGTGTGCCGTTGGGTCTGTGAATTTGTCCACGCTGACGGGGACCTGCACGTTCGGCGGATGGACGCTTGGCGGGTTCGGATTGGAGGTTCCGACGTCGGCGTTCGGCTACGTGGGTGTGCCGACGGCGAGCAACTTCATGGTGGAGATTGGTGCGGCGCCGGTGCTTTCCGGATATGGTGCCGGCTTGGCGGTGTCGTTCACGCCTGCCTCGGGTGGGCCGAACTTCTTCAACGCCAACAGCGGCGATCCGAATCAGACGTCGTCGTTCAAGACGCTGTTTTCGATTCAGTCCGGTCCGATCTTTTCGCAGAGCCTGATCAGCGCCGCTGTGGCGACGGTGTCCAACGGCAACAATGGAATGATTACGGTACAGGCCGGCACGCAGGATCCGTCGCTGTCGGGCAGCCCGACGTTCGCCAATGGGACGGTGTTGACCGTCAGCGGGTTTCAGAGCACGAATCCGATCGCGCTGAACGGCTTTGCCGGCAACACGCGGAGCCAGATTTCGGTGAGTGACAGCATGCAGCTTTCTTCCGGGAGTTCCGGTTCGGCGAGCATCAACGGTTTCACCAACCTCTTCTACCTTCCGGCGCCTCCTCCCTCGGACGTGCCAGAACCGATGACCTTCACGTTGATCGGCGGCGGTTTGATCGCGGTCACCTTACTTCGCCGCCGCAGCTAATCCCTCCCGCCTAATTCCTTCCCTCCTCCTTTCAAGACCGGCGTCCGTCCGAGTCTCTCCCATTCCCACAACGATTCGCATCCCGCCAACCCATCCTCCCGGATGATTCCGGCTAACTAGCTCTGTAATCGTTTTCCCACGACAACCTATCCTGAGCCGGAAAGTGTGCGGAACCGCGCGCGCTTTCCGGCTTCGCTGTTTTCGGGTATTCCGGGAACGGGGGCGTGGCGGTTGGATTTATGATCGATGGATGGCGAAGCATATTGGACTCATTGGCGGGATTGGACCGGCGGCGACTGACTTTTACTACCGGCGGCTGATTGCGGCGTATGCGGGGCGGGAGCCGGGGTTGGAGTTGACGATGGCGCATGCGGATACGTCGACGCTATTGCGGCATCTTGGGAATGGGGATGTGGCGGGACAGGTGGCGGTGTATTCGCGGCTGACGGATAGGCTGGTGGCGGCTGGGGCGGAATGTGTTGTTGTGACATCGATTGCGGGTCACTTTTGTATTGGCGCGTTTGAGGAGGTTTCGCCGTTGCCGGTGATAAATATGATTACTGCGGTGGGGCGGGCGGTGGAGGCGCGGGGGTTGCGGCGGTTGGGAATTTTGGGGACGCGGACGGCGATGTTGTCGCGGTTTTATGGGGGGATTCCGACGGCGGAGATTGTTGTGCCGGTGGGGCAGGACTTGGACGATGTGCACGAGGCCTATGTGGCGATGGCGTCGGCCGGGGTGGTGACGGTGGAACAGCGGGGGGTGTTTGAGCGGGCGAGTGAGCGGTTGGTGCGGGAGGAGGGTGTGGAGGCGATACTGTTGGGCGGGACGGATTTGGCGTTGGCGTTTGAGGAGGGGAGCGCGGGGTTTCCGGTGATTGATTGCGTGGGGATGCACGTGGCAGAGATTGTGCGGTTCGCCGGGGGTTGATAAGGGCGGGGCGAGCCCCGGGGGAATCCGGGGCTATCGGATAAAAACTGGTGCCTGGCACCAATTATTTGGGTTGGGGCTTGGATTTGGCGCCTTGCTTTTCCAGGCGCTCCATTTCCTCGTCGTCATCCATGGCGACGAAGGGCGTGCGACGGGCCTGGCCGTAGTCGGGGTCCTTGGGATCCTTCGCCTTTTCGGGGTCGAAGATGCGCGGATCGACCGGGCGGGCTTTGTAGGGGCGGAAGTCGGGAGTGTCGGTGAAGGCGTCAGATAGGTCCGAGGCCAGGGCGTCGAACATGTTCAGGGGCGGCAGGCCCAGGATTTGGTACAGGGTCCGGTGCATCGATAGGACCGTGGTGTGGCGGTGGGTGACGTAGCCTTTCTTGGCCCAGGGGCTGATGACGAGCATCACACTGCGCTGGGCGTCGACGTGGTCGGGTTCGCCGCCGGCGTCGTCTTCGGTGACGAAGATGGCCATGTTTTTCCAGTACGGCGTGTGGGAGAGGAAGTCGACGATGCGACCGAGGGCGAGATCGTTATCGGCCATGTAGGAGGCCTGGTAGGGGTAGCCTTTGTCGGGGCGGCGGGCGGCGCCGTGGTCGTTGCAGATGGCGATGTTGATGAAGCTTGGGAATTTCCTTTTGTTTTTCAGGAAGCGGTCTTCGACGTCCTTGATGAACCAGTGGGCACGGTATTGGTCGGGGATGTTGGTGTTGAAGATGGGGAAATCGAAACTGGTGTTGTCGTAGAGGACGTTGGGCATGGGCACGTTGACGACTTCGCGGGCACCGGTTTTGTGTTCGTCGGGGCCTTCGACAACGCCGGGGAATTCGAAGCCTTCGCCGTAGTTACGGAACGTTACTCGGCGGCGGGCGAGGTGTTCCCACATGGAACCGGCTTCGGGGTAATCCTCCGGCATGAGTGAGCCGTTGGAACCCATGGAGTAGCGGCGGCCCGGGGCGGTGCTTTTTTCGTTGAAGGTCCAGCCGAGGGTGTAGGTCATCTGCATGAGGTTGTTGGGCTGGACGCCGACCAGCCAACGGTGGCCGACGCCGGAGGCTTCCGGTTCGAGGTAGAAGTTATCGCTGACGGTGAACTGTCGGGCGAGGGCGTTGTGGTTGACCATGACGGGGACGTTGGGGAGCGTGGGCTGGCCTGTTTCTTGAATGGTTTGGTTGAGGCCCCAGCGGAGGAGGGAGGGGTCGTGCCGGGCGCCGGGGACGCGGTCGAAGATGGTGTCGAAGGTGTGGTTCTCTTTGGTGATGAAGACGACGTGGCGGATCTGCTTGGGGAGAGTGGGTTGGGTGAGGGGGGCGCGGTCGACCATGCCGTTGTTTTCGAGGGTGCGGGCGGTCATGGCGGCGAGGGTGTTGTCGTCGGGGGTGTCGAGGATGGAGAGGACGCCGCGGAGGCGGAGGAACTCGCTCTTTGGGATGTTGGCGCCGCCACTGGGACCGTTGCCGAACCCTTTGAAGCATGTCACGGCGAGGCGGCGGCCATCGGGGGAGACGGCGACGCGGTAGGGGTACCAGGCGGTGGGGATGTGGCCGAGGACTTTCAGGGTTGTGGCGTCGAGGACGCCGATAGCGTTGATGCCGCTTTCGGCGACGTAGAGGCGGCGGCCGTCGGGGGAGAGGGCCATGCCACTGGGGCCGACGCCGCGGAGGCCGGCGGTTAATGGGGAGGGGACGATGCGGGCGCGGGTGGCGGACTTGGATTGGGCGAGGTCGATGCGCTCGATCAAGTCATTGTTGCCGTTGGCGACGTAGACGGAGTTATCGCGGGCGGTGAGGAAGTTGGGGGCGGCGCCGCCGACGGTTTTGCCGTTATCGGCGGGGGAGTGGATGAGCATGCCGGTTTTCCAGCGGGCGGCGACGCGGGGGGAGGCGGGGTTGGAGACATCGACGCTCCAGACGGAGAAGGCTTCGGGGACGGTGTCGTCGCCCAAGCCGGGGACTTTGCGGCCTTCGAATTCGACGCCGTTTTTGGCCTCTTTGCTGGGGTAGCCGAAGGCGGGGCGGGTGAGGCCGCGCTTGTCGAACTTGTCGTCTTTGGGGGCGGGGATGGCGCTGTATTCAAAGAGGCCGATGTTGGCGACCAATACGTTGGTTCCGGAGATGGCGAGGGCGTAGGGGTAGCGGCCGACGGGGACGGAGCCGACGGGGCGGCGCTGGGCAGTATCGATGACGGCGAGGCGGAAATTGGTGACGTCGGCACAGTAGAGATGGCGGCCGTCTTGGGAGAGCTTCACGTCGACGGCGTAGGAGTCGTTGAACTTGTCGACGTTGAGGGAGATTTCGGCTTGGAGCTTGGAGGTGCGGGTGTCGAAGACGAAGACGCTGCCGCGTTCGCCGCTGGACCAGTAGAGGAGGGCGCCGTCGGGAGAGAAGTCGGCACCGCCGGCGTTGAGATGGATGCGGCGGTTGTTGGCGGGTTTTGGGGGCGCGATTTCGGTGATTTTTGGGGTGGCGGATTGCCAGTTGGTGATGAGCTGGCCGACGCCGTCGGAGGGGACGAAGAGGAGGGCGCCATCGCGGGACATGGCCATGCCGTGGGGGAAACGGGCGAGGGGGAGGTGCTTTCCGGCGGGGCGGAGGAGGCGGCCGTTGGGGAGAATTGTGGTGCCGTTGGGGTCGTGGACGGCGTAGGCGTCGCCGGCGGGGGCGTGGAGGTAGGGGCGGGGCTGTTGGGCGAGGGCGGTGAGGGCTGTTAGAAAGAGCGCGGTTCGCATTGCTAACCGATGGTATCAGGCGGGCACGAGACGGAGCCGGCGGAGCTGGGCTTCGAGTTCATCGACGTCACTCCATGGGAGGATCAGCGAGTTCTGGCGTTCGTCGGGAGGATTGGAGGGGAGGGTGTCCGACCAACCGCCGCAGCCGGTGAGGGGGAGGAGGGGACGCTTGTGCAGCCAGGCGAGGCAGACCTCGGAGATGGTGCCGGCGCGGCCGCCGATGACGATGCAGGCGTCGCCAGAGAGGGCCATGAGGAGATTGCGGGCATCGCCGATGCCGCAGGGGATGACCACGGTGGCGGGCCAGCCGGCGGGGGGCATTTCACTGGGCGGGATGATGCTGACGACAAGGCCGCCGGCGGCGAGGGCGCGTTCGGCGGCGACGCGGGTGGCGGGGCTGCCGCAGCCGCTGACGACGGTGACGCCGAGGCGGGCGAGGCGTTCACCGGCCTAGGCGGCCATTTCAAAGGCGGGGGTGCCGGGGTCGGCACTGCCAAGGACAGAGACCTGGGGGCGGCGGTTGGTGTTTGTTGCGGGCATGGAGAAGGCGATCCTGTTATGCATTTCGGAGGACCGCAGACGAATTGTATCGACTTTGCCAATGGGATTCGCGGCGGATGGGTGGAGCCGCATCGGGGTATCATGCGGTGAGAGTGGCAATGCGACAGATAGGCTGGTTGTTGGTAGCGGCGGTGATGTCCGGGGCAGAGGTGCCGCGGACGTGGACGGAGGCGGCGGTGAAGGCGGCGGAGGTGCCGCTGGCGAAGCTGAGCTATTCGCCGGTGCATATCTCCGAGCAGGCGTATTATGCGACGCCGGTGCGGACCATTTACAAGACGTATCCGGTTTATCACCCGAAGCGTGAGCCGGCGGGGTACATGGAGTGGCTGAAGCAGCAGGAGCCGCAGGCGGCGTTTGACGCTTCGGCGCTCAAGACCGAGGCGGATTGGGTGCGGGCTGGGGAGCTGGTGTTTAACTCGCCGGTGTCGTTTGGGCCGGTGTTTTTTGGGGCGGCGGAGGTGCGGAATCCGGCGTTTTATGAAGAGACGGGGATGCCGGTGGCCAAAGACGGGACGATTCCGTTTGCGCGGTGGGTGGTGCGGAAGAAGGGGGAGGTGGAGCTGGGGTCGATGGGTTGCAACACGTGCCACACGCGGGTGATGGCGGATGGGACCGTTGTGCCGGGGGCGCAGGGGAACAATCCGGCGGACCGGCAGGGGGCGTGGATGTTGCGGCGGGCGGCGAAGTTTGCGCCTCCGGGGGAGTTGTTGAAGCGGTTACGGGAGTTTGGGAAGCAGTTTGAGGTGCCGGGGCTGGTGGACGATCCAAACCGGCGGGCGGCTGAGATGTCGTTCGATGAGCTGCTGGCGGCGGGAGAGGCGATTCCGGCGGGGGTGACGGCGCGGGCGCATACGAGCATGTTGTTGCCGCCGCAGATTCCGGACATTATCGGCGTGCAGGAGCGGCATTTTTTGGATCATACGGGGTTGGTGCGGCACCGGAGCGTGGGTGATTTGATGCGGTACACGACGATGGTGCAGGACATGATCGGGCGGGCGCGGTATGGGGACGGGCCGGCGTCGACGCGGGTGGGGATGCGGTATAGCGATGAGCAGCTGTATGCGTTGGGGATCTATATCTATTCGCTGCGGCCTCCGGAGAATCCGAACAAGTTTGCCGGGATCGCGTTGAAGGGGAAGGCGGTTTTTGAGAAGGAGCGGTGCGGGCGGTGCCATACGGCGCCGTTGTATACGAACAATAAATTGATTCCGGTGGAGGGGTTTGCGGCGGTGGTTGGGGGAGAGGTTTCGTCGTTGAAAGTGGGGACGGACCCGCGGTATGCGCTGCAGTCGCGGAAGGGGACGGGGTATTACAAGGTTCCTTCGTTGAAGGGGCTATGGTACCGGGGACCATTGGAGCATCACGGTTCGGTGGCGACGTTGGAGGAGTGGTTTGATCCGAAGCGGGTTAGCGCGGAGCATGTGCCGGGAGGGTATCAGGGGCCGGATGGGAAGGCGCGGGGGGTGAAGGGGCATGCGTTCGGGTTGAAGTTATCGGAGGGGGACCGGGCGGCGTTGATTGCGTTTTTGCGGACGTTGTAGACGGGGGCAGCCGTAGAAGCGCAGCTATCGGTCGCAGCGGTTGCGAATGGCGGGACGGAGATTCTGGTAGAACTTTAGGCCGGCAGGAAGTAGCCCGGTGGGCGCGTCGACTAGAAGCGGGGCTGGACACGGCCACGCAAACTTTCCAGTTTCCGTCACGGGATGGCGGGGTAGGCGAGCACGTAGATATTGGCGCTCCGTTCGCCATCCGGCAGACGGACCTGGGTGACGACGCGACGATAGCCGGGGCCTTCGAATTCGTCGAGACGGGCCCAATTGGCGGGCAGGTCAAACGATTCGAGGAGATAGACGGGCACGAGGGGACCGGCGGGGTCGAGGATCAGCCCTGGGAAGCCGAGGGCGGCGCCCCAGCCCACTTCGAAGCGGTTGCCGTTGACGGTTCCTTGGAGCCATTCGCCTTTGAGATCCGCGACTTCGTGATGGTTCACTTGGCAGGGGGCGAGGGTTCCGTAGACGGCGAGGCGCGTTTCGGCGGTGTGCATGTTATTTGGGCGAGGCGAAGCAGTAGAGCGACGCGCGGGTGCGAAGGTAGATGCGGCCACCGGAGAGCGCTGGGGTGGCGTGGATTTCGTCGCCGATGTCGTTGGTGGCGAGGACTTCCCAATTGCCGGCGGCGCGGAGGACGGAGACCTTGCCCTCGACATTGGCGAGGTAGAGCTTGCCGTCGGCAGCAGTAACGGAGGCGTAGTATTCGCCGAGGGCCTGCGGATTGCGGCCGGCCTTCAACTGGTTTCCAGTGGCGGCTTCGAGCGAGGTGATGATGCCGCCGTCGCGCACCATGTACAAGACGCCGTCGTATAGAATGGGCGCGGCGATGAACGGGAGGTTCTTTTTGAACCGCCACTTCACTTTGAGCGGATCGATCTGGCCCTGGGCGAGGTCTGGGTGGAACGCTACGACGCCGCTTTCGCCAAGGGCCATGCTGCGGCCGTAGTTCCATTCCTTTTCGGTGATGAAGCCGTCGGTATCGATATCGAGCCAGCCGAACTGATCGCCGAATTCCTTGTCGGCGGCGAATTCGGCGGGGGAGAGTTTACCGTCGTTGTCTTTGTCGAGCGGTTTGCCGCGCGCTTCGAAGGTGGGCATCCAGGGTTCGCCGCCGCCGAGGGTGGAGAAGTAGAGGGTGTCGCCTTTGACGAGCGGGGTGCCGAGGCCACCGGAGCTGGCGATGCGCATCCACCACTTCGATTCGCCGGTATCGAGGAAGTAGCCATCGACGCGGAGAGAGCCGAGAACAATCAACTGGGCGGGGCCTTTAGCGGGGCGATAGACGACCGGGGTGGACCAGCCGACGCCGGCCTGGCGCGGCGTTTTCCAGCGCTGCGCGCCGGACTTGCGGTCGAGGGCGATGACGTACGGCGCCCTTTGTTCGTCGACGACCTGAATGACCATTTTGCCGGCAATCACCGGTGAGGATGCCATGCCGTAGAAGTTCTGGAAGGGGCCCAGGGGCAGTTTCCAGCGTTCCTTGCCGCTGGGGTCGTAGGCGATGAGGCCGAAGTCGGCGAAGAAGCAAACGACGCCGTCGGCGTCGGCGGCCGGGGTGGGCGAGGCGGGATCGTTGGCCTTGTAGGGTTTGACGAAGCTGGCTTTGAGGATCTCCCGGCGCCAGAGTTCTTTGCCGGTTTTTTCGTCGAGGGCGAGAGTTAGCAGCTTGCCGGGTTCGCTGGCCGTGAGGTAGATGCGGCCGGCGGCGAGGACCGGGGAGGACTGGCCGAAGGGAACTGCTGTTTTCCAGGCGACGTTTTTTGACGGGGAGAATTCGACGGGATAGCCGGTGCCTTCGCCGATGCCCGCACCGTTTGCGCCGCGGAACTGGCCCCAGGATTCGGCCCCATGGGCGGCGAGGGCCGCGAGGGTTAGCAGAAGGATCGGGCGAGTCATTGAATTGGAGTCAGTATAGCGGACGGGGCTCTATTCACAAGCGTAGAGGCGGTTGGCGGCGGATAGGCTCTCCAGGCGGGAATAGTGGTGGACTCGGGCGTCGCCGGGGATGGGCGTGGGGGATTCGATGACGAAATCAGCGCTGGCGGGGGCGTTGAAGGCGACGAAGGCGAGGCTGAGCGATTCGGCGGGGCGGGGATGGCGTTTGGCAAGATCGGGGAAGGCCACGGGGCCGGAATCGACCTGGTAGAGATCGCGGGTGTCGTGGATATTCATTGTTTTGACTGGGTATTCGATGATGGCGCGGAGGCCGGTGCGGGGGTCGGCGATTTCGGTTTGGGCCACGATGGGGATGCCGGCATGGGTGGCTTCGCGGATCTCGCGGTTGGAGCGGAGCAGGCGGACCTTGCGTGAGCGGACGAGTTTGTAGGTTTGGCATTCCCACATTTCGGTGGACTTGCGGACCTGGCGGTATTCCGGAGTCAGTGATGCTTTGCGGCGGAAGATGACGCCGTCTTCGGGGCCGAAGATGGGGAGGAAGTCGTAGTTGTCCTTGTGGAAGAGATCTTTCGGGGCGAAGGTGTTTTCGCTTTTGCAGGAGGCGCACTGGTAGTAGTCGATGGGAGTGGGGCGTTCGGGATCGAGGATGCGGGTGCGGGATTCGATCCAAAAGCGGACGCGATTGTCGGCCCATTTTCCCTGGAGGAAGGAGCGGCCGTAGTCGAGGGGTTGGAGGGTATTGGAGACGGGTTGGGCAAGGAGGGCGGCTTGGAGGAGATGGCGGCGGTTCATTTTGCGGCTCCGGTGAATTGGTAAGCGTAGAGGTCGGCGTCCTTCAGGACGAAGCGGATTTTGATTGGGGTGTTGGCCAGCTTGCTGACGTCGGCGGAGCCTTTCCAGGTGACGGTGCGGTGGACGGTGTCGCCGAAGAGTTCGTCGCATTCGGCGGCGGAGAAGCCGGGGAGAGGGCGGCCTTGGAGGTCCTGGAGTTCGACGCGGACGGCGCCGGCGGCGGAGGTGGCGAAGTTGAGATTGAGATTTCCGCCATCGAAGCGAAGGGCGCGGGTGAGGAGGTCGCCACCGTTGTAGCCGGCGTTGACGGAGACGAAGCCATCGAGCCGGAGGCTGTAGCGGCGGACTTCGCTGCTGTCGCCTGTCCAGTAGCTTTCGCTCGCATAGAGGGAGAGTTCGTTGGGGGCGCCGGGGAGGTTTGACTTGGTTTCGACGAGGTGCCAGCCGATGTACTGGTGGCCGTAGTTCCAGGTGCCGGGACGTTCGGCGCCGGGGCGGAGGAAGGCTTCGTTCCAGCGATGGAAGAGCACGCCATCGCGGCTGGCCATGAGGAGGGCTTCGGTGATGGCGGTGCCGTAGCGGCGGCTGGCGGTGGAGCGCTGTTGGCGGTGATCGGGTTCGGGAAGGGCTTCAAGGGATGGGTGGGTATCGCGTTCGAGGTAGCGGGTGGGGAAGCCGATTAACAGGTGGGGAGCGCGATGGTAGGGTTTGACCTGGTTGGTGTAGAGTTGCTCGGCGGGGGAGTCGACGTAGCGGAGGTCGTCGGATTGCTTCCAGTGGAGGAAGTCCGGCGAGGTGCCGGTGCGGATGGCGCGGAGGCCTTCGGGTTTCCAGGTTTCGCCGTTGGTGACGCCGCCGGTGAAGGCGCGCCAGTAGGCGCGGTATTGGTTGGTGGCGGGGTCCCAGAAGGCGAGGTTCTGGGAGTCGAAGGCGCCGTTGGTGATGACGGGCGATTCGCTCATGGGGGTCCAGTGGAAGCCGTCGGGGGACTGGAGGGCGATGAGGCCGTGGGCTTTTTTGTCGTCTGAGCGGACGGTGGCTTTGTAGCGGGCGTGGGCGGGCGCGGCGGGGTTGGCGTCTTTGAAGACGGCGGGGTGGGCGGCGTCGAGGTTGGCTTTGCCCATGGGGCCGGAGGCGAGGACGATGTTGTTGGCTTTGCTGCCGCGGAAGTCGTGGAGGTTGAGGTTGGGTTTGCGCCAGTGGATGCCGTCGTCGCTTTCGGCGTAGCAGCAGAAGCCGGGGTGGGAGTCGGCGCGCATTTTTCCGGAGGAGATATCGATGTGGTAGGCCTTGTAGTACATGCGGTAGAGGCCTCCGTCCTGGAAGATGCTGTGGTAGCCGGAGCCGGTGCCTTCCCAGGGGGCGTCGTGGACGAGGGCGATTTCGCGGGGTTGGGGGTGGTGGAGGCGGAGGGTGGCGGAGCCGGAGAGGCGGTCGATCAGGTGGCGATCGACGAAGAGTTCGCGGCGTTGGGCGATGTTGATGGGTTGGGGGAAGTTCTGGGCGAGGGCCGCGGCGGCGGCGGGGAGTTGGGCGAATTGGCGCCGGGTCATGGATGACATGATATGCCGGGGCGGGGGTGGGGTTATGGGATCTCGAGTGAAAATGCGAGAGTCTCTCGCAGCTTTGCAAGAACCGTAGCGGGAAGCTGGCCGAGTTTGCGTTCGAGGCGGACAGTTGGAATTGATCCAAGTCCTTGCACATTCGCGACCGAATCCCGATCCAGGAACGGCAGTCTGGGCAGAGCCAATTCGTACTGGCTCATCCGATTCTGGGTGGTTAGCGGGACATAGACAACAAGTGCCCGCGGCGGATCCGGGTCATAACGGGAGACGACGATTACAGGTCGCACCTTGGCCGCCAAGCCGAGATCGGCGAGCCATACTTCACCAGGGCGTGGGCTCATCGATCAGGTCCAGAACGTCTTGCTCGACAGAGCGTGCGCGGATCATTTCGAGCGCACCTTCATCGGCGAGTTCAATGACCTCGGCTAGCCGTTCGCGAACCTGCTTCGCGGTCTCCGGGTTCCAGGTACGGAGCTTTGTGTCCAACGTTTCCACTAGTGTGTCCACGGTAACCTCACTTTCACTCTAGTCGATTCCGGCTCGGGATGGTTCGCCGTATCCCGTGGGCGCCGGTGAGGCGCCCACGGGGGGCTGGGTTATTGGATATTGAGCGTGACGGTGTTGGCCACTTCGCCATCGACGGTGAGGACGAGGGGGACTTCGCCGCGGCCGCGGAGGCTTGCCGGGACTTCGATATTGATCTGATCGAGGCCGATGACGCCCTGGGCTCCGACGAAGGCCACCGGCGCTGACACACCACCGATGGTGCAGGTGACGTTGTCGAGCGAGGTGCGCTTGCGGGCTCCGGTGCCATATAGCTCAATGAAGATGCGGTCCGTGCCCATGGCGATGGGGGCTGGCGCGCAGACACCGGCGGCGTTGCATTGGAACACGTTCACCGGGGACTGGACGCCGGCCGGGGTGACGCGCAACCCGAGGGCGGCGGGTACGCCGGAGCCGTTGCCGTTGGCGGTGAAGAGGCCGGGGGCGGTGTTTTTGATGTCCACCTTCGTCGTCGATACAAGGCCGCTGCCGGCGTAGGCGGTTACTGTCGCTTCACCTACCGCCGTGGCGGCGGGGACTTCAAAGTTCACCTGGCCCGGGGAGACGAAGTACAGGCGGCCGAGGCGGTTTGTGCCGGTGGAGTCCTGGACCGTGAGCGTGGTGCCGCCGAGGGTTTGGGAGAGCGTGGCGGAGGTGTTCACCACGACGGCTCCGGCTAACTTGGCGCCGAAGGTGGCGGCGATACTTTCCGGGGCCACCGCGGTGCCGGCGTAACTGGCGGCGGAGATTGTTTTTAGCGCTCCGGGGGCGGAGGGCTGGATGGGCACCGTCGTGCCGTCGATGGAGAGCAGGAATTTGATGAGCTGGGCGCGCTGGGCGGCGCTTTGCAGGCCATCGACGCCTCCGTTGCCATCGCTGCGGTGCTGTACGTTTTCCATGACGGCTTCCAAAGAGTTGACGGAGCCGTTGTGGAAGAACGTCTGCGGGAACGCATGGATGCCGAGGAGAGTGGGCGGGTTGAACCCACCGGCTCCGAGGGGCGCTACAGCGGTGTTGCGGATTTCATTGAACGCGGTGGCGATGAAGGTGTTCGTCGGGCGGAGTTCGGTGAGTAACTGGCCGGCACCTAAGAGGCTGGCGTCCGGCGGGGCGGCCTGGCGCACGCGGGCGCTGGTCCACTGCGAGCCGCCGTGGCAGTTCTGGCAGCCGTTCTGGATGAACAGCGCGCGGCCGGCGATGACGTCGGGATCCGTTTTGGACACGGGCGAGATGGGCGTGCGGATGCCTTTGGCGATGTATTCCTTGATGGCGTCCCAGGCGTTCTGGCCGCGCACTTTGAGCTGCCGGCGGCCACCGTTGGCGGGGGCGAAGGCGGCGACGTTGGGTTCCTGGGTGACGCCGTCGGCACCGACGATCAGGCCGAGGCCGCCGGAGGCGCCGCGGATGTTGAGTTCGAAATCCTCTTCTTCGTCGAAGATGGCCGACCAGTTGAGGGCGCGGAGGATCTTGGCGTCGCCGGGGGCGAAGTCGGCGTGTTGGGGAATCGTGCGGCGGGGGCCGGCACCGAAGATCCAGACGACGTTATCGCTGAGGCCGAAGGGGTGGCAGGAGGCGCAGGAGCCCCAGCCGTTGTTGGACATGCGGCCGGTGATGGCGGGTCCGCCGGTGGTGGCGGGATCGAAATCGCCGATTGACGTGTGATAGAGCTCCTTGCCGATATGGAGGAGGTCTTCGGCGGTACCGGCGGCGGGGACGGGGGCGGAGGCCATGGTGGCGATGACGCGTTCGGCGGCGCCGGTGAGATCGATGACCGTTACGTCGCGGGAGATGTAGTTCATGACATAGGCCGCGGTGTCGGCGGCGTTGACGACGATGCCGCGGGGCTGTTTGCCGGTGGGAATTTGGAGGACGCGGGTGGCATCTGTGGGGATGTTCTGGACGGTGGGGGCACCGGTGGCGGGGTCAATTTTGACTTTGACGGCGACGTTGGAGGCGGTGCTGATGACGTAGCCTTCGTCGGTCTTGTTCTTGAAGGCCATGGCCCAGGGCTGGGTGACGAAGCGTTTGGGGAGACCGGTTTGGGCGGCGACGGCGGAGTGCATGTTGATGGTGCGGTTGGCGTCGGCGCGGGTGGTGAGATTGATGACACTCAGCAGCGACTGGGTGTTGACGTCGAAGCGGGTGGGGCCGTTGGGGGAGGCGCCGGTGTTGGGGACGAAGGCGAAGCGGCCGCGGATGGCGATGTTGTTCAGTTGATTGGGGTAGGCGCCGGTGGGGAATTTGAAGTCGGCGGCGACGGGGGCGGCGGGGGCGGCGATGCGCTTGAGGGCGTCGCCAGCGGCGTCGAAGCCGGTGTTGGCGATGGGATTCAAGACAATTTCGCCAGTGACGGTATCGGAGGCAACGGAGATGGCGGTGACGCGGCCGTTTTTGGCGTCGTCGGTGCCGTCGATTTTGTCAGGCGCGGTGGGCAGGGCGAGGAACTGGGTGACGTAGACGGTTTCGACGCTGTCGTCGCCGGTTCCGGCGTTGGTGATGGCGATGCCGCGGGGTTCGAAGCCGACGTTCGCGATGGTTTTGGTGACGCGGAGGTTGGCGACGTCGATGACGGAGACGCTGTTGGAGCGGGCGTTGGCGACGTACAGTTTTGTGGCGGCGGGGGTGAGGGCGAGGCCGTAGGGTTCGGTGCCGACGGGGATGGTGGCGAGGACGGAGTAGTCCTGGGTGGTGCGGTCGATCTTTACGACGCTGACGGTGCCGCTGACGGTGTTGGCGACGTAGGCGCGGGTGCCGTCGAGGTTGAGGGCGACGGAGTTGGGCTCGGTGCCGACCTGCACGACGGCGAAGCGCTGGTTGGTGCCGGGGCGGGTGTCGAAGAGGCTGATGGAGTTGTTGTCCGGGTTGACGGCGGCGAGGACGCTGCCATCGGCGTTGAGGGCGAGGGTTTGGGAACTGGTGGGCCCGGCGAAACGGGTTTCCCCGGCAGCGCGGACGGTGGCGGGGTTCCGATGGATATAGGTGACTACGGCGAGGAGCGGTACAGATAGGATCGTTAGATATTTTTTGAGCATGGAGGCTCTCCTGTTGGGGTTCGTCGACTTATCCACTGTAGAAGGACTTAGCCGGAAAAGTTCTCAGCGATTGGTAAGCAATTGGTAAGGACGTGATTTCACCTATGGGAGGTATAGGCGAGAAGTTGAAGGTGTTCGGGGGGGATTGGCATCCGATGGGTCATGAAGAGAATCCTTCAATCGTTTTTCCCCGCTATCGCGGTGGGCATGCTGGCGACGGCGCAGGCGCCGAAGCCGAATCAGTTCTGGTGGCCGGAGAAGCTGGATTTGTCGCCGTTGCGGCAGAATTCGGCGGAGTCGAACCCGTATGGGAAGGACTTCAATTACGCCAAGGCGTTCGCGACTCTGGATTTGAAGGCGGTGAAGCAGGACATCAACAAGACGTTGACGACGTCGCAGGCCTGGTGGCCGGCCGATTATGGGAACTACGGGCCGTTTTTCATCCGCATGGCGTGGCACAGCGCGGGGACGTACCGGACGCTGGACGGGCGCGGGGGCGCCGACGGCGGGCAGCAACGGTTTGACCCGTTGAACAGCTGGCCGGACAACGGGAACCTGGACAAGGCGCGGCGGCTGTTGTGGCCGGTGAAGCAGAAGTATGGGCAGAAGCTTTCCTGGGGCGACCTGATGGTGCTGGCCGGGAATGTGGCGATGGAGAACATGGGCATGAAGACGTTCGGCTTTGCCGGCGGGCGAGCGGACGATTGGGAGCCGGAGTTGGTGTATTGGGGACCGGAGAAGAAGTTCCTGGGCGATGAACGCTACAGCGGCGACCGGAAGCTGCAGAAGCCGTTGGCGGCGGTGCAGATGGGGCTGATTTATGTGAATCCGGAAGGGCCGAACGGGAACCCGGATCCGCTGGCGGCGGCGAAGGATATTCGCGAGACGTTTGGCCGGATGGCGATGAATGACGAAGAGAC
>CANIVU010000138.1 GCA_947470805.1 Acidobacteriota bacterium | reverse complement strand
CCTGCAACTGCTTCACGTTCCGCGTATCGATCTGCTTCAACGCCGAAAAATGCCGCCCGCCGTAGTCGCCCCAATAGGTCAACCAGTTCTGCGGCTCCGCGGCCGAATTCTTAATCCGCTCAAACGTCAGTCCGCCCGGAATCACCGCGCCCACCGTCTTCGTCAGGTCGCGCTCACTCAGCGTCTTCAAATACGCCACAACGTCCTGGATCTCGCCCGCCGTCAGTCGCTTGTCGTAGTCGCTGGGCATCAACGTACCGGTCTCGGCTTTGTACTCGGCAAGCGACGCCTTCGCCAGCATATGCCGCTCGCCCATCGCCGTCACCAGGTGCACGGTAAATGTGTCCTGCGCCGTCCGCATCCCGCGCAGCGTCTTGCCGTCTTTGGTTTTGGCGGTCACAACCACGCTCTCGGCATCCCCGCGCTTCCGCGGCCCGGGAGCAGGGTTCACAATCTTCGCCGTCAGCCGTTCCGCCGTCAACCGCCCCGCCGCCGAAAGGTCCGGCCCCACAATGCCGCCCCGCGCATTCACGCCGTGGCAAGCCGAGCAGTTCGCCTTCCCAAAGAACAACTTCTCCCCCGCCGCCGCTTTCCCGGCGACGGTCTCAACGCCCACAGAACCGTTCAAACTCCGAATGTAGCTGACCAGTTCCCAAACCTTGTCCTGGCCCAACGCTCCGAACGGCGGCATCCCCGTGCCCTTCACGCCGTTGCGAATGTTCAGCGAAATCTCCCCGTCCATCCCGCCTCGCGCAAACCGCCCGGTGCTCAACGCCGGCCCGCGCTCCGATCCGCGCCCGCCGCCGCCGTGGCACCCCTGGCAAGCCTGCTCATAGGTCTTCTGTCCAGCCGCCACCGCCTCCGGTTTACCTGCGAGAGGATTCTTCTCTCGCTCCGGCGTATGCTCCTGTGCGCCCGCGGTCAGGGCGATTGCGATCAACAACAAGAAAGAACGGTTCATAAGGTCCGCTAACCATCATAAGGCCCGAACCCGCGCCGCCACTTCCGGATAATCCGTCTCAATGATCCGCGCCCCCATCCGGATCACCTCCCGCATCGTCGCCTCGTTATCCCGCGCCCCCAGAATCGTCACCGAAACCCGCGCCCCCGCCGCCCGCACCGCCTCCACGTAGCCCGGTTCCCCCAACTGAGCCAAACTCAATCGCACCGTCCGCGCCCGCAGCAACCGGCACGCCTCCCCCACATCCGCCACAGAAGTCACCTTCGGCATCGTATCCACCCCCGGCAGCAGTGCCACGAACCGCGCCAACCGCTCCCTAGGCCCCTCAATCACCACCCGCTCCACCATCCCCGCGCGCCGGATCTCCCCCGCAATCGCCTCCACCGTCGCGGCCTTATGATCCACATCAATCCGCACACCCCGCCGCTTCCCCCACCGCAGCGCCTCGGCAAACGTCGGCACCCGCGGCCGCAACCTCCGAACCTCCGCCAGTGTCAACTCCGCCACCGCGCCCCGCCCGTCCGTCGTCCGGTCCACCGTCCCATCGTGCATCAGCACCAACGCCCCGTCCCGCGTCGTCCGCACGTCCAGCTCCACCAAATCGGCCCCCGCCTCCGCGGCCCGCTCATACGCCAATAAAGTGTTCTCCGGCGCCATCCGCATCGCGCCGCGGTGGGCCGAAATCCATACCGGATCCGGCCCAGCCCCGAAAGCCAGCGCTAAAAATCCCCGCCGTCTCACTTCACCGGCGAATACGCCGCGGCCTTGTACAGCGCCACTTTGAAGAATGCGTTGATCTGCCCATGCTCGGCCACCGACGCCGTCCGCACCCGGATCCATTCCTCATCGGCCTGGAACTTCGCCCATGCCTTCTCCCGCGCGTCCAGGGAATCGAACGGCGTGAAGTACACCAGGTTCGGCATCATCTCCCCGAACAACGCCGACGTGTACAGCGCCGGGTGAATTCCGCAGCGATGGAAGATCGCAATTTCCGGGTTTTCAAAGCGTTCATGCAGGGCATGTAACTGCCGCCACGTCGGGGCATGATACACCCGCAGTTCAAACACCCGCGGCTTCTCCCCGCCCGCCTGCAACGCCGGCGAATAGGGTGTCCCTTCCAGCAAGGATTGCGTGAAGTGCTCATACGGCGGCTCCGCGTGGTCTTCCCAATACTCCAGCGCCGCCCGCATATCCGGGTCCGAACGCATCGATAGCCGCGCCTGCTGCCATTGCGCGAACGAGTCCCACTCCGCCACCACCGCCACCTGCGGCATGTGTTCCGTCACCACCCCGTCCAGCACCAGCGCGGATTTGGACCCCGTCAGCCGCGTATACGCCGGCAGCCACGCCTCCTCCAACCACCCGTGCAGCCGCCCGGCCTGGCTCGAATTCTTCAGGAAGTACTGCTCAAATGTGTACAGCTTGGTCGACACTTTGTTCATGTGAATAATGGAGGACCCGTCCGCGCGTTCACAGAAAACGACGCAGCCGAATCATAATGAACAGAGTACCGTCATGAGGGTCCCCTTTGCCGCAAGAATCCTGGCAGCCTTGTTTTGCCTGCTCGCAGTCCACGCTGCCGACTACCGCCCACCCGCCGGTACCCGCCAGGTCGTAAAGCGCCCCGGAGGCGAATCCATCCTCCCCGGCGGGCGCTTCACCTCACCCCTCGGACGCCAATTCCAAACCGGCCCCGGCCCCTGGGGCCTCGCCATCGCCCCCAACGGCAAACGCGTCGTCTCCGCCGATGGCGGCTCCCGCGGCTTCTCCCTCACCCTCCTCGACAACAAGTCCGGCACCTGGCGCATCGAACGCCGCGAAGCCTCTCGCAAAAAAGAGGACGAACCCGAAGACGCCGACGACTTCCGCTCCATCTTCATGGGTCTGGCTTTCGAAAACAACGACGACGTCTACGCCAGCGAAGGCAACTCCGGCCGTGTCCGCCTCCTCGATATCTCGACCGGCAAACGCAAACAGCTCTACAACCTCAACGCCGACGGCTTCTCCGACTCCTACACCGGCGACATCGCCCACGACGCCAAACGCCACCTCCTCTACGTCGTCGATCAGGCCAACTTCCGCGTAGCCGTCATCGATACCCGCAAACAGCGCATCGTCGCCAACGTCCGCACCGGCCGCCTCCCCTTCGCCATCACCCTCTCCCCGGATGGCAAACGCGCCTACGTCACCAACATCGGCATGTTCGAATACAGCGCCATCCCCGGCGCCTCCAAGGACGACGCCCGCAACACCGGCCTGCCCTTCTCCGCCTTCGGCTTCCCCTCGAAAGAATCCGAACAAGGCGCCGAACGCACCAACGCCACCGGCCAAACCGTCAAGATCCCCGGCCTCGGCAGCCCGAACGTCAAAGAGTCGAATTCTCTAACCGTCATCGACGTCGAAGACCCCGCCAATCCCAAAGTCCTCAAGTTCATCCCCACCGGCCTCCCCTTCGGCCAGGGTACCCACGGCGGCTCCAGCCCCAGTGCCGTCGCCGCGCATGACTCCCACGTCTACGTAGCCAACGGCCACAACGATTCCATCACCGTCATCAACGCCAAATCACTCGAAGTCGAAGACCAGATCCTCCTCCGCGTCCCCGGCCTCGAAAACCTCCGCGGCATCCTCCCCACATGCCTCGCCATCGACGGCCATACCCTCTACGTCGCCGAAGCCGGCATCAATGCCCTCGGCGTCATCGATCTCAAAACCAAAAAACAGATCGCCCACCTCCCCGCCGGCTGGTTCCCCACCCGCATCGCCATCCACGACGGCACCATGTACGTCACCAACGCCAAGGGCAACGGCACCGGCCCCAACGCCTCCATGACCAAGGCTTTCGACAACAGCTTCATCACCGATCAACGCCGCGGCACCATCTCCATCTACCCCGTCCCCGACCCCGCCGATTACCCCAAACACACCGCCCGCGTCCTCCAGCTCAACGGCTTCGATAAACCCGTCGAACCCGCCAAACTTCCCGAAGCCATCGAATACGTCGTCATGATCGTCAAGGAAAACCGGACGTTCGACGAAGTCTTCGGCGACATCGTCTCCGCCTCCAACGCTCCCGTCAATGGCGCCTGGGACCTCGCCCGCTTCGGTCAATACGCTGTTGTCACCCCCGAACGCGGCGCCCTCCAAAGCCGCGTCTCGCTCAAAAGCGCCGCCGTCACCCCCAACCACCGCGCCCTCACCGAACAGTTCGCCTTCTCCGACAACTTCTACGCCGATAGCGAAGTCTCCGTCGACGGTCACCACTGGCTCGTCGGTTCTTATCCCAACGCCTGGACCGAATCCACCCTCATGGCCGCCTACGGGGGCCAGAAAAACTTCCGCTTCCCCACCTCCGCCCCCGGCCGCCTCCTCTTCACCGGCAGCAACAGCTCCGTCCACCCCGAAGAACAGCTCGAAGCCGGCGCCCTCTGGCACCACCTCGAACGCAACAACATCCCCTTCCGCAACTTCGGCGAAGGCTTCGAACTCTCTGGCATCGACGAAGGCCCCGGCCTCAAACCCACCGGCGCCCGCTTCCTGACCAACGTCCCCATGCCGGACCCCCTCTTCCGCAATACTTCACGCGATTACCCCGGCTACAACACCAACATCCCCGACCAGTTCCGCGCCAACGTCTTCATCAGCGAAATGGAGAAGCGCTACATCCTCGGCAACGAGAAACTCCCCCGCTTCATCTACATCCATCTCCCCAACGACCACGTTGCCAAGCCCCGCCCCGACGATGGCTACCCCTTCACCGCCTCCTACGTCGCCGATAACGACTACGCCCTCGGCCGCATAGTGGAGTTCCTCAGCAAAAGCCCCTGGTGGAAACAGATGGCCGTTTTCGTCACTGAAGACGACTCCCAGGGCGGCGTCGACCACGTCGACTCCCACCGCACTGTTCTCATGGTCGCCAGCCCCTACGCCCGCAAAAACTACGTCTCCAAAACCAACTCCAGCTTCCCCGGCTTACTCAAAACCGTCTTCCGCCTCCTGAAGCTCCCCGCCCTCAACCTCTACGACGCCACCGCCGCCGACCTCGCCGATTGCTTCACCGACAAACCCGACTTCACCCCCTTCACCCTCAAACCAATCCGCCCCGAACTCTTCGACCCCGCCAAGGCCCGCGACCCCCTCGACCCCAAGCCCGGCCCCCGCATGGACGACCCCAAAGCCCTCCGCGAACAGCACCAGCAGCCCTAGTGAAAGTAGCCATTTCCCTCGAAGATTCACTGCTGGAGCAAGCCGATACAGCGGCCCGCGAACTCGGCCTTACCCGCAGCGAATGGATTGCTGTGGCGGTAAAGGACCACTTCCGCCAACGGGAGCAAGCGCGAATCACAGCGCAACTCAATGAGTGCCACAAGGATGGCCCCACTCCGGGGGAGCGCCGCATTGGGAGCCGTATGAAATCGAAACTGCCAATCGCGGACCGCTGGTGACGGAGATTTCTCAAAGCGATGTGTTCTGGTTCAAGTTCGATTGGCCCCCTATGTTGTCGCGCAAAGCGATACCTTCAATCGCAGTCGCATCGCGACCACGGTCGTCTGCTTGATCACCTTAAACATGGAAAGAGCGCTCTCCCCAGGTAATGTTCCACTTAGGAACCGGTGTGGCCGGTCCCTCTGCCCTTGCCTGGGTCCTCCAATGGTCTCCAACTCCTCTTCGCCGAAACTACCCCCGTCCACAACCACTAACGTCAACCTCGCCCCTCCCTAAGTGGGTCTTCCACCACTACCTACTGTCATTCCTAACAATGGTGATAAGGTATACAAAAAAAATCACTAAACTGCGATTCTCCCAAGCTATACTGCTACCATGTTCCGCTCCGGAAAGTCCCTCCTCCTCGCCCCTTTCTTCCTCCTCGCCGCCTCCGCCACCCCCTTCACAATCAACGTCAATTTCACCGGCGGGCTCTCCCCCACCCAGCAATCCGTCTTCACCACCGCCGCCAATACCTGGATGAGCCTCTTCTCCGGCTATCAACCCGGCATCAGCATAGCCGCCCTCAACATCAACGCCGCCGGCTCCGCCATCGATGGCATCGGCGGCGTTCTCGGCTCCGCCGGACCGAACTCGGTCACCAACCAGGGCGGCTACCTCCTTGCCACCTCGGGCAGCATGAGTTTCGATTCGGCCGATCTCGCCAACATGGAATCCAACGGCACCCTGCTCGCCGTCATTCTCCACGAGATGGCCCACGTCATGGGCTTCGGCACCCTCTGGACCTCCAATGGCGTCGATCTCAATAACTCCGGCCAATACACCGGCCCCGCCGCCCTCAGCACCTACAAAGCGGAATTCTCCCAGCCCAGCGCCACCTTCATTCCCGTCGAACTCGGCGGAAGCAGCGGCACAGCCAACGGCCATTGGAACGAAGTCGATGGCGGCGGCGCCCTCACCGGCATCGTCAGCCCCTTGGGCGACATGCGCTACGAACTCATGACCGGCTGGATCAACAGCCAGTACTTCATCAGCCAGACCACCGTTGCCTCCTTCGTCGACATCGGCTACCTCGCCGCCTCCACCGAAGTGCCGGAACCCGCGCCCATGGCCCTGCTCAGCATCGGCCTGATCGCCATCGGCGTTCTCCGCCGCCGCGCCCGCTAGATTTCGTTCCCCAATAAAACTTAACTTCGATAGAATACCCCCATGAAATGGCTCCTCGCCGTTGCGGCGGTGCTCTGTCTACCCGCCGCCGAAACCCCGGCTGAGTTCTTCGAAACCAAGGTTCGCCCGGTCCTCGCCAAGAACTGCTTCTCCTGTCATACCCAAACGAAGCTTGGCGGGCTCGCCATGTTCTCGCGCGAGGATCTCCTCAAAGGCGGCAAATCCGGCCCCGCCATTGTCCCCGCCGATCCCGATAAAAGCCTCCTCTTCCAAGCCATCTCCCACCAGCACGAGAGCCTCAAAATGCCGCCCTCCGGCAAGCTCGACGACGCCTCCATCGCCACCCTGAAAACCTGGATCGCCGCCGGCGCCATCTGGCCCGAAAGCGCCGTCAAACCCAGCAAACAATACGCCGTCACCGCCGAACAGCGCCAGTGGTGGGCCTTCCAAACTGTCAAAAATCCCACCGCCCCCACCGTCAAAAACAAAGCCTGGGTCAAGACCCCCATCGACGCCTTCATCCTCTCCGCCCTCGAAGCCAAGAACCTCAAACCCACCGCCCCCGCCGACCGCCGCACCCTCATCCGCCGCGCCACGCTCGATCTCACCGGCCTCCCTCCCACCGCCGCCGAAATCGACGAGTTCGAAAAGGATAAATCCCCCCAAGCCTTCGCCAAAGTCGTCGACCGGCTCCTCAACAGTCCCCACTACGGCGAACGCTGGGGCCGCCTCTGGCTCGACGTCGCCCGCTACTCCGACGACAAGCTCAACTCCACCATGGACGAGCCCCGCCCCAACGCCTTCCGCTACCGCGATTGGGTCGTCCAGGCCCTAAACAAAGACCTCCCCTACGACACCTTCGTCAAAGCCCAACTCGCCGGCGATCTCCTCAACAACCCCGACCTCATCGCCGGTACCGGCCTCTACGGCCTCAGCCCCGAGTTCCAGGACGACCGTGTCGATGTCACCAGCCGCGGCTTCCTCGGCCTCACCGTCGCCTGCGCCCAGTGCCACGACCACAAGTTCGATCCCATCCCCACCAAGGACTACTATTCCCTCCTGGGTGTCTTCAACAGCTCCAAACAGAACGAGTTCCCGTTGGCCACCAAGCCCGAAGTCGACACCTGGAACGAGAAGAAGAAGGCGCTCGACAAGGCCAAAGAAAACCTCGACAAATTCTACGCCAAACAGGCCGAACAGCTCTCGGAGATGTTCGCCGCGAAATCGGATAAATACCTGTTGGCCGCCCAGGACAAAGGCCCCTACGACGGCCTCGATGCCGAGACCATCCAGAAGTTCCGCAACTACCTCAAGAAGAAGGATCGCCTCGCCAAAATCAACGAGAATCCCAATCTTTTCCGGGCGGAACTGATCGCCGTCCAGGAAGAGAAGAAGGACATCGACGACACCAACAACATCCGCCTCGGCGGCTCCAAGGAACGTCGCGATCTCTCGCAAGCCGACCTCCTCTCCCTCGCCCCCGAGAAGTTCTACCTCTGGCGCGATTTCTACCGCGCCGGCGGCGTCTTCCACTACGGCCCCGCAAAGATCGATCGCTTCCTCGAAGGCCAGTGGCGCGAGCATCTCAATCTGCTCAAACAAATCGTCGACGTGGCCCAAAAGGCGCTCCCCGAACAGTACCCCTTCCTCCACGCCATGGCGGATAACGAGAAGCCGAAAAACGAGCGCATCTACCTCCGTGGCAACCGAGCCAATCTTGGCGACGAAGCCCCCCGCGGCTGGCTCACAATCCTCTCCGCCAAAGCCGAACCCCAGCGCTTTGAAAAGGGCAGCGGCCGCCTCGAACTCGCGGAAAAAATCGCCGCAAAGGACAACCCCCTCACGCCCCGCGTCATGGTCAATCGCATCTGGCAGGGCCACTTTGGCGAGGGCATCGTTCGGTCCACCTCCAACTTCGGACGCCTCGGCGAAAAACCCTCCCACCCCGAACTCCTGGACTACCTGGCCAGCAAATTCATGGAGCAAAACTGGTCGCTGAAAGCCATGCACCGCGAGATCATGCTGTCATCGGTCTACCAGATGGCCGGCGGCAACATCGAAGGCGAAAACCGCCTCCTCGAACAGTTCCCATCACGCCGCCTCGACGCCGAATCCCTCCGCGATTCCCTCCTCGCTGCCTCCGGCCGCCTCGACCCCGCCATCGGCGGCAAACCCTTCAACCTCGAAGACACCAAACAAACCCGCCGTACCATCTACGGCTACGTCAGCCGCCGCCGCACCGATACGCTGCTGAACCTCTTCGACTTCCCCAACCCCAACGCCACCAGCGAAAAACGCGCCTCCACCGACGTTCCCCTCCAGCGCCTTTTCCTCCTCAACAGCGCCCTCATGGCCGACTCCGCCGACGCCATCGATAAACAAGCCACCGCCCCTGCGGCAGAAGAAAAGATCCGCAAAGGCTACCGCGCCATCTTTGGCCGCGTGCCGTCAAAAGCCGAACTCGACCTCGGCCTGCAATACACCAAAGCCGGCGGCGACGCCTGGCCCCAATACTGGCAAGTCCTGCTTGCCACCGACGAATTTCTGATGGTGAGGTAAAGACAGATGATGACCCGACGCGATCTCCTCCAAACCGTAGGCATGGGCTTCGGCGGCTGCGGCATGGCGACAGCCGCAGCCGGTACTCACTTCCCCGCCCAAGCCAAACACATCATCTTCATCTTCCTGAACGGCGGCCCCTCGCAGGTCGATACCTTCGACCCCAAACCACTGCTCCAAAAGCATCACGGCAAGCCCATGCCAGCCGGGCCCAACCTCAAAACGGAACGCAAAACCGGCAACCTCCTCGGCTCCCCGTTCCAGTTCAACAAGTGCGGCAAAAGCGGCATCGAAGTCAGTGAAATCTTCCCCCGTATCGGCCAGAACATCGATGACTTCACCGTCATCCGGTCCATGTATACGGACCGTCCCAACCACGAACCCTCGTTGTTGATCATGAACTGCGGCGTCCCGCTCCCGGGCAAGCCGTCCATGGGCAGTTGGCTCAGCTACGGCCTCGGTTCGCTCAACAAAAACCTCCCCAGCTTCGTCGTCCTCTGCCCCGGCGTCCCCGTCATCGGCAGCCAACTTTGGACCTCCGCCTTCCTCCCCGCCGTCCACCAGGGCGTGCACCTGGAGACCAAGGAAAAGGACGTCCGCAAACTCGTCCCCTACATCACCCCCCGCCGCGGCGCCGAAGACCAGCGCCGCCAAATGGACCTGCTCGCGTCGTTGAACAAACTCCAATCCGAAGGCAAATTCGAAAGTGGCGTCGAAAGCATGGAAGTGGCTTTCCGGATGCAGAAGGAAGCCCCCGAAGTCTTCGACATCACGAAGGAACCGGAGAAGGTGCGCGAGCGCTATGGCGACACCGCCGTCGGCCGTGGCTGCCTCATGGCCCGCCGAATGGTAGAAAAAGGCGTGCGCATGGTGCAGATCTATCACGGCAACGGTCAGCCCTGGGACAACCACGACGACATTCAGATCCACCGCACGCTCGCCCGCGAAGCCGACCCTGCCATCGGTTCGTTAATCGAAGATCTCCGCGACCGCGACATGCTGAAAGAAACCATCGTCCTCGTCGGCGGCGAATTCGGCCGCACGCCTAGCGTCGAAGTCAGCGGCCTGGTCAGCCATCAAAACGGCCGCGACCACAACAACCACGGCTACTCCATGCTGGTCGCCGGCGGCGGCTTCAAAGGCGGCATTACCTACGGCGCCACCGACGACTTCGGCTTCAAAGCCATCGATAAACGCGTCTACGCCCACGACCTCCAAGCCACGATGCTCAAGCAAATGGGCATCGACCATACCAAGCTCACCTACCGTTACGGCGGCCGCGACTTCCGCCTGACCGACGTTGGCGGCAATCTGATCCCTGACCTCATCGCATGAAAAAGAACCCGCTGCTGGCCCCGTTGGCGCTGTTCGTCCTCGCCTGCTGCCTCCCCGCGCTCCAAATGGCAAAGGGCAACGAAGTCAATTTCGGCATCCACGCGTTAGCCATGGGCTGGCTAGGCCTCTTCGCCGGCGTATTTGCTTGGTACGCCAACCCACTCTGGGCGCTCGGCGTCATCTTCAGCGCCTTCCGCAAGCGCATCCCGGCCATCCTCTTCGGCGTCCTGGCCATCCCCATCGCCCTGACGGTCTTCAGCGATATCGGCCGCGAACTCCCCGGCGACGAAGGCAACGTCACCAAGACAGCGATTGTTCGTCTCCTCCCCGGCGCCTACCTCTGGCTCGCCAGCGTGGTATCGCTCCCCCTCGCCGCCTTCTTCCGCAAATAATTGGTGCCAGGCACCAATTACCCCACCCCACTATCCATTTCCCTAATAAGGGGACAACTACCCTTGCTTGCCCACCATAGCCCTCGCGGGGCGACGGCGGGTCCCTTTTCTATGAAAAACCATAGAGTCGGTCGCGAAGTGCGAACTTCAGCCCACCCATGCAAAAAAAACCCGGGGCCTCAAGAGCCCCGGGTTACGAACAGCAGAATCCAACCGAAAAACTATTTGCCCTTGCGCGAAGAATACTTGCTCAGCAGCCCCAGCAGCTTACTCGCCGAAGCCGGCGCAGGCGTCGTACCAAACACAATATCCACGTTCTTCATCTTTGAACCATACAGCGCCTTGATCGAGTCCTCATCCTCACGCATCGTGCTGCCCTTCAAAGAAACGCCCGCAAACGCACCACGCGACCGGGACCACGACAAAATCTCCGCCCGCATCGTCGCATCCGTCTCCGCCGAAGACGTCCGGCCAACCGGACCAGCCGCCGCCATCGCTTCTCCACCCACCGTGAACTTGCTCTTCTCAAACAAACGCTTCGCGCCGCGTTCGTGCATCACCAGCATCACAACGTCCGTCTCCGAACCGCCGATCTGGAACCCGATGCTGCCGCCCTCCACCTTCACCGCGCCCGGCGCGCCCCAGCCGCCGCCGCTCTTCCGGCACGTCACAAACCCGCGTCCGTACTTACCGCCCACAATGAAGGCGCCGCTCTTCACACCCGGAACCACAATCGCGCACTCCGCCTTATCCAGCAGGTCCTGCGGGATCGACTTGTCCTTGGTGTCCATAATTTCCTGCAACACCGCACCCGCTTCTTCCAACCGGGCCGCGTGCGGATTATTCGTCTGTGCCAGCAAGGGCACCGTCAAGAGCAAAGGTAATACGTGCTTCATAGTAACCATACCTACTAGAAGACCAAATGCCGCAACAGGTTACAACTAACTCAAACCCGCCACCGCCGCCTTCGCTCCCCGGATACAATCCGGAATCCCAATCCCCTCATACGCATTCCCCGCCAAATGCAGCCCTGGATGCTTCCCCGCCAGCTCCCGCATCTCCGCCACCCGCGCCCGATGCCCCAATCCATACTGCGCCATCGCCCCCGTCCATCGCGTGACCCGAGTAAACATTGGCATCGTCGTCAATCCCACCAGGTCTTTCAACTCCGCCAGCACGTCCCGGATCAGATCCGCCTCCGGTACATCAATCGCCGCCCCGCCCAGGAAACACCGTAGCAACGCCTTCGCCGGCGGCACCCGGTGATCGAACTTCGTCTTCACATACGTGCAGGCCGCCATCCGCCGCCGCTCCACCTTCGGAACCAGAAAACCGAATCCGTTGATCTTGCCCTCAACATCGGCCTGCTCATAGCCCAGCGCCAACGTCACCGACGAGTTATACCGGACGGCACTCAGCAACTCCGCCAGCCGCTCATCCACCGGACCCAGGACCTTCCCCGCCGCCGTCGCCGGGCAGCATACAAACACATGCTCGGCGTAAATCTTCTCTTTCTTCAGCTCAATCTCGTATCCGAAATTCGCCTTCCGGATCGCCACAGCCTCACCCTGCACCCGGTCCATCTTGTCCGCCAGCTGGCAAACAATCGCCTGCGTCAACTGCTCCATCCCGCCCTTCAGCGTCCGGAACAACGGCCCGCCCGGCGCCTGCTTCGCCCGCTGCGCCCGCATCGCCAGCGTGCCCTTCGTCAGGCTCCCGTACTTCTTCTCCATGCTGACGAACATCTCCAGCACGGCGTCCGCGCTCAGCTCCTCCGGGTCCCCGCCATACACACCCGCCAGCAGCGGCTCGGCCAGATAGTCCACCGCCTCCTGCCCGTAATGCTCCCGGACCAACTGGGCCACGCTCCGCTCCGGCGGGTTCGCCACCGGGCTCCGGAAATACTCCAGCCCCATCTTGATCTTCGTGCCCCAGCTGAACAGCGGGCTCTTCACCATGGGCAGGATCTGCGTCGGCACCATCATCATCAGCCCGTCCGGCATCGGCACCAGCTGCCCGCCCTTCACAATCGACGTCACACGCTGGTGGTCGTTGCTGCCAATGACGTCCGCCTCTAGACCCAGCTCGCGGATCAGGTCCATCGCCGCCGGCTTCGACGCCAGAAAGCTGTCCGGCCCACCCTCCACCAGGCAGCCCTCCACGTGGTCCGTGCGGATCACCCCGCCCAGCCGCGTCTCCCGCTCAATCAGCACCGGCCGGTGCCCGGCTTTCGCCAGGTACCAGCACGCTGCCAATCCGGTTATGCCACCGCCGATGACGACATGGGAGGGCAAAGGATCACCCTCCTACGGGCGGAAATCGCGAACAATCTGAACGGTCGCCTTCACGTTCTCCACCGGCGTCTCCGGCAGAATCCCGTGGCCCAGGTTGAAGATGTGCCCCGGCCGCGTGCCCGTGCGCTTCAGCAACTCGTGGATCTTCGCCTTCAACTCCGGCAGCGGAGCAAACAGCGCCACCGGGTCCAGGTTCCCCTGCACCGCCGAACGGTAGCTGATGTCCATCCACGCCTGGTCGATGTTCACGCGCCAGTCCACGCCCATCACGTCACCGCCGGCCGCGTGCAGTTCCCGGAAGAACCCGGAAGCGCCCGTGCCGAAGTGGATCACCGGTACGCCCGTCGAACGGATGCGCTCGATCAACGCTCGCGAATAGGGTGCCACGTAGCGGACGTAGTCGTCCGGAGACAACGCGCCCACCCAGCTGTCAAACACCTGGATCGCCCGCGCGCCATTGGCCACCTGCATGATCGCGAACGGTCCCAGCACGTCGACGATCTTGCCCATCAGCCGCCGCCACAACGTCTCATCGGAGTACATCAGCCGCTTCGTCTGGAGGTAGTTCTTGGACGGCCCGCCTTCGATCATGTAGCTGGCCAGAGTGAAGGGCGCGCCGGTGAAGCCGATGACAGGCACCTTGCCGGCGAGGGCGCGAGTGACCAGCTGGATCGATTCGCCGACGTAGCCGAGATCGTCGGTGTTGGAAATTGAGAGCGAGTCGACGTCATTGGAATCCCGCACCGGGTTATCGATGTGCGGACCTTCGCCCGCGCGGAACTCAAGTTTGAGTCCCATCGGCTCGACTGGCAGGAGCAGATCGGCGAAGATGATCGCCGCGTCGACGTCGAGGATTTCGATCGGCTGAAGGGTGACTTCCGCCGCCAGGTCGGGCCGTTTGCAGATATCAAGAATGGAATTCTTGGCCCGGATGTCACGGTACGGCTTCAGGTACCGGCCCGCCTGCCGCATAAACCATACTGGTCGCACGTCGGTCGGACGGCGACGGCAAGCATCAAGAAATCGGCTGCTCATTGGAGCCACGCGCATTGGGCCTCCCCCCGGTCTTCGCACAGAAACGCGCGAAACCCGATCGGTAAATGTTTCGCCGCCCATTGGCGGCCTTGGATATAGGTTGGTTTTGTCCACGCCTCGGAATCGATGCACCGCGGCGCTACAACAGAGACGGAGTACATGCCCTGCGACGGATAGCCCGTTCGCGGGTCCATGATGTGCGAATAGATTCGCTTCCCCACCTGAAAGAACTTCTCATAGTTGCCTGAAGTCGACATGGACTGATTCTTCAGGTACAACTCGGCCACATGCTTTTCCCCGTGGCGCGGATCCCGGATCACTACCTTCCATCCGCGCGGCTCGTCCGGCGGTGTATTGATCCCGTACATCGAACTGCCCCCGGCGTTGATCAACGCCCCGGATACTCCCCCGGACTTCAAAATGTCCACCATCCGGTCCACCGCATACCCCTTGCCGATCCCGCCGGGATCGATCTCGAGGCCGTCTCGTTCAAATCGGACTGTGCGTGTCGTGGTCTGCAAGGAAAGATTCTTATAGCCCGTCCGGGCCAAAGCGGTTCGCACTTCCGACCGGTGCGGCATGCGGCCGGAACCCTTGTAGAATCCCCAAACCCGCATCAGCGGTCCCACCGTGATGTCGAACGTACCTTCGCTCTGTTCGCTGTACCGCACGCAAGCCGCCAACAGGTCAAACAGTTCCTGGCTGACAACCACGCCACGGCCCGCGGCGCTTCGGTTCACTGTGCTCCACTCGCTCCCAGGCCGGTAATTCGATAGCATCCGGTCCAGGCGGCGAGCCTCTTCCAACGCCGATTCAACAGCGGCCGCCAGGTTCCCGCGGTCACTGCCCCACGCGGCGATCGAAAAGGTGGAGCCCATCGCATCCACGCTGGATTCGTAGCGGATCGGGGGGTCCGCCGCATAGGCCAACGCGGTTGCTAGTATCCAAACTAGCACACCAAACCGTATTTTTCGGCGAAAAAAAGGCGAAATCACAGTAAAGTAAACAGTTTTCCGCGGCGCGCAAGTGCCGCTTCCCCTACAACTTACCAATTACCCCTAAATCCTGTCACTCAATTCTTTAGCGCCATTTCTCCTCGCCCGGTATCTGATATGCTCAGAAGTTCCCGTTGTTAACCCGATCAGGGGAAGGAAGAGGTTCATTGAATGCGTGTTCACCTGGTAAATCCTAGTGACTCGTCGTTTGGTATTGGCGTAATTACACCTCGGTGGCTGTACGTCCTTGCTGCGGCGACCCCCGCCAAGTATGGCGACCCAATCATTACTGACGAAACCCTCGAACAGCTGGACTTCAATAACGTCCAGAAGGGCGACATCGTCGGCATCGGTATCCATACCGGTAACGCCCTCCGGGGCATGTCGGTCGGCCGGCAATGCCGCGAACGCGGTGCGATCGTCGTCTACGGCGGCGTTCACCCCACGCTCTACCCCGATGAGGCCATCGAGTTCGGTGCCGCCCACGTGGTGGTCAAGGGCGATGGCGACGTGGTCTGGGGCCAGGTGCTCGAAGACATCGGCAACGGCTGCGCCAAGCAGATCTACGACGGTGGCCGCGTCTCCGGTAAGCAGTTCCTCCCCGCCCGCTGGGATCTCGCCGGCCGCGATAAGTACATGTGGGCTTCGGTGCAGACCGTCCGCGGTTGCCCCAAGCACTGCTCGTTCTGCTCCGTGTGGCGTACCGATGGCCAGAAGCCGCGCCAACGCGAAGCCGACATCGTCATCGAAGAAATCGTCCAGCTCCGCCGCATGGGCTACCGCTTCATCGCCCTCGCCGACGACAACTTCTACCCGGTCACCAACACCGACATCATGCTTGCTGAAAAGCAGGGCAATGTCGCCCGTGTCGCCGAACTGAAAGCCATTCGCGAAGAACGCTTCGACCTGATGGCCAAGCTCGCCATGCTCCCCAAGGACATGGTGTTCTTCACCCAGATCACCATGGAAGCCGGTGAAGACACCGAATTCCTCGTGGCCATGAAGAAGGCCCACATCCTCGGCGCGCTCATCGGCGTTGAGTCGGTCACCGAAGAAGGCCTGAAGGCCGTGTTCAAGGACTTCAACAAGGCCGGCGATTCCCTCGCCACCCGCCTGAAGACCTTCCGCGCCCACGGCGTCCACGTCCTCGGTAGCTTCATCTTTGGCTTGCCGACGGACCGCGAAGACACCTTCGCCGCCACCGCCGCTCTCGCCAAGGCCGCCGATCTCACCTTTGCCCAATTCGTCATGCTCACGCCGTTCCCCGGAACCGTTGACTTCGAACGCTGGGAAAAGGGCTTGGGCGACAACATCCCCAAGATCAACGGCACCCCCATCAGCCGCTACTGGCTGATCCCCCACGAGATCCGGCCGAAGATGTTCACCCCGCACCCCACCATGAGCTCGGAAGACCTCCGCGCCCGTACGCAGGGCGTGTGGGACAAGTTCTACGACCTCAAGGAAATCTGGCAGCGCTCCAAAGTGGTGCCGACCTTGAAGGGCCGCCTGGCGTTCATGTTCATCTCCAAACTCTACCGGCAGATGTACGCGAACACGGGTATCTCCACCGATTCGGCTCGTCGCGAACGGGCAACCCGTATGGCGCGCCTGCTGGCAATCCCGTGCCGTAAGCTCTTCATGGCCAAGCCCATGCCGGAGCTGCAGTCCCCGATCCAGTTGATGCGCCCGGCTACCACTCTGGTTTCGATCGGCGACTAAGCCCGATTCCATGACAGAATATGGCGAGCCGCCATGCCCCGTATTCTGATCAACGAGTGTAAGCAGGAGATCTCCTCCTTCAACCCGGTCGTCGCCCACTATGAGGACTTCCTCATCGACAAGGGCGACGACCTCCTGAACTACCATCGCCCCGTCCGGTCAGAAGCCGGCGGGGCGATGAACGTTTTCGCCACCCGTCCGGACGTCGAACTGATCGGGGGCTTCGCCGCCCGCGGCATCACCTCCACGGGCACCATTTCATCGGCCGCGTTCGCGCGCATCGCCGAGGAGTTCCTGGGCGCCGTCCGCGAAAACCTGGGGCGTTTCGATGCCATATACTTCTCGCTCCACGGCGCCATGGCGGCCGAGGATGTCGACGACTGCGAAGGCTACCTGCTGGAGAAGACCCGCGAGATCGTCGGCGAGCAAATGGCGATTGCCGTCTCGCTCGACCTGCACGGGATCCTGACCGACAAGATGCTCCAGCACGCGAGCGTCACCACGGTGTTCCACACCAACCCGCACGTCGACTTCTATCAGACTGGCCAGCGCGCGGCGCGTCTGCTGCTCCGCCTGCTCGATGGCGAGATCAACCCGGTGCATATCCGCATCCCCGTGCCGGCGCTCGTACGCGGCCAGGAGTGCATAACCGCCACCGGCATCTACGGCAACTGGGTGAAGGAAGCCATCGAGTTTGAGAACTCGCCCGGCGGGCTGAGCGGCGGCTTCTTCATTGGCAACCCGTTCACCGATGTGCCGGACCTGTGTTCGAACGTATTCCTGGTGGCCGATGGCGACCCGGCGGCGGCGTGTGAACTGGGCAAGCGGATGGCGCTCGAGTTCTGGGATGCGCGGGCCATCATGCAGCAGCCGCTGTTGGCGCTCGAAGAGGCCGTAGGGATCGCGAAGAACGCGACTGGCCGCGTGGTGCTGGTCGATGCCGCCGACGCCACCAGCTCCGGCGCGTCCGGAGATTCGAACGCCATTCTCGCCGAGCTGATCCGCCAGGGCTGCACGCGAACGGCGCTGGTGCCGATCGTGGACGCGCCGGCCGTGCAGGCCTGCTTCGCGGCCGGCATCGGCTCGGAGGTTACGGTGCCGGTGGGCGGCGCGCTCGACCCGCGCTTCACGCCGGTAACGGTGACGGGGAAGGTGCGGATCCTCTCCGATGGACACATGAACAGCGAGAGCCACGGCGAACACTGGTACGCCGGGCCGACGGCGGTGTTGCAGGCCGGGCCGAACACGCTCGTGCTGATGTCGCGGCCGGTGAGCCTCTACGACCGCACTCCATTCTTGGTGAACGGGCAGGACCCGGCGGCGTTCGACATGACGGTGGTGAAGAGCCCGTTGTGCCAGCCGCGGTTCTTCAACGATGGCGCGCAGCACGTGCTGAACATCGACGCGCCGGGCTCGACCAGCGCCAACGTCAAGGGCCTCGGCCACACGGTGGTGCGCCGGCCGTTGTATCCGCTGGACGATCATTTTGCATACACGCCGGAGCCACGGAGTTTCCGGCGGGGATAAGGGAGCAGGCGGGGATATGAGGAGAGAGATGGGATCGAAAATTGAACGAGTATTGGCCTACGGGCTGCGGGGCAAGACGCCCGAGGGCGGCTGGTCCAACGAACTGCAGCCGGAGGACTGTGTCCACACGATCATCGCGGTGGTAACCGCGGACGGCATCGGCTGGGGCTCGGTGTTCACGTCGGAGGCGCTGGTAAAGGCGTCGCTCGAAATCCTGCGGCCGCTGCTGATCGGGGAGAACGCGCTGGAGCCGGAGCGTGTCAGCGAGAAGCTGCACCAGAATACGTTCTGGCTGGGCCGCGGGGGCTCGATTACGCATACGATCAGCGGGATCGATATCGCGCTGTGGGACCTGATGGGCAAGGCCTGCGGCCAGCCTGTAGGCCGCCTGCTGGGCGGGCGCTATCGGGAGCGGGTACGGCCGTATGCCAGCCTGCTGATGCGGGAGCCGGAGCAGATGGAAGGCGAACTGTTCCCGGTGAAGGCGCAGGGCTTCCGGGCGTTCAAGATTGGCTGGGGCCCGTTCGGCCGCAAGAGCAACGCCGTCGATGAAGCCATCGTCCGCGCGGCGCGCGAGGCGGTGGGCGAGGAGTCGCTGCTGATGGTCGATGCCGGCGGGTCGGACGCCTACTGGCAGGGCGGTTACAAGTGGGCGCTGCGGACGGCGGAGATGCTG
>CANIVU010000137.1 GCA_947470805.1 Acidobacteriota bacterium | reverse complement strand
TAGCATGCGTTTTTGGGGGTCGGTACCATACGGATTTTAGTACTAGGCGGGTAAGTTGTTGAGGAAATTGAGAGTGGGTGGGGAAATATTTATTTTGAAGTCTTGTGATCGTATTTTTGTTTTACGGATAAAAATAGGGTGACTGACACGGGTTTCAGACGGATGTGAGACGGGAGGTGGGAGGTGGGGATTGAGATGGCTGTCCCGAATTCTTAAATTAACGCGGGGAGGTGGGGATTGGGGCTGGGAAGAGGTGTTCGGTTTTGGCGTGCGGGATGTACACTGAAATTGGATTATGCGTAAGTTTCCTCTGCTGCTGACCGTTAGCACCCTCCTCTTCCCCGTTTTTGGCGCTGGGGAACTCTCTGGACGCCGGGCTCCGGGATTCGCGCTGCCGGATTTGAACCTGAACTATCACGATGTGCAGGATCACCGGGGGAAAGTTGTCATCGTCGACTTCATGATGACGTCGTGCCCGCATTGCCTGGCGGTTTCCAAGAACCTGGAAGCGATCAAGGCCAAGTTCGGGAGCCGGATTGCGATTATGACGGTGGTGACATCGTCGTCCGATAATCAGCAGACCGTTTCGCGGTTCATGACCACCAACAAGATCACTTCCCCGATCCTTTTCGACTGCGGACAGGTGACGGCGAGCTATTTGAAAGTCACGCCGCAGAAGCCGAGCATCACATTACCGCACGTATTCCTGATTGACCAGAACGGGATGATCCGGAACGATTTCAGCTACAACGACGGGACCAAAGGCCTGATGGAAGGCCCCGGGTTGGCGGCTGAGATCGAGAAGTTGTTGAACCGGGCGGGTGCGCCGGCACCGGCCGCGAAGAAGTAACGACGCAAAATTCGATAAGCTTAATCTTCCTCCTTCCTACTCCGTTATGCCTGCCGAAACTATCACAATCACCGACAATCGAACCGGAAAGACCTACGAGGTTCCGATTCAGGACGAGACGATCCGTGCAACGGATTTGCGCAAGATCAAAGTCGACGCTGAAGACTTTGGCTTGATGACGTACGACCCGGCGTATATGAACACGGCGTCGTGCAAGAGCACCATCACCTTTATCGATGGTGACAAGGGCATTCTGAACTATCGGGGCTACCCGATTGAGCAGCTGGCCGAGCATGGCTCCTATTTGGAAACGGCGTATTTGTTGTGGAAGGGGCAGTTGCCGACGGCCGAAGAGCTGGCGGCGTTCACGGCGGAAGTGAATGCCAACCTGCCTTTGCCGGAGAATTTTGCGCGGATCTATGACGGCTTCGGGCGCGAGGCGCATCCGATGTCGCTGTTGATGACGGGCTTCGCGGCGATGGCGGCGGGCTATCCGGACTCCAAGCACGTGCTGGATAAAGAGTGCCGGACGAAGCAGATCTATCGCGGGCTGGCGCAGGCGATGACGTTGGGCGCGTGGGGCTACCGGTTCCGCAAGGGGCTGCCGATGGTGGCGCCGAAGGCGGGGCTGTCGTTCGCGGGCAACTTCCTGTACATGCTGTTCGGCGAGGAAGCCGATCCGCGGCTGGTGCACGCGATGGACATTCTGTTCATCCTGCATGCCGACCACGAGCAGAACTGCTCGACGTCGACGATGCGGCTGGTGGGCAGTTCGCAGGCGGATCCGTTCTCATCGCTGGCGGCGGCTTCGGCGGCGCTGTATGGCCCGCTGCACGGCGGCGCGAATGAAGCGGTGCTGAAGATGTTGCGGCACATTGGCTCCGTTGAGAATATTCCGGAGTTCATTGAAAAAGTGAAGGCGGGCGAGGGCCGGCTGATGGGCTTCGGGCACCGGGTTTACAAGAACTACGATCCGCGGGCGCGCATCATCAAAGCCGCGGCGGAGAACGTGTTTGCCGTCACGGGGAAGAATCCGCTGTTGGATGTGGCCTCGGAGCTGGAGAAGATTGCGCTGCACGATGAGTACTTCATCAAGCGCAAGCTGTATCCGAACGTGGACTTCTATTCGGGTCTGATTTACGAAGCGCTGGGCTTCCCGGCGGAGATGTTCACGGTGCTGTTCGCGATTCCGCGTGTGAGCGGGTGGTTGTCGCAGTGGGAAGAGTTGATGTGCGACGACGATCAGAAGATTGGCCGTCCGCGTCAGATCTATTTGGGATCTCCGAAACGGGACTACGTTGCGGTGGCGGATCGCGGGTAGTTGGATTTTTCGAGTTGCGTTTGCGTAAGGGCCCCGGTTGGGGCCCTTATTTTTTGGGTGGTACGTTTTACGGAAAAAAATGAGGTGACTGACACCAGAATATTGCGTTTGTTTTACGGGGGTGGGGGAGTTGGTAGGATTTAGCGTATGAGATTGGGATGCCTGTTTCTGGCGGGCAGCGTGCTGTTTGCGGAGACGCTGACGGTGGATCTGGCTCGATATACCGTGCCGGATGGGTGGACGCGCGAGGAGAAGGCGCGGACCTCCGTTAGCCATTCGCAAATCGATCAGAAGAATGGGCGGTATTGCCAGTTTTATGTCTGGCTGAGTATGAACTCGGCGGGTTCGGTGGAGGCGGATTTCGGGGCGGAGTGGGAGTCGCTGATTGTGCGGAATTTTGGCGCGGTGAAACCGGTGGCTCGCGAGGCGCACCGGTTGGAAGGCTGGAATGGCAGGACAGCAAACGCTGTCGTGGAGAAGGCCGGGGCGAAGACCTACGTGTACCTGCAGACCTACTCGAACGGGACGAAGCGGATGACGTTTACGGCGACTACGAATCAGCCGACACACTACCAGACGGTGATCGATGGGTTCTTTTCGTCGATTGTTCTGGGGGTTGCTCCGGTGGCGGTTGGCGGGGGCAAGACGACGAACTTCGATGACGGGTGGGGGGCGACGGAACAGGCCGATTGGGTGCGGGCTGGCAAGGATGGCGTGGTTGTCCTGATTCACTACAGGCTGCCGGATTTGCGCCCGTTTAACAACCTGGATGAGGCCACTGCTTTTGCGTGGAACCAGATGGTTGTGCCGCGGTACAGGAGCCTGAGCAACGTTTGGATCCGGAGGAGTTTCTGGTCCGACGGGGACGCGTTTCATGGGAAGTATTTTGCGCAGGCCGATGCAAGGGATCGGGATGGAAAGCCGGTGTTTATTGCGTTCTTCAAAGACGGTACGTATGGGAAGTGGATTGAGGTGATTGCTCCGGACAAGGCCACGTTTCAGCGCCGGGTGACCGCGGTGCAGCAGTTGGACGGGACGAACTGGGAGCCGCTGGTGAAGTTGGGCGGATTGAACAAGTTCGCGGTGACGGCGGGGGATCTGGTGGGGAATTGGGAGTCGGCGAGCGGGGCGGCGGTGCAGTATTACGAGGTCTATACGGGGAACAATGCGGGGATGGCGTATGCGTCGTCGACGGAGAGTTTTGCGTTTCGGCCGGATGGCACCTACACCAGTGTTTATAAGGGCGCGCAGAACCTGCAGGATGGGCGGGGGACGCGGTTTCACGGGGAGACGTCTACGGGACGGTTTTCGGTGAACAACTGGGAGATGACGCTGACGAACCGGTTTCAGGGGGCCACGCACAAGTTTGCGGTGCAGTTTGAGGCAGTGAAGGGTGGGCGGATTCTCCACGTATATCGGGGAAACATTGAAGAGTTGCATTTGTTCAAACGGCAGTGAGGATGAGGATGGCGTTGATGCAGAAGTGGAGCCAGGCCAAGGTTATTCATTTCCAGGGTCACAAGGGCCGGACTGGCGTGGTATTCGGGTACTAAGAGGGGAAGGCCGATGGGACGAACTGTCCACCACCGCAATTGAAGGGCGCCTACGAGCATTTCAAGATGGTCAAATTCACGGTCATTGGGACGTAGGTGCAGATTACGGGGAACCGGAGTTTCCCGGCTGCTTCGGTGTCGCAGTATCCGGCGAGTTGCGCGATGAAGGCGGTGCCGGTGGGCACGGTGGAGAAGCCACTGTTCGTGCCGATCATGGATGCGCGGCTGCTGGGGATGCCGGTGCAGACAGGGAGCAAGAGTATTGTGGTGGCGGGGGCTGACAACTGGGGTTGAACTTACGCGCCTTCCGTGGTGGAGTGAAACGCGCAAGAATGGGTGTTTGATGGGGCACCTGCGATTTTCGCTTCGGTCACTTGGCGCGGCGCTGCTGGTGGTGGCGGGCTCCTTTGCGTTGGGGGCCAGTGAGTTGCACACGGCGGCGCGGGCGGGCGATGTGGAGCGGGTGCGGGCGCTGTTGGCGCAGGGCGTGCCGGTGAGTGCGCCGGATACGTTGGGCGGGACGGCGTTGCATGATGCGGCTTGGAGCGGGCATAAAGACGTCGTGCTGGCGCTGCTGGAGGCCGGGGCGGATGTGAATGCACGGCATGTGGAGGGCGGGTCGACACCACTGCACTATGCGGTGATTACGAACCGGAAGGATTTGGTGGATTTGTTATTGGCGAAAGGCGCGGATTTGCGGGCGAAGGACCGGGCCGGGGCTACGGTTTTGCACCTGGCGGCGAACCGGGGGTATGAGGAGTTGTTTGTTGACTTGTTGGGGCGGTTTGGGGAGGTGGACGTGGCGGATTCGGCGGGGGCGACGCCGCTGGACGAGGCCTGTTGGCGGGGGCAGGCGGGGATTGTGAAGATCCTGCTGGCCAAGGGCGCGAACCCGAAACGGACGCAGCCGAAGACGGGGTTGCAACCGCTTCATGTGGCGGCGCAGAAGGGGGCTTCTGATGTTGTCTCCTTGCTATTGGCTGCAGGCGCGGATGGGAACGCGCCGGACAAAGATGGCGAGCGGGCGATGGATGTGGCGTTGCGGATGCGGTTTGTTCCCGTGGCCGATGCGCTGTTGGCGGGCGGGGCGACGTTGACCGATCCGCAGAAGCGGTTGGGGGTGGCGGTGGCGAGCGGGCATGCGGAGATGATCGGGTGGTTGTTGAAACATGGGGCTCGGGTGGGGCCGACGATGTTGCATGACGCGGCGCTGAAGGGCCATTTGGAGAGCATGCAGGTGTTGTTGGAGAACGGGGCGGATGTGAAAGCTCTGAATCCCGACGGGGCGACGGCGTTGCACGATGCGGCGTTGGGCGGGCATACGGGGGCGGCGGCGCTACTGTTGGGGCGCGGGGCGGAGATTGACGCGAAGGACGAGGCGCATGGGGCGACGCCGTTGTTTTTGGCCGCGTCGTGGGGGCGGAAGCAGATGGTGGAGTTTTTGTTGGACAAGGGGGCGCGGAAACTGTTGCGGAATAAGCAGGGGAAATCGGCGCGGGAGGCGGCGTTGGAGAACAGCCATGCGGACGTGGCGGAGGCTCTGCGGTAAGCTTCTTTTGAATGGGCACTTACAAGAACCTGGCTGATGATGACTTGTTGCCGTTGATTAAGCGGGAGCTGTTTAGCGCGATTATCGGGGACATTCTGGACAAGATGGGGCACCTGCACTGTTTTCTGCCGCCGGCGGTGCGGCCGTTGCGGGAGGACATGGTTGTGGCTGGGCGGGCGATGCCGGTGTTGGAAGTGGATATTCCGGAGGACGCGCCGGAGGGGCGGAAGCCGTTTGGGTTGATGCTGGAGGCGCTGGACGATTTGAAGCGGCATGAAGTTTATGTGGCGTCGGGGTCGTCGCCAACGTATGCGTTGTGGGGGGAGTTGATGTCGACGCGGGCGATGAAGTTGGGCGCGGCGGGGGCGGTGCTGGATGGGTATGCGCGGGATACTTCGGGGATTTTGAAGTTGGGCTTTCCGACGTTTGCGTATGGGAGCTATGCGCAGGACCAGGGGCCTCGGGGGGAGGTTCGGGATTTTCGGGTTTCTGTTCGGATTGCGGGGGTGAATGTGCGGCCGGGGGACCTGGTTTTTGGGGACCGGGATGGGGTGTTGGTGGTGCCTCGGGAGGCGGAGGAGGAGGCGTTGACGCGGGCGTTTGAGAAGTTGGAAGGGGAGAATTTGGTGCGGGTGGCGATTGAAAATGGGATGTCGACGGTGGAGGCATTCCGGACGTTTGGGGTGATGTGATGACGGCGAGCGAGTATTATTCGTTGGGGTTGCGGCTGGCGGAGGCGGATCAGTTGGGGGATGCGTTTGTGGCGCTGGAGGAGTGCGTTACTTTAGATCCGGATCATGGGTTGGCTTGTAAGGAGCTGGCGCGGTTGTCGTTGTTGGCGAATGAGGTTCGAGCGTTTACGAATTGGCTGCATGAGGCGCAAAGGATTGATGAGCGGGACCCGGAGCCGCATGTGATGATGGCGGAGCACTTGGTGGCGCGGAGAAGGTGGGAGGAGGCGGATTTGGAGATTAAGATTGCGCTGCGGAAGGGGGCGGGCGGGGATTTGTTGAACCGGCTGGCCGGGGCGCAGGCGGTGATGCCAGAACATTTCTAACCGCTAGCCGCGGGGCCTTCCGCGGAGTGGTTGATTGGGTTGCTTTTGGTGTCTTGCTCGCGGAGGGATGTGTCGCTTCTGGCTGTGCGGGTTGTGTCGCGTCTTGGGGGACAAGGCTGTGTTTGGGGTTACGGGCCGAACGGTGCCGGATGGTCTGCCCGCCTTATCCCCGGTCGGTGGTGGTCGGGTGGGGGCGATTGGGGATGGTTGGTTGGGGATGGGGTGGAAGTGGTCGGACAAATCCTTGGTGACAGTCACCAAGGAAATGTCTGGGATGATGGGTTGTGGCACGATTCTTGATTGTTGGGGCAGGGTATACGGGGTCGCGGGTGGCCGGGTTGTTGCGGGCGGCGGGACATCACGTCGTTGCGACGCATCGGGCGGGCGGGGATTTGACTTTGGATTTGCCGGGGGACGCTCATAAGCTGCGGGAGTTGGGCGGGAGCGATTGGCGGGTGGTCTGGTCGGCTCCTTCGGTGGAGGGGATTGATTGTTTGGCCGGCGTGGCGGAACGGGTTGTCTACCTTTCGACCACGGGTGTTTATGGGGATGCGCATTTGGTGGACGCCTCTACCGTCGCGGCTCCGGTGACGGATCGGACACGGTTGCGGTTTGAGGCGGAGCAGGTTGTTTTGGCGGGGCCTTGGTCAGGGTGCGTGCTGCGGCCGGCGGCGATTTATGGGCCGGGGCGGGGCGTGCATGAGTCGATCCGGATCGGGCGGTGGAAGGTGGCCGGGGATGGGTCGACGTATACGTCGCGGATTCAGGTGGATGATTTGGCGGCGGTGACGGTGGCGGCGGTGCTGGGGGAGTTGGGCGGGGCTTGGCCGGTGGCGGATGAAGAGCCGTCGACCAATTTGGAGATTACGCGGTTTTGTTGTGATTTGTTGGGGGTTGCGGTG
Organism: Acidobacteriota bacterium; assembly: GCA_947470805.1. Classification (GTDB taxonomy): domain Bacteria; phylum Acidobacteriota; class Terriglobia; order Bryobacterales; family Bryobacteraceae. Next base: position 11,983 of record CANIVU010000137.1, on the reverse strand, counting down.
CCGGAGAGTGCGGTGCCTACGGCACTGGACGAGACTCGGCGGGCGGACCGGCGAGTGGATGGGCGGGCGGTGTTGGCGGAGTTGGGTGTGCGGTTGCGGTATCCGAGTTATCGATTTGGTGTCGCCGCGGCGCTGGGTGCGGCATCGTATGTGGGAGAGTCCAGGAGAGATATGGCTGATTTTGACGCGTTCCTATTGCTGTCGTTTGGCGGGCCGGAGAAGCATGACGACGTTCTGCCGTTTTTGGAGAATGTCACGCGGGGGCGCGGGGTGCCTCGGGAGCGGCTGTTGGAGGTGGCGGAGCATTATTACCACTTCGATGGCGTGAGCCCGATCAACGATCAGTGCCGGGCGCTGTTGGCGCAGCTCCACTTGGACTTGCCGATTTATTGGGGGAACCGGAACTGGTATCCGTTCCTGGCCGATACGATGCGGCAGATGGTGGCCGATGGCCGGAAGAAAGTGTTGGCGTTTCCGACGTCGGCGTTTAGCAGTTATAGCGGGTGCCGGCAGTATCGGGAAGACATTGCGAAGGCGCAGGCGGAGGTTGGCGAGGGGGCGCCGGAGGTGGTGACGGTACGGCGGTTCTTTAATCATCCGGGGTATGTGGAGGTGATGACGGAATCGTTGCGAGCAGCACTGGCGGAGCGGCCGGGGGCGAAGGTGATTTTTACCGCGCATTCGGTGCCGATGACGATGGCGAATTCGTGCGCGTATGTGGAGCAGTTGATGGAGGCGGCGCGGATGGTGGGCGGGGATGCGGATTGGCGATTGGCGTATCAGAGCCGGAGCGGGCCGCCGCAGATTCCGTGGTTGGAGCCGGATATTTTGGATGTTTTGAGGGAAGAAAAGGCGGCGGGGACGACGGACGTGGTGTTGCAGCCGATTGGGTTTTTGAGCGACCACATGGAGGTGATGTACGACCTGGATTACGAGGCTAAGCATTTGGCGGAGGAGTTGGGGTTGGGCTTTACCAGGGCGGCGACGGCGGGGACGCATCCGCGGTTTGTTCAGATGATCCGGGAACTGGTGGAAGAGTATACGCACGGGGCGCCGCAGCAGGCGGTGGGGAATTTGCCGGCGCGGCCGCCGGTTTGCCAGATTGATTGCTGCCCGGCTCCGGTGCGGCCCGCTGGGCCACCACCGGCGCGGCCTTAGTTTTTTCAGAGACGATTCCCGCCGCGAGCGCACTCTATAATTAGGGATACCGCATGGACGAAAAAGAGAAATTACGCGCGCTGCAGGCAACACTGGGCGCTATTGAGAAGCAGTTTGGCAAGGGGTCGGTGTTGCGGTTGGGGTCCAAGGAAGCCGTGGCCCCGATTGCGGCGATTTCGACGGGGTCGATTTCGATCGACTACGCGTTGGGCGTGGGTGGATTCCCTCGGGGGCGCATTATTGAAGTCTACGGGCCGGAGTCGTCGGGTAAGACGACGTTGGCGCTGCAGGTGGTGGCGCAGGCGCAGAAGGCCGGCGGGATTGCGGCTTATGTGGACGTTGAACATGCGTTGGACCCGGCGTATGCGCAGAGGTTGGGTGTCGACATCGACAACATGCTGGTCTCGCAGCCCGATTATGCCGAGCAGGCGTTGGAGATTGCCAATACGCTGATCGCTTCGAATTCGATTGATGTTCTGGTGGTCGACTCGGTGGCGGCGCTGGTACCGAAGGCTGAACTTGATGGCGAGATGGGCGATGCGTTTGTGGGTATCCAGGCGCGGCTGATGTCGCAGGCGATGCGGAAGTTGACGGCGGTGGTTTCGAAGAGCAACACGTGTTTGATTTTCATCAACCAGATTCGCGAGAAAATTGGCGTGATGTTTGGGAATCCGGAGACGACTTCAGGCGGGCGGGCGTTGAAGTTCTATTCGAGTGTTCGCGTGGATATTCGCCGGATTGCGGCCATTAAAGATGGCGATGCGGTCGTGGGCAATCGGACGAAGGTGAAGATTGTGAAGAACAAGGTCGCTTCGCCGTTCCGGGAAGCCGAGTTCGACATCATGTACGGGGAAGGGATCTCCAAAGAGGGCGATCTGATTGACCTGGGCGTGGCGCAGAATCTGGTTGAAAAATCTGGATCCTGGTACAGCTATAGTGGCGAACGCATTGGGCAAGGGCGGGAGAACGCCAAGACGTTTATGAAGGACAATGCGGAGACGGCGTCGAAGCTGGATACGGATCTGCGGGTGAAGCTGGGGTTGCCGCCGCTGGTTGTGGCCGCCAAGGGTAAGGGCGCGTAGTCAGCTAGTGTGCGGAAACGGACAATCCGTTCCGATGGGGGACAGTTTGGGGTTGGCCGCTTTTCCGGTTTGGTGATTGTTTTGTTGGGTTTGGGGATTGGCATGGCACGTGCGTTAGAAATAGCGTTATGCCAAATCAATCCCCTGTATCCCGTTATCTACTGGTTGGAATTGCCGCTGTGATGTTGGGGTCCGCGTTGCCGGACCTGGACGTGCTGGTTGCGCAAGTGAAGCACTTGCGCCAGGGCGGCGGCGTGCGGACCGTTACGACAACGGTTGTGGTGGATGGTGTGAAGACCGTTAGGACCTTCGTAGAGCCGCCTGGGCAGTGACGGTGCCTCGTTTGGGGGTGCCGGTGTTGGCGACGTGGCCGTTGTTGATGCCTTCGATCATTTCGCGGTAGAGGGCGGCCATGTTGGGGGAGAAGCCGAAGGAGAGGAACGTTGGTTCGACGGCTTCGATGGGGTGGGTGAGGAGTTGGGTATCGAGGCCGAAGGCGGCGGCGATGTCCTCGGGGGTATAGTCGGCGGGGCCGGTGATTTCGATGACTTCCGGGCCGGCATGGGGGCGGGTGAGTTCGACGGCGGCGAAGTGGCCGATGTCGGTGGGGGAGATCATGGGAATGGCGCGGCCGGGGGTGAGGAAGTTGTGGAGGGTGCCGGCGTTGTAGGACGGAATCCAGTTGTCGAGGAAGTAGGCGGCGCGGAGGAAGGTGACGCTGGGGGCGGCGTGGGCTAGGACCTGTTCGGCGGTGTGGAGGGAGCGGATGGGGCCGGTGCCGGTGGGGTGTTGGGCGCCGACGGAGGAGAGGACGACGATGTGGGGGATTTTGCTGGCGGTGACGGCTTCGGCGACGTGGGCGAGGAATTCGGATTTTTCGGCGAGGAAATCGGGGGACTGGTTGGAGGGCGGGCTGATGATGTAGGCGGCCTTGGCGGCGGCGAGGAGGGGGGGTGAGGGCGGCGGTGTCGGTGAGGTCCGTTGTGAAGACGGTGGCGCCTTTGGCGCGCCAGGGAGCGGCGTTGGCGCTATTGCGGACGACGACCGAGACGGCGTGGCCTTGGGCGAGCAGGGTTTCGGCGACGACTTTGCCGGTATTGCCGGTGACTCCGGTGACGAGGTACATGGTTTTTTCTCCTTCGGTAACCATTTTTCGATGCGGCGCGCCCGGTAGTAGTATCGAGATAAGTGATGAAATTCGCTCTGGCTCTTTTTCTGTTGCCCTTCGGGCTGTTTGCGCAGGCCAAGCCTGCCGATGATGAGATCAACTGGCTGGACAACTACCAGGCGGCGCTGCGTGAGGCGAAGGCGACGGGGAAGCCGATCTTCCTTGAGTATCGCTGCGAGCCTTGAACGAACGGTAGAGTTTTCGACGCACAGGTTGTGCTGTCGCCATCCGATTCACCGTTGGGCAAGCAGTTGCGGAACTATGTCTGCGTGCGGATTATCCGCATGGATAACGTGGACATTGGTTTGTTTGAGCATGACCGGAACAACACGATCTACTTTTATCTGCTGAATGCGGATGAGCAGATTTATATGCGGTATGGAGGGCGGGACTCGCGGTCGGCCGATTCGTATTTGAATCTGGACAGTTTGGCGCTGGCGGCGGCGAAGGGGCTGGACCTGCATAAGCAGTATCAGGCGGGGCAGCTGGCGAAGAAGCCGCGGCCGAAGGAAGATTCGGCGCGGAATTATTCGATGTTGGTGGAGCGGACGTTTAAATCCAATGCTTGTGTGGAGTGCCATTTGATTGGCGATTTCCAGAATTTGCATCGGGAGAAGGACGGGACGCTGGACAAGCTGGTGCATCTGTTCCGGTCGCCGGATTTGCGGACGATTGGGATTGAGCTGGATGTGCCGAAGGGGCTGGTTGTGCGGGATGTGTCGGGCGCGGCGAAGGCGGCGGGGATGCAGGCGGGGGACCGGATTGCGAAGTGGGAAGGCGATACGATTTGGACGTTTGCCGATGCGCAGTGGCGGTATGAGAAGGTGGCGCGGACGGCGAAGTCGACGCGGGTTAGTGTGGAACGAGCGGGCGGTTTGGTGGATTTGACGATTGCGTTGCCGGTGCGGTGGTGGTGGACGGATACGCGGTACCGGCAGTCGAGCATTGAACCGCGGTCGTATTTCGATGACCGGCCTTTGACGGCGGAGGAGAAGGCGAAGTTGGGGTTGCCGCCTGAGGGGTTTGCGAGTTATGTGAAGTATGTGTCATCGATGGCGTATTCGGTGGCGGCGCATGATTTGAAGGTTGGGGATATTATTTTGTCGGTGGATGGGAAGGACCGGGATGAGCATGCGGATACGGCGTCGCTGTATATCGTGTTGCACAAGACGCCGGGGGATACGGGGACGATGGAGGTTTTGCGGGATGGGAAGAAGATTTCCATGCCGTTGAAGACGATTCGGATGAGTTTTCGGAAGTAGGGGGAGTATGGCTGGTGATCCGGAAGGTGTCATTCTTCAGGCGCTCGGCTCCTTGCAGCCGGAACTGGGCACGCTGTTGATCGCCGCCATGCAAGCTTCCCCGCATAAGGACCTCGAGATTGAGCCGGCGTGTGAGCCAATGCCGGTAAGGGACGTTACGATTTAGTGAAGTAGGGGGATTGTGGGGTTCTCGGAGGATGGGTTTGCGGTAGTTGAAGGTGTGGCGGCGGCCTCGGAGGTGGAGAGGCTGCTGGCGGCGGTGGCGGCGCGGGGTGAGGTGTATGCGATCCGGAACCTGTTGGAGGTGGTGCCGGAGGTGCGGGCGTGGGCGGAGTCTGTTGCTTGCCGGGGGCTGGTGGAGCCGGTGTTGGGCCGAGGGGCGCGGGCGGTGCGGGGGATTCTGTTCGACAAGACGCCGGAGGCGAATTGGAAGGTGCCGTGGCACCAGGATTTGACGATTGCGGTGCGGGAGCGGCTGGATGTGCCTGGGTATGGGCCGTGGACGGTGAAGGCTGGGGTGACGCATGTGCAGCCGCCGGTGGCGGTGTTGGAGCGGATGGTGGCGGTGCGGTTGCACCTGGATGATTGCGGGGCGGAGAACGGGCCGGTGCGGGTGTTGCGGGGCTCGCATCGATTGGGGCGGATGGCGGCGGCGCCGATGGATGCGGGGGAGGAAGTGGCGTGTACGGTGGGGCGGGGTGGGGTGTTGTTGATGCGGCCGTTGTTGTGGCATGCGTCGTCGCCGGCGGTGTCGGCGGCGCACCGGCGGGTGATCCACGTTGAGTTCGCGGCGGCGGAGTTGGCTGGTGGGTTGCGTTGGGTGGGTTAGGGTTTGGGTGGGGGCGGAGCGGGTAGGACGAGCATCTGGAGGGTTTCGTGGACGTTGCGGAGGGTCCAGAACCCTTTGACGTTGTGGAACGTCGCGGTGTAGACCAGGCGATCCAGTCCCTGCACGAAAGTCAAATCGATGAGGGCTTTGTCTCCGGCTTCGTTGAAACGAGGGGCATCGGTGCCCTGCAAGGTTTTCGAGCTGAGGACTTTTGCGATATTCGCGGCCGCGGTTTCGAGATTGCGGTCCGCGAGAGCAGGGCTCTGGCCTGGGGTGATGCGGAGCGATCTGAGGATGGACTGGCTGCGCGCGGTTCCGTTGAGTTGAAGGGATTGGATGGCGCCATCGTCTGACCAGCCATCGTTGTAGTCGCCGCGGGCGGAGCGTTCGAGGAACTGCCAACCTGATTCCGTGGTGGGTTGAATGAGCGCTGTGGCGACGGCGTAGCGCCAATACTGGAAATCGTCGGCGTCGGGGGGAGGAGGGGATAGAGTCAGGATTCTTTCGATGTCTTTCGGTTCGGCGATCACAGCGAGGAGGTAGCGCGCCGCGCTGGTGAATTGTGGGTCCTTGAGAAGCGCTCGCAGGACGGGGCGTAGGCGACGTTCGGACTTGAAAACCGCGTCGGTCAAATGCGGGGAGTCTTCGGCGCGAAGTTCGCGTTTGAGGTCGGCGGCCGAGCGGATGACCGGTACCTCCGCGGTGAGGGCGAGGGTTGCGGCGAGGAGGATGGCGGCGCGCACTCTTTCGTTATAGCGCTTCGGTATTCTAAGGGTGATGCCTGTGCGAATTTTGTTGTTGATGGCGGGGTTGGCTGCTTCGGCGGCGGAGTGGTCGAAGCCTGTCGATGTGCTGGTGGATGACGTGGTCTGTGCGAGCTATAAGGCCCGCGTGGATGCCGAGGGGCGGTTGACCGTTTCGCTCACTTTGGCGGAGGGTTGGCACACGTTTGCCATGGATAACTCGATTCGAGCGAATGAGAAGCTGGCCGGGAAGAAAGCCCTGGGGATGGACAAGCCGACAACGTTTGCGGTGTCGGGCGGGCTGGCTGTCGATGGGCCTTGGATGCAGCCGGCATTGATGGATTTTTCGAAGCCGGAGTTGCGGATCTTTTCCTGGGGGTTTGAGAAGAACGCGATGTTTGTGGCGAAGGTGAAGCGGATGGGTGGGGAGAAGACGGCTCGGATTGGGATTAGGGCGCAGGCTTGTACGCCGGCTATCTGCAAAGACATTAGCAAAGAGCTGGAGTTGGACCTGGGGTTGGCGGCGGGGCCGGCGGAGGCTGGGGTGGCGGGGTTGAGCGCGGTCCGTACGCAGTGAATATACTGGTCGCTGCATGTGGCCAGTCTCAGTTCTGCTTTTAGCGGCGGGGTTGTTCGATACGGACGTTCTGCCGGTGTTTCGCGCGAAGTGTTTGGGGTGTCATAGCGCGAAGGCGCGGAGCGGGGGATTGTCGCTCGAGAGCGTCGATGACGTTCTGCGCGGGGGGAAGTCTGGCGGGGCGATTGTGGCGGGGAAACCTTCCGATAGTCTGCTGCTTTCCATGGTGGCGACGGGGAAGATGCCGATGGGGGGCGCGCCGCTGACCGACGCTGAGATTGGGGCTGTGCGCACTTGGATTGAGCGCGAGGACCGGAAGGCGCCGGTGGCGGAGCGGGATGTGACCGCGATTTTGGCAGCGAAATGCTGGGTTTGCCATGGGCGGCGGGAGAAGATGGGCGGGTTGGACCTGCGGACGCATGATTCGATTTTGCGCGGCGGGAAGACGGGGGCGGCGGTGGTGGCGGGGCGGCCGGAGGAGAGCCTGCTGGTGAAGCGGATTGCGGCGCAGGAGATGCCGCCGCCGAAGTTGCAGGAGCAGTATTCGGTGCGCGGGTTGACTGATGATGAGCTGGCTAAAGTTCGGCAGTGGATTGCGGATGGGGCGCGGCCGGATGCGGAGCAGGCGATTGCCGTTAGTGTTGCCAGTGATCCGGCGATTCGGGTGAAGGACAGGGACTTCTGGGCGTTTCGGACGCCGGTGGGGGTTGCGGGCGGGTCGATTGATTCGTTGGCGGGACGGCCGCTGGCGCCGATGGCTTCGGATTTAACGTTGTTGCGGCGGGTGTATTTTGATTTGATTGGGTTGCCGCCGACACCGGAAGAGGTGAGGGCGTTTGTGGCGGATCGGGATCCGGGGCGGTATGAGAAGTTGGTGAACCGGTTGTTGGCCTCGCCGCGGTACGGGGAGCGGTGGGCGCGGCATTGGTTGGATGCGGTGGGCTATACCGATAGCGAGGGTGGGAATTCGGGGGACCAGACGCGGCCGCACGCGTGGCGGTATCGGGATTATGTGATTCGGTCGTTTAATGCGAACAAGCCTTACGACCGGTTTTTGGTGGAACAGTTGGCGGGGGATGAGTTGTCTGATTACCGGGCGGCGAAGCGGTTGACGCCGGAGCAGGTGGAACTGCTGGCGGCGACGGGTTTCTGGCGGACGGCGCCGGATGCGACGTACAGCACGGAGCAGAATTTTATTCCTGAGCGGATGGATGTGATTGCGGGGCAGATTGAGGTTTTGGGGTCCGCGGTGATGGGGCTTTCGGTGGGGTGCGCGCGGTGCCACGATCACAAGTACGATCCGATTCCGACGCGGGATTATTACCGGCTGGTGTCGGTGTTGACGCCGGCTTATGACCCGTATCATTGGCTGCCGCCGGTGTTCCCTTGCGGGGGCGTTGGGGCGAAGTGCGATGAGAAGTCGACGCGGTATATCTTGCCGGTGGCGACGGAGGAGTGGGAGGCTGTCGCCAATTTTAATGCGCCGATTGAGGCGCGGGTGAAGGAGTTGCAGGCGCTGGTTGAGAAAGAGCCGAAGGACAAGCGGGGGCCGCTGGAGGAGCAGGTCAAGAAAGAACGCGGAAAGCTGAAGCCGTTGCCGCTGGTGCGGGCGTTGTTTGACCTGGGACCGGAGCCACCACCGACGCGGATTCTGTTGCGCGGGGATGCGACGACGCCGGGGGCGCTGGTGGGGCCGGGGGCTCCTTCGATTTTGTCCGCTGTGGGGCGGGAGTATGCGTTGGAGCCGGTGGGACATTCGAGCGGGCGGCGATTGGCGCTGGCCAAATGGCTGACGCATCCGGAGCATCCGCTGACGGCGCGGGTGATGGTGAACCGGATTTGGCAGCATCATTTCGGAACGGGGCTGGTGGCGACGCCGGGGAATTTCGGGCGCATGGGCGCGGCGCCGACGAATGAAAAGTTACTGGACTGGCTGGCGGTGGAGTTCGTGCGGAGCGGGTGGGATGTGAAGGCGATGCACCGGAGGATTTTGTTGTCGGGGACGTACCGGCAGCGGTCGGGCGCGGATGGGTTCCCGTTGCGAAGGATTGACGCGGAGAATGTGAGGGACGCGATTCTGCAGATGGCGGGGCGGCTGGAGTCGCGGGCGTTTGGGGAGGCGGATAAGTTTAAGGTGCAGGCGGATGGGGAAGTGGTGACCGATAGCTTGCGGCGGTCCGTTTTTGTGGCGCATCGGCGGACGCAGCCGTTGTCGTTGTTGGAGACTTTCGACCAGCCGTTTATGAATCCGAACTGTGTGCAGCGGGGGTTGTCCGTTGTGTCGTCGCAGGCGCTGCATATGATGAACAGCGACCTCACGCGGGAGAATGCGCGGTTCATGGCGGGGCGGATTATTGATGCCGTTGGGGAGGACCTGGCGGCGCAGGTGGAGCGAGCGTATTTGTTGGCTTTTGCGCGGGTTCCGACGGCGGACGAATCGCGGATGGCGGTGGCGGCGTTGGAACGGATGCACGGGGAGTGGGAGAAGCCGTTGGAAAAAGAGCGGCCGGCGGAGCCGGTGCGGAGCCGGGCAAAGTGGCTGGCGTTGGCGACGGTTTGCCACACGTTGATGAACGCGGCGGAGTTTTTGTATGTCGACTGAGGAGCGTGGGATGGCGACACGGAGAGATTTCTTTTCGCGGATGTCCGATGGGCTGATGGGCACGGCGCTGGCGGGGCTTTTTGCCGAGGATTTGCGGGCGGGCGGGTTGTACGATCTGACGCCGAAGAAGACGCACCACGCGCCGAAGGCGAAGGCCATTATCCAGTTGTTTATGAATGGCGGACCGAGCCAGGTGGACCTGTTTGACCATAAGCCGGCATTGACGAAATACGCGGGGCAGGCGCCGAGCCGGGATCTGGCGGCGGAGGTTCGGGCGGTGCGGGAGACGGGCGGGTTGATGCCTTCGCCGTACAAGTTTGCGCGGCATGGGAAGTCGGGGTTGGAGATTTCCGAGATGCTGCCGCATCTGGCGAAGGTGGTGGATGAGATCAGCGTGGTGAAGTCGATGTACACGACGCACCTGGCGCATGAGGCGGCGCTGTTCCTGATGCATGGCGGACGGATTCTGCCGACGCGGCCGTCGTTGGGAGCGTGGATTACGTACGGACTGGGATCGGAGAATCAGAACCTGCCGGCGTATGTGGTGCTGGATGATCCGAAGGGGCCGCCGATTAACTTCATTCAGAACTGGCAGGCGGGGTGGATTCCGGCGGTGTATCAGGGGACGCGAGTGCGGAGTGAGGGCTCGCCGATTTTGAATTTGCATGCGAAGCAGGAGTATCCGGCGGGGGTTGTGGATTTGAGCCGGAGCTTGCTGCATGGGATGGACGCGGGGCACAAGGCGCGGCATCCGGGGAATGCGGAGTTGGAGGCGCGGATTGCCAATTATGAGCTGGCCGCGCGGATGCAGATGGCGGCGACGGATGCGCTGGACGTTTCGTTGGAGAGCGCTGCTACGCGGACTGCGTATGGGATGGATGATGAGCGGACGGCTTCGTATGGCAAGCGTTGTTTGATGGCGCGGCGGCTGGTGGAGCGGGGCGTGCGGCTGGTGCAGGTTTATATTGAAGGCCAGATTTGGGATAACCATAACAAGATCCGAGCGGGGCTGGAGTATGCGTGCGGGAAGACGGATCAGCCGGCGGCGGCGTTGATTCGGGATTTGAAGGAGCGGGGGTTATTGGATTCGACGCTGGTGGTGTGGGGCGGAGAGTTTGGACGGTTGCCGATTGCGCAGGATCCGGGGGTGAATGCGGGGCGGGATCATGGGCCGTCGGGGTTTTCGATTTGGATGGCGGGGGGTGGGATTAAGGGCGGGACGACGTATGGGGCGACGGATGAGATTGGGTATCGGGCGGTGGAGAACAAGGTGAGCGTCCATGATTTTCATGCAACGGTTTTGCATCTGCTGGGAATGGATCACCGCAAGTTAGTGTTTACTAGGGAAGGGCGGAATGAGCGGATTACCGATGAGTTTCCGGCGCGGGTGTTGGGGGAGATTATTACGTAGATGAAGACACAGTTAGTATCAGCTTGACTCCGCCTGTTATAGCTGTTAGTCTGCCCTGAACTAAATCCTATATAGGGGACATCCGGATGCTTGCTTTCCGATCATTGATTCTGTTGGCCTTGCTTATTGGCAGCGTGCTTGGTCAGCCGGCTGAGAAAAAGGGAGATGGGGGCAAGAAGGAAGTCAATCCCCTGTCGGCCATCGCCTGGGTTGAGGGGCCTGCGACGGGGGCGCTGCGAGACGAGGCGTCCATCGCAATTCCGAAAGGGTTTGTCTTTGCGGATGCGGAGGGAACGAAGAAATTCCTGGAGCTTACACAGAACATCCCTTCCGGCAATGAATATGGGATGCTGGCGCCGAAGGATTTAGATTGGTTCGCGATCTACAAGTACAACGCGAGTGGTTACATCAAGGACGACGAAAAAACCAATCTCGATGCTGATGCCATTATGGAGAGCCTTCGAAAGGGCAACGAGGAATCCAACGAGGAAAGAAAACGGCGCGGCTGGGAGACGATGGAGATTGTGCGCTGGACGCAGAAGCCGCATTTTGATGATTTGACAAAGAATCTGGAATGGGCCACAGAGGCAAAGTCTGGAACAGGCGGTGTATCTGTGAACCACAATACCCGGGTGTTGGGCCGGAACGGCTACATGAGTGTCATTCTGGTGGGCGACGTCCAGGGATATGCCTCCCAGCTTGCGGTTTTCCGGAAGTCGATGACGGGGTTTGAGTACGCACCGGATAAGCAGTATTCCGCCTTTCGAAGTGGCGACAAGGTTGCCGAGTATGGGCTGACGGCATTGATTGTTGGTGGCACCGCAGCTGTGGCTTCAAAGACGGGACTACTGAAGGGGTTGTGGAAGCTGATTATTTTGGCCGTGGCGGGCGTGGGGGCATTTTTAAAGAGCCTATTCACTGGTAAGAAACCCGAGGTACCCTCCGTGCCAACATAGGTGAGACAAATCCGGTTCGACTAATTAAAGAGCAGAGCGGGAAAGAGAACCGGAATGAACAAGCAGCAGACGAACGGATCGACCACGGCGTGGGGAGCCGCGGAACGGAGCGAAGGCGAGCGAAGCGAGGCAGAGCGTAGTGCAGCGGCTCCTCACGCCGGCGCGAAAAACCGGCCGAACCCGGAAGTGAGACCC
>CANIVU010000136.1 GCA_947470805.1 Acidobacteriota bacterium | reverse complement strand
CCGGCCACCGTCAGCAGCGCCCGCGCGCCCTTGGCGCCATGCAGCACCGCTTCATTCGAACTCTCACAAACTCCAATCGCCGCCATCCCGGCGTTGCGCCCCTCCAACATGTCCGACGCCGTATCGCCCACCTTCACGCACGCCTCCGGAGGATAGACGCCCAGCCGCTTCATGTTCTCAAAGATCATCCACGGCGCGGGCCGCCCGCCGCCCACCTGGTCCGGCGTCACCAGGCAGTCCGGCGCGTAGCCTTCGCGCGCCGCCTGCGGCAACAGACGCTCCATCATCGCCCGCGTATACCCTGTCGTCGACCCAATCCGGATGCCCGCCGAGCGCAACTTCTCCACCAACTCCGGCACGCCCGCGATGACGTGCGAATGCTCCAGAATGCACTCCTGCTGCACCGGTAGGAACTCCTCAAATAGCGCCACCGCATCTCGCTCCGTGGGTGCGGCGCCGGTCGCCGCCAGCCAGGCCGCATGCACCCGTGGGAGCCCAAGAATGGCGCGGATCTGGTCCAGCTTCAATAGCCCCATGGCGTGCCGGCTCTCCGCCGGCTCCAGTTCCACCCCGCGCGAGGCGAAGATCTGCTTCAACACCGCCGGCGGCGCGTGGCACCCGTAGTCCACCACCGTCCCCGCCCAATCAAAAATCACAGCCCGGGTTTTCATAAAGCATCTCCGCCAATCCAAACGAAACCGTCATGCCTTTGCCGGATGACGCGGTCACAATCGATACGCCCGGCTCTGGGCGCGCATAGAAGAACGGCCGGTCAAAGTGCCGCGCGTAGACGCCGTGCCAGCGCTCGGCGATCTCCATCGACGGGAACTTCGCGAACCCTTGCAGGTAGTTCAGAATCAGCCTGTCGATCTCTTCCTTGTTGAAGATGTCGACGTCCAACCCGTATTCGTGCGAGTCGCCGATGGTCACCGCGCCGTCGGCCGTCTGCGATGCCATCACGTGGATGCCGTACTTGTCGTATGCGGGCAACTCGGCCGCAATGCGCGCCTCGAGCGCCGGCAGGGTCGAGCACACCTTAAACGATTGATAAAAGCGCAGCGTCAGCCCCCCGGCCAGCGCCGGCCCCAACTCCCAGCCCTTCGGCTGGCGCACCGTCCGCATCATCTGCAGCTTGCAACGGGTGACGCCGCTCGAGGCGAATACCTCCGGGTATAACGTTTCAAAATCGTCGCCGGAGCAAACAAAGACCTGATCGGCCGCCAACTTCCGGACGTCGGTCACGGCCGTGCCGAAGTGGAATTCGACGCCGTACTTCTCCTCCAGAAATTTCGGCAACGCCCCCACGATCAGGCGCGGATCCACCAGCAACTCATGCTCGCTGAACAACGCGCCGCGCAGCCCTTCGGCCACTACGCTGCCACTACGCGCCAACACCTCCGACGGGCCGATCCACCGCGCGCGCTCCGGTTCCAATTCGGCGAATTCCCGCGCCACGGCCTCCTCATCCTCCCGATAGGCCACGTGCAGCGACCCGGTCGGGAAGTACGGCAGCCCGGTCTCTTCCAATACCTCCACCCACAGGTCCCGGCTGCGCATGGCCAATTCGCACAGCAACCCCGCCTTCTGGCCGATGGGCCAGATCATCCCAAAATTCCGCACCGACGCGCCCACCGCGCGCTGCGAACGCTCATACACGCGCACCTTGTAGCCGCGCTTGGCGTGGGTATAGGCCTGGGCCAGGCCCAGAATGCCCGCCCCCACAATCGCAATCTGCTTCACGACAAAACCTCCGCTTTCTCTTTCGGAACTCGAATCCACTGCGTGCCGAGCGCCAGCGCGCCGCACAGCACCACCGCCGCCAGCAGCCCGAACAACGATCCCCAGCCGTAATGCGACGACAGATACGACACCGCGTACGGCGACACCACCTGGCCCAACGAACCCACGCCATTCACGAAGCCCCCGGCCGAGGCGGTGGATTCCGCCGGCACGACTTCCTGCAACGCCGCCGCCGCCATCAGCGTGTCGGGCCCGAAGGTGAAGACGCCGATGAGGGCGATCCACACCAGATTCTGCACATAGCCCATGGCGCTCATCATCGGGTACGTTCCGCACAACAGCGCCAGGATCAGCATCATCACGCCGCCCACGTGGAAGCGCGCCCCGCCCATCCGTTCCGATACGTGCCCTGCGCCCAGGGCGCCCAGCACGCCCACCAGTTCAAAGACTGAAGACGCGTAGCCGGCCTCGGCCTTGGCGTAGCTCAACTGCTCCGTCATGTAGAGCGGCAGCCAGAACAGGAAGGCGTAGCGCGTCATCTTCACGCAGAAATACATTGCGGCGATGGCGGCCAGCGGCGGCGTGATCTTCAGCTTTCCCGCCGCCGTGACGCGATGGCCACGCGGCGCTTTCTCCTGCACAAATACGACGAACAACAGCGCCACCCCGCACAGCACGATGCCGGGCACCCAGGCGCCGAGCGTCCAATGCACCTCCGCGCACCGTACCGCCAGCCACGTGCCGGCGAAGCCGCCCACCACCAGATGCGTGCTCCACCAGCCCAGCCATACGGCGCGCTTTTCCATCGGGAATCCATCGCGTGTCAGCTTCAACACGCTGGGCCAGCCGGTGGATTGCGCGGCCCCGTTGACCCCCTGGACCACCGCCAGCGTACCCGCCAGTCCCACCCACGCCGGCCACGCCATCAGGCTCGACATCGCCGCCGAAACCAGCATCCCGCACCCGGCCACCCAGCGCGACCCGACGCGGTCCACCAGCCGGCCCATGGCGAACTGCCCCAGCGAGTACATCAGCGCATAGCAGAACAGCGCGTTCGCCAGATCGTTCGAACTCATGCCCGTCTCGCTCTTGAGATACGGCATCAGCACGCTGAAGTTCTTCCGGCACAGGTAGTACCCGAAGTAGGCCAGCCACGAAATCAGAAATGTACGCGCGAATAGGCTCAAGGGCGGGTCCCTTGAGCCTATTCGCGCGAAGTTACAGTGTTATTTCGATTGGCTCAATTTGCCGTTACCGGAACCGCTGGCTCTTGGTCACCACCGTCACGCGCTGGTCGGCCTTGTCCCGGGCGAACGGCGAATAGTAGTAGGAAAGCGTGGCCTTGAATTCGGTGCTCGTGCCGGCCGGACTGTCGAAGGTGAACACCTCGCGGCGCGTCTCGTCGGCCGTCAGCCGGGAGTCGATCATCACGCCCGCCGATTTCATGAACACGAAGTGCTCCTTGTCCAGAACCTTGCCGGCGGCGTCCTTCACCGTCCGCGCGTAGATCTTCTTAGCGTGGGTCTCCTTCCCATCGGCCGTCTTCGCGCTCACGTCCAGTATCAACTGCCGCAGTGGCGACCCGGTGGGGATGGAGTGCCCCGCGGCGATGTTGGTCACGTCCACCGTCACCTTCGCCCGCCCGCCGTCACGCGCGACGTCCATCTTCAGCTTCACGGCCCGGTTCAACTGCGCCACCGACCGGCTACCCGCCATGCGGTGGATATTGATGCTCGTCGTTGGCTCCCGCTCAAACCGGGCATCGGCCACCTTGCCCGCCTGCGAAGCCATATGGCACGACTGGCAGTTCTTGTTCTCCTTCCCATATCGGCTTGCCTTCCATTCGGAGAAGGTCGTCAGCACCGGAAAGCCTTGCCCGTTCTTGTACTCGTGACACGGCGCGCAGATCGCCGAGGAAACATGCACCGGCGAAAAGACGGTCGGGTGCGCGCTCGATACGGCGTCTTTCAACGGCCCGCTCTTGGCCAGGCTGAACTCGGCGCGGGCGCGTGGGTTGGCGCTGTCGGTATCGACGGTCCGCACGGAGTGGCAGTAATCACACGTCACCCCTTCCCACGTTGTTTTCCGGTCCATCGCCATATCGCCCGTTTGCCCTGCCAGCGGTGCATGGCAACCCAGACACGTCCCCCGCACGGCGGCGCCACTATCGGCTTCGGCGGCGGCGAGGGCGTCCTGGAACAGGCGCGAATCCATGGCATGGGAATGCGCCGACTCCTTCCAGGACTCCACAATCGATAAGTGGCACTGGCCACACACCTCCGCGCTGCTGATGGGGTGGAGACGCGCCTGCGCGCTCGCCGCCACCGCCAATGTCATGCCAAGAGCGAATCGGAACAGGGATACGGACATGGCTCACCTTCCTGGGAGATCCGGACTAGCTTGCGGTTTCTTCGGTCCACGGCGGCAGGAGTTTCACCAGCCCCCACAGGATGAAGAGGGGAAGTATCATCAACACGCCCGCGGTCAACAGACCTTCCCGCGTGGCGAATTCCAACTTGTACGTCGTGTAGCCGAGGAAGCTCTTGGAGAAGAGCTGACCCCCGATCACCACATTCCAGCGCATGAAGAAGATGCCGATGAGCGTCAGCACGCTGGCGGTGGCATACATCCTCTTGCGCGTTTGCTCGGCCAGTGTGAGAACCTGCGTCGCCGCCAGAATCGCCAGCGGCACCAGCGTGCCCACGATGATCTGCAGCACGATCTGCGACGTGAACAGCCGCGTGTGCACCATGAAGTCCAGGCTCGCGAAGGACTCTGACGACTCATACGTCCGGTGCAGCAGGTCCAGCATTTCCAGTGAAAAATCGATGATAAAGGCGTAGAACAAGTAGGTGCCGATGGTATCGACGCACCGCATGTCGATCGTCTTCTTCCGCACCCACATGGAGAACATGTAGATGCCCTGCACGCCGGCGATGCCCGAAACCATGGCCGAAAACAGGAATACGATCGGCATCAGCGGCGTGGACCACCACGGGTTGGCCTTGATCGACCCGAACAGGAATCCAACGTAGCCGTGCAGCATGAACGCCGAGGGGATGCCGACGATCGTCATGATCCAGCCCAACCGTTCATCGACGTGCAAACTGGCAGGGCTGATGTTCATCGAACCCAGCGTCAACACCCGGTAGACGATCCGCAACAGCCCCGTTTCGCTCTGCGCGCGGCGGACGATATCGGCCCGGTAATCCAGCCAGATCTCCACCAGCAGCACTACCATCAGGTACCAAAGGTAGACGAAGCCGAACATCGCCATGGCCGACTCTTTATGCGGCGTCAGATACATCTCGAGCGATCGCTCCGGATGGCCCAGGTGCAACTGCAGCGGCAGCGGCGCCACCAGCAGAAACGCCAACGCCGTGAGGAGCGCCAGTCGATAGGTGGGCTTCACCGCCTCCACCCGGAACACCCGCTCCAACGAAGCCAGAATGAAGGCGCCGGCCACGAGGCCCGTTATGTAGGGATACACCACCACCAGCAGCCCCCACTGCAGCTCCACCTCATTCGGATACATGAACCCTTCGACGCCTGGAATTGCGTGTACCATTCGTGTGCCTCCCTCGTTAACGAACCGACCCGTCCAAGTCCTTGTAAAAGACCTTTGCGTGCGTGGCCATGTGCGGCTTCAGCACCTGCACCTTGTAGTGCCGCAGGAAATCGTGCACCGGATCTTTGGGGTTTTTCAGGTCCACCAGCTTACGCGCGCCCGTCGGACAGGCTTCGCAGCAGGCGGTGGTGAGGCCCTTGGTAATGCGGTGGTAGCAGAGGTTGCACTTCTCCACCACGTTCTTGGTCGGGTGGATGAAGCGGCAGCCATAAGGGCAGGCCTGCACGCAGTAGCGGCATCCCAGGCAGTAGCTCTGGTCGACGAGGACAACGCCGTCCGGGCTGACGAAGGTCGCCCCCACCGGGCAGACCTGCGTGCACGGCGAGTCGGCGCAGTGGTTGCACAGCTTGGGGATGAAGAAGCTCTTGTCGACCGGTGTCGAGGTGGGCGGAAACCCGTGCATGCCCCCGTCGGGGGATTCGACCGTCGGGTGCTCCATGTCGCCTTCCTTGACGTGGTAGCGCTCGATCCAGGTGCGGTAGAAGCCCTCGGGAACGTCGTTCTCCTTGGAGCAGGCGCGGACGCAGTTGCCGCAGCCGATGCACTTGTCCACTTCCATGGTCATGCCCCACCAGTGGTCGGCCATCTTGTAGCCGTCGCTCGCGGGGGTGGTGGTGTCGGCGCTCGCGGTTCCGGTCAGCGATTCCAGGCCGGCGGCCGCGGTGCCGGTCAGCAGGATGTACTTCCCTGCGCTGAGAAGGATCTCTCGGCGGGTTTTGCGCATGGTGATTTCTCCGTACTGGGGAGTTACATCTTGGGGTTGTGGGGTTGATGGCAGTCGCTACACGTGGTGCCGGTGTAGTGATCGGCCTTGACGACCTGCGGCAGGAAGGCCGGTTTGGCGGCGTCCTTCTCGTGGCAGTTCAGGCAGAGCGGGATGACGTCGGGCTTGGCCGGTTTTTCCTTGCCGTCGCTGGCGACGTGCTTGGCTTGCGGGCCGTGGCAGGCTTCGCAGGAGATGGTCTTGTGACGGCCACTGTCGCGGACCTGCAACTGCGCGTCGTGACAGTAGACGCACTCGCCTTGGCCGGCGAATTTCACCGCGCGGGCGCGGTTATCGTCGATCGCTCCGGCGCGATAGTGACCGTACTTGCCGAAGCCCGCCGGAACCACGGCCGCGCGGAGAATGACGAAGACTCCAACGGCGGCGGCAAAGAGACCAACCAGAGAGATGAGGTGCTTGGCGTCCTGGAACGAGACCCGCATAGTGCCCTCCTATGCTGGATTAACTAAGCAGTTAGCTCGCCAAACAAACCCGTCTCATTTCTAAGGGGTTTTTCATGTCAAGGGGCGATTTCGCCCGGAATCCGGGTGGTGTTCCGGGGCTTATGCCCCGCCGCTGACCACGTTGACACTCAACAGGCGCGAAGTGAACACGCGCCGCGTTCCTACACGGAATTCCATCCGCATGCCGGGGGCCAAATATCCATCGCAAACCGCCCCGGTCAGCAGCACCGACCCGACGGACACCACTTGCGTCGGCTCCGGGCAATGTTCCGGGTGCCCGGCCAGCAGGATCCGCCCACCCTCACCGATGCGAATGGTGTAGACCGAGTTCTTCGTCCGCGCCTCCACCATGGCGCCCGTCGACAGCGCCTGCAGGTCGACGCCGCCCTCCACCCGTTCTCGCGCCATCGAGTCCCGACGCGAACCGGTCAGCCCGCCTACCGTCAGGTTCGCAACGGTCATCTCCGGTACGGCTTCAGCCCTCTCCGGTGTTTCCTTCCGTCGAAAAAATTGGGAAAAAATGCTCAAAACGTTTGCTCTGCTCTCGCGCTCATCTTCTGTGGTAATGAAAATCCGGGAGACGACTCCCCATAACTAATGGCGCAACTGGATGGCTAGAGGAATCATGCCTATGCAAAAAAAACGAAGTTTTCTCTCGCCAGGTCTACATCCGATACAGCATCAGGTACACCGCCACGCCGCTGAGGCTGACGTATTCCCAAAGGATAATCGTGATGCGTGCAATCCGGACGTGCGCAGGCAACCGGTCTCGCAGCGCACGGAACAGCGTCATGGGCGCCATCACCCCGACAAACACCGCCAGAATCGTGTGGCTCACCAGGAGGGAGTAGTAGATATTCCGGATCGGCCCCTCCTTCTGGAACTTCACCGAACCCACCTGGAAGTGATAGATCAGATACGACGCCAGGAACACCGCCGACACCGTGAACGCGGCCAGCATCACCTTCCGGTGCGCCTCCCGTTTACCCTGCCGGATGAGCTGGTAGCCTATCATCAGCAATACGAACGCCGTCGCGTTCAGCGTGGCGTTGATCGCCGGTAAGTCACGCAGTTCCATTACGAACCTTCCTCATACAATTGGGAGATGTCGCGCAATAGCGCGTCGAGTTCTTCTTTTTCATTCACCGGATAGTGGCCCCGCACACGGCCCTGCCCATCCACCAGCATAACCCGAGTCGAATGCGTTCGGGAGGTATCCAACTCGCCCACCTGGAAACCCTCGCGGGCGATGGCGCTGATCGTGTCGCGCGCGCCGGTCAGGAAGCGCCAGCGCGTTGGATCGGCCTTGTAGCGCTTGCCGTAGGCGTCGAGCGACTCCGGCGTGTCCTCGGACGGGTCCACCGTAATCGACACAATTTGCAGGCCTTTGAAGGCATACGTCCGCTCCTGCAACTCCTGGATCTGCCGGTTCAAACGCGGGCAAGGGCCGGTGCATGTGGCGAAGAACAACGAGCCCAACCACGGCTTACCCGCCAACTGTTCACTGCCGAAGGTCGACCCATCCTGCGCCGTCAACGAGAACCGGGGCACGGTGGAGTAGACGGGCAGTGATTGCCGCTTCGCGCAGCCGAACAAGCCGAGGATCGAGCCGAGCCAGACGCGCCGGTTAGAAGCGCGGCCGGTCAAGCAGCAGTAGCCCATACAACACCGGCAGGTAGACGACGGAGACCAGCAGCACGCTGCGGGCCTTCAGGAGAGTCCGGTCGCTCGACATCCGCACGCAGGAGGCGACGAAGGCGATACCGGCAATCAGTGTTCCCACAACGTAGATGTTTCCGGTCATGTCCAGGTACCGCGGCACCAGGCTGATCGGGATCAACAGCGCGGAGAAGAACAGCATTTGGCGAACGGTCGATTCGCCGTCCGGTTCCACGACGGGCAGCATCTTGATGCCGGCGCGCTCGTAATCTTCCCGATACATCCAGGCGATTGCGTAGAAATGCGGGAACTGCCAGACGAACAGAATCGCGTAGAGAATCCAGGCTTCGGCGGTCAACGTACCGCTGGCGGCGGCAAAGCCGATCAGTGGCGGCATCGCGCCCGGGACGGCGCCGATCGTCGTCGAAACCGGAGAGATCTGCTTCAGCGGCGTGTAGAGGCACAGATACGTCAATAGCGTGAACAGCCCCAGGCCGGCCGAGAGCCAGTTGACGCCCAGGCCAAGTTCCACGAAACCAAGGACAGAAAGCAAAACGCCAAACGCGAACGCTTTGCGGTGATCCATCTGCCCGGCGGGCAGCGGGCGTTGGTCGGTGCGGCGCATGCGCGCATCGGCATCCCGTTCATACCACTGGTTCAGCGCCGCCGTTCCGGAGGCAATCAAACCCGTGCCCAAAATCGTGTGCAACAGTGCCCACAGGTTCACCGCTCCGGTCAGACCGAAGAAGTAGCCCATGCCGGTGCTCATCAGAATCAGCCACGTGATGCGAGGCTTCGTGAGGGCGATGTAGTGCTTCATTGAGTCACCAAGGCCGGGCGAACGTATCGCTTTATTTGCATTCCCATCAGCGCGGAACAGGCCGTCGTCATTGCTCCGACGGCGACATGGATCACTGTAAAGGTTAACATGCCCGCCTGCCCTGTTGCATGCTCCATCATCTCCATCCGGTATAAATACGCCGCCAGCCCAAATAACATCTGCACTCCCGTCATGATCAACAGAATCAACGCCGGGCGTTTCACCGCCGCCGGCGCCTTGGCGGTGGAAAACGCCGCGATGCCAGCGTACATCACCATCCCCATCACCAACATCGCCCCGGCTACGTGCGCCATCAGTCCGACAATCTGATGCCGGTACAACGCGCCCAGTGCCGTCTGGATCAGTAACCCGATCCAAGTCGCCCGTGCCAACGCTCCCAGCGATGGCGATCCTTCGTCTTCCACCGTTTCCACTTCGCCCTGCCAGCCAAACTGCAGCGCCGCCACCGCCGTAACCGACGTCAATATCGATGCCGCCACCGCATGCAATACCCCCGCGGCATGCACCGCCACCTTCGCTTCCAGCATCCCACCCGGCAGTGCCGCCAACGCCACAGCGCCAAACAACCAACTCCGCAACGCGCCACTGGCTTTAAAAGCGAGCGCCAAAGCGCCCACCACCGCCACCGTCGATAGGCCCCGGTGCAGCCCCTTCCACATGCCTAAGTCAAGCCCAGGCATAGTGTTAGCGCTGGTCACGCGCGCGCCCGTAATCACCGCCGCCAACGCGCAGGCCGCGATTCCGAACGCCAAGGTTTGTCCGCCAGTGCTGCGCATCTACTCTAATAGATTATCGCAGACCTGGAATGATTCTAGTCTTACAGGAAAAATTCTTGCGCAACGCACTAGTTCTTGAAAGCGAAATCGGCCGTCTTCGCGTCCTTCGCCGCCACGGTGACCTTGATTTCCTGCGTCCCCAGCTTCTCGTGCCAGGCTTCGAGCGTGTATTCCCCCGGCGGCAGACCCTTCAGAGAGAAGCTGCCGTCTTCGCCCGTGACGGCAAAGAACGGGTGCGAAACCACGCCCACCCAGGCCACCATCCAAGGATGGACGTTGCACTTAAAGCGGACCATGATCTCTTCTTTATCGAACTGCTTGACGATCTTCTCGCCCTTCGGCGCCTGCGAGGTGTTCCATTCCTTGTTCTTGGCCGGCAGCGGGTGAACGTTGTGCATCGAGGGATCGTTGTTGGAAATTTCCAGATCCTGGCCCACCATCAGCCCGATCACGCGCGGCGAATAAATGCAGCCCTTCTGGTCGAGCGCCAGGGCCGTCTTCGGAGCCGCCCACTGGCGCGCCGGCAACCCGGACTTTACATACACAAACACGTTCTTCAGCGTGCCGTTCCCGTTGACGATCGTGTCCTCGGCCTTCACCGGCCCCTTGTGCTGATTGGCGCAGGCGGGCACGGCGTCCATGCTGATCGTCTTCGCCACCGGTTTCTCACCGGCAAAACTCACTTTCCCGGTGATCGTCGCCTCCGACGCCGGGTCCACGGTGGCCGGCGCGGGCGCCTCCGCCTTCTTTTCTTCGGGCTTCGCTCCGCCACCGCAGGAGCTTAACAGCATCAACCCGGCCCCAAGGGCCAGAAAAGTTTTCGATACAAACGCCATAGGGTACATCATAGTATTCAATCCTTCGTAATCGCTATGAAACGCGCAAAACTGCTTCTCTTTTCGGTCACCGTGACCCTGCTGGCCGCCCCGCGGCCCCTCACGCTTGACGACATGCACAAGTTTAAGGACGCCGCCGACCCGCGCTGCTCCCCCGACGGCAAGTGGGTGGCCTACACCCTGGCCACCACCGACGCCACCGCCGACAAACGCGATACCGACATCTGGATGGTCTCGTTCGACGGCAAGGAACAGATCCGCGTCACGACCTCGCCTGAAGCCGAGACCTCGCCCCGTTGGAGCCCCGATGGCCGCTACCTGGCCTTCCTCTCAGGCCGTCCCGGCACCGGGAAAAACAAAGGTGCGCAGATCTGGCTGCTCGACCGCCGGGGCGGGGAAGCCCAGCAGATCACCGATTCCAAAGCTCGCATCTCCGGCTTCGAATGGGCGCCGGACTCGAAAAAGATGGCCGTCCTGCTCCGCGACGAGGAAGAGGACGTCAAGAAGATCCCCGAGAAGGATCGCGAGAAGCCGCGGCCCATCGTCATCGACCGCTACTCGTTCAAACGCGATGGCGCCGGCTACGTCAGCGGCACGAAGAAGACGCGCATTCACCTGTTCGATATCGAATCGAAGAAGTTCGACCTGCTCACCACCACCGATTTCGATGAGTCGGCGCCCGTCTGGTCGCCCGATGGCGCGCGCATTGCCTTCAGTTCCAACCACGCCCCGGACTGGGATCGCGTGCCGTCCTCGGACATCTTCGTCGTCGACGCCAAACCCGGCTCGGCGCCGGTGAAATTGACCTCCTTCGCCGGTCCGGATTCGAGCCCTGTCTGGTCGCCCGATGGCAAGCTGATCGCCTACCTGAAGGGCAGCGACCACGGCATGGGCGAGTACAACATGACCCAACTGGCGGTGATTCCTTCCACCGGCGGCGGGTCCCGGATCGTCACCTCGACGCTCGACCGCGGCGTCGCCCGGCACGACTTCACGGCCGACGGCAAGTCGCTCCGCTTCCTGGTGACCGATGATATGTCGGTCTACCTGGCGCAGGTGGCCGTCACCGGTGGCGCCGTCGAACGGCTGACCACCGGTCAGCGCGTGCTCAGCGCCTGGGATCAGTCCGCTGCCTGCGCGGTGGCCATGGTCTCCACCGACAACTCCCCCGGCGACCTCCACGCCATCGACAACGGCTCGCTCCGCAAGCTCACCGGCCACAACGATGCGCTGCTGGCCGAAATCCAGTTCCCGGTCACCGAAGAGGTTCGTTTCAAAGCCAAGGACGGCAACGAAGCCCACGGCCTTTTGACCAAACCGGTCGGCTACGAGGCCGGCAAAAAGTATCCGATGCTCCTGCGCATTCACGGCGGCCCGAACGGTCAGGACGCCCACAACTTCCAGTTTGAAAAGCAAATGTTCGCCGCCGCGGGCTACGCCGTGCTGCAGGTGAACTATCGCGGATCGAACGGCCGCGGGCAGCAATACACCGTCACCATCGCTAAGGATTGGGGCAACAAAGAGGTGCTCGATCTACTGGCCGGCGTCGATCACGTCGTCGCCAGCGGCGTAGCCGATCCCAATAAACTCGGCGTCGGCGGCTGGAGCTACGGCGGCATCCTGACGGACTACTTAATTGCCACCACCACCCGCTTCAAGGCCGCCACCAGCGGCGCTGGCGTCGCCTTCCCGCTGGCCTTCTACGGCCACGATCAGTACATCCGCCAGTACGACAACGAGATCGGCCCGCCCTGGAAATCGGGGTTGGAACCGTGGCTGAAGATCAGCTACCCGTTCCTCCACGCCGACCGCATCAAGACGCCCACCCTGTTCCTCTGCGGCGACAAGGACTTCAACGTCCCGCTCCTCGGCAGCGAACAGATGTACCAGGCGCTCCGCAACGTCGGCACCGATTCCCAATTGATCATCTACCCCGGCGAAAACCACGGCATCGCCAAGCCCAGCTTCCAGCGCGACCGCATGCAGCGCTACCTGGACTGGTACAAGAAGTATCTCTAGAACGTGTAGCTGAGTCCGATCATCGGAGCCACCCGGTCCCGCAGCCCGTTCTCATCGAGAGCGATCAGCAGGTTGAAGGTGACCAGTAGCTCGGTGATCGGATTCACTTTCAGGCCCAACGACGCGGCGTTCTGCATCAGGCGCGCTCGCCGCACCTGGACGTTCGGGAACACCGAGCCATTCGCCGCCCGGTAATCCACCAGGCGCACCCGGTTGCCCTGCAACTGCTGCTGGCCCAGATAATCGGCGGCGAAGGTAAACTTCTTCGTCACACCCATGTCGAAGCCCACCGCGTACTGCAGTTGGTCGGACTGGTTTCCCTTCACGCCGGTCTGGAAGTTGCCCGCCAGGATCGAGTCGCCGTTCCACTGATAGGCGAAGTTGGCGTGGGGCGAAAAGTTGCCGCGCCGCATCGACAGCGCCACGAACGGCCGCGCGCCCACGGAACCGGCGCCCAGAAAATTGTACTCGTCCCCGGTCGGCAGCCGGGCGTCCAGCCCGGTGGCCAGCGCGCCATTCTTCCAGCGCAGAGCCGTGTACTTCGCGCGCACCAGGACGTCGCCGATCCCCTGCGCCGAACCGGCCGCGGAGAACGTGGCGCGGTCTTTGCCTGGGAACGCGGAATCGAAGTAGTGAATGTCGGGCTGCGTGGAGGTGCCGATGCGGCGGATGGTGGCGTCGCTGACGATCTCGATGTTGGCGCTCGCCATCGGCAACGCCACCGAAACATCCAGCCGGTCCGACAGACCGTAGGTGAAATAGGCCACCGTCTGGCCCACTTGAATATCGAAGGCGTTATCGGTGGTGATGACGTCTTTCTGGAACTCGGGGTTCGCCGCCGGCTGGTGCTCGAACAGCGCCGGGATTTTCTTAATGCTCAGCCCGTCCAAACGATCAAAGTTGAAGTGCTGATAGCTGACGCCGGCCAGAAACTTGTTCTTGCCGATCGTCTCGGCCCGCTCGGCGAAGATGGGGCCGAAGCTCTGCCCGGACCGGGTGTAGACGCCCAGCGAAGAGTCAAAGCTATACAGGAACCCGGAGGCCGGCGAGGGGATCGGAATCGACGTCAACTGATTGACGATCGAACCCACCAGCGGGCTGAAGTTCGATTGGAACGCACTGGTGAAGTGGGCCGCGTGCTCGGCATTCGGCAGTACGATTCCGGTGGGCCCGTACAGGTTCGGAAACAGTGAAATCAGCTTATTGGAGCTGCCGTTCGTAGCCGTCGTGGCAGGAGCGGCCGGGTCGTGCGGCCAGAGGGCCAGACCAGCGAACAGAGCGAAATATAGGAGTTTCAATGGATTGTGTCTATGACCCAGGCATCAGCTTGCCTGCGTAGCTTCACGATCACGGACTGGTCCACCGGCCGCGGGCTGCCGCCGTCGTTGGACTTCATCTCCACTTTCAATCGGCACTTTACCGTCGCCGCTGTAGGCTCAACGGCAGGATCTCCCATCGGCGAGAGCGAATACCGGACCGACTTGAACTCCCGGAACGCCTGCTCCAATCGTTTCTTATCCGCCGCTCCGAACCCCGGCCGCGCCGCTTGCATCGCCTCGACGTCCTTACTTTCATAGGCCTTGGCATACCGCGCAATGACGTCCAGAATGGCCGCCGTGACGTTCGTTTTCTCGCTCGTCTCCTGCGCCTTCATCCATTGCAGTGCATCCTGATGCTGCGGAAATCGGGTCAGAAACTGCCGCACCGCACGCGCATCCGGAGCCGCTTTCACCCGCTCCCACTCCAACTGCTCCACGCGCCGCGCCGCCTCAATCGCCAGCGGATCGCCCGCATATTTCTGCCGGAACGCCTCAATGGCCGCCGGGTCTTTCGACCCCGCCACTCGGTCCCACTCCATCGCCGCTGCCGACCGCGGCTGAAACGCAAATTCGTTCACTAAAGTCGAAATCTCCGCGGGCACCTGTTCGCCGCCGGTGGCTTGGCTCAACTGCTGCTTAATCCGCCGCAAGGCGGCGTCCAACTGCACACCAGGCTCACTGGCCGCGTTCACCCACGCTTCCGTAAACTGGCCGATCTCCCGGCCCGGCGCCACCGGCACCGCCCGCCCCGGCAGGTTCGCCAACGCCAATACCAGGTTCGCCGCGCGAATGTCCATCGACGCCAATCCCGGCTCCGGAAACTTCTTTTCCAGCACCGCGTTTCCCGGCGCCTGTTCCAGGATCACGATCCCCGTCGCCAACTTCTTTGTCTCCAGATACCGCACCAGCCGCTTCAACGAATACGATTGATACTCGATGCCGTCTGTCCCCGCCGGCGCGTAGCCAACGGGAAGCAGATAGTTCTCCCCCATGTCCTGCACCGCGTACCCGGCAAAGTAGAATACCGCCACGTCGTTCGGCTGCAGTTGCTGCAGGAACTTGCTGATCTCCCGGCCCAATGCTTCGGCTTCCACATTGATCGCCGGCGCCACCTGGAACTGACTCGCCGTCAGCGCCCGGGCCATCGCCCGCGCGCTAGCCGTCGCGTGCGCCGCCGCCGGGATGTTCTTATAGTCGCCATTGCCGATGACGAGGGCGCGCCGCGTCTGCCCGGCCAGCGCGAGCGCCGCGAAAAGAAGGACGGCCGCCGCCCTCAATGGCCCTGCTCCCGCCAGAGGACCGTGAAGGTGGAGACGTCGTGACTGGATTGGTTTGTCAGAATCAGCCGGAACCCATTCGCGGCTGCGGGTTGCTGCATCACCCGAATATCGGCAGGACGGACCTCAACCTGTACAGGGACCCCGGCAGGAAGACTGTTTCCGGATATCGAACCCATACGAACGCGATTGCGCACGATCACCAGTCGCTCCCCGGC
The DNA here is from genome assembly GCA_947470805.1 of Acidobacteriota bacterium. Classification (GTDB taxonomy): domain Bacteria; phylum Acidobacteriota; class Terriglobia; order Bryobacterales; family Bryobacteraceae. The sequence continues at coordinate 4,160 of CANIVU010000136.1, read as the reverse complement.
GGGCAATGCGCCCGTCCAGGCGAACCGACCCTCCGGCGAACCCATATAAGAGGTGGCCGGTTGGTCCGGGCCCGGGTCGGGTGCGGCGGCCACTGTCGGCGGGGGCGCCTTCGGAGGCTCCACTTTCACCTCGGGCGCCTTCGGTTTGCTTTCTTTCTTACTCGGCTTCTCCACCGCCACCGGCTCGGCCTGTTTTACAGGTTCCGGGCGCGGCGGCGCCGGTTCCGGGACTACCGTGGCCACCGCTGGCGGCGGCGCCGGCGTAGCCACTGGCGCTTGGTGGCTGCGCGAATACACGAAGGCCGCCAACGCAATGCTGCAGGCCAGAGCCAATCCCGCTTTCACCGCAGCGCCACTTGACTGTGGTGTTAGTTGTGCGGCTTTGGTTTCAAGGGTTTGCGTCGTTGTGGCTACCGGAAGCTGGAGCGTCGCCTCCCGCCGGATCAACGCCGCCTCCAACGCGTCCACAAACGCCGTACAACTTTCGTATCGCTCGGTGGCTTCCTTATGCAGGACCTTCCGTAAAATGGTCGCCCCGGGTTCCCCCACCGCCGCGTTCACCTCCGCCGCCGACGGCGGTTCCACCGACAGAATCTGGTGGATCAACCCGGGCAGGGAATCGGCGTTGAACGGTTTCCGGCCGGTTACCATCTCAAAGGCAATCACGCCCAGCGAAAACTGGTCGCTCCGCCCGGTCAGCGGCTTCGTCAGAATCTGCTCCGGCGACATGTAGGCCGGCGTGCCGATCGCCACCCCGGTCGTCGTCATCGTGGTCGATTCCAGGATTTTCGCCACGCCGAAATCGGAAACCTTCGCGTGGCCCGTCGACGAAACCAGAATGTTCGCCGGCTTCACGTCCCGATGGATAATCCCTTTAGAATTAGCAAAATCCAGTCCGCCCGCCACCTCGCGAAGTAACTGGATCACCCGCGGAAACTCCAGCGGCCCGCCATTCATCATCGTGTCCAGCGGCGGCCCGTCCACGTACTCCATCACGAAATAGGTGACGTCGTTCTCTTCCCCCAGCTCGTACACCGTCACAATCGCCGGGTGGTTCAACGACCCGGCCGACTGGGCTTCCCGCTCCAATCGCGTCTTCAGTTCGTGCCCGCCCGACGAATTCTGCAGTTCCCTGGTCAGAATCGTTTTGATCGCCACCAGCCGGTTCATTTTCAGATCCCGGCCCAGGTACACGATTCCGCAACCCCCTCTGCCGAGTTCCCCTTCTACGGTATAGCGACCAATCCTGTCCATGTCCCTGGTTGAATACGGAGTTTTCTATGTAGTTGTAGTACTAGTCTAGCTGAACCTCATCCACCAGCAAATCAATAATTTACAAAATAATCCTCCTCCTGGGATGGCGCACCACTAGTCGCCGGTGGTGGTACTTTCCTCCTGGGGTGGGTTCCACCCGCCGGAGGTGACACGGGGGCGATTGTCACACTTCATGAAGACCGTTTTTGTCCGGGTTGGGAGCAAAAAGTTTCAGGCTCTAACCGCTTTGCTAGTAGTTTTATGGGATTTTTGTTGACACAAATGTATGCCCCGGCTACTATTAGCTAACGCTCTGGTGTAGTCAATTTAACAACTCTCAGAAGGTGTAACTATGGGTCCCTGCACGACCTTCCACATTGGCGATAAGGTGGTTTACCCCAACCATGGTGTTGGGACGATCGAGAATATTAGCACTCGCAACTTTGGCGCCCAGTTGGAGCGCTTCTACCTGTTGCGATTGAGCTACAACAGCATGACCGTCATGGTCCCCTTCAGCCACGCGGGCGATGTGGGCCTCCGTAAGGTGACTAAGGGTACTGAGGTCAATCGGATCCTCTCGTTCCTCGCCACCGGCGAAGTGAAGCGCACCCAGGATTGGAAGGATCGCTTCAAGGAAAACTCCGAGAAGATGCGCGTCGGCGGCCTCATGGGCCTCGCCGAAGTGTTCAAGGAACTGGTCATCCTGCAAACCGCCAAGCCCCTCTCCTTCCGTGAGAAGAAAATGCTCGACTGCGCCCGCCGCATGTTGATCACCGAAGTCTCCATCGCGCGCGCCATCGTCGAACGCGAATCCATCGACCTGCTCACCCGCTCCCTGGCCAAGGCGAATCTGCCGATGCCGGTGGCGATGTAGTCATCCGCCTCTTGCGGATCACAGCCGTAGAAACTCTCTACCTGGCCGGCGGCATTACGGTGCACGCCGGCCCTATCCAGTGGCTCTGGGTAAAGATTCACACCGAAGACGGCCTCTACGGCTTGGGGGAGACGTATCCTGCCCCGGGCGCCGAAGAGGCCGTTATTCATGGCCGCCTCGCCGCGCGCCTGCTCGGCCAGGACGCCGGCCGCATCGAAGGCCTCTGGGCATCGATGTTCGACGCCGTGTCGTATTCCGGTTGGGCCGGCGCCGAGATGCGCGCCATCAGCGCCGTCGATACCGCGTTGTGGGACCTGAAGGGCAAGGCGCTCAATACGCCCTGCTACGAACTGCTCGGCGGCGCCACGCGCGACCGCATCCGGACGTACAATACCTGCTACGACCACATCTCGTTCAACGACGAACCCGTCCGCCTCGCCGAAAGCCTCCTCGATTCCGGCATCCGCGGTATGAAGATCTGGCCCTTCGACCCCATTGCCAAGGTCACCGGCGGCAACTACATCACGCCAGCCCAAATCAAAGAGGCCATCCGCCCCCTCCGCCTGATCAAAGAGAAGTTCGGCGATCAAATGGAAGTGGCCATGGAGTTCCACGGCTACTGGTCGCTGCCCTGCGCCATCCAAATCGCCAAAGCCTGCGAAGAGTTCCAGCCCATGTGGCTGGAGGAGATGCTGGGCCAGGACAACATGGCCGCCTACCGCGAACTGGCGTCGGCCACCCATCTCCCCCTAACCATCAGCGAACGCCTGATGACCACTTGGCAGTACCGCGAACTCCTGGCCAACGGCGCCGCCCGCGTCGTGATGCCCGACGTCGCCTGGTGCGGCGGCCTCACCCAGGCCAAGAAAATCGCCGACATGGGCGCGGCCCATTATCTGCCCGTCGCTCCGCACAACTGCGGCGGCCCGGTCCTCCACGCCGCGACCATGCATCTGGCCGCCGCCGTGCCCAATCTCTACATCGCCGAATCCGTCCGCCGCCACTATGCCGACGAATACATCCCCATCGTGGGCGTTCTCGCCAAGCCCGTAGACGGCTTCTTCAATCTCCCCCAAGGCCCCGGCCTCGGCATGGACTTGGCCCCGGAAGTTCTAACCCACCCCGACCTCCATCGCCGCGTCAGTAAGTAACCCTTACTCCTGCAACAGCTTCAAAAAGCTCTCCGTCGCCCCGTTCAACTTCCGCTTCCGCCGGTGCAAAATCCCCAACGGTCGCGTCAACGGGTCCGACAACGGCACCGCCACAATCCGCCCCGCCGCCATCTCGGAAACCAAAATCCGCTTCGGCGTAATGCTCACCCCGTGCCCCAGCACCACGGCTTCCTTAATCATCTGCAGATTGTCAAAATGCATGACCAGGTTGACGCTCACATTGTGATCCCGCAAATACCGGTCCACCTCCCGCCGGATCGGCAACTCCTCGTCAAACCCAATAAAATCCACACCCTCCAACGCCCGTACCGACAACCGCGGCAAACCCGCCAACGGATGGCTCGGCGTACACGCCAACACCATCTCCTCCTCCCTCCACGGAATCACCGCAATCTCCTTCGTGGGTTCCGGATAACTCACCAACCCCAGGTCCGCCTGCTCGGCCGCCACATGCTCATACACCTTTTCCGGCCGCAAATAATCCACCCGCAACACCGCCTCCGGCCACCGGCTCTGGAATTCGCTCTCCAACCGCGACATCTCCGATAAGCCCACCGAATATATACTCGCCACCCGGACTGTCCCCTCCACGCCGTGCAACAACCCGCCCAACGACGCGTCAAACTCTTCCTTCCGCCGCAAGACATCCCGGCACAAGTCGTAATACAATCGTCCCGCCGCCGTCAGTCCCAACGGCCGCGTCGACCGGTCCAGCAAGCTAACTGCTAGATTCTTCTCCAGTTCCTGCAAGTGCTGGCTCGCCGCCGACTGGCTGACGTCGTTCAGCAACGCCCCCCGGCTCACGCTCCGGGTCTGCGCAATATCGCGAAACAACTTCAGGTGGTCGAAGTTCACTCCGG
>CANIVU010000135.1 GCA_947470805.1 Acidobacteriota bacterium | reverse complement strand
TGGTGCAGGAATTAATCGACATTAACTGGAAAATCAGAAGAATCCGCTTCGCCCAGAACCACGCCCTGATCGAAGCCACCGAAACCCAGCGCCAGCGCGCCTCGGCCCCCGAACTGGCCCCCGCGCTCGTCGCCCAAGCCGTCGCCGAAGGCTGCGTCCCGGCCGGTCCCCAGACCAATCTCGACCGCGCCGCCAACCTCCTCACCGCCACCCGCTCCCGCATACTCCGGGACTTGCGACTCCTCAACCGGACGTTCCCCAACCGGGCAGGGTCCCAGCCGGTGTTGCAAACAGAGCACTTAACGACCGAGTTTTCATTCCAGGTCCCAGCCGAGGCTCCACCGGAGCCCGTGCCAACGGACCCAGCCGCCCCCCTCAACTACGCCACCGACCCGGACACCCTGGTAGTCGACCCGGTCGTAACAGAGGAGCCGACGCCATCCCAGCAAGACAACATCGTCCCCTGGGCCCAACGCGAACTCGATTTCCACCCCGATGCCCCGCAAACGGACATCATGACGTCGGAATCGAAGGACATCCTGGTCCTAGGCAGCCGCCAAACCGGCAAATCCACCGCCGCCGCCCTCCGAGCCCTGTACGAAGCACTAAACGACGATGGCAGCACCGTCCTGCTGGCCGGCCCCTCCGGCCGCCAGTCCGGCCACATCATGACAAGGAGCCGCGAATTCGCCCAGCAACTGGGCCTGACGCTCGCCGCCCCACCCCCCGGCTGCGACGGCTACAAACTACCCAACGGCAGCAAAATCATCAGCCTGCCGGACAACAACACCACGGTCCGCGGCTTCAGCGCCCCGCGCCTGATCATCGTGGACGAAGCCGCCTTCGCCTCCGACGAACTGATCACCGCCCTCCGTCCCATGCTGGCGGTGTCGAACGGCCGCATGATGTTGCTAACAACGCCAAACGGCCAATCCGGCTACTTCTACGAAAAGTGGCACGAGCAAAACGAGGAGTTCCACAAGATCCTCTGCCGAGCCGACCAGTGCACACGCATCGACGCAAAAACACTCGAAGGATTCCGCGGGTCGATGACGACAGCGGAATACGCCCAGGAATTCGACTGCCAGTTCCAAGCCGAAGGCAGCGAAGGCATCCCACGCGAAACGTTCCGCAAGAACATCAGCACCGACATCAAGCCCATGTTCGAGGAGTACAACGAATAACGAAAAACGGCAGGGCAGCGAAGGAAGGGATCACCAATCTCCCCGGGGACATAGCGGGCAAAACCCCAACAAAATTCGGCCCGTAACCCCAACAGCAGGTGTGTCCCCAGGACGCGACACACCCCGCAGAAGAGAAAGAAGGCCCCCCGGGGGACATAGCGGGCAATCAACCCGGAATCCTCGTCCACGTAAGAACCGTGCTCGGCCTCCATAGCCCGCAGGGCAACGGGGGCTCCCCCCAGACGCGACACAACTCGCAGAGGAAAACCAGAACAACCACCGAGCCCAACCAGCCCGGCCAACAAAAGAAAGAGAAAAGGGAAACACCATGCACCAAAACGCCATATCCACCTACTTCCAAGGCTTCGACCTCGGCAAGGACCGCGACTTCTCCGCCATCGCCATCCTCGGCCACAAAATCGAAAACGACGGTCCCTTCGACCGTGCCCAATTCATCCAACCCACCCGGCACGTGGTCGAACTCACTGGGCTCATTCGCATCCCTCTCGGGACCGAATACCTCGAAGTCATCCGCCGCTTCCGCGACATAAACACGAAGCTGCTCAGCTCGAACCCCTTCGGCTACCGCGAACCGAAGGTCCACGTCGTAGTCGACTCCGCCGGCCCCGGCCAGGTCGCCGTCGAGATGATCAAGCAGCAAAAGCTGAACATCAACCTCGTCCCAACCCTGCTCACCGGCGGCACCGAGTCCAACCGCCTCAAAGGCGGCAAAATCTCCATCCCGCGTCGCGAGCTGATCTCCAACGCCCGTTTTCTCCTCGAGACCGGTGCCCTCCGCATCGCCCACGGCCTGAAATACGGAGCCCTGCTCGAAGGAGAACTCGCCGCCATCCGCGCCCAGGGAGGCCAGTCCAACCACGACGACCTCGCCATCGCCGTCGGCCTCGCCGCCTGGCACGCCGTCAAGGTCTTCCCCGCGCTCCGCCGAACCCGCCTCGCCGCTTAAAATAGAGGAGCCGCCGAAAAGAGGAGATCACACATGCAAATCCAACTCGAACTCTCCGAGCGGATGAGTCAAGCAATCGCGACCCAAATCAAGGGAGGGAAATTCGGAACTCCCGAAAGCCTGGTGCTAGCCGCTATAGGTCGCTATTTGGACGAGCAAGCGGAGATCGCCCACACGGATGTGCTGATCGCCGAGTCCGATGCCAGCGGCCCTGCCGTGGCCATCGATAAGGCTGAATTCGACCGCCTCTTCGCCGAGGCCCGCATCCTGCCGTAGCGACACAACGAGAGGAGTCCAAATGGAGAAGCCGAAACCCTACGCCGTCGTCGCCTTGCGGGAAGGCATCCCAGCGGAAAACGTAAGCCGCGGCCGGATCGAAATAGTCATCGACACGCTCGCCACCGGCGCTTTACTCGTCGAGTTCGCCGACGGCGATGGAGTGGCCCAAGCCCTCCTCGCCCTCCAGCCCGAGCAAGTGACCCTGGCCAGCCCGTCTGCCTAACCGCCTGCACCAGCGGGCAAACCGGCCCGGTTCCAGGAAAACTCGCTAACCCGGCCCCCCGGCCCGCCTACTGGAACGGATCCACCAGATCCAACCCCAGCCCGGCAAACGTCCGCGGCCGCCCGGTCACCAGCGCCAGCCCATGCTCGGCCGCCGTCGCCGCCACCAGCAACTCGGTGTCCCGCGCCGCCGGCCTCGCACCGGCAACCGTCATCTGCCCCCACCGCGCCGCCACCGCCGGCGTCACGGGCAACAACAACTCCGAGCCCAGCCCCCGAAAGGCAAAGCTCCACCACGCCACCATCTGCGACCGGCGACGCGCATCCGGAACTCCCCGGATCGCCCGCTCCATCTCCCCGGCCGTGATGACGCTCAAAAATTTCGGCCGGTCGTACGCCCACGCAAACCACGCCTCCACCTTCGGAGACGGCTGCGGCTCCAACGTCTCGGCAATCACGTCCGTCGCCAACAGGTAGCCGTTCATTCGAACTTCACCCCGCTACCCACCAAAGGCGAATTGCGCAGATACTCGTAGAGGTCCGGTTGTCGATGCCGGCCCGTCAGTCGGTCGTACTCCGCCCGGCTCATCATCACCACTTCGCCACCGCCCTGCCGGGTTACCAACTGCGGTCCCTCGGCCAAGGTCTGGCGAAATAACTCGCTAAATCGCGCTTTCGCATCCTGGAGTTTCCACTCCCCGTGAAGGTGTTTCATACTAGTCAGACTAGTCAGAGTTTAGCAAATCTGCCTCGGAAGGGGCGCTACAATAGGGGAGGCAAGCCATGTTCGATAGTCTGAGCGATAAACTCCAAAAGGTCTTCAAAAACCTGCGCGGCGAGGGCAAACTCACCGCGGAGAACATGGACGCCGCTCTGCGCGAAATCCGCGTCGCCCTCCTCGAAGCCGACGTCCACTTCAAAGTGGTCAAAGGCCTCATCGAAGCCGTCAAGGAAAAAGCGCTCGGACAGGAAGTCCTCTCGGCTCTCAACCCGTCGCAGCAGGTCGTCAAAATCGTCCACGAAGAGCTCATCAAGCTCTTGGGCTCGCACGCCTCCCGCCTCCGGTTCGCCAATGAGCCGCCCTCGGTCATTATGATCGTCGGCCTGCAAGGTTCCGGTAAAACGACGTCGACGGCCAAACTGGCCCGCTGGCTCTCCAAGAACCAGCACAACCCGGTCATGGTCTCGGTCGACGTCTACCGTCCCGCCGCCCGCGATCAGCTGGCCGTGCTCGCCAAGCAGCTCAACCTGCCGATCTACGCCGGAGTCCCCGGCGAGACCAAGCCGCTGGAGCTGGCCAAATCCGCCAAGCGCGAAGCCATCCAGGCCGGCAAAGACGTCATCCTCATCGATACGGCGGGCCGCCTGCATATCGACGAAGACCTCATGACCGAACTGGCCGAACTGAAAGCCACCTTCGATCCGGTCGAAATCCTCTTCGTGGCCGACGCCATGACCGGTCAGGACGCCGTCAAATCGGCCGCCGAATTCCACGCGCGCCTCGGTGTCACCGGCGTCATCTTAACCAAGATGGACGGCGATGCCCGCGGTGGCGCGGCGCTCTCCATCCGCTCGGTCACCGGCCAGCCGCTCAAGTTCATCGGTATCGGCGAAAAGCCGGATGCCTTCGAGGCGTTCCATCCGGATCGCGCCGCCAGCCGCATCCTCGGCATGGGCGACGTGCTCAGCCTCATCGAAAAGGTCGAAGAGACCATCGATAAGAAACAGGCCGAGGAGATGCAGCGCAAGCTCCTCGACAACGAGTTCACCCTGGAGGACTTCCGCAACCAGCTGAAGCAGCTCTCCAAACTCGGGCCGCTCGAAAATCTTCTCGGGATGATGCCCGGCGTCGGTATGCTCAAAGAGCTCAAAAACGCCAAGGTCGATCCCAAGGAAATTTCCCGCGTCGTCGCCATCATCGACTCGATGACCCCGCGCGAACGCGACAACCACATGCTCATCAATGGCTCCCGCCGCCGCCGCATCGCCGCCGGCTCCGGGACCACCGTCAATGACGTCAACAACCTTCTCAAGCAGTACACGCAGGCCCGGAAGATGATGAAGTCCTTCTCCGGTTCCCTGCAAGGACAGGGCTTTATGGGCAAGAAATTGGCCAAGCTCGGTATGGGGAAACTCCCCAACCTGTCCGACTTTAAGTTCTAACCAAATTCAAAGGAGTAAGTCTCAACATGCTCGCAATTCGCCTCGCGCGGTTCGGCGCCAAAAAAGCCCCCACCTACCGCGTCGTCGTTATCGAAAAGGATCGCGCTCGGGATAGCCGCGCCGTCGAAGTCGTCGGCCACTACAACCCCTGCGCCGAACCGGCCGCCGTTGTCATCGACCACGAGCGTCTCCAGTTCTGGATCAAGAACGGTGCCCAGCCGACCGACGTCGTCAAGCGCCTCGTCAAGAGCAACCCGCCGGCCCCCGCCGCTTAATCTGAGGATTCCGTCATGGCAGCCGTCAAGCAGTTAGTGGAAGACATCGCCAAAGCGCTCGTGGACAATCCTGACCAGGTTACCGTCCATGTCGTCGAGGGCGAACAGGTCGCCGTGCTCGAGCTCCGGGTTGCCGCCAGCGATGTAGGGAAGGTTATCGGCAAACAGGGCCGTACGGCGCGTTCCATCCGGACGCTGCTGGGCGCCTGTGGCGTAAAGCTGAATCGCCGGTACAATCTGGAAATCCTTGAGTAGCGACTGGGTCATCCTGGCCGAAATTGTCCGCGCTCGCGGCAATAAAGGCGAAGTCTCGGTCAACGACCTTACCACGGGTCCTGATCGCTTCATCGAACTCGGCTCGGTTACGCTTCTCGCACCCGATGACGCCGTCAAACGCGAAGTCGAAATCGAGGAGGCCTGGGAACACAACGGCTTCACGATCCTCAAATTCAAAGGGGTCGATAGCATCTCGGAAGCCGAAGCGCTACGCGGGTTACGGGCCGCCATTCGCCCGGACCAACGCCGCCCGCTGGAGCCTGGTGAGTTCTTCTTCGGAGATCTGGTTGATTGCCAGGTCGTCGATGCCAAAAATATCGAAGTAGTTTATGGACGCGTCGCCGCGGTTCATGACCAGGCCGGCGCCCAAGGCCTCCTGGAGTTGGAAGACGGTATGCTCATCCCCTTCGTCAAGGACATCTGCGTGGGGATCAAGCCCGAAGAAGGCCGCATCGAGGTAAACCTGCCCGATGGTCTGGTCGAGCTCTTCCGAGAATCACAATCTTAATCCCGGTCTCATGATCTTTCACGTACTCACTATCTTCCCGGAATTCTTCCGCGGGCCGTTCGAGTACGGAGTCGTCTCCCGGGCTGTACAAACCAACAAAATCCAGATCCGTATCCATGATCTCCGGCAGTGGACTTTCGACCGGCACCGGAGCGTCGACGACCGGCCCTTCGGGGGCGGCGAAGGCATGCTCATGAAACCTGAACCCATCTTTCTGGCCGCGCAGGCAATCCTCCCGCAAAAGAGCGACAATAAAAAGATCGCTCTGATGTCGGCGCAGGGCCGTCTGTTCGATCAGGCGACCGCCCGGCGCTGGAGCGCGCTGGACGAACTCCTGCTCATCTGTGGCAGATATGAAGGAGTGGACGAACGGGTTGCTCAAAATCTGGTTGACGAAGAAACATCCATTGGCGATTTTGTTGTGAGTGGCGGCGAGCTTCCGGCCGCGCTCATCATCGACGCGGTTGCTAGACTCGTCCCCGGCGTCCTCGGCAACGAGGCCTCCAGCGAAAACGAGAGTTTTTCCACCGGTTTGCTCGATTGTCCGCAATTTACCCGCCCTGCTGATTTCCGGGGGCATGCTGTTCCCGAGGTTCTGCTCGGCGGTAATCACGAAGAAATTCGCAAGTGGCGCCATGAAACGGCGCTAGCAAAAACGGCTAAACACAGGCCCGATTTGCTCAAAAAGATCTAATCCGAAGAGGTATTCGACAATGCAACACGCACTCCTCACCAAAGTTCAGGAAAGCCAGATGCGCAAGGACCTTCCGGTCCTCCGCATCGGCGACACTCTCAAGGTGCACGTGAAGATTCGGGAAGGCGAAAAAGAACGTATCCAGATCTACGAAGGAACGTTCATCGCCCGCAACAACAAGGGCGTCAGCGAGACCATCACGGTCCGCAAGCTGAGCTTCGGCACCGGTGTCGAGCGTATCTTCCCGATCCACGCCCCCGTGGTCGACAAGATTGAAGTCGTGCGCAGCGGCGCCGTCCGCCGCGCCAAGCTCTACTACCTGCGCGCCCTGCGTGGCAAGGCCGCCCGTTTGAAAGAGCGCGACTAACCCGCCAGCACCGTCCTGCCAACAGGGTCAACGGGCTTGCGCAACATGATGAACCACGAACGGGCCTCCGCTTCCAAGCGGCAGGCTCGTCCTGTTTCCACAATGGACTCAACGACACCCTCTCGCTCGCCTGCCTTCACCGGCCAGGCGGGCGGTGGTGTTAGTACGGCCGCCAGACGCGGCTTGCAACAAGTTGTGCACCGCCACCACTCCCCCCAAAGTGGCGGCTCTCGGCCAAGCGCGGGGTTTGCTGCCGGTGCGGATTCACGGTGCGGCTCGGAACGCGGGCTCGGCGCCGGTTTCGGGTGTGGACGCGTGTCGCGCCGTGGAGTGGGCTCTCGGTCTGGCGAAGGGCGTGCTGCTGGTGCGGATTCACGGTGTGGTTCGGAACGTGGGCTTGGCGCCGGTTTCGGACGCACGCTGGACCTCCCCCACGGTACGCGTGCAAGGGTTCCTTGTTTTGGGGTTACTGGTTTTGGGAAGCGGGAGGCGCATGCGAAATCGCTCCGCTAAGACCCTTACCTGCTCGCTCGACTTTGAGGACGCCGCTCGGGCGGATGGCTTCACGGCGGTCGCCGGCGTTGACGAAGCTGGCCGGGGCTGTCTGCTTGGCCCTGTCTTTGCCGCTGCGGTCATCCTCGATTGGGACCGCCCGATCGAGGGGCTCGATGACTCGAAGAAGCTCGATGAGCCGACTCGCGAGGCGCTTGCCATCCTCATTCGGGAGCGGGCGCGGGCGTTTGCTGTCGCTACGGCCAGTGTCGTCGAGATCGACCGGATCAACATCCTGCAGGCGTCGCGGTTGGCGATGCGACGGGCCGTTGAGGCGCTGGGCATCCCGGCGGACTATCTGCTGGTCGATGCCACTACCGTCGCGCTGCCGCTTCCGCAACGGAACCTAATCCATGGCGACGCGCTCAGCCAGTCGATCGCCGCCGCCTCTATCCTGGCCAAAACATCCCGCGATGCGCTGTTGCGCGAGTTGGATCTGGTCTATCCGGGCTATGGGTTGGCGAGCAATAAGGGCTACGGAGCGCCGGAGCATCTGGCCGGATTGGACCGGTTGGGTGTGACGCCGGAGCACCGCATGACCTACGCGCCGGTTCGGGAACGGGCGCAGCGGACGCTGTTCGCGGAGGCGGGATTTTGACGACGCCACCGCCACCGCCCCCCGAGTTGGAACTGGTCGAGCCGCCGCCGACACCGCCGCGCAAGCGGTCTTGGATCAGCATGTTCTCCGGCCTCGCCTGGATCATCCTCTGTTTCGAGTTGGGCGCGTTCCTGATCGTCTATCCCTGGATGGACGGCTGGGATCACAACATGTTCGCCAACTGGCGCGAGGGGTGGAACGTGGTCTGGCTGAGTCCCTGGTTTCGCGGGGCCGTCAGCGGGATTGGCACCGTCAACCTGATCATCGCGCTGGTGGAGCTGTTCCGCTACCTGCGCTATTGGCTGTTTGAGTAGAATCAGAAGGAGGTACGTGTCCAGTCCATCCATACAAGGCGACGCCGCTGAGCCGATTGTTCCCGCCGGACCTCCGAATGATCCAGCGTTCGAACCGCCGTACGATCCGCCGCGCAATACGATCGCGGAGTGGACGGTGACGATCCTGCTGCTGCTGTTCGGCACGACGACGCTGGTGCAGGCGTTCGTGATCCCGACGGGCTCGATGGAAGATTCGCTCATGATTGGCGACCACCTGCTGGTGGATAAGCTGGCGTACTCGCCGCCGGGGCCGATCAGCAAGTACATCCTGCCCTACAGCGACGCCAAGCGGGGCGACATCATCGTCTTCCGCTGGCCCACCGATATTAAGTTCACCTTCGTCAAACGGGTGATCGGGATGCCCGGCGACCGGATACGGATTGAAAACAAGACGGTCTATCGGAACGGCAAGCCGCTCGATGAACCGTACAAGTACCACAAGAGTGATTTCTTCGACTCCTACCGCGATACGTTTCCGTCCGAGCCCAATACCTCGATCGACGAGGGGGCGCGGACGATGCTGCAGAAGCATGTGGTGAACGGGGAGATCGTGGTGCCCGATAACTGCTTCTTCGCGCTGGGTGATAATCGCGACCATTCGCTCGACTCCCGCTACTGGGGCTTCGTGCCGCGGGAGAACATCATCGGCAAACCGCTCATCATTTACTGGTCGTATGACGCGCCGACGCACCGGCTGCAATCGTCGACCCCGTCGGTGGAACATGTCACCGATCTGTTTCGCAATTTTTTTACGAAGACGCGCTGGCGCCGTACGTTTAATTTGATACAGGGATATTCCTCTAAAGACTGATGTTCTTCAAAAAGAAATCTTCCGCTCCGGTTCAAGAACGGCAATGGATCGCCGATTGGGCCTTTAACATTGTCCTGCTGGTTTGGTTCACCTCGACGGTGGCGCAGCCGTTTGTGGTACCGACGGCGTCGATGGAATCGACCATCATGACCGGGGACCACTTGATTGTGGACAAGATTCCGTACTCGCCGCCCGGGGCAATCACCAAGTATTTTCTGCCGTACCAGGACGTCCGCCGCGGCGACGTGGTGGTGTTCCGCTATCCGCTGAACATCAACATGCCTTATGTGAAGCGGGTGATCGGGACTCCGGGAGACAAGATCAAGTTCATCGATAAGAAGCTGATCCTGAACGGCAAGCCGACTGAGGAACCGTACGCCCAGTTTGTGGGGCCGAACATGGATCCATACGCGGCGAACTTTCCGACGGTGTCTCCTTCCTACGTGTATCCACGCGGGGCGGAGATGTTGCGGGATAACGTAAAGGATGGCGTGCTGACGGTGCCGAATGGGTACTATCTCTGCATGGGCGATAACCGGGAGAACTCGGATGACTCGCGCTATTGGGGGCTGGTGCCGCGGGAGAATATCATCGGCAAGCCGCTGATTATCTGGTGGTCTTTTGAAGCGTCGACGGAGCATCTGGCGAGTTACTCGATTGATCAGGTGGTGAACCTGGTGACTAACTTCTTCCAGAAGACGCGATGGAAGCGGACGCTCCAGTTTATTAAGGCCTATTCGCTGGGCGCATAAGTAACTTACACATGGCTACGTCGGAACATACATACGCCCTGATTCTCGCGGGCGGCCGGGGCACGCGCTTCTGGCCGAAGTCGAGAAAGCGATCCGCCAAGCAGGTATTGGCCTTTGGCGGGGAACGCACACTGATTCAGCAGACGGTGGACCGGCTGCGGCCGGTGGTGGCGCCGGAGCGAATCTGGATCATCACCAACGACTTTCTGCGGGACGAGATTTCCCGGCAGTTGCCCGAGGTGCCCAAGGCGCAGATCATCGCCGAACCGGCGCAGCGGAACACGGCGCCGGCGATTGCGCTGGTGGCGCAGATTCTGGAGCAGCGCGACCCGGACGCGGTGATGGGCGTGTTCCCGGCCGATCACATCATTGAGAAGCCGGCGCGGTATTTGCGGCTGGTGCGGCCGGCGTTTGCCGCCGCGCGCAAGGGGCAGATCTGTGTGCTGGGCATTCAGCCGCGGTGGCCGGAGACGGGCTACGGCTACATTGAGTTTCCGTTCGGGGTGACCAGCGGCGGCACGACGCCGCTGAAGGTGGAGCGGTTCCGGGAGAAGCCCAATCTGGAGACGGCCAAGGAGTTTGTGAAGGCCGGGACTTATTACTGGAACGCTGGGATGTTCTTCTGGCGGGCCAGCGTGTTCATGGACGAGCTGCGGCGCCATATGCCGCGGACGGCGGAGACGCTGGCGAAGTTGCCGTCGTTTGAATCGCGGTCGTTCAAGAAGAAACTGGGCGAGTTATTTCTGGATTGTGAGAACGTTGCGGTGGACGTCGGCATCATAGAGAAGTCCGACAAAGTCTACGGTATCGCCTGCGATGAGTTTGGCTGGAACGACGTGGGCAGTTGGAACGCTGTCTATGAGTTGCTGGTCAAGGGTGTTCATTCGAACGTGCTGCAATCGACCGATGTGTTCACGGAGCTGACCGAAGGGTGTTACGTGGATGTGCCGAAGAAGATGGTGGCGCTGGTGGGTGTGAAAGATCTTGTGGTGGTTGAGACGGAGGACGCGTTGCTGATTGTGGATCGGCACCGCGCGCAGAACGTCTCCGATATTGTCAAAGCGCTGGAACGCGCCAAACGAGAGGAACTTCTATGAAACAGTACGCTTCTTACCCGGAAATGGGTATCGATTCGGCCAAGAATTACACGGTCACGATTACGACGAACAAGGGTGTTATTACGCTGGCGTTGGACGCTAAGTCGGCTCCTAAGACGGTAAATAACTTCGTGTTTCTGGCCAAAGACGGTTTTTATGATGGAATTACGTTCCACCGTGTGATTCCGGACTTCATGGTGCAGACCGGTTGCCCGGAAGGTTCGGGCCGCGGCGGTCCGGGCTACCGCTTCGCCGATGAGTTCACGGGAAACCCGAACTCGCATGAGCGCGGTGTCATCTCCATGGCCAATGCCGGCCCGGGGACGAATGGCAGCCAGTTCTTTATTACCCACGTGCCGTGCCCGTGGCTGAACGGGAAGCACACGGTTTTCGGGAAGGTAACTTCCGGGCTGGACGTTGTGGATGCGATTAAGCAGGGCGACGTGATGCAGTCCGTGGTTGTTGCTGAGGCGTAGTTTCTGGTTTGGGTTTTTGGCGGAGGCGGCCCCGGTGTGGGCCGCCTTTGCTATTTCTAGTACATGCTTGTCTCGACGCCTGTCATGATCACGCCGGGGGCCGGGGCGACGGCTGGGTTTTTGGCTGTTGTCGGGTGGGTGTGCATCGCGGTGGTGTGGGCTGTTTGGTATGCGGCTGGGAGGCGGTGGGCGGTACCGGCGGCGGTGGGGGTGGGGTTGGTGCTGGCGGTGTCGGCTGGGTTGGCGTTTTCGCGGGTGGGGGAGCGGGTGGTTGGGGCGGTTCCGGTGGCGGCGTTGGTGGGGTTTCAGGCGTTCCGGTTGCCGCTGGAGTTGGTGCTGCACCGGTTCTATGATGAAGGCGTGATTCCGGTGCAGATGACGTATAGCGGGGCGAACTTCGACATTGTGACGGGGGTGTTGGCGGTTGTTTGCGGACTGGGTTTGTGGCGTGGGGTGGCGGGGAGAATGGTGGTGTGGGCGTTCAACTGTATGGGGCTGGGTTTGTTGGGGGCGGTGGTGCGGATTGCGGTGTTGTCGGCGCCGACGCCGATGCGGGTGTATATGAACGACCCGCCGGTACAGCTGATCTTTCATGCACCTTATACTTGGATCCTTTCGGTGTGTGTGGCGGGGGCTTTATTGGGGCATTTGCTGGTGTTCCGGTGGTTGTGGTGGGGGCGATGATGTTACTGGTTTTGGCTTTGGCGGTGTGGCAGACGGTGCCGTTTGTGGGGTGTCCTACCGATGGGCAGGCGGGGCCGGTTGCGGCTCCGACGGGCGGGCCGGTGCGGGTTTCGTTGCCGGCGCGGGTGGCGGCGGAGTTGGCGTACTACAAGGGCGGGCAGGGGACTGGGGTGTTGGCGCCGCGGGGGTGGCAGTGTTTTGAGAGCTATGATGCGACCGGGAATGGGCTGGTGGTGCGGCCGGGGGCAGTTTCGTGGGGGATGGAAGTGGAGGGGCCGGCGGTGGTGGCGGAGGTTCGGTCTAGTGGGGCGTCGGGGCGGTTTACTGTGGCGCGGGTGATTGCGCGGGTGTTTCCGGAGTTCCAGTGGTTTGTGGATGGGGTGCGGGAGGGGTTTGATGAGTTGGACTTGCCGAGTGGGCCTGTAGCGACCGATGTTTTGAAGCGGCGAGGGCCGCGGGTGGTGGAGTACCGGACGCTGGGCGGGATGGATGGATTGGGGACGGACGGTTGGTTGAAGAAGGAGGCCTGGCCGATTGATGGGGTGGTGGTGTTGGTGGGTGAGACGCCGGATTTGGTGCGGGTGAATGTGCGGTTGCCGGAGCGGTTGCGGTGGCTGGCGCCGTTTGTGTTGGGGGAGGCGGTGAGGGGCGCGGGCCTGGCGTTGGTGCCGTTTGTGGAGTGTGCGGCGGCCGCGCCGGCGGCTCGGGACGTTTGGGTGCCGGTTACGGCGCGGGCGGCGGGGGCTTTGGCGTACTACCAGTCGGGATTAGGGACGGGTGTTTTGGGGCCGCGGGGGTGGCAGTGTGGGGAACTGTCTGGGTCGAGCGGGGATTATCTGGTGGTGCGGCCGGGGGCGGTCTCCTTCGGGGCCGCGCCGATTGAGGGGCCGGTGATTATTGTGTCGAACTGGCGGGGGGAGTCGCCGGCGCGGTGGCAGGTGGGACAGGTGATTGCGCGGGTGTTTCCAGGATTTCGGCGGTTTGTGGATGGGGTGATGGCGGCGTTTGAGACGCCTGCGAGTGAGTTTCCCTCGGGGCCCTTCCCGGGGGATCGGTTGACGTATCGGGGTGACAGGGCGGTCATCTACCGGACGGAGGCGGGCGCGGAGGGGTTGGGGACGTTGCCGTGGGTGCGGATTGCGCGGACGGGGACGGCGATCGAGGGGGTGGCGGTGCTGGTGGGGGATGCTCCGGATTTGAAGCATGTGTCGATGCGGTTGCCGGAGCGGTTGCGGTGGTTGGCGCCGTCGATCTTGGGGGCGGCGGTGGAGGGGGAGGGGAAACCTGTGAAGTAGGATTTTGCTGGTTACCCGGTACCAAGGGGAAACTGAGGGGGAATTCTGGGAGGTGGGAGGGGTTTTCGGGAATCTGGGGTTTTTCCGGTAGCACGGCTTCCAGCCTTCGCCAAGGCTACGGCGGACAAGCCAGGGAGATCGGGGGAACTTTTGTCGGGACGGGTGCGTTGGGTTGGGTATGGTCAGACAGATTCGAGAGTGGGCGGTGACGTTGGTGTTGATGCTGTGGGCGACGTCGATGGTCGCGCAGGCGTTTGTGGTGCCGACTGGGTCGATGGAGTCGACTGTGATGACGGGGGACCATATTGTGGTGGACAAGGTGGCTTATGGGTCGGGGCCTTCTTTGTTGCCGCATCAGGCGGTTCGGAGGGGGGATGTGGTTACGTTTCGCTATCCGCTCGGGATTGACAAGATGTTTGTGAAGCGCGTGATTGGGGTTCCGGGGGATCGGGTTCGTTTGTCGGAGAACCGGCTCTACTTGAATGGGCGGTTGACTGCGGAACCTTATGTGCAACTGGCGGGGCCGAATCTGGATCCTTATGCCGCCAATTTTCCTTCGCTGCCGCCGGTGGCGGGGATCTATCCGCGGGGTGCGGCGATGCTGCGGGATCACGTTCGGGATGGCGAGTTGGTGGTGCCGGAGGGGTACTATCTGTGTCTCGGGGACAACCGGCAGAACTCGGATGATTCGCGGTATTGGGGCCTGGTGCCGCGGGAGAACATTGTCGGCAAGCCGCTGCTGGTTTGGTGGTCCTTTGATGCGCCCCCGGAGTTTCTGGGTGAGTATTCGCCTCGGCAGGTTTGGAATTTGGTGACCACGTTTGTGACGAAGACTCGGTGGGAGCGGACGCTGCATTTCATCCGCGCGTATCCGCTAGGTTAGCGGCTGTACTTGTAGATGAGGTCGAGCATTTCCTTGTAGAGCTTGCGTTCGCGGGTGGTGTCTCCTTGGGCGACGGCGTCGTGGACGCAGTGCTCCAAATGCTGGTGCATGAGCTCCTGGCTGACGCCGCGGAGGGCTTGTTGGACGGCGGCGATCTGCATGAGGACGTCCATGCAGTAGCGGTCCTCCTCCACCATTTTGGCGAGGCCGCGGACCTGGCCTTCGATTCGTTTGAGCCTCTTTAGTGCGGCTGCGTTACGCATTATTTGAACCTCCGGAGGCGCAGGCTGTTGGCCAGGACACTGAATGAGCTGAAGGCCATGGCGGCGCTGGCGAAGATGGGGTTGAGGAGTCCGAGAGCCGCGATGGGAATGCCGGCGGCGTTGTAGCAGAAGGCCCAGAAGAGGTTCTGGCGCATGATTCGTACGGTCAGCTTGGAGAGGCGGATGGCGTCGGCGACGGCGGTGAGGTCGTTGCGGAGGAGGGTGACTTCGCCGGCTTCGACGGCGATGCCGGCGCCAGAGGCCATGGCGATGGCCGCGTCGGACTGGGCGAGGGCGGGGGCGTCGTTGATGCCGTCTCCGACCATGGCGACCTTGCGTCCTTTGTCCTGATAGGCGCGGATGGCGTCCCGCTTCCCGCCGGGGAGGACGCCGGCGGTTATCTGCGTGATGCCGGCTTCGCTGGCGATTTGATTCGCGGTTGCGGGGCGATCGCCGGTGAGCATGGCGACTTCGAGGCCGAGTTGGTAGAGGATTTCGATTGCGGCTTTGGAGGTGGGGCGAATGGGGTCGTTGACGTCGAAGGCGCCGGCGGGGCGGTTGTCGATTGTCGCGGCGATGGTTGCGTCTTCGGGGCTGCCGACCCAGGCGGGGCGGCCAACTTTGACGGTGTGTCCGTTGATGGTGCCGGTGGCGCCCTGGCCGGGTTCGGCTTGGAAGTTCGTGACGGGCAGAGGGGTGGTGTTGGCGTAGCGGACGATGGCTTGGGCTAACGGGTGTTCGCTGGCGGCTTCGAGACTGGCTATGAGGGGGAGATCGGCGGGGGGGCCGGTGTAGCGGGTGACGGTGGGGCGGCCTTCGGTGATGGTGCCGGTTTTGTCGAGGACTACCGTTTGGATCTGGGCGAGGCGTTCGAGGGCTTCGCCGCCTTTGATGAGGACGCCTAGCTTGGCGGCTTGGCCGGTTGCGACCATGACGGCGGCGGGGATGGCGAGGCCCATGGCGCAGGGGCAGGCGATGATCAGCACGGCTACGGCGGCGGAGAGGGCGCGGCCGGGGTCGGCCCCAGCTATCAGCCAGGCTACGAGGGTTATTAGGGCGATGATCAGGACTGTGGGGACGAAGATGGCGCTGACTTTGTCGGCCAGTTTTTGCATGGGGGCGCGGGTGGATTGGGCTTCGCGCATCATGCGGCCGATTTGGGAGAGGGTGGTCGCCGGGCCGACGGCGGTGACCTTAATTTGCAGGGCCCCGGTGCCGTTGACGGTGCCGGCGGAGAGAGGGTCGCCGGGTCCTTTTTCGACCGGGATGGGTTCGCCGGTGAGCATGGATTCGTCGATGGCGGAGTGACCGGATTGGATGACGCCGTCGACGGGGATTCGGGCGCCGGGTTTGATGAGGGCTATGTCGTTGGTTTTTACGAGTTCGATGGGGGTTTCGATGGGTTCGTTGTTCCGGATGATGAGCGCGGTGGCGGGTTGGAGTTGGGCGAGTTCGCGGAGGGCGGAGGCGGTTTCGCGGCGGGCTCGTAGCTCGAACATTTTGCCGGTCAGGACGAGGGCGATGATGAAGATGACCGCTTCGTAGTAGACGTCGGGCATGAGGCCGCGGGCGTGGAACTGGTGGGGGAATAGCGTTGCTGCGAGGGAGTAGAGGAACGCCGAGCCGGTGCCGACGGCGATGAGGGTGCTCATGTCGAAGCGGTTGTGTTTCAGGCCTTGCGCGGCGCGGATGTAGTATTCGCGGCCGGGGACGGCCATGACGAAGATGGCGGCTAGTAGTTGGGGGTAGGCGTTGCCGTGACCGGTGAAGGGCATGGCGGCCATGATGATGGCGCCTAGGGTTAGGCTGATTATGGCGTGGCGGCGGGTCTTTGGGTATTCGTCCGGGGTGGTTTTTTGTTCGGCTTTGTAGCCGGCGTCTTCGATGGCCTGTTTGAGTTGGGACTCGTTGGTTTGTTGGGGGTTGAAGGTGATTTTGGCTTCGTTGGCAAGGAGGTTTACTTGGGCCTTCGATACGCCTTCGGTTTTGGTGAGGGCTCGTTCGACGTGACCGACGCAGGCGGCGCAGGTCATGCCTTGGATTTGGAGGGTGAGTTGTTTGCTCTCGTTCCCTGGGTGCCAGGCACCGGGGTCGGTATTGTTTGGGTTTTGCGGGTTTGGTTGGCCCGGAGCCAGGCACCCGTCCTCCTGCTCCTGCTCCTGGTCCTTCGGGGCCTCTTGCGCTACTTCGTAGCCTTCTTCTTCGATGGCGGCTTTGATTAACGCCTCGGTGGCGATGGCGGGGTCGCGGGTGATGGTGGCGGTGTTGGCGGCGAGGTCGGCGCGCGCCTCTGCTACGCCATCGAGGGCGCGGAGGGCGCGTTCGACGTGGCCCGTACAGGCGTCGCACATCATACCCCGTATGGGTATGGTCGTGGTTTCGGTTGCCACTTAGGCGCGGATGGCGGGGTAGCCCGCACCGGTGACGGCGGCGATGGCGGCGGCGGGATCGATGGCTTCGATTTCGGCCGATCCTACTTGTACTTCGTGGATGCGGATGTCCGGGACGCGTTCGAGGGCCCGCTTGACGCGGGCGACGCAGGCCTGGCAGTGCATGCCTTCAATTTGGAGTTTTATGGCAGACATGATTCGTATACCCTATACGGGTATGCTATCACGGCTGGCGGCGACGCTGCTGCCGAGGGTGAGGAGGCCGAGGGCAAGCATTAAGATCTCGCTGTCGGCGAGGTTGTGTTCGAAGACGCCGGTGACGAGGACGCCGATCAGGAAGGCCGCGATGCCGTGGAGGATCCATTTGCGGTCGCCGGTGGCGGGGATGGCGGCTTTGATGATCTTCCAGGTGGCCCAGGAGAAGAAGCCGATGATGGCGAGCATGGCGGGGATGCCGCGGTCGGCGGCGAACTGGATGTAGATGTTGTGGAGATGGCCGTACCACCAGGCTCTCGGGAACGGCCGGGGAATGTCTTCGGGGGCGTACTTGTCGAAGTTGCGTTCGACTTGCTCGGGGCCGACGCCGAGGAAGGGGCGGGCTTTGATGATGGCCGCGCCGGTGCGGAAGAGGGCTTTGCGATGGCCGTTGGAATCGGTATCGCCACGGGGTTGGACGATGGACATGACGCGGTCCTTTTCCGGTTGCGGCATGACGGCGACGGCGGCCAACGCCAATACTGGCGCGGCGAGGACGAACATTTTGCGCCAGGACCAGAGGAGGTAGAGGGTGCCGGCGAAGGTGCCGATCCAGATGCCGCGGGTCCAGCCGAGGAAGATGGCGAGGGCGATGAGGGTGAGGACGGCGGGGGTGCGCCAGCGGAGGGGTTTGGAGAAGAGGAGGTAGGCTGCTCCGATTAGGAACACGGCCATCATGGTGCCGCCGAAGGTCATCCAATGGGACATGAAGCCGGTGATGCGGCTGGCGATATAGGCGTCGGTGAAGTTGACGCCGGCGGCTTTGGCGGCGCTGTATTTCTTGGCGTATTGGAGGAGGCTCCAGAGGGCGGAGAGGGTGCCGCCGGCGCCGAGGGCGGCGAGGATGTAGCGGGCCGAGTCCGGTCCGCGGTAGGCGGCGGCGAGGCAGGGGACGATGAGGTAGACAAAGAACTTGCGGATTTGCGGGTAGGCGGCGGCGGGGGATTGGGAGAGGCCGGCGGCGAGGAGGGTCCAGGCGAAAAAGAAGAGAAGGAGGGATGCCCCGGGGGGGTATTTGGCGCGGCGCCAGTCGCGGATGGTGAGGAGGATGGCGGCGCCGAGGCAGATCTGGGAGGCGGCGATGGAAACGACGCTGAGGGCGAGTGCGGCGCCGGCGGCGAGGATGGGCCAGTTGTCACGTTTGAGGGCGTCACGCATGGGAAAGCAGCGAGTATGACAGAATTAGAGTGTCTTTCGACAGCCTATGCAGATATATCTCCTCCGGCATGGCATCGCCGAGGACGCCAGTCCTGGACAGGCGGATGCCGATCGTGCGCTGACCCCCGAGGGTATGAAGCGGTTGCGCGAGATTTTGAAGCGCGCGCGGACGGCGAGCGTGTCGCCGACGATGATTGTGACGAGTCCGTATGTGCGGGCGCGGCAGACGGCGGAGATGGCGGCGGAGATTTTGGGGTACACGGAAGAGTTGGTGCCGTCGGTGAAGCTGGTGCCGATGGCGTCGCCGGTGGAGACGTGGGCGGAGGTGCGGACGCTGCGCGGGGAGCCGAGCTTGTTGCTGGTGGGGCATGAGCCGCATATGAGTTCGTTTTTGGGGTTTTTGTTGGGGACGCCGGAGTTGCGCGTGGACTTTAAAAAGGGCGCGATGGTGCGGGTGGATTTGTTTGAGTTGGGCGTGCAGCCACGGGGCGTTTTGAAGTGGATGATGGCGCCGAAGCTGGCGTTGTAGGGGTAGTTGTTCGGGCATAATGTGGGTATGCCGGTTGTGATGGAGCTTCCTCTTTCTGTGATGGTGCCGCCGCATAAGCTGTGGACGCGGGACGAGTGTGCGCTGTTGGAGCAGGCGGGGGTGTTGGACCTGGACCGGTATGAGCTCATCGGTGGGGAGTTGGTGGAGAAGATGGGAAAAAAGGGTCCGCACATGCGAGCGGTGATGCGGTTGGTGCTGTGGTTGCGTCAGGTTTATGGCGAGGCTTTTGTGGCCCAGGAACCATCTGTAACGATGCATCCGCAGGATACGCCGACGAGCGAGCCGGAGCCGGATGCGATTGTTGTGAATCGATCGTTTTTCGAAATTGAAGGGCTGGCTGGGCCTGGCGATTTGCGATTGGTGGCGGAGGTGTCTGGAGCGACGCTGGCGTTTGATTTGACGGTTAAAGCCGGGCTGTATGCGCGCGCCGGGATTGCGGAGTATTGGGTTGTCGATCTGCAGGGGCGGCGGGTGATTGTGCACCGGCGGCCGGAGGCGGGCAGGTATCTGGACGTGGCGGCTTATGCCGAGGATGAGTTCGTGGCGACGCTGGGGGCTCCGGAGGCGTCGATTCGGGTGGCGGATCTGTTCTAGCGGATGACTCGCGAATGGCGGGTAGGGGACCGGCTGGCCAACCGTTGGGAAATCCGGCGGGTGATGAAGGGCGGGATGGGCGTGGTGTACGTCGTCTACGACCACGAAACGCAAGAAGTTCTGGCGGCGAAAACCTTTCAGGACGAGGCGCTGGCGCGGAACCCGCGGATCGCTCCGCTATTCCGGAAAGAGGCGCTGGCGTGGGTGGCGGTGGAGGCGCATCCGAACATCGCGCGGGCCTCGTTTGTGGAAGAGATTGCGGGCAAGCC
>CANIVU010000134.1 GCA_947470805.1 Acidobacteriota bacterium | reverse complement strand
GGGCGGGTGCTTCAGAAGTATCATGTTCCGCCGGTGCAGGATGGGCCGAACGTGTATTCGATGTTGCGGGATCCGCGGGGGTTCCTGTGGTTGGGGAGTGCGCGGCGGTTGTATCGGGCGGTGGAGAAGGGGCGGGAGGTGGAGACGACGCCGGTGGAGTTGGGCGTGCGGCCGTTGGGGGCGAACGTGTATGCGATGCAGTTGGACGAGAAGCTGCGGCTGTTGGCGCCGACGTCGTATGGGTTGTTTCGCGTGGATGGGGAGAAGGTGGAGCGGTGGGGGGCGAAGGATGGGTTCCGTTTTGATGGGGTGCAGTATATTGGCCGGGATGGGCGGGGCGGTTATTGGGTGTCGTATCAGAACAAGCCGGGGGTGGCACGGGTGGAGTTGGCGGGGGCGGGGATTCGGGTGGAGCATCCGGCGGAGGAGGTGGGGATTGGAACGGTGGCGGATATTCTGGGGGACAGGCGGGGGTGGATCTGGATTACCGATGACCGGGCGACGTGGGTGAACCGGACTGGGGGGCTGGGGGCGGGGGCGTTCGAACGGGTGGGGGAGAACGTGCCGGAGATGGCGAAGGGCGGGAATTCGATGTCGCTGTTGGAAGACGCAGCGGGGCGGATTTGGATTGGCGGGGCGGAGGGGTTGGCGCGGGTGGAGGACCCGGAGTGGTTTGTGGCGGAGAAGGTGGAGGCGCCGCCGGTGACGGTATCCGGGCTGACGTTCGGCGGGTATGCGGGGGAGGTATTGGCGGCGAGGCTGTCGACATCGTGGCTGCGGGGGATGGACGGGGTGCGGTTCCGGTGGCGGATGGGCGGGGAGTGGAAGTTGAGCGAGGACGGGGCGGTGCGGATGGACGCGGTGCCGGCGGGGGATTTTGTGTTGGAGGCGCAGGCGGAGGATAAGGAGGGGGCGTGGCGGTCTGCGGTGGTGCGGGTGCCGGTTGTATCGGTGGTGCCGTGGTGGCGGGCGAGTTGGTTTTGGTGGGTTGCGGGGGTGGGTTTGTTGGGGGTGGGCGGGTTGGTTGGGGGGCGGTGGAAGAGGGCTCGGGAAGAGGCGGCGGCGTATGCGGCGGCGAAGCTGGCGTATTTGGAACAGCAGGGGGCCATGCCGGTGTTTGGGGGGCGGTATCAGGGGCTGGCGGTGATTGGGACGGGGGCGTTTGCGACGGTGTACCGGGCGGCGGATGAGCTGGATGGGAAGGAAGTGGCGGTGAAGTCGTTGGTGGCGGCGGCGGCAGTGCGGAAGGAGTTGGACCGGGAGGTGGAGAGTTTGCGGCGGATTTCGCATCCGGGTGTGGTGGGGATTTTGGACTATTCGATTGGGGAGGACGGGGGAGCGTATTTGGTTTTGGATTATGTGCCTGGACCGACGTTGCGGGAGGTTTTAGCGGGCGGGGCGATGGAGCGGGGGAGGGTGGCGGTATTGGCACGGCAGTTGGGGGAGGCGCTGGGGGCGGCGCATGCGGCGGGCGTGATTCATCGGGATTTGAAGCCGGAGAATATTATTTTGCGGCCGGAGGGAGAAGGGGAGAGGGCGGTGATTGTGGACTTTGGGATTGCGGTTTGTAAGCCGCCGGGAGCGACGAGTGCGCGGGCGACGAGCGTGGGAGGGACGTTGTTTTATTTGGCTCCGGAGCAGATGGGGGGAGCGGCGCGGCCGACGGCGGATATCTATTCGTTCGCGGTGATTTTGTGTGAGGCGCTGACAGGGGTTTGCCCGGAGATTGTGGAGGAGCAGGGGTTGGAGCGGCGGGCGGAGGCGGCGGGGCGGTTGCTGGCGGGGGATCCGGTGGCGGAGTTGATTTGCGGGGCGATGGCTTATGAGGCGGGGTTACGGCCGCGGGATGCGTTGGCGTTTGGATTGGCGGTGGAGGACGTATTGCTAAGGTTTTACGGAAAAAATAAGGTGACTGACACGGGTTTAAGACGGATGTAAGCCAGTGGCGGACTTTTAGGTCAGGTATTTGATCAGCCAGTGGCGGGCGAAGTCCCAGTCCTGGCGGACCTGGTGGAGGGGGATGTTGAGGGCGGCGGCGGTTTCGGAATAGGTACAGCCGAGGAAGAAAATCAGTTCGACGACGCGGGCGGCGCGGGGGTCGAGCTCTTCCAGTTTTTTGAGGGCGGTTTCCAGAGCGAGCAGGGTTTCAGGGGCCAGGGCGGTGCAGGGGCGGTTGAAGAGATTCGGATCGACGGGTTGGCGTTTGATGGTGGTGCGGGCGCGGGCGCGGTCGATTAACACCTGGCGCATGGCGCGGGCGGCGAGGGCGAAGAAGTGGTTGCGATCGGTGATGTCTTCGGGCAGGCCGATGGCGAATTTTTCGGCGTAGAAGTCGCTGACGAGGACAGTGGGGGAAAGGGAGGGGTCGGCGGTTTCGCGGGAGGCGAGGAGGCCGGCGATGCGTTTGAGTTCGGGGTAGACGATGGCAATGGCTTCCTGCTCGGCGAGTTTGTCGCCGAGCAGGGCTTTGCGGAGGAGGATTGTCAGGTTGTTCATCGGCTGTGGGCCGGGCCGCGGAATACGGCGTTTAGAAAGAGTACGTTCATGCCGTCGAGATAGGCGCGGAAGTTGGGATCGAAGGCGAAGCCGATGACGTGGCCGGCGCCTTGGCGTTCGATCATGACCAGGGGTTTGTAGGCGAGCTGTTTGCGATTCTCCTCCCACATGTAGCCGCTGGCAAGGAGTTGGTCGGCGCCGACGAAATAGGCCGCGTTGACGCCTTTGTCTATTTTCAGGGGGGAGTAGACGGTTCTGCCTTGGACTAACGCGTTGACAGTGGCGGGGACGCCGGCGGTGAGCCAGTGTTCTTCGTCGGTTTTCGCGGTGCCGAGGATACCTTGGACGGCGTCGGGCGTTTCGCGTTCGGGCTTGATGGCTTCGAGATAGGCGGCCTCGGTGGTCAGGAGTTTGCTGGGGGCGGGTTTGGCGGCGTCGGGCTTCTTTTCCGTAGCTAGCGATTCGACGGTGGTGGAGAGGAGGCCGTTGGCGGCGACGAAGCCGACGGCTTCTTCAATGGCGATGAGGGTGCCGCCTTTGTTGACCCACTCCTTGATTTTGGCGACGGTGGGGGCGGTGATGGCGGTGGCGTAACTGCCCTGGGAGCTGGGGAGAATGAGAACGTCGAAGTGATCGAGATCGAGCTGGGTTAAGGCCGCGACGCGGATGGCGCTGGCGGGGTAGCCGAATTGGCGTTCGATGACGAACCGGGCGGCGCCGGCGCTTTGGGCGGCGACGGGGCGGTCCCAGGCGATGGCGATGCGGGGCTTCTTGAACAGCGCCACGTTGCGGGAGCCGAAGTTGATGCCGCTATCGACCCAGCCGGAATCGACGGGGACGACTTCGGCTTCTCCGGCGATTTTGGTGACGGTTTCGTGGAGGGTTGCGGCGTTTTCTTTAACGAGAACGACGAGGGTTCCGCGGGGGAAGGTGCGGCCGTTCTGGACGTAGGCTTTGTCGGCGGTGCGGATCTTGACGTCGGCACGGAGGGCGGCGGCGAGGAACTGGGCGGAGGCGCGGCCTTTCCACGGAATGACGTAGGCGACGCTGGCTTTGGCGAAGGTCTGTTGCGCTTTGGGGGCCTGGGTGAAGGGTTGGAGGGGCGCGGTGATGGCGCTCGACACGGGGACGGCTTCGACGTTGTAGAGGAGCGGGAGGCTCCAGCCGGTGACGTCGTAGATTTCATCGCCGAGCTTGCGGGCGCGGCGGCGCTCCTGCTCCTTGAGGAAGTCCGGTTCCATGTCGATTTGTTTGTCGAGGAGGACGCGGATGAAGCGTTTGGCGGGTTGGGCCAGGGAGACCACGTAGCTGCCGTCGGGGAAGCCGTTGACGCTGGCGGGGGCGCGCTGGACTTCGATGCCCTGTTCGACGAGGAGAGAGGCGAGTTTATCGACGGCGGCGGTATCGCCACGGCGGGGAAGGATGAAGGCTTTGACGTTGTCGGACTTGCCTTCGGCGATGGCGGTTTTGTTGTATTCCCAGAAGTTTTTGAGGAGGTCGGTTTTGTGGAGGCCGGCGGCTTCGGCGGTGGCGATTTGGGTGGTGAAGTGTTTGCGGATGGAGTCGGGGAACGTGTAGAGAGTGCCGTCGGCACGGCGGTAGACGAGGCCGCGGACGGAGGAGTTTTCATAGGTCATGGCGATGGAGCCATAGTAGGCGGGCCAGCTGGCGCCATAGCCGGGGAAGAAGGCGTCGTAGAGTTCGCGGGTGAAATAGGCGTAGCCGAGTTGGTCGAAGTATTTGGCGTTGTTTTTGCCGAACCAATCGAGGGAGGTTTTCTGTTCCTTGGTGAGGTGGGGGTTGAAGGGGATGGCTTCGGGGGCGAAGTAGTAGCTGGTTTCCGAGCCCATCTCGTGCAAGTCTGCCACGACAACGGGGTACCACTCCTGAAACATTTTGACACGGGCTTTGGTTTCCGGTTGGGTGACGGCGAACCAGTCGCGGTTCATGTCGAACAGGTAGTGATTGAGGCGGCCGCCGGGCCAGGGTTCGTTGCGTTCGGCGGCGAGGGGGGTGGCATCGGGTTCGAGGCCGACGGCTTGCTCGAAGGAATGAATGAAGCGCATGCGGCCGTCGGGGTTTTGAAGGGGATCGAGAATGATGAGCGCGTTGGCGAGAGCGGCTTGGACAGGGGCCTGATTGCGGGCGGCGAGCCAGTGGTAGGCGGCGAGGAGGCCGGCATCGGGGCCGCTGACTTCGTTGCCATGGACGGCGTGGCCGAGCCAGACGATGGCGGGGGTATTCGCGATTAAGCGCTGGGCCTCGGCTTCGGAGGTCTTGCGGGGGTCGAGGAGTTTTTTCATCGACGCCTGAATTTCGGGGAGACGGCGGATGTTCGATTCACTGCCGATGACGGCGTAGACGAGCTTGCGGCCTTCCCAGGATTTGCCGTATTCGAAGAGGCGGATGCGATTGGGGGCGGCGGCGGCGAGGGCTTCGAGGTATTTGATGAGATCGGAGTGGGTGGCGTGGCGGGAGCCGGGTTCGTAGCCGAGGACCTTTTGGAACGTCGGGATGGCGGGATCGTAGGTGGCACCGGGCCAGAATTCAAAGTTGGACTGGGCGAACAGGGCCGCAGCCGTGCAGAGGCACAGCAAGAGAGAGCGCATGATTTTCAGCATACGGCACAGGTCCGCTATTCTGATTGTGTGATCCGCAGAATTTTCCTGTTAACGGCGGCGGCCGTTGCGCTGATTAGCGCCCCGAAGAAAACGCCCCTTGATGAGTATGTCGCCAAGCCGGACCCGGCGTACCAGTGGAAGCTGGCACACAAGGTGGAGGCGAAGAACAGCACGGGCTTCATTCTGGAAATGACGTCGCAGAGCTGGGGCGAGGACAAGAAAGTGGACCGGACGAAGTGGGTTCACACGGTGACGGTGGTGCGGCCGAAGGAAGTGAAGTCGACCACGGGACTGCTGTTCATTACGGGCGGATCCAATGACGGGCGGCCGCGGACGACGGTGGACGGGCAGATGGCGGCGATTGCGGAGTACACGGGTTCGGTTGTCACGGAACTGCGGATGGTGCCGAACCAGCCGCTGGTTTTTGGCGACGATCCGGTTCCGGGGCGGAAGCGGACGGAAGACGCGATTATTGCCTACACGTGGCGGAAGTATCTGGACACGGGCGACGTGTCGTGGCCGTTGCGACTGCCGATGACGAAGGCGGCGGTGCGGGCGATGGACACGGTGACGGCGTTCATGAAGAGCGAAGAGGGCGGGGGGAAGACGGTGGACAAGTTCTTCGTCGCCGGCGGTTCCAAACGCGGCTGGACGGCGTGGACGACGGGCGTGGTGGACAAGCGCGTGATGGGAATGTCGCCGATTGTGATCGACATGTTGAACATCATTCCGAGCTTCATTCATCATTACCGGGCGTATGGGTTCTGGGCTCCTTCGGTGGGCGATTACTACTCCGAGAACGTGATGGACGAGATGGCGAACCCGAAGTACAAAGAGCTGATGAAGATTGTGGAACCGTACGAATACCGGGACCGGCTGACGATGCCGAAGTTCCTGATTAATTCGGCGGGCGACCAGTTCTTCTTGCCGGATTCGTGGAAGTTCTACTACAAAGATTTGAAGGGCGAGAAGCACCTGCGGTATGTGCCGAATTCGGACCATTCGCTGCGGGGGACGGACGCGTATGAGTCGTTGATTTCCTATTACGACGCGCTGCTGAGCGGCAAGCCGCGGCCGAAGTATTCGTGGAAGGTTTCCAAAGACGGGACGATTGAAGTGAAGACGGTGGATGCGCCGTCGTCGGTGAAGCTGTGGCAGGCGACGAATCCGGACGGGCGTGACTTCCGGCTGGAGCAGATTGGGCCGGCGTACAAGAGCGTGGAGTTGAAGCCGGTGAAGCCGGGCGTGTATGTGGGCAAGGTGGACAAGCCGGCGAAGGGCTTTACGGCTTACTTCGTGGAGATGACGTTCCCGAGCGGGCGGAGTTTTCCGTTTAAGTTCACGACGGGCGTGGTGGTGAATCCTGACACCTATCCCTTTGCGGGACCGGTGAAGGGGCAGACGAAAGTGGGCGGACGCCCGGCGAAAAGGTAACTATGTGGAGCTATAAGTTGTTTCGAATTGGTGCGTTGGTGCTGGCATTGAACGGTATCGCGCATTTATTGGGCTTTCTGGGCAGCCGGGGCGTGAAGCCGGTGAACGGGGCGGAGTTCCAGATGAACGAGCTGCTGTACGGGTTCAAGATCAACATGATGGGCACGATGCGGACGCAGGGGGAAGTGTTCGACGGGTTGAACCTGGCGTTCACGGTGTTCATGCTGACGCTGGCCGCGCTGGGGTTCACGGTGCGAGTGGAGCGGAAGACGGGGATTGTAATCGCCGCATCGCTGGCGGTGATGTTGGGGATTTCGCTGACCTACTGGTTCATCATGCCGACGATGTTCCTGGCGGCGGGATTGGCGTGTTTCGCGGGTAGCGCGTACATCGAGAAGAAGTAATTACTGCACGGGAAGTTCGGGGGCGGTGGAGCCCCCGAGGCCCGCGTACATGTCCTTGACCTTGGTGACCTTGCTGCCGGTGAAGGTGACGAAGGTGAGCTTGCCGGGCGGGCGGCCGTACATCCAGTCTTCGAGTTCGTCGCCATCGACGATGCGGCGTTCCTTGCGGACGGGCTGGCCGACGGCGAGGCGCACCTGTTCGCGGTCCATGCCTTCGATGACGCGCTTCTGTTCGATGGCTTTCCGGACCGTTTCGGGCAGCTTCTCCATGTAGGATTCGGTGACCGAGCGCATCTCGAAATCGAGGACCTGGCCGAGCATTTTTTTGACGTCGGCGACTTCGAGAGCTTCGATGTTCTTGGGGAAGACGAGGGCCATGTAGGTACCGGCCTTGGCGACGTTGTCACGGCCGGAGATGGGGCTGGTGTTGTTGCCGACGCCGACTTCGACGCGTTCGTACCACTTGGGGCCGGTCTTCATGCCGTTGTTGAGTTCGAGTTCGACGCGGTCGTCTTCGATCTTCACTTTGGTGATCTGCACCATTTCGCCGACGCGGGCGGCGGGGCCGAATTCGACGGCGGCTTTCTCCCAGACGTCCTTGTCCCACTTGCCGTTGGGCTCGATGGGGAGGTGCTTTTTCGAACGGGGGATGAGGACCTTGGCCTTGGCGTATTCGGCGGTGAGGCCACGAAGGAGGGCGAGGCGATCTTCGGTGGAGAGCTTCTTTTCCTTGGCAGGCGCGAGGGCGGCGGGGAGCAGCAGGAGCAAAGCGCGGCGGCGATTCATGGTGCGGGTTCCTCCTCTTCTTCCGTGTCGTCGATCAGATCCGGCATGAGGGGCAGGCGCTGGCGAACGAGCGGGACGCGGTGCAGGGCGACGAACAGTGTGATGACGACGAGCAGCGTGAGGACACTGGCCTCTGGACCGTAGCTGCCGCCGCTCCAGAGGTCACTGGCGCGCCATTCGAGGGTATGGCCAGTCATCCCCATTCTAAAGCCGCTGAGATTGACGCCAAAGAGGGGAAGAGTAAAATTCCAGCCGAAGTGGATGCCGGTGGGGAGCCAGAGATCGCCGGAGCGGAGGAGGGAGTAGCCGAGGAGGACGCCCCAGAGGAAGGTGTTGAAAAGCGCCAGCGGGGAGCTGTTGAGATTGCCGGCGTGGGCGGCGGCGAAGAGGACGCCGGCGGGAAGAAGGATTTGGTAGGTGCCGTATTTGCCGGCGAGCATTTGGAAGGGGTAGCCGCGGAAGATGAGCTCTTCGCCGAGGGCACCGAAGAGGAGGACGATGCCGACGAGGAGGATGGAGGCGGGGGAGAAGGGATAATCGGGCGCGGGGACGAAGTAGGCTTTATCGATGAGCCAGGGGAAGCCGACGACGAAGAGGGCGGAGGCGCCGCCGAGGCCGATGCCGAGAGCGATGTGGCGGGCGGCAGCGCGGTGCCAGTGTAGGCCGATATCGGGGAGGGCGCCGAACTGATAGATGCGGAGTGCCAGGACGGTGGCAATGGAGCCGCCGGCGAAGGTGCCGAGGGCGGCGCCGATGAAGAGGCCGAAGGGCTGGAGGAAGAGAAAGGCGACGAACTGGATGGTGTAGGCGAGGGCGAGGAACACCACAACGCGCACGCCGGCTATGAGGTGGGAGGGGGCCGGCGTGGGCGTTGGAGCGGGACTGCTCATGCGCGGTTACTTAACGACTTTGACCTTGACGCCGCCGAGGGCGACTTTGACGGGGAGCACTTCGGCGCCGAGCCCGGCGATGACGGAGGACACCTTGTCCTTGGTGCCGGGTTCGACGAGGAAGAAGACGCAGCCACCGCCGCCGGCGCCGCAGACTTTCGCGCCGACCGCGCCAGCCTTTTTGGTGGCGGCGACGAGACCATCGATCAGCTCGGTGGTGATGCCGGGCGCGTTCTTTTTGCGGAAGCTCCACTCTTCGCGGAGGAGACGGGCGGTTTCGAGCCAGTCCGCTTTTTCGAGCGACAGGCGCATGTCGTGGGCGATGGAGGCGATTTGATCGAAGTTCTTGTGAACCTTCTTGTCGCCATCGATGTGGAGCTTGGTGACTTCCCAGTTGTTGATGCCGGAGTTGCGCGGCTCGCCGGTGTAGGCGAGGACGGTGCGCTGTTCGAGGTCGGCGGGGTCGAGCGGGATGGCGACGCGGCGGATGCCGTCGGCACGGAGTTCGATGGCGCTGATGCCGCCGTACATGGCGGGGTAGTAATCCTGGCAGCCGGTGGGGACGCGAATGATTTGCGCCTCGATGTTCTGGGCGAGTTCGCGCAGCTTTTCGATGGAATAGCCGGCGTTGAGCCACTTATTGAACGCGGCGCAGATGGTGATGAGGAGGGAAGAAGAACCGGAGATGCCGGCACCGGCGGGAGCTTCGGAATGGGAGTCGAGTTCAAGACCGGTTTCCGGGGCGAAGAAGCTGACGGCGTAGGCGAGGAGGGCGAGCTTGTACTTTTTGGCCGCTTTGAGTTCGGCCAGAGAGGAGAAGGTTTCCTCGACACCGAGGTCGCGGGAGCGGAGAACGATCTGGCGATCGTTGCGCGGGACGATGGAGCAGGAGGTGTAACGGTCGACCGCGAAGTTGACGGTGACGGCGTTGACATGGTGGAGGTAGAGGGGCCAGATGTCGAGGGTGCCGCCGGCGAGGTCGACGCGACAGGGAGATTGCGACGTAATACGCATGGAGTTTCCAGTGTATCGCGGGGGGCTAGCGGCGGGGGGTACGGGAGAGTAATAGGACGGCGCCGAGGGATTCGAGGGGGACGAGGAAGAGGGTGGCGCGGACGATGCCTTCGGGGGTTAGGTATTGGAGGAAGTGGACGAGGGTGTCTTCGTTGACGAGGCGGGGGAGGGCGAAGAAGGTGACGAGGATGAGGAGGAAGCCGATGCGGAGGCGGCCTTTGGCGGTGGGCGCGTCGGGGGCGCGGTTGGCGGTCCAGGCGGAGAGGGCGGCGATGAAGAGGCAGGCGAAGAGGCTGAAGACGGCGAGGGAGAGGCCGACGGCGACGGGCGGGGCGACGAGGCGGCCGACGCGGATGGAGACGGTGCCGATGCCCATCCAGAGGACGCAAACGCCGGAGAACCAGCCGGTGAGGACGGAGCGGTAGAGGGCGGTGAGGGGGATGCCGCGGTTGGGTTGGGCGAAGACGGCGTCGACGACCATGGGGACGACGAAGAAGAGGCTGAGGAGGGAATAGGGGATGAGGAGGAAGAGATCGAGGTATTCGATTCCCTTGATGTAGGGGACCACAACACCGAAGAGGACGGCGACGACGAAATTGTTGACTACGGTGCGGGGGAGGACCACCTGAGTTAGCATAATGCATGAGATGACACGGAAACGCATACTTCTTCCCCTTGCCGCGATGACCTGCGCGATTCTTGGGTTTGGATTCCAGGCCGCAACGAAAAAGGCGGGGGTGGCGAAGGATCCGCTGACGGCGGGATTCGAGAAGGTTACCGTGGCGTCGGTGGCCGACGCGGTGGACCAGATTACGGGGCAGCGGGGGTTCCTGTCGCACGACATGCGCCCGCGGACGGGGAACATTCGTGTGGTGGGACGGGCGACGACGGTGCTATTGAAACCGGCGACTGCGGACAAGGCGACGCCGGCGTTGTCGACGGGATTTTCGACGGCGATGATCGATAATTCGAAGCCGGGCGAAGTGGGCGTGATCGTGATTGAAGACGGGCTGGACGTGGCGGGTATCGGCGGGCTGATGAGCACGGCGGCGAAGGCGCGGGGGATGGCGGGCGTGATTGTGGATGGGGGCGTGCGCGATTTGAAGGAAGTGCGCGGGTTGGGGCTGGCAATTTATGCGCGGAGCGTGGTGCCGTCGAGCACGGTGAGCCGGTTCGCGGGCGTGGCGAAGGATATTGAAGTACAGTGCGCGGGCGTTAGCGTGAAGCCGGGGGATTGGATTGTGGCGGATGAGGACGGGGTGGTGCGGGTGCCAGCGGCGCAGGCGAAGGAAGTGTTGCAGCGGGCGCAGGAGATTGACGACCGGGAAACGAAGATGGTGCCCTACATTCAGAAGTTCAAGGCGCTGACGAAGGCGGTTGAGGTCTTTAATCGTATTTAGGTGTCAACCTGGTTACGCGGTGCTACACCCTAGAAGTAGTAGGGTATTTTTCCACAGGTATCCCGTATACTCAAAAAAGCGGAGGATGCCGATAACTATGCATATGGCAGACAGACGCATCGAGCCCCGCCTGATGTGCGCGGACCTTGTAGAAATCGAATGGCGTGACAAGAACGGCCGGCTTCAGCAGACGGTGGCGAACTTGGAAGACATTTCCGCACTGGGGGCGTGCCTTCAGGTTGAAACCGAAATCCCGCTTCGGACGATGATCCGGATGACGGTGATGAAGAACGAGTATGTTGGCGAGCTTCGCTACTGCGCGTTCCGTGAGTTCGGCTATTTTCTGGGTGTGCAGTTTGAGCCCGGGGTGAAGTGGAATTCGAGGGCATTTAAGCCGCTGCATTTGTTCGATCCTCGCCGGTTACTGGACGTTCGGCCGGGTAAGTAGCGCGGTCGGCGTTCGAAGTTTTGTATGCTTCGAAAATGCATTTTATCGGGCTATTTGCGTTGGCGGCCGGGGTTGTTCTGGGCGGGCAGGTATTTGATGTAGCTGTATATGGGACTACGCCGGCGGGAATAGCGGCGGCGGTAGTAGCGGCGCGCAATGGGCACCGCGTTGTTCTGGTGGAGCCGACGAAGCATTTCGGCGGGTTACTGACGGGCGGGTTGTCGTACACGGACTTCCGGACACAGGAGTCGGTAACGGGATTTTTCCGTGAGTACATGGACCGGGTGCTGCAGCACTATGTGGCGACTTACGGGAAAGAGTCGGCGCAGGTGCGCGATTGTTTCCTGGGGGCGCATGCGGAGCCGCATGTTTCTTCGCGGATTTTGCGGGAGATGGTGGGGGAGCAGAAGACGCTGACGCTGTTGACGGAATGGCGGCTGCGGAGCGTGGCGGGGGGTGGGCGGATCCGGTCGGCCACGTTTGACAAGGGCACGATTACGGCTCGGTTTTGGATTGATGGGACGTATGAAGGCGACCTGGCGGCGGCGGCCGGGGCTCCGTTCCGGTTGGCGCGGGAGTCGACACGGGAGTATGGGGAACGATTCGCGGGGCTGTTGTTTTTCGATCAGGGGAAGATACTGCCGGGGTCGACGGGGGTGGCCGATTCGCATATCCAGTGCTACAACTTCCGGGTGATTATGACGAACCGGAAGGAGAACATGGCGCCAGTTCCCCGCCCTGCCGCGTACCGGCGGGAGGAGTTTATGCAGTTGATTCCGTATTTCACGAGCGGGCGGATTACGGAAGTCTATACCGAGTCGCACGCAGGGATTTTCCGGTGGCAGCGGATTCCAAACGAAAAATCCGATATGAACGACATTAAGCAAGCGCCGATCCGGATTGCGTTGCCGGGCGAGAATGACGGGTGGCCGGAGGGGGACGCGGCAGCGCGGGCGAAGATTCATCAGCGGCATTTGGACTATGCGATGGGGCTGATTTACTTTCTGCAGAACGATGAGGCGCTGCCGGCGGGGATTCGGGCGAAGGCGCGGGAGTGGGGGTTGGCGAAGGATGAGTTTGTGGACAACGGGCATTTGCCGCCGGCGCTGTATGTGCGGGAGGCGAGGCGGATTGTTGGGGATTTTGTGTTTACGGAGCACGATACGCAGCCGGCGCCGGGGTCGGTGCGGACGGCGGTTAGGCGGGATTCGGTGGCGATTGGCGACTATGCGTTGAACTCGCACGGGCACCAGGCGGGCGGGCCGCTGTACCCGACGCTGGTGGAGGGGGATTTCAGTTTTTCGACGACTCCGTTCCAGATTCCGTATGGGGTGATGGTGCCGCGGAAGGTGGAGAACCTGCTGGTCCCAGTGGCGCTATCGGCCACGCATGTGGGGTATTCGGCGCTGCGGTTGGAGCCGACGTGGACGGCAATTGGACATGCGGCTGGGCTGGCGGCGCATTTGGCTGTGAGCGGGGGCGGGACGGCGCGGGCGGTGCCGGTGGGGCAGTTGCAGAAACTGCTGCATCGGGATGGGGCGGCGACGATTTATACGTCCGACGTGGCGCCGGGGGCGGCCTCGTTCGCGGCGGTGCAGTGGGCCGGGTTGCACGGATATCTGAGCGACATTGTGGAGTACAAGACGGCGGTGTTGGAACCGTTGAAAAAACGCCACGGGTTGCAGTACTCGTTTGCGTTTCCGCTGCACGCGGTGGGGTCGGACATGCCGTTGGATGACCGGCTGCGGGGGTTGTGGGCGAAACGGACGCCATGTGGAAACGCCCCGGATGCGAAGACCCGGGGCGCTTATTTGGAGGCAGTTTACCGGCAGTGTGGGCGGTAGGTTGGCGGTCAAAAGCGCCGATGGGAAGCGGGTTCGAATCGGAGAACTGCCTCCTGGCGTTCGGAGGTGTCGCGGTGGCTTTACTGGTGGACGCGCGGACGGAGGACGTGGTGGGTTACGAATTCAGTTTGGATGGGGACCTGGGATTTGAATCGGCTGCGGATGATTACCTGATAGTTATCCGGCATACTACCGGTTTCCTTGCGCAGTTGCTTCATCATTCCTTCGAGGGCCTCGGGGGTAGTGAGGTACTCGGCGGCGGCCCAGGTACCTTCGGTGGAGGTTGAGGCGAGGACGAGGACTTCGCCCCAGCCGGTGGTGCCGTGGACGCGGGTGATGACAGCGTAATCCTCCGGGATGTCCTCCACTTCGGGGGCGGAGGGCTTTTGGTAGAGCTTGGTTTCGCCTGGCCGGGGACGGAGGTTTTTGACGGCACCCTGTTCGATGACGAAATCCTGTTCGACGGGGAGATCCGGGATTTGGCGGTTGAATTTGGCGGGGCCGAGGAAGATTAGGTTGCTGTTGCGAACGTCTTCCCAGGCGAGGACGGTGGAGCGTTTGAGGACGAGGTCTTTTAGGGGGCCGAGAGCGACGGCGATGCGGAAGGCCGCGGCGGCTTCGCCGAAGGGGGTCCAACGGTAGGTTGGCGAGGGCTGGGTATTGGATTTGACGAGTTTGCTGAGTTCGGCGAGGGGGATTTCCTGGGCGTCCTTCCACTCATTTACCCAGGGGTTGCGGAAATAGTGAGTATTGAGGCGGACGAACATGGGGCTACCGAGGACAACGACGACGGGACGCTTAGTATCAACGATCGGGCGCCAGAATTCATGGAGATCGCCTGGGGCGGCGACGGCGGAGGGGGCAACGACACGACCGGCGCGCCAGAGGGTGAGGAGGGTTCCGGCAAGGATGAGAACGAGGGCGCCGAGTGCGAGGGCGCCCCACTTCCAGCCATTGATGGAAGGGGGAGGGGGCGCCGGGGGAGGGGGGGCTGGTTGGCCGGTGGGGGAAATGGGTTCGAAGGCGAGGGCGAAGTGGCCCTTGGGAATGGAGAGCCGGTTGGTGGCGGTGGGGTCTTCGTTGTTGTAGTAGCGTTCTAGGCGCTGGCGGAGTTTTCCGATTTGAACGCGGACGGACGCGTCGACGCGGGGATCGTAGTCCTCCGGCTTGTTCATGACGTCCCGGCCGATGGAATACTCCTTCAGGGAGCGTCCGCTACCGGCGATGTAGGCATCGGCGAGATAGCCGAGGAGGCGCCGGAGAGCTTCGGCTGTTCGAAAGCTTTCGCTTCCGAGGACGCGTTGGAGCTCCTGTTGGAATTCAGCAGTTTGTACGGGCGATGCTGACACGTCAATAGTTTACATGGATTTAGGGCGGCACGGTTAACCGGTTACCTACCGGTTTTATGCCGTTTTCTACTTCTGTTGCCTGGGGTGGGCGGAGTACTGGTTGTGTATGTCTCGCTTATCCCTGTCGATTTACCTGTCCTTACTTTTTGCCTCGACTTGCTGGACGCAAGAGGCCCGCGGTAGTTTGGCGGGGCGCGTGGTGGACTCGAGCGGAGCGTCGATTCAGGGTGCGTCAGTGGTGGTGAAGAGTAAGACGATGGGCACGACGCAGAAGGTAGTGACCAATGAAACTGGCTTTTTATCAGGCGTCCTACTTGATCCCTGGTGCGTATTCGGTGGAGGTTACGGTGACTGGATTCACACGATTTGTACAGGATCCGGTGGAGATTCGGGTGAATGACCGGATCGAACTTCCGATCACTTTGCAGGTTGGGACAGCGGAACAGAGCGTGACGGTGGTTGGGGAGACGCCGTTGTTGAATACGAGTTCGGCGTCGCTGGGAACGGTGATTGATGCGCGGCGGGTGGCGGAGTTGCCTGTGCCGCATGGGAATCCGATGTTCCTGATCAGCTTGGCGTCGGGGGTTTCGTTCAGCCGGGATGCGCGACTGGACCGGCCGTTTGAGCCGACGCACATTGTGGGTTACTCAATGGACGGCACGCGGGCGAACCGGAGCGATGTGACGCTGGACGGTTCCGTTGCGACGGCGACGGCGAATAACGGCGAGGTGATTGCGTCGTATGTGCCTCCGGCGGACATCATCCAGGAGTTCAAGGTGCAGACGGCGACGTTTGACGCGAGTTTCGGGCAGACCGAGGGCGGGGTTACGAATATTTCGATTAAGGCGGGGACGAATCAGTTGCACGGGACCGCGTACTTCAACAAGCAAGTCCCGAGTATGTTCGCCAACGATTACTTCGCGAACATGAGCGGCACGCCGCGGCCGGATTTCACTTATAACCGGTATGGCGGGTCGGTGAGCGGGCCGGTTCGGGTTCCGAAGCTATACAACGGGCTAAACCGGACATTTTTCCTGTATGGGTATGAGGGGATTAAGGAAGATAGGCCGCGGAATAACGGAACACCTACTGTGCCGACGGCGAGGATGAAGAATGGCGATATGTCGGAGTTGTTCAGTTTGCCAAATCCGAGCCTTTATCAGGTTTACAACCCGTTCACGGGGCGTGAGGTGGTTACGAACGGGAATCGGTTGATTCAGCGGGACCCATTCCCGGGGAACATTGTGCCGGCGAGTTTGATCAGCCCGGTGGCGAAGAATATTTTGAAGTTCTTCCCGGATCCGCTGCAGGCGGGGGTCCAGAACAACTATCAGCGGTCGGAGTTGACCGAGCATGCTGACTATGGCTCGCATACGATCCGGGCGGACCAGACGATCAGTGACGCGAATCGGATGTTTGTCCGGGCGAATTGGTATGACCGGAACAGTACTTACAATGACTACTTTTCGAATATCGCGACGGGGAATCTTTTCCAGTTCATTTCACGTGGGGCAGTGATCGATGACGTCCATACGATCGGGGCGACGATGGTTTTGAACGTTCGGTATGGATATAACCGCTTTATCCGGGCGG
Source organism: Acidobacteriota bacterium (assembly GCA_947470805.1). Lineage (GTDB taxonomy): Bacteria > Acidobacteriota > Terriglobia > Bryobacterales > Bryobacteraceae. The sequence continues at coordinate 4,102 of CANIVU010000134.1, read as the reverse complement.
ATGACAATCCGTATAAGTCGCATGGATTTGATTTGACGAGTTTGGGTCTTCCGACGGCGTTGAACAGTTTGACCTCCGATGACATCCGGAAGTTGCCGCGGATTGATTTGACGGGGTACCAGGGAACGTCCGGCGGTGGCGAATGGCGGCCAAATGACACGCATAACGTGAACGCTACACTGTCGAAGTCGCAGGGTTCGCACTTTATGAAGATGGGTACGGAGTTCCGGTCGTATCGGGAGAATCGGCGGGAGTATGGGAACAATGTGACGGCGCAGTTTGCGTTCGATACGGCGTGGACGCGCGGGCCGAATGTGAACTCGCCGGCGGCTCCGTCGGGGTTCGGGCAGTCGGTGGCGGCGCTGTTATTAGGGTTGCCTACGGGTGGCGGGATCTGGCGGCCGGCGGCATATTCGGAGCAGTCTACTTCCTGGGGGTTTTTCTTTCAGGACGATTGGAAGGTATCCAAGAAGTTGACGGTGAATTTGGGGCTTCGTTGGGAGTTTGAGACTGCGTTGGAGGAGCGATACAACCGGAGTGTCCGTGGCTTTGACGCGGCGGGGACGTTCCCGTGGGAAGCGCAGGCCCGGGCGGCGTACGCGACTAATCCGGTTGCAGAGCGGCCGGCTTCGGCATTTAATGTTCGGAGCGGATTGACGTTCGCGAACGTCAATGGCCAGCCGGGCGGGATGTACGATACGCCGAAGTTGAATTTCATGCCGCGGCTGGGGTTTGCTTATAACCTGCGTTCGACCACCGTGGTGCGCGGTGGATATGGGGTGTTTAACGGGTTCCTAGGACAGCGCCGGAGTGACGTTTTGCAGACCGGGTTCAGCCGGCAAACTGATTTCCAGATTACGAATAACGGATATCTTTCGCCGGTAGCGACGCGGGCGAATCCTTTGCCGACTGGGCAACTGTTCCCCGTCTTGGGGGCGGCACAGGGGTTTGAGACGGGGATCGACACGGGGTTGACGTTCTTCAATGGGACTCCGAGGGTTCCGTATATGCAGCGCTGGCAGTTTGGGGTTCAGCAGACGTTGAAGGGTGGGTTCCTGGTGGAGGTCGGGTATGTCGGCAACCGGGGCACGCGGATTGAGACGAACCGGGATTTGAATGCGATTTCGAATTCGTTTTTGAGCGGGGACCTGACGCGGACGGCAGCGATGGTGGCGAACAACAACTATTTGTCGGGCAATCTGGCGAATCCGTTCCGTGGGTTGGTGCCGGATTCGGCACCGAATCTGAATGTTGGGACGACGCGGTCGCGAGCGGCACTGTTGCGACCGGTGCCGCAGTTTGGTGGGTTGACGACGACGACGAATCAGGGGTACAGCTGGTATCACTCGTTGCAGGTACAGATGGAACGGCGGTTCTCCAAGGGATTTACGGTGCAGGGCAACTATACGTTTTCGAAGTTCATGGAGGCTACGGCGTACATGAACGCGGGCGATCGGCGCCCGGTTGAGGTGATTTCGGACTTCGACGTGCCGCACCGGTTGGTCATGAGTGGGATTTATGAATTGCCGTTCGGCAAGGGGCGCCGGTTCGCGCAGGGGGCGCCGCGGGTTGTGGAGGGGATTATTGGCGGTTGGCAGTTGTCGGCCATTTATACGTATGAGGCTGGGACGCCGATCAATTTCGGGAACATCGCTTTTATTGGCGACATCAATGCGGTGAAGAAGGACAATCCCACTCGGGAGCGGTGGTTTAATACGACCGGTGGGTTCTTGCAGGATCAACTGCAGAGCAATTTGCGGTATTTCCCGCTGCGGTTTGGGTTCCTGCGTGCCGAGGGGACCAACAACTGGGACGCATCTTTGATCAAGAACACTCGCTTTAAGGAGCGGTATAACTTTCAGTTCAAAGCCGAGTTCCTGAATTCGATGAATCGGGCGCAGTTGCCGGCTCCGAATACGGATCCGCGGAACGCGCAATTTGGCGAGATTCGGGCTACGAATCAGGCAAATTATCCGCGGCGGGTGCAGATTACGGCAAAATTCTTGTTTTAGCTCAGTAGTCGGTCATCGAATCTCCTCCAATGCCGACGCGAAGAGCGTTGAGGACGGCGGCGATGTCGATGGCTTCCTGAGCCAGGGCACCAGCGGAGGGAGTGAGATAGCCGGCGGCGGCGAGGGCCATGCAGATGGCGCTCGCCGCCATTCCGCCGATTGCGCTTTGGAGGGCGATTTTGCGCATTCGGCGGCCGATGTGGATGAGTTGGTCGACGCGGCGGAGTGAAGGTTCGAGGATGGCGGCGTCGGCAGCTTGGACCGCGATTTCGCCTCTGTCGCCCAGTGCGATGCCGACGGTAGCGGCGAGGAGGGCGGGGGCGTCGTTGATGCCGTCGCCGACATAGAGCACCGGGGTCGTCGCCGCAATTTCTGTGACGAACTTTACCTTTTCTTCTGGACTTTGGCCGAAATGGACCTCTTTGATGCCTGCGAGGTCGGCCAGGTAGCGAACTTCGCTTTCGCGGTCTCCGGAGAGGAGCACGACTCGGGTACCGCCGTGGCGGGTTCCGAGGTGTTTGACGAAGTCGGGTGCGTCGTGGCGGGGTTGATCGCGGAAGCGGATTTGAGCGGCGAATTTACCGTCGATGATGACAATGCATTCCAGTCCGGAGCCTTCGGAGGGGATTTCGAGGTTGAGCTGATTGGCTCGTTTGCGGCCGGTTACCTCGACGGAAAGGCCGTCGGCGATTCCAATGAGGCCCTGGCCAGGAAGTTCGTGGACCTCGGTGATTTCGGCTGGAATTTGTCCATCGCCCGCTTTGATGAGGGCGGTGGCCAAGGGGTGGCGGGAGTATCGCTCCAGGCTAGAGACGATACCAAGTAATCTGTCCTTCGTGAAGCCGGGACCACAGTTTACGTCCGCGACGGTGGGCGTTCCGTAGGTGAGCGTTCCTGTTTTGTCAAAGACGAAGACGCGACAACGGTCGATGTCTTCTAGAGAGGCGGCTTTTCGGATCAGAATACCGTTTTTGGCGGCTAACGAGATGGCGCCGATGACAGCGACGGGGATTCCGATGAGGAGGGGACAGGGGGTGGCTACGACAATGACGGCGAGGAAACGATTGGGGTCACCGCTCACGGCCCAGGCTGCGCCGGCGAGGATGAGGGCTAGGGGCGTATACCAGGTTCCGAGGCGTTCGGCCAGCCGACGCATGGCGGGTTGGTTTTCTTCGGTTTCTTTGACGACTCGCATGATTTGGGCATAGCGGGAGTCGATGGCGGGTTTGGAGGCGCGTATGGTGAGGGCAGTGTCACCGTTCATGGCGCCGGACAGGACGTTGGAGCCAGGTGATTTCGAAAGCAGGTAAGGTTCGCCGGTGAGGTAGGCCTCGTTCATGGTTCCGCGGCCGATGGTGACGATTCCATCAACTGGGCAGGTTTCGTGAGGGAAGATGACGAGGAGGTCATCGGGTTTGATGGACTCTATGGGGGAATCTTCGGTGGTGTCGTCTTTAATACGGTGTGCGATCCGGGGCATCCGTTGCGCGAGGGCGTCTAAGACGGAGGAGGCGCGGCGGGTGGCGTATTCTTCGAGGGCGGTGCCACCGGCGAGCATCACTACGATGATCGTGCCGGCCAGGTATTCGCGGAGGACGAGGGAGGTTACGATGGAGACCATCGCGAGGATATCTGCATCGAAGCGGCCGGAGAGGACCCGACGAGTCACAGTCCAAACCTGCGGAGCCCCTCCGAGCATCAGGGCTGCCAGGAGTGGGAAGGATTCGCGGCCATCTTGAATTCCGTAGCCGAAACGGAGAATCAGATGAACAATGATGCCGAGAAGTGCGGTAGCGGCGATTGCGGTATCGCGAGTGAAGTAGGCCACTACCACTACTGTACGCCTGGAGAAGTGAAAAAGCCCGATCTGATTAGGATCGGGCTTTTTGATTTTAATTTGGGCGACTTCCTACTCTCCCACACACTCGCGCGTGCAGTACCATCGGGGCTGAGAGGCTTAACTTCCGTGTTCGGGATGGGAACGGGTGGGACCCTCTCGCTACGATCACCCAAAAGTTGTAGAAACTTTTGAAGAAGATCTAAGGATCTTTGTATTGAATACTGACGGGCAACGGAAAGCGTAAATTACT
>CANIVU010000133.1 GCA_947470805.1 Acidobacteriota bacterium | reverse complement strand
GTGCACATCGACGTGACGGAGCCGCTCGACGGCCATCCGTCGCTGGTGGGCATACTTCTGGAAAGAGCGGCGGCGGCACTGCAGGCATGACGGCGAAGTTGATTGGGTTCAAGGACTTAGCGCCTGGGATCCGGCATTTTGTATTCGAGCTGCCGGGGGCCGGCGTGCTGGATTTCCAGCCCGGCCAGTTCGCCTCGTTGACGGCGCAGATCGGGGGACGGGAGATCACCCGGGCCTATTCATTGGCGGCGGCGCCGCGTGGCGACAATCAGTTTGAAATCTGCCTGAATCTGGTGCCGGACGGGGTGTTTTCACCGTATTTGTTCGCGTTGGGCGTGGGCGACACGGTGGAATTGAAGGGGGTTCTGGGCACGTTCGTGTGGCGGGAGCCGGCGATGGATTCTATTCTGGTGGCCACCGGAACGGGCATTGTGCCCTACCGGGCCATGCTCCAGGTGCCGCAAAACCGTCGAATTACGCTCATTTATGGCACCAGAAACGCGCAAAATTTGCTGTTTTTGGATGAGTTTCGCGCGCTTTCCGGGGTGCATTTCACCCCCACGGTGACCCGTCCTGACCCCGATTGGACCGGCGCCACCGGTCGCGTGCAGCCATTGTTGCTGGAAGCGCTGGGCGAGCGAACCGACGTGCAGGTGTATGCTTGCGGGTTGCGGGAGATGGTGGACAGCGTGCGCGCGCTGTGCAAGGAGCGCGGGATGGACCGGCGGCAGATCATTACCGAGAAGTTCGACTAGCCGGGTACAATCGAGTAAATGGAGAAGCGGACGTCGCGGTGGTTGACGCTGGGCGGCGGCATAGTGGTGCTGTTTGTCGCGACCATTGCCATTCTGCTGAAGGTGATTCCGCAGCCGCATCGGAACCTGGATTATCTGGTGATTGGCGCGGTGGCGACGTTTCTTTCGATGATCCTGTTGTGGATCGCGCTGATGAACGCGCCGAAGGAGTAGCTACTCGATCCGGTCCTTGGCCTTGGCCGCTTCGCGAGTCTGCCACTGCATGTTGTCCGGGGAGTCCGGGCCGCCGCGTTTGATCGGGACTTTGTGATCGACGACGTAGCCGGGGCAGGCGCCAGTGCGTTTGCCGGTGGCGGGACAGGGGTTGGCGCGCTGGAAGCGGGCGCGGGCAGTGGTGCTGCGGGCTTTGTGGGTACGCTTGGCGTGCGTGGTGCGTTTGGCGTGGTGGGTGTGGGTAGACCGGCCTTTGGCGGGGGCGGCGAGGGAGAGCAGGAGCAGGAGGAGGATGGGGAGCAGTTTGCGCATGGCCTATCTCTTTTCCATCGTCGCAGGAATTTTGCGGATTAGTTTCAGGGCGCGGCCGGTCCATTCGTAGAAGTAGGAGGCACAGGTGGCATGGACGATCAGGAGGCGGCTGTTGATTCGGCAGGAAATGGCGAGAGCATCGAGCGGGCGAACTGCCGAGCCATCGAGCGGCAACCGCCCTCACGGCATGGTGACCGCCGAAAACAGACGGGCTATCGAGAACATCGGGCCTGGTTCCCGATGCGAAAGCCGGCGTGATGAGTGGCGCCACGAGAGTCCTGCCGGTGCGATTGGCGCTATTTCGCCTTCGGATGCGCTTTATCGTACACCGCCAGCAGGTCCGTCAACGCAACCTGCGTGTACTTTTGCGTTGTCGAGAGCTGGGCGTGGCCGAGGAGTTCCTGGATGGCGCGGAGGTCGGCGCCGTCGCTTAGCAGGTGGGTGGCGTACGCGTGGCGGAGGGTGTGGGGGTGGACGCTGCTATCTCCGGCCAGGAGGCGCGTGTACATGGCCACGATCTTGCGAATGCCTCGTACCGAGAGCCTACCGCCGCGGTAGTTGACGAACACCGCCCGCTCCGCCGGGGGCGCATGGCGCTCGGGCAGCCAGCGTTCCAGTGCTTCAGCAGCCTTCGACCCGTAGGGCACCTGGCGCTCCTTGCGCCCCTTGCCGCGCACCACGATCCAGCGTTCGGCGGTGTCCATGTCCTCCAGATTCATCCCCTCCAGTTCGCTGATGCGCAGGCCGCAGCCGTAGAGGAATTCGAACATGGCGCGGTCGCGCTGGGGGTAGGGGCGGTCGAGGTCGTTGTCGTCGATGGCGTCCACCAGATTGTTGACCTGTTCGGCGGTGGGAACCTTGGGAAGCGTCTTGGGCAGTTTGGGGAGAATGAGTAGCTTGGCTGGGTTCGACTTCGTGACGCCCTGGCGCATTTCGTACTTGAAGAACGCCCGGAGCGAGGCGACTTTGCGGCGGATGCTCGTCGCCATCTTCTCATCATGGAAGAGCCGCGAGACCCATTCGCGGAGCAGGTACAGGTCCATCTCCTCCACCGGCGGGCGCGGGTCGGCGTAGGCTTCGAACTGGCGGAGGTCGCTTTCGTAGTTACGGATGGTGTGCGGGGAGGCGTTTTCGCGGAGCAGGCTGTCGAGGAAATTCGTGATCTCGGTCGACAGTTCCGCCATTACGCGCTCCAGCTATCCATGGCCACCTGGGCCAGGCGGCAGACTTCAGCGTGGCGCGCCTTTTTGTCGTGCTTGAACTGCTTCTTCACCGCTTCGTCGAGGTGGGGGAGCAGATCGAAGGTGATGTTGGCGGGCTGGTAGTTTTTCGGGTCGGCGCCGGTGATGTAGTGGCACAACGAACCGAGCGCCGTTTCGCGCGGGAAAGGGCGGGGCTCGTTGCCCTTCACGCAAGCGATGGCGTGGAGGCCGGCCATCAGCCCGGTGGCGATGGATTCGACGTACCCCTCGACGCCCGAGATCTGGCCGGCAAAGAAGATACGCGGGTCCGATTTCAGTTGCAGCGTGGGGTTCAGGCACGTTGGCGCGTTGATGTAGGTATTGCGGTGGATCTGGCCGTACCGCACGAATTTCGCGTCCTGCAGGCCGGGGATGAGACGCAGCACGCGGGCCTGTTCGCCAAACTTCAGGCTGTTCTGGAAGCCGACGAGGTTGTAGCTATCGGCGCGGAGGTTTTCCTGGCGGAGTTGGACGGCGGCGTAGGGCCAGCGGCCGGTGCGCGGATCGGTAAGGCCGACCGGTTTCATGGGGCCGAAGCGGAGCGTGTCGCGGCCGCGGCGTACGATTTCTTCAATGGGTAAACAGGATTCGAAGTACGGCGTCTTGTCTTCGGGGATGTGGGGTTCGTAGCTGGAGGCTTCGAGCAGGCCATCGATGAAGGCGTTGTACTCTTCCTTGTTGAAAGGACAGTTGACGTAGTCGTCGCTCGAGTCCATGGACTTACCGTAGCGGGAGGCGCGGAAGGCGATGGTGTAGTCGATCGAATCCGCCTCGACGATAGGGCTGATGGCGTCGTAGAAATAGAGGCGGTCAGCGCCGGTAGCGCGGCCGATATCGCGAGCGAGGGCATCGGAGGTCAGCGGCCCGGTGGCGATAATGACGATTCCCTGCTCCGGGATGCGGTCCACTTCCTGGCGGTGCAGGGTGATGAGCGGGTGGCTGGAGACCTTCTCCGTAATCCATTGGGCGAACAGGCCGCGGTCCACGGTGAGCGCCTGGCCTCCGGGTACTCGGGCAGCGTTGGCGGCATCGAGCAGCAGGCTGCCGAGCCGGCGCAGTTCTTGCTTCAACAGCCACGGAGCGGAGTTCAGTGCTTCACTTTTCAGCGAATTGCTACAGACCAGCTCAGCCATCTGGTCCGTCTGATGGGCGGAGGTGGAGCGGCCGGGCCGCATCTCAAACAGGTCCACTTTGACGCCCGCCTGCGCCAGTTGCCAGGCGGCTTCGGAACCGGCCAAACCGGCCCCGAGAACGACTACAGATTCACTCACCTCACCATTGTATCGACGATGGGCTGCCCCAACCCATGCTTCTCCATGCGATAGATGAGCGTCTTGCGGCTGATGTCCAGATAGCGGGCCGCCTGGCTCTGATTCCAATCGTGCTTTTCCAAAGCGCGGCGGATCAACTCCTTCTCCACGCCCTCCAGACTGATCCCGGATTCGGGCATATCGACCTGCATGGCATTGGCCTGCGGGACGATGGCGGTGAGCGAGGCGGGCAGATCCTGGAGGCGGATTTCCGGCCCCTCGGCCAGCACCGTTATGCGCTCCATGATGTTTTCCAGTTCGCGAATGTTCCCCGGCCAGCGGTAGCCGGCGAAGTAAGGCATCAGCGTGGGCGCCAGTTGCAAATCCGGACGGCCGTTCTTTTCCCGGGCGCGAGAGAAGAAGAAATCGACGAGCGTCGGGATGTCCTGACTGCGTTCGCGGAGCGCGGGCAGGTCGAGCGGAATCACGGCGAGCCGGTAGTAGAGATCCTCTCGGAACGCACCGTCTTCGATCATGTTCATCAGATTGCGATGGGTGGCGGCGACGATGCGCACGTCGATCTTCATGGGCACGTTGGAGCCGATCTTATCGATCTCGCGTTCCTGAATCACGCGCAGCAACTTGACCTGCAGCTCCGGCGGCATCTCGCCGATTTCGTCGAGGAACAACGTCCCGCCGTGAGCCATTTCGATGCGCCCTTTCTTATGCGCGATGGCGCCGGTGAACGAGCCCTTCACGTGGCCGAACAGTTCGCTTTCCAGCAGTTCGCGCGGGATGGCGCCGCAGTTGATGGCGACGAACGGCTTGCCGGCGCGGGGGCTGTTGAAGTGAATCGCCTTGGCCAACAACTCTTTGCCGGTGCCGGTTTCGCCGTGGATGAGAACCGTCGCGTCGGACTGCGCGGCGCGGGCGGCGACGTCGAGCACGTAGAGCAGTTTGGGCGAGTGGCCCAGGATGTTCTCGAAGCCAAATTTTCGGCTGACGCTCATGCGCAGGTTGCCAACCTCCTCGCGCAGTCGCGCCGTTTCGAGCGCGCGATTGACGGCCAACAGCAGCTCCTCGTTATCGACGGGCTTGGTGAGGTAGTCGAACGCGCCGGCCTTCATCGCCTCCACCGCGGTTTCGACGGTACCGAAAGCGGTCAGCACGATCACCGTTGTGGACGGGAACTGTGTCTTGATGTGTTTCAAGACATCGATCCCCGATAGGCCGGGGAGCATGAGATCGGTCAACACCAGATCGAACGGTTCGCGGTCGAGCGCGGCGAGGCCGGCTTCGCCGCTCTCGGCGCAGTGGACTTTGAAGCCGTTGTGATCCATGCGCAGTTGCATGATCCGGCGCAGGCTGGGGTCGTCTTCGACGACGAGGATGCTGGCGTTCATTCGGGTTTGGACTCCTGTAGCAAAGGGATGGTGATGAGGAAGCGCGCGCCGCGTGGCGCGTTCGGCTCGACGGCGATCTGGCCGCCATGGCTTTCAATAATGGTCTTCGTGACGGCGAGACCGAGGCCTGTGCCGTCGTGCTTGGTGGTGAAAAACGGTTCAAAGAGGTGGGCGCGGACGTCGGCAGGAATACCGGGACCGTCGTCGCGGATTTCCATGTCGATGAATGTATCGCGCGCCTGGGCCTCGATGTGAATGGAGCCGGGGCGGTCGGCCGCCTGGATGGCGTTGAGCGTTAGGTTGAGGAGCACCTGGCGGAGTTGCTCGGGGTCGCACTGGACTTGCGGGAGTGACTCGGGCAGAGCCGTCTCCAGGGTTACGGATTTCCGGTTGGCCTGAACGTGCAGGAGGCGGACAATGCCGTCGACGAGAGGCTTGAGTTCGATGGCGAGAAACTCGGGACGGCGGGGCCGGGCGTAGTCCAGAAGTTCCGTAAGCAGGCGGTTCAGCCGTTTGGATTCCTTTTGGAGAATGGCGGTCATTTCGTCGCGGAGGGCGGAATCGGCACGGTCGGACCGGAGCAGTTCGGCGGCGCCTTCGATGGCGGCGAGCGGGGTGCGGATCTCGTGCGCGAGGCCGGCGGAGAGCTGGCCGATGGCGGAGAGCCGCTCGGCCTGTTTCCACCGCTCGACGTTGCGCTGGAGCTGGTCGTAGGCGGCGGAGAGTTCCATGGTGGTCTTTTCGAGCAGGCGTGTTTTGCGGTGCTCGCGGTCGGCCAGGAAACCGAGCAGCGAGCCGATGAGCAGGAGGTCGAGCGACTCGCCCGTTTGCTCCACCGTCAGCGAGGCGAGGGACGGGGCGTAACAAAGGGTGGCGAGGATGGCAGTCAACAGACCACCGCGCCAGCCGAACCAGAATGCCGCGATGACGCCAGGGAGGAAGAACAGATATTGCAGGAACTTGCGCCAGATGCTGGGCGCGTCGCCGGAGAATTGGATCGCCACCGTGATCACCGCCAGGCAGGCGGCGACGGTGAGAGCTCTCCTGATGTTTAATCTATCCATGGCGCTTTTCAGTTAGATGCTGCTGGATGCCTTCAGGCAGCATGCCGCAAATGAGGCAGCTGGCGGCGGCAATGGGCGAGGGCACGGCAGGCTTTCCGGTAGGACGCGCCGCGGCCTTCCACGGTAATTTCCGCCGCCTCTCCACGGGCGCGGAGGGTGATGGTGGCCAGCGCGGCGGCCGGTTCGAACGCCTGCGAGTGATGCAGCAGCGCGATGGGATCGAACGCGAAAATGCATCTGGAATCAGCAAGTTGCGGACCGACAGAGTCCCTAAGATCGAGCGCCGAATCCCACTCGGCGGCGGCCTCCATGCCTTCGCGCGCCAGTTCGCGGCGAAGGAGGGTCAGGCACTCGCGGAACGACAGGAAGAGGGTGATGGACATGTGCATGGAATTGCACGCGGACCGCCAAAGAGTTTGGCACGGCGGTTGCAGTAGAGAGGACACCAGCAACCGCTGGCATCCACTGGAAAAGGACACACCATGAAACTCTTTACCCTCCTCTGCACCTCCGCGCTGCTGACCGCGGCCTTTGCCGCCGACCCGGCCGCGAACAACACCTCCAATACCGCCGCCCCGCTGAAACAGGTGAGCGAAAAGGCGATGGCCGCGCAGAAAGAAGCGCTGGCGATTGAAGGCCTGCTGAAGGCCCGGCATGTCAATCTGACGGAGGCCACGGCGCGCGCCGAAGCGCTGCACCAACACGTGGTAGACATGCACACGGCCGCGCAGGCGGTGGAAAGCGACCTGCCGGAAGCCGAGAAGATGAAGGCCTCCGTGGACGTGTTGAAGGTTTTGACCGAGAACAAAGCGAAGAAGATTTCCGGCGTGAGCAATGGCGGTGACCGGGAACGGTTCCGGGCGACGGCCAAAAACATTGCCATGCGCGCCGAACAGATTCTGAAGACGTCGCGCAAGATTGGCGGCTAACAACGAATTTCCGAGGTTGACCCTGCTGTGACCCTGACTAAAGGCCGGCCGTGCTGACCCGCGGCTGGCCTATTTTTTGTCGGCGATCAGCTCGTGATAACGGCGTCCGCAGTAGCCATCCGTCATGCCCGCAATGTATTCACAAATCACGTTATGAGCGGGCCGCGAGGCCACCTGCTCTTTGTACGGGTCAGGAAGGCGACTGGGGTCGGCTTCAAAGTATTGGAACAGCTCCCCGATCATCTGTACGGAACGCTCGCGTTCGGCGTTGAGGGGCTTGGAGAGATAGACGCGCTGGCGGAGGAACCGCTTCAGTTCCAGGCAGGTTTTGCGCGCGTCGGGCAGCAGACAGGCGAGCCGTTGCGGGTGGCGGCGCACGTCGTCGACCGTTTTCACACCGGCGGCGCGGCATGCCTGTACGGTGCCTTCTACGAAGCCGGTCACCAGCAGATCGATCATCTGGCGCAGAGCTTCGTGGAACTGGATCCGTGGCGGCGCGCCGGGGTACATGGACTGCGCGGTGTCGTAGAGATCGTCCCAGGCGGGCACGGCCTTCCCCAACTGTTCGAGGGTGAAAAAGCCGGCTTGCTGAGCATCGTCGAGATCGGCGGTGGAATAGGCGATCTCGTCGGCCAGATCGATCAACTGCGCCTCGATCGGCGGGCGGAGGTCCGGGAGATACTCGTCCAGATCCGGGTTCTGGCCGGGCACCAGATCGCGCGAGTGCTTGACGATTCCTTCGCGCATCTCGAAGGTCAGGTTCAGGCCGGGGAAGCGTGCGTAGCGGTGTTCGAAATCTTCGACAATGCGGAGGGCGTGCAGGTTGTGGTCGAAGGTCTCGCCGAAACGGGCCATTTGGCGGGAAAGCTCTTCCTCACCGGAATGAGCGAAGGGGGGGTGCCCGATGTCGTGAACGAGCGACAAAGCTTCGGTAAAGTCCGGATCGACACCCAGAGCGCCGGCCACGGTACGCGCCATCTGCGAAACTTCGATGGAATGCGTGAGCCTGTTCCGGAAATGATCGGAGAGGCCGGGTGTGAAGACCTGCGTCTTGTTTTCCAGACGGCGAAACGCGCGCGTGTGAATCACACGGTCGCGATCGCGTTGGAAATCGTTGCGATAGGGGTGGCGTAGCTCCGGGAAACGGCGTCCGCGCGTCATCTCCGGCCAGAACCGGAGGTGAGCGATGGGCCCTTCCGCTTCTCCCGGTGGATGCACGGGATTACTTCGCGTTCGGGCCGGGCTTGGTGTCGCCGTAGGCGGTGATGGCCCAACGGCTAACAGATCCACGCGTGCTCAACTGGCGGAGCGGTTCCAGAAGCTTGCGAGCTTCATCGGGCTTGGTGGGCGCGATGAGCTTGGCGAGTTCGATCTGGGCGTTTTCCTTGGAGAAGAGCGCGGTGGGGTTATCGGCGAGGTACCGCAGGTGCTGTTCGGCCTGCGCCGCCTTGCCCTGCTTGCTGTACATCTGCGCCAACGCGTAACGCGACAGCGAAGCGTATTCCTTGGAACCCTTGTCCACAACCAACTGCCATTCTTTTTCCGCATCGGCAAACTTGCCCTGATCGGCGTAAGTGACGGCGATGTAGTAGTGGCCCATCGCGGCTTCGTCGCTCGACGGGTACTGAGAGATGAGGCCACTGAAGGACTTGATGATGGCGGCGTCCTTCAACTCCTGCGTGGCATAGCTGCGCAGATAGGGGCTGGAGCCAGGACCGACAGCGGCCTGCTGGTCCTGCAGCGCACCTTGGAGCGCCGTCTGGCGTTCGGCGGCCTGTTTATCAGACCACCACCACCAGCCGCCGGCCAAGGCGACAACCGCCAGGGCGATGCCGCCATACATCGACAACTGCTTCTTGTGCGTCGCCGCGTAGTCGATGGAATGAGTAACTTCCTCGACAAACACGTCATGTTTTAGTAGTTCGCGTTCTTGCTTATCCACAACTATCCCAAACTAACGAGGATAGCATGATGCGGGGCCCGATACTATTCCAACCCGCCATTTGCGGCGCGGCTTTGCAGGTATTCGGGGGTCGCCATGGGGGTTAAATTGCGGTGAATCGCGAATTTAACAAGGCCGGCAACATCATGGATGTCCAATTTGCGCATCATGCTGGCCCGGTAGGTATCGATCGTCTTTGGGCTCACCGCCAGGCGGGCCGCAATTTCCTTCGCGCGCAACCCTTCCACCAACATCGTGAACACCTGGTGCTCGCGAGCGCTTAGCGACTCAATCGGATCGTCTTCCATTTTGCGGCCACGCTGTGGCCCAAAGATCTTTTCCACTTCCACCGACGGCGAGATGTAAACGCCGCCCTCCCGCACCTGCCGCAACGAATCGAACAGTTGTTGCGCCGAACCCGACTTCAGCACAAACCCCTGCGCCCCGCAGCGGAGCGATTCAATGACCGTCTTCCGGTCGGACCGCGAAGACATGAGGACCATCCGCGTATCGCAGTTGGCTTCCCGGGCCCGGCGCAGAAGTTCCAAGGTGTGGACTTCCGGCAGATCCAGATCCAGAAGCGCGACATCGGGCCGGGTTTCCAGAATCATGCGGAGCGCGCTGGCGCCATCCGCGCAGATCGCCACTACCTGAAAATTTCCACGGTAGGCGCAGAGAGCGGAGAGCGCTTCCCGAAGGAGCGGAAGAGGTTCCGCGATGAGGAGACGAATATTGGCAGTGGGTTCCATGAGCCGGCAGCTTCCCTTTAAATGTACTTGCGCGCAGCCGAACCAGGCAGGACCCCCTGTTAGCCCGTTGCGCTTTCCGCTGGGACTCCTTATCGAGTCCCTCACATTAGGAGTGGCCGCACGGCGGAAAAATTCTCCAGGGAATTCGCATAGACCCGGAGAAATCGTCCACCAAGCTAGGAAAAGCTGCGAACCGCCTTGGCTTCGTCGTCGTGGATTTCAAAAACGGTGTACAGTTTGGTGATCTGCAAGAGGTCGTGTACCCGTTTGGTGAGGTTCAGAAGTTTCAACTGGCCGTTCTGCCCGGTGACCGTCGTGAAACTGGAAACCAACTCGCCGATGCCCGAGCTGTCAATGTAGTTCACGTCACCGAGGTTGATGAGAATCTTCCGGTTACCGGCGCCCAGCAGGTTCCGCACCTGATCCCGAAGCAGGGCCGAACCTTCACCCAGGGTGATTTTACCGGCGGCATCGACAACCGTAACATCCCCAACCTGTCGCGTTGTGATTGTGGCACTCACTAGTCATTCTCCTCAGTCAGAAATTGCGTACTTCACCAGCGTCACTTCCGCCCCGCCCGCCACCGCCTTCTTGACGGTAAATTCGTCAACGAAGGTCTGTATCAGCAGCAAACCGCGGCCGGAACCACGCATGAGATTGGCCCCTTCAGTGGGGTCGGGAACACGGTTCAGATCGAAGCCGCTCCCATGATCGGTGATGATGATTCGCACCGAGTCTGCCCGGGTCTCCAGAACAAAGCGGACCTGCTTGGCGGCATCGTATTTATTACCGTGTGCAACCGCGTTTACCATGGCCTCACGAACAGCGAGTCCGAGGTCCATACAGGCGTCTTCATCGAGTCCGATCTGTTTGGCGGCGTCGACGCAGAGATTCTCGGCGCTATCCACACTGTCGAGATTCGACTCGAGCATTTGATCCAGGGTTCCCGGCATGACTTCGTAAAAGGGTATCAAAACGGCGGCGAGTTCTCCACTATCGCCGCTCACCGTGTCGCGGTCTGGACCGGGAGCGTCGCCAGGAGCGCCATGGTCGACCACGCGCCGCCGGCCGCCGAGATCCACTGGTGATTGATGTATGGATAGCCGCCATCGATCAGCGGCTGCACCGGATGGCTGCGGCTGGCGACGAACCAACTGCCGTCCTTTCGCTGGGTCTTGAGGAGGAAATCGACGCCGCGGCGATAGGCAGGATGGGTGGGCGGAACGCCGGCCAGATGGAGGGCGTACAGGGACTCTCCCGTGGCGTAGGCGTCCGGCGCGGCGATGCCCGCTAACTGCGCCCAGCCGCCTTCCGTGCGCTGCAGGGCAAGCAGGGCGTCCACAGCGCCATCCTTGGCTGATTTCGACGCGCCGGCCCAGACGAGCCCCATGAGACGCAAGGCGTGATCCTCGGTATCGCGCGGCGTTTGCGCGGTCAGCCAGCGAGCGGCGCGCCGCACGCGCTCCTTAAATTCGGCCGCCCGGCCGGGCGGCGAGTGCTGCCGCAGCGCGCGCAGGGCCGTGGCGGTGAAGGTGATATCGGTATACTCCTGCGGCGGGCGGTAATCCATCACCCGGAAGCGGCCGGAGGGCTCCTGGCGCGTGGAGACATAGTGCACCATTCGGTCGATGGCGGAACTGGACTCTGTGCGGCCCGGCAGGCCGGCCAGTTGAAACGCGAAGAAATCGGGGACACCGATGCCCAGCAACGTGGTCGAGTGCATTTCCGGATCGAGCTGGCTGGCCGCGTGCAACTCCTTCCCTGCGAGGTCCTCGTCGACGCGCACGCCGCGTGCGCGCGCCATCTCGATAACCATATTCGGAAGCGTGTGATTGTGACACGTCGTGCAGCGATCCAGTTTCCGCACCGGCTCCCCGATGCGCTGGAGCAGCGGGAGGCTGCGCGCGATCGCCTCGGCGGGCGTGTTGTTTTCCAGCGGTGCGGACACGCGAACAGCGGTCTTCGGCTCGGGCGTGCCGGCCTTGCGCAGCAGGGCGACGACGGGCGTCTCCCCGAAGCGCGCGGCGAAGGAGAGCGCCGTGTCACCGGTTTCGTTCTTTAGGCTGACGTTCGCGCCGCGGGCGAGCAAATATTCGACGACCTGCGGCGCGCCCGGTTCGTAGGACAGGGCGGCGCGCATCAACGCCGTGTAGCCGCGCTTGTCGGCCGCCGACACATTCGCCCCCTTCTCCACCAGCATCCGCACCATCTCCAGGTCTCCGAAGGCGGCGGCGTCCTGCAACGCGGAGCGGCCAGCGCTCGTAGCGCCATTGGCATCGGCGCCGCCGTCGAGGGCGATGCGCAGGCACTCCCGGCAGTGGCCGGAGGCCCCCGAGCGAGCCAACCGGGGCGTGTCGGCAACCTTCACGCCGTGGGCCAGCAGCAGGCGCATCAGCGCCACGTCGGCATTGCGGGCGGCACGGGAAAGGGCCGTCTCCGTGGTGGCCTTCGGATCGGGGATGGCGGATTTGGCCAACAACAGCGCAACGATTTCGGAGGCGCCGGGGCGATCGGCGGCGATGAGCAGCGGCGTCACACCGTTCTTTAGCGCCGCATTCGGATTGGCGCCGTGGGCCAGCAACAAGCGGGTCTTTTCCAGGTCATAGGCAGCCATGTGGAGCGCGGTAACGCCATCGGCGCCGGCGGCGTTGACGTTGGCCCCGCCATCGATCAAAACGCGCATCACAGCGGGGCCGGCGGTCAGTACGGCGTACATGAGCGGTGTGACGCCCTCCGCATTTGGCGTGTCTCTCCCAACGCCGGCCCGCAGCTGCGCCTTCACCGTGCGCGCATCGCCGTTGCGAATGGCGGTGAACAGGTCCGCCGCGGCCAGCGGCAGAGTAACCAGAAGAAGAGCGGCTGTCAAAGTGCGCATAAGGGACTGCCGCAGTGTATCAATAAAAAAAGCGAGCGGCGCCGGGTAGGCGCCGCTCGTTTTTGGTTGGGTTGGAACCCGGGTCTACCAGTAGGCTTTGATGCCGAGCTGGACCTGACGCGGATTGCTGTTCTGGGTGGAAACGACGGCCGGGAACACCGTGCCGAAGTTCGGGTTGTTGGGATCGGTGTTGAAGCTGTCGCGACCGAAGTAGTTGTGGTTGAACAGATTGAAGGCTTCCGCGCGGAACTGGATGCGGAGGCGTTCGGTGATCTGCGTGTTCTTGATGATGGACGAGTCCAGCGTGAACGCGTGGTGCTTCCGGATCTGACCGGAGCGCAACGGCGCGGAGCGCGGGGCGTAGCTCGGCAGCATCAGCCACGAAGCCTCAGCCACGTTGTTGGAGCAGCCATTCGCCAGCGAGAACGCCTGCATGCTGACCGTACCGTCGTTGAACATACGGGCGACGCAGGGGCTCCAGCCACGAACCTGGTTGGCTTTCCAATTCACGTTGTCGAGCTTCGGGTTCTTCAACTGAATCACGTTGCCGGGCAGGTCGTTCGGTTCGCCGGAGGCGTTGGTGTAGAAGCTGGTGACTTCCCAGCCGCCGACGATCTTCTGCATGACGCCATTGGCGCCCGAGGCAAACTTCTTGCCGCGGCCGAAGGGCAGTTCATAGATGCCGGTGAACTTGAAGAAGTGCGGACGGTCGTTGAAATACAGGCCCTGCTGTTGGACGTTGTTGAACGGATCGGTGAAGCCGAAGTTTTCAACCGTCTTGGAGAGGGTGTAGTTGGTGAGCAACATCAACCCGCCGGCAACGCGCTGGTTGTAGTTGACCTGCATGGAGTTGTACCACATCCGGCCGCCGTTGCGACCCTGTTCCAACATGTCGCCGGAGAACTGCGGGAAGGGGCGATTCATGTTGTAGCGGCTGATGGAATCGGCCGTGAAGTAGGTGGTGCCGCGGAAGGCTTCCACGTTCTTGAAAGGGTTGGTGACCAGCGCGTCGCAGAAGGCCACGGAACCGCCTTCCAGCGGGTTGCACTGCTTGCGGAATGCAGCCGTCGGAATGTTGAAGGCGCGTTCGTTGTTCAGATCCGTCGAGCGGCTGCCGACATAGCTCACTTCGAGCGATGCCGAACGGCTCACCTGACGCTGGATACCGAACGAGAACGAGTGGAACTTCGGCGTGACGAAGTTCGGGTTGAACCAGTTGTTGTTGCGGCCGGCGAAAGTGGAATTGCCGAGGCTGGAGCCAGTGGGCAAGCCAATGCCGGACGGATACGGGTTCTGGTAGAGGCTCGGCAACACCGTGCGGCCACCGTCGAGCGAGTTCACGATCGAGGTGTTGTTGGAGAAGCCGGCGAACTGCAGGAAGTTATTGTTCGGGTTCAGGTAGTACAGCCCGTAACCGCCGCGGAGGACCGTTTTGTCGTCCAACTGGAAGGCGGCGCCGATGCGGCCCTGGAAGTTGTTCATGTCGTTCTTGGCGGCGAGGGTGGAGTTGCTACCTACGCCGGCAAACTGGATACCACCCTTGAGGTCCTTCAAGCCGGGATACAACGCCAGGTTGGCGGCCGAGATCTGCGAAGCGATCGGGCTGGCAACACTGGAGTCGAAGCCGCGGTTGATGCGGTTCCACTTTTCGTCCGGCGCGCCGTTGTAATCCCAGCGGAAGCCGAGGTTCAACGTCAGGCGGCGCGAAACCTTCCAGTCATCCTGGAAGTAGGGCGCGAAATACCATTGGCGGGTGAAGGGGTACAGCGGATAGTTCTGGCTGCCCGAAACAGCGCCGAGCAGGAAGCTGGCGTAGCCGTCACCGGCCGTCGCTTCGCCCTGGTTCCAAATGCGCTGCGTGAAAGCAGTGTCGCCCTGGAACTGCAGGATGTTGCCGGAGTTCTGCTGCAAGTAGTGGATGCGGCGGAAGTCGATACCCATCTTCATGCTGTGCTTGCCGCTGATCTTGGTGACGTTGGCAAACAGGTTGTAATTGTTGGTGAAGTTCAAGCTCTGGTAGCGGCCCAGGTTGCTGTAACCCTGGCTCTGCCACAGGCCGAAGTACGTCGGGCCCGGCAGGGACTTGATCAGGTTGGCCGGCAGGCCGAGGCTGGTGAGGTCGAAGCCATCATTGGCGCGGCCGAAACCCTTTTCGATGAAGCGGTTGTAGGAGCCGCGGACATTGATGACGAGGGTGGGCGTGGCGGTGTACAACCAGTCGGCCACGTAGGCATCGTTGATGCGCTGGAAGGGCTGCTGACCGTCGGTGCCGACTTTGTTGTCGATCCCGTTCACAGCGCGATCTTCCGTACGGTCGTTCGACGCGTGGCGGACCATCATGCGGTGCTTGTCGCCGAAGTTGATATCGAACTTCAACACCAGGTTGTAGAACTTGTCGTTGGCCACATAGTTGGGCAAGCGGAAGTTGTTGGTGGAGTAGCGGAACCCGGCGGAGGCCGGGGTATTCGGCAGCGGCATGTACTTGGTCACCGCGGCGGCAACCGGGTTGATGCGGCTGGCCGGGATGATGTTGTTGGCGAAGGGCTGACGAACCGGATCGCCATTGGCCGCGAAGGACGAAGGGATCGGATCGTAGATCAGCACCGGAGCGCCGGAGGCGTTGCGCATCTTCGAGAAGTCGCCCGTGCGCATTTCCGGCTCAGGGAACGAATTCGTCAGCGGACCGGGGGTCTTTTCCCGGTAGTTTTCAAAGCTGCCGAGGTAGAACAGTTTCACCGCGGAATCCTTCTTCAGGATCTTCGGCAGATAGACCGGGCCGTCGAGCTGGAAACCGTACTGGTCCAGCACGTGGTCAGCGCGGTTGTTCTTGATACCCGAAGCCTGCGGCACGGCATTGCTCTGGAAGGTGTTGGCATCGAGCCACGGACGGCGGGCAAATTCCCAACCGGTCGCGTGGAAGGCGGTGGTGCCGGACTTCAGCACGACGTTGAAGACGCCGCCGCCGGTTTTGCCGTACTGCGCGTCATAGGAGTTCTGCTGCACGTTGAATTCCTGCACCGCGTCCACGATCGGCACGTAGGCGATGTTGTTGCCGCCGGCCTGCCCGTTGTTCGGCGCGCCGTCCAGCATGAATTCGTTGTTCGATTCGCGGCCGCCATTGACGGACCACTGCGCGATGGCGCCGTTGTCGAACGGACGCTGCCAAATGGCCGCGCCACGGAACACAACGCCCGACATCATCGTGCCAAGCATGAACGGGTTGCGGGCGTTCAAGGGGAGTTCGGAAACCTGCAACGAGTTCACGATGCCCGAGCGCGATGCGGTCTGGGTTTCGAGAAGCGCCGCTTCACCGGTGACGTTTACCGTATCGGTGACCGCGCCGACTTCCAGCGTGATATCGATACCGGCGATCTGTGCGACCTGGAGGGTCAGGTTATCGCGGTTGACAACTTTGAAACCCTGCGCCGATGCCGTCAACTTATAGTTGCCGGGACGCAAGAAAGGAATGGTGTAGGTGCCCGAGGAATCGCTCGTGGCGGTTGAGGTTTCGTTGGTGGCGGCATTCACCGCCCGAATGGCTACGTTCGGCACAGTGGCGCCGGACGGATCAAGAACGCGGCCAGTAATCGTGGCACGAACGTCTTGTGCGAGCATGCTGCTCGCCATGAAACACAGAGCAGACAGAACTCTGATGGTACGAGACATAGTAACTCCCCTTGGAATGCGCTTCTTAGATTTCTTAACAAAACTTTAAGTTTCTTAAGTAACCAGACCGTGGAAGCGTTTGGACGACTCTATCTAAATTCGGGGGGCATATGCAACCATGTCAGCAAGGTTACTCCCGTGTCGCGCAGTCTTCTTTCCCTCGTCATCGTCGCTCTCTCAGCATTCGCCCAGTCCCCCACCCCCCTCGCCCAGGCCACCCGCCTCCTTCGCTCCGGCAAGACCGCCGAAGCCCGTGCCGAACTCAACAACTACATTCGCCAGCACCCCAAGGACCCCGAAGCCTGGTTTCAACTCGCCCGCACCCACCTCGCCGATTTCGCCCAATCCACCGACGCCGCCAAAAACCGCATCTCCATCGATCTCGCCATCGAAGCCCTCGCCGCCGCCATCAAAGAGAATCCCGACCACGTCTACGCCCTCAAAACAAAATCCATCCTCCACGCGCGCGCCGAGCTCCTCCACTACGATCCCAACCTTGCCTTTCAACTCGCCTCCCGCGTCGTCAAACTCCAACCCTCCGCCAACGAATATCTCCTCAATCTCTCCGAATGGATGACCGGCGAAGTCCGCTTCTCCGAGCACTCCGAACACCGCGTCCCCCACGATCCCAAGCTCGGCATCGACCGTTCGCTCGCCCTCATCGAACGCGTCATCAACAGCGCCACGCCCTACACCGAAGAGGAGGGCGCCGCGCTCTTCCTCATGGCCAAAGCCCTGGCCCGTAACGGCGATTACGCAGGGTCGCTTGAATATTACGAACAAGCCCTCGCCCGCGCGAAGTCGCCCCAACAGCGCCGCGAAGTTCTCCGCGAACGTGGCGCCGCCCTCTATCGCCACGGCCTATTCCAAGACGCCGCCAGCAACTTCTACCAGGCCACCCAAATCCCCGGCAGCACAACCATCGACCAGTGGCTGCTCAAAACCACCCTCGATCAACTCCCCCCCGGCACCGCCCCAAAGCTCCCCGCCTCCGCCCTCTTCCCCACACCGCCCAGCCCGATAAATCAGGGCCCGCTCCTCTTCGCCGACATCGCCAAGGAACGCGGCGTCGCCCGCTTCGACGGCAACGGCACCTGCTCCTGGGCCGACTACGATAACGACGGCGACATGGACCTCTTCCTCGCCGGCTCCGGCACCTTCATGGCCGTCTACCGCAACGACAAAGGCCACTTCACCGAAGTCACCGCCGAAGTCGGCCTCGCCAAAGTCCCTTCCGGCTACAGCCTCAATTTAATCGACTACGATAACGACGGCCGCGTCGATCTCTACATCTCTCTCAACGGCTGGTCCGGCCCCATGCCCAACCGCCTCTTCCACAACACCGGCGGCCGCTTCGAAGACGTCAGCGAAAAAAGCGGTGCCGCCGACCCCGGCTCCGGCTTCATCTCCCTCTGGGCCGATCTCGACAACGACGGCTTCCTCGATCTCGCCATCGCCAACGGCGTCCTTCGCGACGGCTCCACCCCGCAGATTTACCGCAACAATCGCAACGGCACCTTCACCAACATGACCCGCGAAGCCGGCATCGTCGAACCGCCCTCCTACGGCGCCATCGGCATCGCCCTCGGCGACTACGACGGCGACGGCGATATCGACCTCCTCGTCAACGGCCTCGACCGGTCCCCCAACCGGCTCTACCGCAACGACGGCAAGTGGAAGTTCACCGAAGTCGCCGAAAAAGCGGGCATTCTGCAGCCCCCCCACAACGGCTTCGTCGCCTTCTTCTTCGATTACAACAACGACGCCAAACCCGACATCCTCACCACCGCCCTCGCCCCCTGGGAAGTCGTCGTCGAAGGCCTGAAGGCCGGCTTCAAACCCGCCACGCTCCACCCCGATAACGTCCGCCTCTTTCGCAACAACGGCAACGGCACCTTCACCGACGTCACCATCGCCGCCGGGCTCAACGCCCCCATGGGCGTCATGGGCGCCGGCGTCGCCGACATCGACAACGACGGCCACGTCGACATCTACTTCGGCACCGGCGACCCGCAACTCTCCCGCCTCGAACCCAACCGCATCTTCCGCAATCAGGGCAACGGCACCTTCGTCGACGTCACCTCGCTCACCAACTTCGCCCGCCCCGGCAACAAGGGCCACGGAGTCAGCTTCATCGATCTCGACGAAGACGGCGACCTGGAAATCTACGCCCAGCTCGGTGGCCACTACCAGGGCGACCACGCCACCAACGCCTTCTACGACAACCGCTCCGGCAACCGCAACAACTGGCTCGAAGTCGATCTCACCGGCGGCAACCCCGTCGGCGTGTCCATAACCCTCACCGCCAACGGCGTCAAGCAGCACCGCGAAATAAAAGGCTCCGAAGGCTTCGGCGCCACCAATCCCATGCGCGCCCACTTCGGCCTCGGCAAAGCCGACGTCATCGATACGCTCGAAATCCGCTGGCCCACCGGCGAACGCAAAACCCTCACCAAAGTAAAACCCAACCAGATCCTCAAGGTCGCCAAATGACACGCCTGCTGCTGCTCCTCGCCGCCGCGGCCGCGCCCTTCCCCCATACCCTGAACCACTACGCAACGCCAGAAAAACACCAGATTGAAACCATGCCCGGCGGCGTCGCAGTGCTCGATTTCGATGGCGACGGCTGGGACGATCTCTTCTTCACCAACGGTGCCCCCCAGCCCTCTCTCGCGAAGAAAATCCCCGCCGATTGCAACCGCCTCTATCGCAACCTCGGCAACGGCGCCTTCGCCGACGTGACAGCCAAAAGCGGCCTCTGCGGCACCGGCTACGACATCGGCGCCGTCGTCGGCGATTACGACAACGACGGCCGCCCCGACCTCTTCGTCGCCGGCGTCCGCCAATCCTCCCTCTTCCACAACAACGGCGACGGCACCTTCACCAAAACCGCCATCCCAACGGTCGAAGACTGGGCCATCGGCGGCGGCTTTTTCGATTACGACAACGACGGCGATCTCGACCTCTTCATCGTCCGCTACGTCCACTGGGACCCCGCCGCCGAACCCTTCTGCGGCGATGCCACGCAGAACCTCCGCACCTACTGCCACCCCCAGTTCTACACCGGCCTGACGAATCTCCTCTACCGCAACGACGACGGCACATTCACCGACGTCAGCGCCAAATCCGGCATCGCCAAACACCCCGGCAAAGGTATGGCCGTGGCCTTCGGCGACGTCGATAACGACGGCCGCCCCGACGCCTTCGTCACCAACGACACCGTCCCCAACTTCCTTTTCCGCAACCGCGGCGACGGGACCTTCGAAGAAATCGGCGACCCCGCCGGCATCGCCTTCAACGACGACGGCCGCGCCCTCTCCTCCATGGGTGCCGACTTCCGCGATCTCGACAACGACGGCCGCGACGATCTCTTCCTCACCGCCCTCCACAACGAGACCTTCCCCTTCTACCGCAACCTCGGCCGCAACACCTTCCGCGACATGACGTACCCGTCCAAAATCGGCAAAGCCACCATGGCCTACAGCGGCTGGAGTTGCGGCATCTACGACTTCGATAACGACGGCTGGAAGGACATCTTCATCGCCGGTGGCGACGTCCAAACCAACACCGAAAAGTTCTCCAGCCGCGCGTCAAAACAAACAAATCTCGTCCTCCACAACAACACCGACGGAACCTTCTCGCCCAACCCCATCGGCGCCCCCGCCTGGCACCGCGGTGCCGCCTTCGCCGACTTCAATCACGATGGTGCCATCGACGTCGCCGTCACCCGCCTCGGCGAATCGCCGCTCATCCACTGGGGCACAAAATCGGCCAACCACTGGATCGCTTTCCAACTGCAGGGAACCAAATCCAACCGCGACGCCGCCGGCGCCCGCGTCACCATCGGCACCCAAACCAACCGCGTCTCCACCGCCGTCGGCTACGCCAGCGCAAGCGCCAGTGCGGTCCACTTCGGCCTCGGAAAAATCGCCCAAGTCCCCGTCGTCACCATCCATTGGCCCAGCGGCGCCACGCAGGAATTGAAGCAGATTCGCGCCGATCGCGTAGTGACCGTTCGCGAGCCCTGATGGTATCGTCGGAGGTGACAGTGAACGCACTTCTGGCCATTCTCAACGTCTTTTTCAATCCGG
>CANIVU010000132.1 GCA_947470805.1 Acidobacteriota bacterium | reverse complement strand
TGGCCGATCGTGTCTGCAGGGAGGATGATGGCCATGGCGCGGGCGAGCGAATTCACGCCGAACTGTTCGGCGGCCATGAGCGGGATCAGCATGTAGTCGGCACCCATACCGAAGCCGAAAAGAATGGCGAACACATAGACGTATTCGGGAGAATCGGGCTTAACGAGGAAGAGCAATGGGATAGTGGCGGCGACAAGGAAATAGGTCGCTACCATGACATACTTCTTCGAGAATTTGTCTGCCAGGTAGCCCATCACGATGCGTCCACCGATCGAGGAATAGAGGATGTACTTGAGCGCAGTTCCAAAAATGGCGTCAAGCTGTTGCTGATTGGTGAACCCCTGGTCCTTGAAAACCAGTTTCATGTGGAAGTTGATTGAACCGATTGCGCCGATTGAGCAGAGACTGCCAACCATTAACAGCCAAAAGGATGGTTGGCTAATGAGCTGTTTGATCGTGCGCGATGGCGGCGGTACTTCCGCTAGTGGGACTGGCAGTCCGTCGGGAGTCTGGCCCATATCCGAAGGTTTGTCCTTCAGCATTAGAAATGCTATGGGAATGACCAGCAAGACAACCAAGCCTGTCCAGAAGAGTGCGTTTTGGAAATTGGTAGCGCGCGTTATGGGTGCTGAAAAATACTCTACTACTGAGCCGCCAAATACACCGACTCCGAGGTATGTGGCCGCCATGGCCTTGCCGCGGAACCTCTTGAACCATTGAGAAATGATGATTTGGTGGGCGATCGGGCCGGAGAGGATGTAGCCAACCGTGTAGAGAGTCCACATCCCGTAATAAAAGGGTAGCGACCCGGTCATCTTGCTGAAACCGATAAATGCCAGGGAGGTCAGAACTGCGCCGATCATCATGAGCTTGCGCGGGGAGAAGCGGTGCATGATGACTGGCCCGACCCAAAGGGTGAGGATGACGGCGAGAGGGAAGCCGAGGCTCATTTCCGGACGGGACCAGCCGAAGGCCTTCTGGTAGTAGTCGTAATAGAAGGTCATGCCGTAGTAGGGGATGCCTACTGCGAGACCGAACGTGAAGAAAGCCGCGATCGAAATCCACCAGCCGTAGAAGCCCTTTTGCTGCTCTGAAGAAGCGCTCATCCAATACCCTCCGTGACGAATCCCCTGTTATACCACAGGGGGTTTGGAAGAATTTCAAAAGAGTATGACCCCCTTTTTTGGTGGGGAGCGCACTACATGGCATGAGTACGAAAATATGGCCTAAAGTGGCCGGTTTGCTACTAGTTTTCGTGTTCGCGATGCCCTCGATGGCGAACACAATTTATAGCTATTCGGCAATCGGGACGGCCAATCCAGTGACGACGGGGACCGACCCGTTCGGCAACCAATGGCAGATTTCGGAGTTCTTCGGGAATGCGGTTTTCAGCATTCCGGGGATGCCGAGTTTGATGGCTGGAAGCGGGCCGTGCCAGTGGGCGGGGCCGGAGTGCCTGGTGGGGTTGACGGTGACGATTTGGGAGCAAACGCAGGGCGGGGATCAGAAGTTGAATCCCGAGAATTCGTTTCTGCCGAGTTCGTTTCAGAACGTAACAGGCGGGGTGAGTTTTACGGCGACGAATGGGGTTCATTCCAACTTTGTTACCTTTACGGCGCCGAATTCGGCGGCGGTGGTGAACACGGGGGAATTCGTGAGGGCGTTTGTCTTCACGAACCTGCCGGCGCCGGGCAACTTGATCCGGTACGACATTACTTACGAGACCGCGCCTTGTGACACGCCGGAGCCGGGGACGTACGCCCTGGTTGGCGGAGCGCTGGCGGTGGTGAGCTTGTGGAAACGGAGGGGCCGCATGTATAGGCACCCCGGGGAAAGAGCGACCACGGGTGAACCTCCCGTCCAACCTGAGAACCTGGGCGGTGAAAAAGTCGAGCCGTTCAACCGTGACCGCTTTCCCCCACTGTTTTGACTGCCCCCTGCGTCTTAGGCCGCAGGGGGTTTGTCGTTTTCGGGGAGCAGAACGCGTTCGATGCGGCGGTCCGGGATGAGCCAGGTGATGGCGACAATGGCGTAGAGGGCGCCGGCGATTTGGGGGGCGACGCAGGCTGTGGCGATTGCTATGGCGTAGATCAGCAGGGAGAGCAGGCCTTTGCGATCGCTGCCGACGGCTTTGCGGAGGAGAGAGTCCGGACCCTGGGCGGCGATGATGGCGCGGGAGAGGATGTTGTAGGCGAGGCCGGCCATTAGGAGTGTTACGCCGTAGAGGGCGGTGGGGATGGGGGCGAAGTGGTTTTCGCCCATCCAGCCGGTGGTGAAGGGGACGAGGGAGAGCCAGAAGAGAAGATGGAGATTGGCCCAGAGGACGCCGGCGGAGACGGTGCGGACGGTGTGGAGCAGGTGGTGGTGATTGTTCCAGTAGATGCCGATGTAGACGAAGCTGAGGACGTAGCTTAGGAAGACGCCCCAGAGTTTGTGGAGGGCTTCGAGCGTGGGTTCGTCGTGGGGGACCTTCATCTCCAGTACCATGATAGTGAGGATGATGGCGAGGACTCCGTCGCTGAAGGCTTCTAGGCGGGATTTTCCCATGGGGGTTAGTTTAAGTATCGGGCTATTGGCTTTTGGCTTTTGGCTTCTGACTTTTGCGGGTGGTTTCGCGTCTTTGGGGACACGTCTATGGTTGGGTTATGGGCCGAAAATTGTTGGGGGTTTTGCCCGCCATGTCCCCGGTGGGTTGGGTTGGGCGAACTGGCCGTCATGTCCATCGGTGGGTTCAGGTGGGCATTCTGGCCGCCGGATTTCCGGGGTAGGTTACAGGGTGCGGAGGTGGAAGCCTCCGTCGACGTTGAGGACTTGGCCGGTGGAGTAATCGAGCAGGCCGTCGGCGATGGCGCGGACGGTTTTGGCGACGTCGGCACCTTCGCCCATGCGGCGCTGGGGGAGCAGGCCGTTGGCGATTTTCTCCTCATACACCGATTCGACGGCGGAGATCATGTCCGTGCGGATGATGCCCGGGCGGATTTCGAAGACCTGGATGTTCGAGGCGGCCAGGCGGGCGGCGTAGAGAGCTACCGACATCGACAGAGCCGCTTTCGACATGCAGTATTCGGCGCGGTTGACCGAGGCCGTGTAGGAGCTGATGGACGTGACGAAGGCGATACGGCCTGATCCCTGTTCGAGCATCCACTTGGCGGCGGCTTGGGTTAGGAAGTGGGGGCCTTTGAGGTTGGTCCCGATGAGTTCGTCGAAGCTCGATTCAGTGGCTTGGAGAATGTCGTTGCGTTCGCGTTGGGCCATGCCGGCGTTGTTGATCAGGAGATCCAGGCGGCCGAATTTTTCGCGGGTGAATTTTAAGAGATTGGCTCGGTCTTCGGCGCTGGAGACGTCGCATTGGAAAATCGCCGCGCCGGTTTGGGCGGCGAGGGATTCGGCGGCGTCGAGCCGGCCACGGTAGGTGGCGACGACGTTGTGGGTTGCGGCCAGTTCGATGGCGATGGCGCGGCCGATGCCGCGGCTGGCACCGGTGACGATGGCGACAGGTTTGGTTTGCGTGAGGGCGGCTTCGATGGCGGCGGTGATGTCGGGCAGGGGGATGGTTTCGATGAACGGGGTGTTGTTGACGAAGACGGTGGGGGTCTTCGCGACGCCGCGGGATTTGCCTTCGGCCAAGTCTTTTTCGACGGCGGTGGCGAGGGTGGGGTCGGTGATGGCGGGGAGGACTTGGGCCGGGTCGACACCGGTTTCGGCGGCGTATTCGCGGACGCGGTCCGGCAGGGTTTCGACGGTGGTGGATTTGATGCGAGCGAGGATGAACGTGCGCCAACCGGCGGCGAGGCCGCAGGCGACTTCGTCGAAGCGGCGGGCGACCTGGGCGGCGGCTTTGGCCCAGGCGTGTTTTTCCAATGGGAAGTCACGGTGGACGAACTTCACCTTGCCGCGGTACTTGGGCAGGAGTTCGTTGTTGAGCAGGGCGTCGAAGACGGTGCAATCGCCACACTGCAGGTTGGTGTAGATGGTTACGGTGACTTTGGAGTCCATTGGGTACAGGACTATTTTTTCACACGGGCGGAGCGGACTGTTTCCAGGAACTTCTGGGCGATCAGCTTGCCGCGCTGGATGCCTTCGTCGTATATCTTTTTGCGCTCGCTGCCGGTGAGGTTGCCGCCGACTTTGTAGAGCCGTTCGAGCGAATGGCCGACGACCCAGGTGCCGGCGTAGGAGATGCCGGCCTTGCCGATGACGCCGCCGCCGAAGGGGATTTTGGAGACGAGCTCGCGGGCGATGGCGCGCCAGCCGAAGGCGCCGGCGATGACGCTGGCGACTTGGGCTTTTTGCTGGCGGTAGCCGATGGGGTGATCGTGCGCGCCGGCCAGCAGGAAGGCCATGCGGAGCTGGTTCATGGTGAGGAAGGCCGTATCGCTGGCGAATTCGCCGACGGCGAAGGGGAGGGCGAGGACGCTGGGGACGATGTTGGGCAGTGATGTCGTCACCGAGAACATCACGTTTTCATTGCAGACGGCGGAGATGATTTTCTGGCTGACGGTTTTGCGGAAGGGGAGGTAGTGGCGGCTGAGGGCGATGCCGAATTCGTCGTGTTTGGCGAGGATGTCGTTGACGGTTTGCTGGGGGTTGTTGCGGTAGTAGGTGAAGGCGTCGGCGGGTTTGTTGCGCAGGCCGGCTTCCCAGATTTGGATATCGAGGCGGGCCGGGGGCGGGGGCATATCGGGCAGTTGGGGCCCGAGGGGGTGGACCATGGCGGCGAGGATCTGCCGTTTGGTTTCCGAGATCTCGACGGGGGCGAGCCAGAACCACATTTCGTTGAGGCTGGCTTCGGTGGAGGCCATGAGGCCGATGTGGATTTCGCGGTCGGCCATGCCGCGCACCTCTTCGGGATTGACCGAACGGATGGCTTTGCCAATTGTCGCGAGGAAGGAGTTGACCATTTGATTTTTACGCTGGGCGGTCGGCGCCGCGATAGCGAAACAGCACCCGGACCATCTGGCGCCATTCTAACGCGAGGCCGATACGCTCCACCGCAATATTGGATGAGAAGAAGCGGAGAATCGTTTCGGTTGTTGGGTGGAAAGATAGGGCTGGGGCGATTAGGAGGAGTTTCGGTGGGGTGGATTGGAGCTCGGTTTGGGGGAAGTAGTTCTTCTGTTTGAAGTCGTTCTGGGCGGCGTGGTGGGCGATGCGCATCCAGTAATCGATGGCTTGGAGGGGGAGATGGATGTCTTCTTCTGCTTTGATTTCGATGACGGTTAGGCGGGATTGGTAGTCGATTGCCAGGATGTCGGCGATGTTGCGGTCCGTGCCCGCTATCGCGGTCACTTGGCCGTAGAGGGGGGTGGGTTTGAGGTTGGCCTCGATGGTTTGGAGGTGGAGGCGGATTTGGGATTCGAGCCAGGCTTCGGGGTGGCGGGTGTATAGGGGGTTGAGTTTGTCTGGGGAATCGGAGGCGCGAAGGCGGGCCATTTCGGGGAGCGCGGCGGGTTCGGGAACGTCGAGGCCGCGGAGCTTGAGGCCTTTTGGGGTGACCTCGGCTTCGGGGTGGAGGGTGGAGGGTTCGTGGGGACGGGCGGGGAGGAGTTCGGTGTGGAGGTTGCCGCAGTCCTGCGGGTCGAGTTCCTGGGAGGCGCCGGTGGTGGTGTAGGTAAAGAGGCGGAAGTGGGCTCCGGTGAGCCATTTGATTCTTAGGGCGGTGGTGGTTAGGGCTTGTGGGGGGAGGAAGAGGGCGAGTTGGTCTATCGTCAGTTCGGGTTCGCGTTGGCGGAGGTAGGCGAGCCAGACGAGGCCGTAGGTGAGGGCGTGGGTGGGGTCGGCAGGCCCCGCGGCGGCGCCGATGACGGCGATTCCCTTGTGGCCGAGGCGGAGGAGGGCGCGGGGGTAGTTGGCGGAGAGGGAGTGTTGGAGGTCGAGATCGGCGGAGAGGCCGAGGAGGCGCCAGGTGGGGAACTGTTTGCGGAGGATGGCGCGGAGTTGTTCGCGGAAGTGGTGGCGTTCGGACTGTTTGCGGAGGTTTTGTGAGGCCGGTTTGGATTCGTCGTAAAAGACGAGGGTGCCGAGCTTGCCGCCGAACTTTTCGATGGTGAGGGTGAGGCGGCCGGGTTTTTCTTCGGCGATGGCGACGGCGCGGCGGTGGAGTTGGCGGGTGTCGTCCCAGGTGGAGATGAGGAGGGCGGCGGCTTTTTCGGCGAGCTCGTATTGGCCTGTTTGCAGGGGGAACGGGAGTTCGCCGGGTTCTTGGAGGACCGGTTGGCGGGCGGCGGCGAGAAAGGCTTCGATCGCTGCGTGGACGCCGGCGGGGTGGCTGCGCGCGGCCCGCTGGGCGGGTCGTGTCACTACCCGGATTATAGAATGGACTTGGATGGCTTTACAGGATCGGTGGGATACAGTTCGGGAGCGGATCGTGCTGGCGGCGCAGCGGGCGGGGCGGCGGCCGGAGGAAATCACGCTGCTGGCGGTGACGAAGGTGTTTCCGGTGGAGGTGCTGCTGGAGGCGTATTCGTTGGGGATGCGCGAGTTCGGGGAGAACTATGTGCAGGAGTTTGAGAGGAAGTTTCCGTTTGTTGGCGGGTGCGAGGGGGCGCGGTTTCATTTGATTGGGCATTTGCAATCGAATAAAGCCAAGAAGGCTTCCGAGATGTTTGATGTGATTCAGACTGTGGATTCGGCGAAGTTGGCCGGGCGGCTGGAGGGGCCGTTGGAGGTGATGTTGGAGGTGAAGCTTTCGGAGGAAGAGTCCAAGCACGGGGCGGCGCCGGAGGAGTTGGGGGCGCTGGTGGAGGCGGTGCGGGCGACGCCGGGGTTGACGTTGACGGGGCTGATGACGATGCCGCCGTGGTCGGATGATGCGGAGGTGGCGCGGCCGTATTTCCGGAAGTTGCGGGGGCTGGCGGAGAAGTTTGGGGTGGGGCAGTTGTCGATGGGGATGTCGCACGATTTGGAAGTGGCGATTGAGGAGGGGTCGACGATGGTGCGGGTGGGGACGGCGTTGTTTGGGTCGCGGAAGGGGCTGCTTTGAGGGTTGGGTATTTTTCGCCGATGCCGCCGGTGCGGAGTGGCGTGGCGGATTATGCGGCGGCTTTGTTGGGGGCGTTGCCGGAGTATGTGGTTTCCGGGGTGGATGGGGATGTGAACCTGTACCACATGGGGAATAACGGGTTGCATACCGCTATTTATCGGCGGGCGGTGGAGCGGCCGGGGGTGGTGGTATTGCATGACGCGGTGCTGCATCATTTTCATTTGGGGGCGTTTTCGCGGGAGGAGTATGTTGCCGAGTTTGTTTATTGTTATGGGGCTTGGTTTCGGGGGATGGCGGAGGAGTTGTGGGCGGGGCGGTCGCGGTCGGCTTCCGATGAACGGTATTTTCGTTGGCCGATGTTGAGGCGGTTGGCGGAGGGGGCTCGGGCGGTGATTGTGCATAATGCGGGGGCGGCGGAGATGGTGCGGCGGGAGGCACCGTCGGCGACTGTAGAGGTGATTCCGCACTTGCCGTTGGATGCGGGGGGCGTGGATTTGGTGGACGTGGAGCGGTGGCGGGTCTCGATGGGGGTTCTGCCGTCGCATACGTTGTTTGGGCTGATGGGATATTTGCGGGAGTCCAAGCGGGTGCTGGCGGTTTTGCGGGCGTTTGCGCGGTTGCGGGCGGTGCGTTCGGACGTTTGGCTGTTGGTGGCGGGGGAGGTGGGGTCGAGCGATTTGGCGCGGGCGATGGAGGGTTTGGTGGGCGGGGATGGGGTGATTCGGGAGGGGTATTTGGGGGAGCGGGAGTTTGGGGTGAGGGCGGCGGCTTGTGATGTGGGGGTGAACTTGCGGTATCCGGGGGCGGGGGAGAGTTCGGGGATGACGGCGCGGTGGATGCGGATGGGGCGTGGGGTGATTGTGAGTGACACGGCGGAGAGTGGGGCTTTGCCGTTGGCGGGGTGTCCGAGAGTTGGGGTGGGGTTGAGTGAGGAGGAGGAGTTGTTGGGGTTGATGATTTGGTTGGCGGATTCGGGGGTGAGGCGGCGGGAGTGTGGGCGGGCGGCGCGGGAGTGGGCGGAGCGGGAGATGGATTTGGGACGGATTGCGGAGCGGTATCTGGGGGTGTTGCGGGGAGTACAGTAGCGGTATGAAGTTCCGAATCGTTCTGGCGTTCGATCGGGAGAGCGGTAGTTACTCGGCGGTGTGCCCTGAGCTACCTGGATGTGCCTCGGCCGGGGATACGGAAGAAGAGGCGCGGGCGAATATCGAAGAGGCGATTCGGCTGTATTTGGAGCCGATTGTCATGATTGGATGAACGCGGTACGCCGTGATTGACCGCAGGGGAAGCGGTGGCGGTTTTGCGGCGGCATGGGTTTGCGGGAAGATCCTTCCGCTGGGAACGGTGCGGGCGAATATGGCGTCTGGGGACACCCGGCCTGCGCTGCGCTTCGGCCCGCGGGTGTCCCCGTGGGTTGTTTGCTGCGAGGCAGATATTACTTGGAGGCTCGGGTGACGGGCGTGTAGATGTGCAGGTTGCGGAACTGGGCGGTGTCCTGGTAGTTGGCTGTGACGAATTCGTGGATGTGGCGGAGTTGGAGACGATTCGGGTCTGACGCCGGCCAGATGCGGAGGAACTCCTGCGGGGCGACATCCATGTAGAGGATCTTCGTCGGCGGGCGGCGGAGCATGTCGTCGGTGGCCTGTTTTTCGTCGTCCAGGGTGAAGAGGCCGGGTTGGAGGACGCAGAAGCGGGAGACGTTTTGGCCGCGGGTTAGAAAATATGCCACGGGCGGGTAGGGGTAAACGAACATGGGTTCGCCTTGTTTGATGTTCGCCGTTAGCCAGCGGACGAGTTCGGCGCTGCCTTTGTCGGTACGGACGCGGCCGACGGGAGTATCGATCTGTTCCGTATCGGCGCGTTGGACGAGGGCGGAGAGCAGGAAGACGCCGGCGATGGCGCCGACCGGGATGACGGCCCAGCGGGCTTTGTTGAGAAAGCTGGCGGCGACGGGGTAGAACAGGGGCGCGGCGAAGACGAGGTGGCCGACGTCGAAGCGCGGGGAGACGCCGGCGATCATCGACAGGCCGCAGACGCAGAAGTAGATGAGATTGCGGTCCCGGTTTTTCAGGATTAGCAGGCCGCAGAGCGGCGGGAGCCAGACGGGGAGCGTGAGCCCGATGACGATCATGACGCGGATGATCCAATCGCCGGCGCCGAAGGCTCCGTCGAACAGGGCCGGGTAGCCTCCGATCACCTCGCCGTAGGCCATGCGGTTGGCTTCCGAGTAGTTGTTCTTGGCCCAGAGGAGGTTATCGATGAACGCTTTGAGCGAGCCGGTGGCGAGGAGGGCGGCGACGCCGAGGGCTGCTCCGGTGGCTCCGCCGGCGATGATGCGCCGGGGGGATTGTTTGATGAGCAGTGCGGCCGCGACGGTGGCGACGGCGGTGAGGGCGAGGATGGGGGTTGCCCAGACGGAGAAGGCGAGGAGGATACCGCCGAGAAAGGGCCGGCCGCGCCAGACGGCGACGATGCCGAGGATGGCGTAGGTGTCGGCGTCCCAGCGATGGTTGTTGGTCATCATGGCGGGGTCGGCCGAGTTGAGGGCGAGGAAGATGAATGCCGCGATGGCGGCGGAGGCAGCGTCGGCCAGTTGGTGGGTGACGAAGTAGACGACGGCGGTGAGGATGCCGATTTCGACGGCGAGAATGACGTGGGCGGCGGCGAGGGAGACGCCAAATAGCTTGAATACCAGGGCGATGAGCCAATAAGAGGCTGGGCCGGTGAGGCCGAAGAGATCCTTGTACAGAACTTCGCCTTCGGCGATGCGGGCGGCGTGGGAGAGGAAAATCCCCTCATCATTGATCAAAATGAGGCGGTCCCCGGCGAGCCAGAAGACGAAAAGTGCGGAAAAGAGGAAAACGGCAGCAACAAAATGCGCCGGACGGAGCGCGGGCATGCTCTTCTATCGGACGATTGGTTGCCGGGGTTTAGTCGCACATGTTACCTTATAATTTACGGTCTTCGGGGTAACCTCCGAAGACCGCCGCCTAAACCCCACCAAGTACAAACAATGGAAGCCACGTTACACGCGCTCGGCGAGATCGTGTTGAAAGGTCTGCCGACGTTCTTCCTCCTGATTCTGCTGCACTTCTATTTGAAGCGGACGTTTTTCGCTCCCTTAGAAAAAGTGCTGGCGGAACGGTATGAGGCGACAACCGGAGCCCGGAAACAGGCCGAAAGCGCTATGGCGCGAGCCGAGGCGAAAGCCAAGGAATATGAAGAAGCGATTCGCAACGCGCGGACCGAAGTCTACAAAGACAACGACGTGATGCGGAAGAAGTGGCGCGAGGAGCAGGCCGTGGTTTTGGCGAATGCTCGCGAGCGCGCTGATTCGTTGGTCAAGACCGCGAAGGCGGAGTTGGCTGGCGATGTGCGAGCGGCGCGCGAGTCGCTGCAGGCTGAAAGTGAACGGATCGCCGACGGGATTGCCGCCGCGATTTTGCGGAGGTCTGCGTGATGCGCCGGTTGTTTTTGATTGCGGCTGTTGCCGCTGTTGGCATCTGGGCGCAGGAGCATGGGGCTCCGGCTGTTCCTCCGGCTGGTGAGCATGGCGCTCCCGCCGCTGCCGCTGAGCATGGCGCTCCGGCCGCTGCCGCTGAGCATGGTGCCGCCGCGCATGGCGCACCGGCTGCTGCCGGGCATGGCGAAGCGGGTCACGGCGAAGGCGAGCACAAGTCCGGTGGGCCGGCGGAAGTTTCGGTGTGGTGGAAGTGGGCGAACTTCGCGATTCTGGCTGGTGGCTTGGGCTACATGATCGCCAAGAACGCGCCTGCCTATTTCGCGACGCGCAATGAAGAGATTCGCAAGGGCCTGGAAGAAGGCGCCGAGTTGCAGCGGGAAGCCAATGCGCGGACGGCGGCGATGGAAGCCCGGTTGAAGAATCTGGAAAGCGAAATCGCCGATCTGCGGGCGAAGGCCAAGGCCGAGATCGCCAATGAAGGCGAGCGGGTGCAGGCCGAGACGGCCGCCGCTGTGGCCAAGATTCAAGCGCACGCCGAGAACGAAATTGCTTCCGCGGCGAAGAACGAGCGCGCGGTGTTGAAGACCTATGCCGCCGATCTGGCGCTGAAGATGGCGGAAGAGAAGTTGCGCGGGCAGTTGAATTCGCAAGCCGATGCTGGGCTGATCCAGGGCTTCCTGAAAGGGTTGAACTAGCCGATGTCAGTGGCAATTGCATCCCGGTTCGCGCGCGCGCTGGCCGATATTCTTGTTAGTAACGACGCGGCGAATGACGCCGTGGTGAAACTGCGGGCGTTCGAAGAGCTGCAGCAGAGTTCGCCGGATTTGAAGAACATTCTGATTTCGCCCGCGGTGTCGGGGCGGAAGAAGAAGGCGGCGGTTGCGCGGTTTGCCGAGCAGATCGGTTTTTCGCCGCTGTTGAAAAATTTCATGTACGTGTTGATTGATCACCGGCGGACGGCGATGTTGGGCGAGATCCTTACGTCGCTCGAGTCGCAGCTGGATGAACGCCGGGGGATTATCCGGGCGCAAGTTCAGTCGTCGCGGCGGTTGGATGAGGCGCAGCGCCAGCAGATCGAAGCGGCGTTGGGCCGGGCGACTGGCAAGCAGGTGTTCGGGCAGTATAAGGTAGACGAGGCGCTGATCGGGGGACTGGTCGCGCGCGTTGGATCCCGGGTATATGACGGTTCGGTGCGCGGCCAATTGCAGGTCATGCGTGTCCGTCTGGTGCGGTCTTAAGTCAGGTTTCTAGAGAAAACGTCACAGTATGGCTCAAATTCGGGCAGATGAGATCGCGCGAGTACTGCGCGAAGAAATAGAAAATTACGACCAGGCGGTCAACGTCTCCGAGACCGGTTCGGTCATTTCGGTGGGCGATGGTATTGCGCGTATTCACGGGTTGGAACTCGTGATGGCGGGCGAACTCATTGAGTTCACCGGCGGCGTGACCGGCCTTGCGTTGAACCTGGAAGAAGACCAGGTGGGCGCTGTGTTGATGGGCGACTATCAGCACATCGGCGAAGGCGACGAGGTGAAACGCACGGGCCGCATCATGTCGGTTCCGGCGGGCGATGCGCTGATTGGGCGCGTTGTCGACGCCATCGGCGCGCCGATTGACGGCAAGGGGCCGATCAACACCACCGAGTTCAACCCGGTGGAGCGTTTGGCGCCGGGCGTCATCGACCGTAGCCCGGTTAAAGAACCGATGCAGACGGGCGTCAAGGCCATCGACGGCATGATCCCGATCGGCCGGGGCCAGCGCGAATTGATCATTGGCGACCGTCAGACCGGTAAGACGGCGATCGCGCTCGACACGATCATCAACCAAAAGGGCGGCGACGTTATTTGTATTTACGTCGCGATCGGCCAGAAGCGTTCGACGGTGGCACAGGTTGTGCAGACGCTGACCAACTACGGCGCGATGGATTACACCATCGTCGTGGCGGCGACGGCGTCCGATCCGGCCCCGATGCAGTACATTGCTCCGTTCGCCGGTTGCGCGATGGGCGAGTACTTCCGCGACCGCGGCCAGCATGTGCTGGTTGTGTACGACGATCTTTCCAAGCACGCCGCGGCGTATCGCGAAATCTCGCTGCTGCTGCGCCGTCCGCCGGGCCGCGAAGCGTTCCCTGGCGACGTGTTCTACTTGCACAGCCGCCTGCTGGAGCGCGCCGCGAAGCTGAAGACCGGCGGTTCGCTGACCGCGCTGCCGTTCATCGAAACGCAAGCTGGCGACGTCTCGGCCTACATTCCGACCAACGTGATTTCGATCACCGACGGCCAGATCTTCCTGGAAGCCGATTTGTTCAACTCGAACATCCGTCCGGCTATCAACGTCGGTATCTCGGTGAGCCGCGTGGGCGGCGCCGCGCAGATCAAGGCGATGCGCCAGGTTGCCGGTTCGCTCCGTTTGGAACTCGCCCAGTACCGCGCGCTGGCTGCGTTCGCGCAGTTCGGCTCCGAACTCGACGCCGCTTCACAGAAGCAGTTGAGCCGCGGCCAACGGCTGACGGAACTGTTGAAACAGTCCCAGTTCCAGCCGCTGCCGGTGGAAAAACAGGTCCTCATCATCTACGCCGGCACCTCTGGCGCGACCGATGACATTCCGGTGGAAGCCTGCCGCCGGTTTGAATCCGAACTCTACGCGTTCGTGGAGTCGGCGTATCCGAACCTGCTCCCCTCGATCAAGGAAAAGCGCGAGCTGACCGGTGAGATCAAGGAAGAGTTGACCAAGGCGTTCAAAGACTTCAAGGGCCGATTCCAGGCGTAAGCCATGCCATCGTTAATCGACTTCCGCCGGCGAATTCGCTCGGTTAAAAATACGCAGCAGATCACGAAGGCCATGAAGATGGTCTCGGCGGCGAAACTGCGTCGCGCGCAAGAAGCGGTGATCGCGGCGCGGCCGTTTGCGAACTCGCTGCGGCAGATGCTGGCCAACGTGGCCAACGCGACGAAGGGCAGCGACACGGCGGCGGAAAATCCGCTGCTGGTGGTGCGGCCCGAGGAGCGGGTGTTGGTGATCATCATCAACGCCGACCGCGGACTGGCCGGGGCGTTCAGCACCAATATCAATCGTGGCGCGCAGAAGTTCCTTACGGACGACAAGGCGGGCAAGACGGTTGAGGTTGAGGCTGTGGGCAAGAAGGCGCGCGACTACTTCCGCCGCCGCGGCTTCACGATTGCCGGCGAGATGATGAACGTGACCAAGGCTCCCAAGTATGCCGATGCGGCGACGTTGGGGCGCAAGGTTGTGGAGCGTTATTCGAACGGCGAAGTGGACTCGGTTTACTTGGTCTACAACGAGTTCAAAAGCGTGATGGCGGCCCGATTGGACATCGTGCAACTGCTGCCGGTTCCGTTGCCGCAGGAACAGGCGAGCGTGGACTACATTTTCGAACAGCCGGCGGAGGAACTGCTGGCGACGCTGCTGCCGCGTTATGTGGAAGTGGCGATTTATCGGGCGATTCTGGAGTCGACCGCGGCCGAACATGCCGCGCGTATGACGGCGATGGATTCTGCATCCTCGAATGCCTCCGATGTGATTGAACGGCTGACCCTGTACATGAATCGTGTACGCCAGGCCAGCATTACCCGCGAAATTATTGAAGTCGTGAGCGGCGCTTCGGCGCTCGACTAGAGCGCGTCAGAGCGCAAGGAGTTTTGATCGAACCATGTCTACCGCTACCACAACCGCCGGCAAAGTAATTCAGGTCGCCGGACCCGCTATCGATATTCAGTTTCCGGAAGGGCACATCCCGCCGATTCGTACGGCGATCCGGATCACCAGCGAAGGCTTTAACGCTCCCACGCCGATCGACATCATCTGCGAAGTGGCGCAACACATTGGCGAAAACCGCGTCCGCACGATCGCGTTGCAGCCGACCGAGGGCATGGTGCGCGGTATGCAGGCGATCAGCCTGGGCGCTCCGGTGATGGTGCCCGTTGGGCCGGAAACGCTGGGCCGCGTGTTGAACGTGATCGGCCAGCCCGTGGACGAGATGGGTCCGGTGAACGCGAAGAAGCATTATCCGATTCACCGCGCCGCTCCTTCGTTCGACGAGCAGGCGACGTCGCAGACGATGCTCGAAACGGGTATCAAAGTTATCGATCTGATCGAACCTTATTTGAAGGGCGGTAAGATCGGGTTATTCGGCGGCGCCGGCGTCGGCAAGACCGTCGTCATCATGGAGCTGATCAACAACATCGCGACGAACCACGGTGGTGTGTCGGTGTTCGCCGGTGTTGGCGAGCGCACCCGTGAGGGGAACGATCTCTGGTTGGAAATGCAGGAGTCGGGGATTGTGGATCCGTCCGACTACACGAAATCGAAAGTGGCCCTTATTTACGGCCAGATGACCGAGCCGCCAGGTGCCCGCCTGCGCGTGGGCCTGACCGGGCTGACCGTCGCCGAATACTTCCGCGACGAAGAAGGCCAGGACGTGTTGCTGTTCGTGGACAACATTTTCCGCTTCACGCAGGCCGGTTCGGAAGTGTCGGCACTGCTGGGGCGCATGCCTTCGGCCGTGGGTTACCAGCCGAACCTGGCGTCGGAAATGGGCGAACTGCAGGAACGCATTACCTCGACGAAGAAGGGTTCGATCACGTCGGTGCAGGCGATTTACGTGCCCGCTGACGATTACACCGATCCGGCTCCGGCGACCGCGTTTACCCACTTGGACGCCACGACGAATCTTTCGCGCGACATCGCATCGCTCGGTATCTACCCGGCTGTGGATCCGCTGGCTTCGACCTCCCGTATTCTTGACCCGCAGGTGTTGGGTGAAGAGCACTACGGTTGCGCCCAGCGCGTGAAGCAGATTCTGCAGCGCTACAAGGATCTGCAGGACATCATCGCGATTCTCGGTATCGACGAACTTTCGGAAGATGATAAGTTGACCGTGTCGCGCGCCCGTAAGATTCAGAAGTTCCTTTCGCAGCCGTTCCACGTGGCCGAGCAGTTCACCGGCTTCAAGGGCAAGTACGTGAAGCTGGCCGATACGATCAAGGGTTTCACCGAAATCTGCGACGGCAAGCACGACGACCTTCCGGAACAGGCGTTCTACATGCAGGGCACGATCGAAGAAGTGATCGAGAAGGCCGCGCAGATGAAGAAGGGCAACTAGGACCCGCATATGGCGGAAACGTTCGAACTCGAAGTGGCAACTCCGGACCGTCTGCTGGTCAAAGACCAAGTGACGGAAGCCCAGATTCCCGCGTTAAACGGGTTTCTGGGTGTGTTGCCGGAACATGCTCCGCTGCTGTCGGAACTGGGCAGCGGACTGCTGTCCTACACGGTCGGCGGCAAGTCGCATTCGGTGGTTGTGTCCGGTGGTTGGGTGGAAGTGCAGCCCCACGGGACACGTGTACTGGCGAAGACGGCGGAGCGGCCGGACGAGATCGATTTGAAGCGCGCCCAGGAGTCCCTGGACCGTGCTGAGCGGCGTTTGAAGGAGTCCGGGGAATGGGATATCGCGCGCGCCTTGAGCGCGGCGGAACGTGCCCGGGTTCGTGTGGAAGCCGCATCGAAAAAAGCACGTTAATGGCTTATCGCCGTTGGCTCTGCTAAACTAGTTAGGTTGACCTGCCGGGTGGGCAAGTCAACATTCAGGATCGGGCCGTAGCGCAGCCTGGCTAGCGCGCTTGCTTGGGGTGCAAGAGGTCCCGGGTTCAAATCCCGGCGGCCCGACCAAATATCTCTGAACCGCCTCCTTCCCCGGGAGGCGGTTCGCTTTTACGGGAGCTACTCTAAGCGGCTGCGGCGCGCGTCTTCCGTGCCGGCGAAGCGCGGGCGCCGGCGGGACTAAGATGCCAGTTATCCGGTACGAAGCGATCGACTAAGGCTGCGAGTTTTGCCGAGTATCCGCGCCTACCCCCAAGTAACTTGGAGGGATAGATAGCGTGCGAGTAACAGGCGCGTGAAATTGATAGAGTAGAAGTATGTCAATCGGACTGGATCAGTCTCTACTTATTGCGGCGCTGGAAGGATTTGAAGCGCAGCTCGCTCGTCTTGAAGGGCAGATTGCCCACGTGAAAAGCTTGTCGTCCGGCAAGAAAGTGAAAGTGGCCGCGCCTGTGGTGGAAGCTGTTGCAAAGGTAAAGGGGACTCGGCGGAAGCGCCGGGAAGTGAGCGAAGAGGGCCGTTTGCGGATGGCCGAGGCGCAGAAGCGCCGGTGGGAAAAAGCGCGCGCCGGGAAATAAGTAGACGTTTCAAGCTGTAGACGGTGGCCCCTTTGGGCGGGAGTTCGCGCTGTAAGGCCGGGCAGTAAATCCTGCCTCAATACCCTCCCAAAGGACCACTTACATGAAACGGATTCTCTCGCTGTTCTGGGTTGCCGCGCTGCTATTGCCCGCGGCTTTCGGGCAGGCCCAGCCCCTCGGATACGTTCGCGATTTGTGCGTGAAGGCTCACCCTGGTAAGCTTTCGGCACTGCGCGCGTTTATGCTGGACCCTGTGGCGAAGGCGTCTAAGTTCCGCGTTGACGGCGGTACTTACAGCTGGGTTGTGATTGCCGAAGCGGTGGCGCCGGCGGGGCGCGAGGCGCGGTGTGATTTCCGGATTGTGTACGGTTCCGCGGGCTTTCCTGCTGAGCAGAACCTGATGACGACGGAGGAGTTGCAGAAGGCGGGCATTGGGATGACCGTGGCGCAGCGCAACGCCAAGCGCGACGAGCTGAGCTATCTGGTGGCGACTGATTACTGGGTGACTCGGGACATGGTTGGCAGCTCTGTGAAGGGCGGGTATGTCCGTATCAACTACTACAAGACGAAGCCCGGCATGGCGACGGAGTGGACGCGCGCCGAGCAGGGAGGCTGGAAGCAGTTGGCGGAAGCCTTTGCCAAGGACAAGCCGGGCACGGGATGGGGCGTTTACACGCTGGCGATGCCGGGGGGTGGGGAGCTGCCGTACAACGCCATGACGGTGGACATGCTGCCGAATTGGGCGGCATTGGGCGAACCGGGCCGGCAGCGCGCCACCTGGAACAAAGTCCATCCGGAGTCGGACTATTCGGCGTACATGGACAAAGTTGGCAACATGGCCAGCCGCGTCCGTGTGGACACGATGCGGCTGATCGAGGTGATTCGCAAGCCGTAGGGCTTAGACGAAGGTCTTGAATTCCATGACGTCGCCGTCCTGGACGATGTATTCCTTGCCTTCCGTGCGCAGCTTGCCAACGGAGCGGGCGTTGGCAAAGCTGCCGCAGGCGACCAGATCCTCGTAGGCGATGGTTTCGGCGGAGATGAACGCCTTTTCGAAATCCGAGTGGATGACGGCGGCGGCTTGCGGGGCTTTGTCGCCGGCATGGATGGTCCAGGCCCGGGTTTCCTTTTCGCCGGTGGTCAGATACGTACGGAGGCCGAGGAGGTGATAGGCAGCCTTGATCAGGTTGCCGGCGCCGCCTTCGGTGACGCCGAGGCTTTCCAGGTATTCGGCGCGTTCCTCTTCGGGCAGCGTGACGAGTTCGGCTTCGATATCGGCCGACACGACGACCACTTCGCAGCCGCGATGACGGACGGCCAGCTCCTTCACCTTCTGCACCCAGTGGTTCGCATCGGGGTTGGCGAGATCGCCTTCCGAGACGTTGCAGGCGAAGAGGGTGGGCTTGGCGGTGAGCAGGAAGAGGGGCTTCATGAGCGCCTTTTCTTCCGGCGTCATGTCGAGGCTGAAGGCGTGGAGGCCGCTGCTCAAATGGGGCTCCAGGCGGTCGAGGAGTTCGAGTTCGGCAATGATTTTCTTGTCGCCGGATTTGGCCGCTTTCTGCTGGCGCTGGCGGCGTTTCTGCACGCTGTCGAGATCGGCGAGGATCAGTTCGGTGTCGATGACTTCGATGTCGCGGACGGGATCGACGGTGTCCATGACGTGTTCGATGTCGGCGTTCTCGAAGCAGCGGACCACTTGGACGATGGCGTCGACTTCGCGGATGTGGCCGAGGAACTGGTTCCCGAGTCCTTCGCCTTGGCTGGCGCCTTTGACGAGGCCGGCGATGTCGACGAACTCGAAGACGGAGGGGACGAGTTTCTGGGAGCCGCTGATTTTGGACAGGACGGCCAACCGCTCGTCGGGCACCGTGACGACGCCGTTGTTCGGCTCGATGGTGCAGAAGCGATAGTTGGCGGCCATGGCCTTACGGCTCTGGGTCAACGCGTTAAACAGGGTACTCTTGCCGACATTCGGCAGGCCAACAATTCCGGCGCAAAGCATGTAGATCCCATTCTACCGAAGCAGGCGGCATATCATTTCCCTATGCGCTTTTTTCTGGCGATTTTAGCCGCGGGCCTGGGGATGGCCGCCGATTGGCATGGGTTTGAGAAGCGGGAGTTTACCGTGGACGGGGTGGCGGGGTATGTGGTGCTGCCGCGCGTGGCGGCGCCGGGGAAGCCGTGGTTGTGGCGGGCGCGGTTTCCGGAGTTCAATGTTCAGGCGGCGGAGGGGCTGTTGGCGAAGGGGTATCACGTCGCCTATTTCGACCTGCCGAATATCTTCGGGAGCCCGAAGGCGGTGGAGAGTTGGGACCACTTCTACGCGCATGTGAGGAAGGAGTTTGGGTTGGCCGAGCGGATGGCGTTGGAGGGGGTGAGCCGGGGTGGGCTGTTTGTGTACAACTGGGCGGCGCGGCATCCGGAGCTGGTGGATTGCATTTATTGCGAGTCGCCGGTGTG
The DNA here is from genome assembly GCA_947470805.1 of Acidobacteriota bacterium. Lineage (GTDB taxonomy): Bacteria > Acidobacteriota > Terriglobia > Bryobacterales > Bryobacteraceae. Next base: position 1,555 of record CANIVU010000132.1, on the reverse strand, counting down.
CGATATGAAGAGCTGGCCGGGCGGGCGGGGGAAGGGAATTGGCAGCAAGACCGATTGGGCGCAGGCGCTGGCGACGTATGGATTTACGGAAGAGCAGATGTTGGCGTACGGTGAGAATCCGGTGGATACGTTGCGGCCATTGGCGGCGCGGCGGGTGCCGCTGTTGCATGTGGTGAATGAGGCCGATGCGGTGGTGCCGCCGCTCGAGAACACGGCCGTGTTGGCGAAGCGGTATCGCGAGTTGGGCGGGCCGATTACGGTGTACTCAAATACCAGCGGGCCGGCTGCGTTGAACGGGCACCATTTCCCATTGGACGATGCGGGGATGGAGGTGAATTTTGTTCTGCGGCATACGCCGGGAATGGCAGGGTTGGCCGGGACGGGATTGACGCCGTTTGGCGCGCCTTACTACAAGCTGCGCGATGGTTTGCGGAATTCGCTGGCGAAGTTTGCGGCGGGGGGCGAGGCAAGAGTTGTGTTTTTGGGAGGGTCGATTACGGAGGGGAAGGGGTGGCGGGACCTGGTTTGCGAGTGGTTGCAGAAGCGGTTTCCACAGACGAAGTTTGATTTTGTGAACGCGGGGATTTCGTCGACGGGGTCGACGCCGGGAGCGTTCCGGTTGCGGCGGGATGTGTTTGGGCGGGGGCCGGTGGACCTGTTGTTCCAGGAGGCCGCGGTGAATGATGCGACCAATGGATATGGTGCGCGGGAGCAGGTGCGCGGGGTGGAGGGGATTGTGCGGCAGGCGCGGGTTTTGAATCCGGCGATTGATGTGGTGCTGCTGCATTTTGTGGATCCGGAGAAGGTGGCGTCGTATCGGGCCGGGGTGACGCCGGAGGTGATTACGTCGCATGAGCGGGTAGCGGGGCGGTATGGGGTGGCGTCGCTCGATCTGGCGCGCGAGGTGACGGACCGGATGGATGCGGTGGAGTTTAATTGGGAGCGGGATTTTCTGAATCTGCATCCTTCGCCGTTTGGGCAGAGTGTTTATTTCCGGTCGATTGTGCGGCTGTTCGACGCGGCCTGGCGGGAGCCGGCGGCGGGTGTTCGGGTGCATGCGATGCCGGAGCCGTTGGATGCTCATTCGTATTTTCGCGGACGGCTGGTGGAGCCTTCGGCGGGCGTGGGCTGGCGGGTTGAGGCTTCGTGGCGGCCTACGGACAAGGCGGCGACGCGGGCGCGGTTTGTGGATGTGCCTGTCGTCGTGGGCGATGCGCCGGGGGCGGTGTTGACGCTGCCATTCGAGGGCACCGGGATTGGGCTCTTTGTGACGGCGGGGCCGGATGCGGGGGTGGTGGAGTTCAGCGTGGATGGAGGCGCGTGGCGGCGGCAGGAGTTATCGACCAAATGGAGCAAAGGGCTGCATATTCCTTGGGCGTATGTGCTGGATGGAGATCTGGCGGAGGGGCGGCATGAGCTGCGGTTGCGGATGGCTTCCGGTGTCGCGCGGATCGTGCATTTTCTGGTGAACTGAGATATGCATCGACGAACGGACAATTTGCCGAAGGCGCTGAAGCGGGAGATTCGGGACCTGGGCGGGGTGCTGCATGAGCGG
>CANIVU010000131.1 GCA_947470805.1 Acidobacteriota bacterium | reverse complement strand
TGTTGCTGGCGACGTTCGCGGTGGGTTTTTGCGTGTTCTTTTCGCTGATTTCGACGTTCACGTATATCAACTTCTACCTGGCGCTGCCGCCGTTTTCGCTGCCGACTTCGGTGCTGGGGACGCTGTTCTTTGTGTACCTGACGTCCGCGGTGGTGACGCCGATCGCGGGGCGGTATATCGACCGCTACGGGCACCGGTTTGTGCTGGTGTGCGGGATTGCGGCCGGGGCGTGCGGGACGATGTTGACGATGGTGCCGAGTGTTCCGGTGATCGTGGTGGGGTTGGCTCTGGTTTGTAATGCGGTGTTTGTGGCGCAGACGTGCGCGAGCGGGTTCTTGGGGCTGGCGACGAAGGTGAACCGGGCGCTGGCGGTGGGGTTGTATGTGATGGTTTATAACATTGGCGGCAGCACGGGGGCGGCGGTGCCGGGGCCTGTTTGGCGGGCGTATGGGTGGCCGGGCGTGGTGGCGCTGATTGTGTCGGTGCAGGTGTTGACGATGATTCTGGCGTGGCGGTTGTGGCCTGGGAAACAGGCTCCGGCGGCGGCTCCGGCTCCGGCTCCGGCTCCGGCTAAGTAGGGCTTGCCGGGGATTCCTCCGGGTGTGGAGGGGATTCCTGAGTGCCGGTTGGGCCTAATCCTGGGGCATGGGTTGGTTTGTTTTTGCCGATGATAGGGCGTGCGGATTTTACTGCTCGCTATTTTATGGGTCGTTGGTTTGCTGGGTGCGGAGTTGCGCGTGGCCGATGTGGCGGTTCGGCCCGGGACGGTGGCGCAGCGGCGCGTGGTGGTTTCTGAGCCTGTTGCGGCGGTGACGGGCGGGTTTACGGTGGACCTGGACGCGGGGATGTTTGGGGACGTGTTGGACGTGCAGGTGTTCAGCGCGGCCGGGGACGCGATTGGGACGACGACGATTCGCGGGCGGCACGTGGAAGTGCGTTTTCGGGCGGATTCGGGCGGGGTGGGCGCGTTGGCGGGGTTGCCGGTGGCGACGATTGCGGTGCCGGTGTTGGCGGGGGCGGAGAGTGGGGTGGTGAGTGTCGGGTTGACTGATGTGGCGTGGACGAACCGGTGGGAGAAGCGGGTGGATGTTGTGGGCCGGGCGGGGATGGCGCGGGCGGGGGCGCGGGTTGTGGTTTCGAATACGGCGCCGGGGAGTGGGATTGTTGGCGCTGGGACGGTGGTGCGCGTGGAGGGGGCTGGGTTTCGGGCGGATTCGGTGTTGGAGGTGGACGGGGTGGCGGTGGATGCGGTGGCGTATGTGTCGCCGGAGGTGATGACGTTTACGGTGGGCGGGGAGACGGAGTTGACCGGGAAGACGGTGCGGGTGGATGGGGTGGAGTATGTGGTGGCGATGCGGAGTAAGCGGGGGGAGGGGACGGCGCCGATTTTTCCGTTGCGGATGGTAATGGGGGCGTATTCGGTGAACACGGCGAGTGAGGGGACGGTGGATGTGGCGGTGGCGAATCCGTATGGGGAGGCGGTGGAGTTGGAGGTGGAGCGGACTGGGTTTTTGGACGGAGTGCGCCAGCGGGAGAAGGTACGGGTCGGTGCTGGGGAGATTTACGTTGCTCCGGCGTGGCGGCCATACTACCAGGTGTTCGTGACGAAGGCGGTGCGGGCCTTGAATATTGCGGCGGATCGGGCCGATGGGATGGGTGTGTTCCCTGTGGGCTGGGTTGGGTCGGAGATTCGGCTTTCAGCGCCGCCGCGGTTGCTGACGGTGTCGCCGGGGAGCGTGCTGTTGCAGAGCATGACGGGGACGGGGGAGGTGCGGGCCGCTTTGGGTGTGCGGCCGCTATTCGGCGGGATGGATATGTTGGATTTCGGATTCTCTGTGAAGGCGGGGAGTTGGCTGGAGGTGGAGCGGAGTGGGACGGAATTGCGGCTGACGGCGCGGACGGCGGGGCTGGCGGCGGGCCGGTACTCGGGGACGATATCGGTGTTGGCGGCGGAGCCGGGGTCGGTGGCGGTCGATGTCCCGGTGGTGCTGGAGGTGAATCCTCTGCCATTGGTGAAGGTGGAGGGACCGGCGTATCTGATCACGGGGGCAAATCCTGGAGATGCGGCGTTTTCGCAGACATTGTATTTGAGCGCGAGTGCGGCGGCGGAGGTACGCGTTTACTCAAATGTGGATTGGTTGCGGGTGCCGGAGGGGGCGGTGCGTGCGCCGGGGGAGGTGGTGATTACATTGGATCCGCGGGCGATGCCGGCGGGCCAGCATTTGGGGGTGATCACGGTGACTGGACCGGGGAATACCGTCCGGGTTGCGGTGGAGTTTGGGGTGGCCGAGCGGCGGCTGGAGTGGTCGCAGTCCGGGCCGTTGCGGTATTCCTTTGAGGAACGGAAGGGGCGGCGGGTCCATTCCGTGGCGGGGGTTTGGCCGTGGCTGGGTGCGCTGTCGGTCAGGACGTCGGGTGGGGCGTGGTTGCAGGCGTACCAAGAGGGCGCGCAGGCTATTGGGGTGGATGTTTTTCCCGAGGGGCTGGCGGTGGGTACGCACCGTGCGATGGTTCAGGTGTGTCTGTGTGGGGACTGGAGCAACGCGATTGAGATGCCCGTGGAGGTGACGATTTGGCAGGGGGAGACGCCGGCGATCGGGCTGGATGCTACGGAGGTGCGATTTGACGGGCGTGGCCGGATGGCCTTCGGGCCCGTGTTGGAGGTCCGGAGCGGGGACTTACCGTTGGCGGTTTCGGCGACTGCTACTTTTGACGGAGACGCGTGCCGGTTTACTGCGTATCCGATGGGGTTGACGCCGACCTCTGTCGGATTTACCTGCGAAGGCCCGCCGGGCGAGTATGTGGGGACGGTGACGGTTCAGGTGGGAAGCCGGTCGGAGCGTCTGCCGTTGCGGGTGCGGATTGGCCCGCCGCCTGAGCGGTTCGATGGGGGCCCGCCGATGGTTGTGACGGTTGCGGGGCACGTTCGGCCGGGGGAGACGCTGTCGTTGTATGGTCTGTCGCTAGGAGGGCCGATCACCGTGGATGGAGAGACGGCGACGCTGGCTGGCGTCTATGACTACCGCCGGGATATTGTGGTGCCGGATTGGGCGGCGGGGCGGTTGCGGATCGGCGTGGGGGGGCGCGAGGTGGTGGTGCCGGTGGCGCCATGAGATTTGGTCGATGGGAGTATTCTGGGGGAATGCGATTTTTGCTTCTGTTGGTTGGGGTTTGCGCTTTTGGGCAGTCGTGGCCGGATTATGGCGGGGGACCGGATGCGGCGCAGTATTCGCCGTTGACGCAGATTAACCGCTCCAATGTGGCGAAGTTGCAGCGGGCGTGGACGTATCCGACGGGGGATTCAAACAAGTACTTCTTTAATCCGTTGATGGTGGACGGGACACTGTATGTGATGGCGAAGGGAAACTCGATTGTCGCGCTGGACGCGGCGACCGGGAAAGAGAAGTGGGCGTTTTCGCCGGGTTCCGATATTAAAGTCATTACGAACCGCGGGTTGAATTATTGGGAGAGCAAAGACCGGAAAGAACGGCGGTTGTTGTATTGCGCCAATCACCGGTTGCGGGCTTTGGATGTGCTGACGGGGAAGGCGGTGCCGGGGTTTGACGTGAACTTGAAAGAGGGCCTGGACCGGGACCCGGCGACGATTTCGCTGGTGCAATCGACGACGCCGGGGCGGGTGTTTGAGGACCTGCTGATTTTGGGGTCGGCGACGAACCAGGGGTATGGGTCGGCTCCGGGGGATATTCGGGCGTTTAACGTGCGGACGGGGAAGCTGGTTTGGCAGTTCCACACGGTGCCGCGGCCGGGGGAGTTCGGGTATGACACGTGGCCGAAGGATGCTTGGAAGACGGTGGGCGGGGCGAATGTTTGGGGGGAGATGTCGCTCGATGTGAAGCGCGGAATTCTGTATGCGCCGACGGCGTCGGCGAAGTACAACTTCTACGGCGCGGACCGGGCGGGGGCGAATCTGTTTTCTGATTCGCTGTTGGCTTTGGATGCGCGGACGGGGAAACGGATTTGGCATTTCCAGATGGTGCATCACGACATCTGGGATTACGACGACGCGACGGCGCCGAAGTTGATCACGGTGAAGCACGAGGGAAAGACCATTGACGCCGTGGCGCAGGTGACCAAGCAGGGGTTCATCTGGGTGTTCAACCGGGTGACGGGCGAGCCGTTGTGGCCGATTGAAGAGCGTCCGGTGCCGAAGACGGATATGCCGAATGAGAAGACTTGGCCGACGCAGCCGTTCCCGACCAAGCCGCCACCGTTTGCCCGGCAGAAGTTCACGGTTGATGATTTGAGCCCGTACTTGAGCCCGGAGGACCGGGCGAAGTTCCGGGATGATATTTTGTCGGCTCGGAATGAGGGGTTGTTTACGCCGCCGGGGACTCGGAACACGATTCAGATGCCGGGGAACAATGGCGGGGCGAATTGGAGCGGGGCGGCGGTGGAGCCGGGCCGGGGTATGTTGTATGTGGTCTCGAAAGACTTGCCGGCGATGTTGAAGCTGGAGCCGGAGGGGACGGCCAAGAGCGGGTTCAATGATTCGGCCGAGCAGCGGGGGCAATCGTTGTACCAGGTGCATTGTTTGAACTGCCATAAGGCGGATCGGCGCGGGGCGCCGCCGGCGATGCCGGGGTTGGATGATATCGCGGTGCGGATGCCGCGGGAGAAGATTGTCAACGCCATCCGGCAGGGTGTTGGCCCGATGCCGGGGTATCCGAAGTTGAAGGATACGGAGGTGGACGAGTTGATTGCGTATCTGTACAACCCGGCGCGGGCGCGGGCGACGGTTCCGGCGGGGTCGAGTTGGGCGGATGCGGAAAAGTACTTGAGTGGGTTTGGGTTCATGATCGCGAGCGACGGGTTGTCGCCGATTAAACCGCCGTGGTCTTCCTTGACGGCTTACGATTTGAACGAGGGGACGATCCGGTGGAAGATTCCGTTGGGCGATGTGCCGCATTTGGCGGCGAAGGGGATTAAGAATACGGGGTCGCATTATCCGAAAGTCGGGCCGGTGGTGACGGCGGGCGGGGTTCTGTTCGCCGGGACGCGGGACCGGGTTGTCAGGGCTTTGGATGTGGATTCCGGGGCTACTTTGTGGGAGACCGAGGTGGACGCGGCCTTGGAGGGGATGCCGGCGGTGTATTCGGTGAATGGGAAGCAGTATGTGGTGTTTTGCGCGGCGGCGCAGGTGGGGTTGACGCCGGGGACTCAGGTGAAGATTCCTGGGGCTTATGTGGCGTTTGCTTTGCCGTAGGTTGTTGGAGGAAGGCGCCGTTGGGGTCGGCGCCTTCCTTTAGCTGCTGAGATCCAGGAGGGCAGCGAGCGGGGCGCGGGCGTTGGTCCAGGCGCCGGTGCCCATGTGTTGGATGACATGTTGCTGCGCCTGCTGCCAGAGCGGGGTGGCCTTGTCCAGTTTGGCGAGGCCGCGACGGGTTAGCGCGTAGGCCTTCTTTCGTTTGTCTGTTTGCGGCTTGCGCTCCACCCACTTTTGCTTCTCCAGAATGGCCATGCTGCGGGTGAGCGTGGTCTGGTCGAGAGTCATGATGACGGCCAGATCGGTAAGCGATGCCTTTCCCAGATGGCGTACCGTGCTGAGCATGTGGAACTGCATGGCGCGGAGACCGGCGGGGCGGAGGGCGTCGTCGTAGAGTTGTGTGACGGCGCGGGTGACCTGGCGGAGCGTGCCACAGACGCATTCGGGCAGATGCGGTTTCGCTGTCGTTCCCATTTGCCCCGATCATAACAACTGTTGACTTCCGCGTTCAACTACTTGTATATACATATATATACCGATTGGAAAGGTAAAACGTATGCAGAAAATTCGAATGGTGTTTCTCTCGGCGGTCTTCGCGGTCGCGCTTTCCGCGCAGACGGTGAACAATCCCACCGCGACGCGTGTGATGGCGACGCTTTCGGTGAATAAAGGGGTGGCGCGCGAGCAGATCATGAAGGTCATGTCGCAGGAGGTGCGGGATACGGTGCAGTTGCATTTGGACGGAAAGATCGACCAGTGGTTCGCGCGGGCCGATGGGAAGGGTGTCGTGTTTTTGCTGAACTGCAAGTCGGTAGAGGGGGCTAAGGCGGTGCTTGAGGAGTTGCCGTTGATCAAGGACAAGCTGGCCACTTTCGAGTACATGGCGTTGGGGCCGTTGACGCCATTGCGGATGCTGTTGGCACCGGCTGGGAAGTAGCGTTCGAGAGCGGAGACTGGTGCCCGGTTGCACCCGTTACCGTTTTGTTTGCCGGGCGGGCGAAATGGAGTTGTTGGCGGTTGCTGGCTGCGAGTGGGAGGCGAATGGGGGGGCTGGGCAGGGGGATGCTCTTTGGTTTGGACGGTGGGGGTTTGTCGGACTGGGGCTCAGAGTGTCCCCGGAGGGGCGGATTGATTTTCGGCGGTTGATGGCTGCGATTGGGCGGCGCTTTGAGGGACTGGAGAGGGGGACGCTCTTTGGTTCGGACGGTGGTTTTGTCGGACTTGGGATCAGAGTGTCCCCGGGAGGGGTGGGTGTTGATTGGCGGATGATGTGCTGCGAGCGGGAGGCGTTTTGAGGGTCTGGGGAGGGGGACACTCTTCGTTTCGGACGGTGGGGTTTTGTTGGACTCGGGATCAGAGTGTCCCCGGGAGGGGTGGATTCCTGCTGTTTGCTGTTCCCCCTCTCCCGGGTGGGGCGGGCTTAGCGGGGGGAGACGGTGAAGGTGGTGTGCTGGATGGCGCGGCTCTTTTCGCCTTTGCGGTTTGGGTCGGTGACCACCAGTTCCAGCGTGTAGTTGCCGGGGGTGGCCTGGGGGCCTAGCTGCAGGCGGCCGGCGGCGACCGGGTAGGTGACGTTGGGGACCGTGATGGGCTCGAAAGCCGTCGCGGGGAAGTGGCCGACCTGGTCGCCTTCGCAGTACAGGCGCACCTCGCGCTTCAGGCCGGCTCCGGGGTGGTTGATGATCTGGGCGCCGTAGTCCAGCGTGTCGCCCGGGTGGAAGATGCGGTTGGCCGATTCGGCGTCGCGGCCGATGGTGAGGTTCGACAGCACGAGATTCTTTTTGCGGATGTCGGGCACTTCGATGAACTGCGTGGCGGTGCCGGAGTGGCGGGTGGCCTTGTCCGTTATCACCGCTTTCATGAGGAACGAACCGGGCTTTTTTACCGGGTGGCGGACGCGGTAGACGAGGCCGTTTTTACGAAGTTCGGCGAGCTGGTCGGCCTTCACGCGCATGGTGTAGTCCTGGCCGAGCTGGTTTTCGGGGAGCCCCTGTTCGTTCAGCGTGACCAGATTGGTTTCGACCACCATTTTGTGGAGGCCGTCGGGTTCGGGGGTGAAGGTGAGGTCGGCGGCGTCGATGAATATTTGTGTGTCGATGACGGCGCCTTCCGGGGTTTGGAAGTAGCCGGGGGAGAGGGTGAAGTTGAGGGCGGGGTCGGGCTGGGCGAGTTGGGCGAGGCTCTCGCGGGTGTCGACGCGGCCGAAGAAGCCGGGGCGGTAGCGGACTTCGAGACCGGGGCGGGTGACGGTGACTTTGAGGCGGTGGAAGACTTCGGCGGGGGCGTCGAAGATGGCGGGGTCGGGCTGGTAGGCGAGGAGGTAGTAGGACGCGTCGCTGTTGACTGATTTAAGCAGGGCGTCGTTCATGTCGTTGTTGTTGGTGGTGAACGTTCCGCCGGTTTGCTGGGCGACGAATTTGAGGCCGTCGAGGGCGTTTTGGATGCGGAGATCGCGGGTTTGGCGGGCGCCGTTGATGATGACGGGGTAGCGGACGGCGGCGGCGTTTTCGGTCATGTCGAGGCCGTAGCTGAGAAGGCCTTTGGCGTCGACGGTATGAATGACGACGGCGTTGCGGCTGGCCGAATCGGTGAGTTTGCGGATGGCGGCGAAGACGCGGGGATTGGGGCCGTAGTCGGTGAGTTCTTCGCCGAGGGGACTGCTCTCTCGGCGGCGTTCGAGGACGGGCAGAGAATCGGTGAAGAGGATGACGGATTTGCGGCCCGGGGCGTTGGCGAGGCCGGCGGTGACGATGTTGAGAGTCCCGAGGGCGCCGACGAGGGCGTTTTCCTTGCCCTGGTCGTCGGCGCGCTCGATGGCGGCTTTGAGGTCGTCGGGATCGGTTTTGAGGCCTTGTTCGACGTGGGCGCGGCTGCGGGGATTGAAGCGGAGGCGGGAGGCGGCGACGCGGAGGAGGGCGGGGTCGGAGGTGAACTGTTGGAGGGCGCCGATGTTGCCGCCGGTGCGGATGATGGCGACGCGGTCGGTGGGTTGGAGTTGTTTTTCGATGAAGCGGCGGATGCCGTCGCGGACGAGGGCGAGGGATTGGACGGAGAGGCCGAGGTCATCGACGACGAGGGCGATGGTGCGTTGGGTGGAAGTGGCGGGTGGGGTGGCGGTGGTGCTGCGGGCGGGCGGGGGTTGGTTGGCGGCGGCTGGGATGGCGGCGCGGCGGGGGAGATCAACGCGGTTGGCGGAGACGACGGGGCGGGGCTTGTTGTCCTGGGAGACGCGGAAGTCGGAGGGTTTCAGGTCGGTGACGGGGTTGCCTTTGCGGTCGGTGACGATGACGTCGAGCAGGACGTTGGCGACGGTGACGCGGATGGTGGGCTCCTCGGGGCTTTGGGCACCGGCGACGAGGGCGGCGAGGAGGAGGGCGAGCTTACGCATACGATGTATAGCATATCCGATTCTTTGGCCCGTTGCGGCGGGGGTGTGCGCTTAGAGGGCGACATGGAAACTACAACTACGTATCGGGACTCGCTGCGATGTGCGATTGCGCGGACGGCGGCAGAGATGGACGATGTGTTTCGGCTTCGCTACCTGTGTTATCAGCGGCGCGGGGCGATTGCGGAACGCGCCGACGAGCGGTTCCGGGATTCGTTTGACGCGCTGCCGAACCAGTTTAGTTTTCTGGTGCGGGGGGAGGAGGCGGCGCCACTGGCGACGGTGCGGATTTCGGTGATCCGGCCGGACATGGGGTGGACAGATTCGCCGGCGGAGCGGGTGTTTGGGGATCATCCGGCGTTTCAGGCGATGGCGCGGTCTACATTTGTGGAGGCGAGCCGGTTGTGTTTTGCACGGACGGCGCGGCGGGATGCGTTTTACGGGCTGTTGGGGAACATGGCGGCGCTGGGGGAGCGATATGGGGTGGAGTGGTTGACGGCGTGTCCGCGGGTGGAGCATTCCGAGATTTATCAGCGGTTGTATGGGTTTCGTCCGATGGCGGAGCCGCGGCGATATTTTGGGGTGAGTTTTGAGACGGAGTTGCTGGGGATCCGGCTGGAGGAGATACGGGAGCGGGCTGGGCGAGTGGGATGGATGGGGCGGGCGTGGGAGAACGCGCGCGCGCAAATGGGTGGAGCGTAGTACTAATTTCTCATTGCAATACGAAAATAGTACTGATAGTTCTAAGACTGGCAATATGATCCCCCAGGAATTGTTTCCCCCTCCGTTGCGGAACGCGCCGGTGGAAGAGCAGCTGAGATACCTGCTAGAGCGACGGGCGACGATTGAGCGGCTGTTGCGATCGCTTGAGACGTACTCCCGGGAGCGGGAAGGAACTCTGCCCAAGGGGCAGAGTTCGGGAGCGGCGGTGGTGCACGGGGTTGGATGAATACTTGTTCATTCTTCGTATGAGGGTGGAACTACTGTAACCTAGAGACAGTGGAGAAGCGCCTTTTGGATTGTAGGGTCAGCGAGAAGCGAGACCAAGGCAAGCCAGGGAAGACAAGGCCGCGCCACAAGGACTGGGTAGCGAGCCACGATGCTGGTTGACTTTGATCTCATCTTACGGGCCAAGCAAGGCGATGATCAGGCGTTCAATCAGGTTGTGCAGGCGTACCGTCGAAGGATATTGGGTACGATCTCGCGGCTTATCGGGCGGCCTGAGGATGTGGAGGACGTCGGGCAGGAAGTGTTTGTACGCCTCTATTACTCATTGGACCAACTCCGGGAACCGGACGTATTTGAACCGTGGTTGTACCGTTTGACGGTGAACGCGGCGTATGACTATTTGCGGCGGCAGAGGCGGCGTCCGGAGGCCCGGATGAGCGACCTGAGCGAGCAGCAGGTGATGATGGCCGATGCGGATGCGGGAACGATCGCGCAGCGAGAAGAGGTTCGGCAGGGAAAAGTCCGGGATTTTGTAAATTCTTTGCTGGGAGCAGTGAGTGAAGAAGACCGGGTTTTGTTGACGTTGAAAGAAGTGGAAGGGTTGTCGCTGAAGCAGTTGGAATCGGTGTACAAAGTGAACGAGAATGCGCTGAAGGTGCGGTTGTTTCGGGCACGGCAGCGTGTGTTGAAGGCTTTTGCAAAGAGCGAGGAACAGGAAGCGCCAGCCAATGTTTCCACGGGCCCGGTGAAAAACGGGTAGAATTTTGGGAGACCGAATGTCGTCGTCAAATGATCGCGAACAACGCTTGGACCAGTTGCTGACTTCTTATAAGGCGGCGTGTCCTGACCCGGAAGGCGGGGCAAATTTCATGCCGACGATGTGGCAGCGGATTGAAGCCCGGCGGAGTCCGGTGCTGCAATGGGTAACGATGAGCCGTCGGGCTCTAGTCGGGGCGCTGGCGGTTTGCCTGGTGCTTGGGGCGGTGATGGCGACGGCGCTGACGAATTCGCAGTTCTACCAATCGACGTATATCGAAGCGTTGGATGACGATGAGGTGCCGGAGGATCTGGCGGCGATGCATCCGGTGTCGATGGAGTCGTCGGAAGCGGGCGGGGCGGCCGCGGAACAGAAATGAAGCGTAGCAGTTTTACGATTGCCTCCTATGTTTTACTGGTGTTTGCCGGCGGGGTAGCTGTTGGCGGATTCGGGCATCACCTTTACACGGTGAAGACGGTGAGTGCGACGAGTAAGCGGAAGACGCCGGAGCAGTACCGGCGGGCGTACATGACCGAGATGCAGCAGCGGTTGAAGTTGACCGACACGCAGGCGACGCAGGTAGAGAAAGTTCTGGACGAGACGCGCGATAAGTACAAAGAGTTCCGCGCGCGGACGAAGCCGGAGATGGAAAAGATCCATGCGGAGCAGACGAAGGGTGTGCGTGGGATTCTGAGCGACGATCAGATGCGGGAGTATGACAAGATGCGCGCCGAGCGGGATGCGAAGCGAAAAGAGGGATTTGGCGGCGGGATGTAGTGCCGGGCCAAACGGGAACAGAAAAAAGGCCTTGCCGGGTGGCAAGGCCTTTTTGTTGGGTTTGATAAAACTTGATTAGTTGGAGGAAGCGGTTTCGCGAGCGGCCTTGATGGCAGCCGACTTGAGGAGCTTCTTCTGAAAGCGATCGACGCGACCTTCGGTGTCGATGAGCTTCTGCTTGCCCGTGAAGAAGGGATGGCAAGCGGAGCAGATTTCCAAACGGATGTCCCCTTTGTGAGAGGAGCGCGTTTCGAACTGGCTGCCGCAAGCGCAAATGACTTTGACGGGGGTATAGGCGGGGTGAATTCCGGCTTTCATGACTTTCCAGATTGTAGGATAGCACATTGGCGATGTTGCCGCAGCAAACAGAACGCCCGCAGCGGGGACGAACCCGCGGCGGGCGTGTTCTGCGTCAAAAACAAGGCTTAGTCTCGAGCGCAGGGAGGCACCGGTCCCACTGTTGAAAAGAGGGGAACGGCGGCCTCGCCACTGATCGAAGCCTGAACGATTAAGAGGTCCGACTCAACTGTCGGCAACCTCCCTGCGCCCAGATAAACTTTCTATTTCCATTGTTCTGGACCACCTCCTTCCTCAGTGATAAGGCCATGCTAAGGCGGGTTGTTTTTGCTGTCAATAGTTTTTCCACTGGACTACCAGCTGTAGGGGGACAGATTTTTCAGAGGTCAACGGGCGGGGGCGCGTAGGAAAGAAAACGCCCCACTGCAAGAGCGGGGCGAATGAAGGAGACAACTCCCACCAGAGCAAGCCTGGTGTACGATGGCTGATCCTCTGCTAGCAATCCGCGGGCCAATTGCTAAGTCGTTGAAAGCTCGTGGAGAGGTGTGTCGCGAAAATGAAATATGGGATTTTTTTTCTACCAGATCCCGAATTGAGGAGGGGTACAATAGGGCGGATGCCGGCAACAACGCAAGGAACACCGGTTTCGGCCACAGGGCGGCAACCCACGTTGCAAGCTGCCACGGGGAGAAGGGCGCTGGGAGGGTTTTTCCTTTCGGGCGTTTTGTTTTCCTTTTTGGGCGCGGTGCTGCCGGCGTGGGGATACCATCTGCATTCCGATCACGGAACGGTTGGCCTGTATTTTCTGTTCCTGACCTTTGGGATCTACGTGGGTGCGCAGGCGTGCCACTGGCTGGTGGCGCGGACGGGTCTCCAGGCGCTGATGACGTTCGGCAGCGGTTTGGCGTGTGTGGGGCTGTTGGCGTTGGCGTATTTGTCGGGTCCGCAGCCGCCGTCGATGCGGATGTTCGCCCTGTTTTTTGTCGGGGTAGCGGGATCGATGGTGAGTACGGCGGTGTTCCACGCGATCACGCCGTTATACGAACACGACCCGGCGGCGACGGTGAATCTGGCGGGGGGATTGTTTGGGCTGGGCTGTTTGACGACGGCGCTGGTGACGGCGGGCGCCTTCGACTATTACACGGTGCCGAGTATGCTGATGCTGCTGGCGGTGATCCCGTTCTACTTCACTCTGGGGTTTGCGCTGGGGGGGCCGGTGGCGTATATGCCGATTGAATTTCCCTCGTTCAAGAAAGCGCTGTCCGACTTCAAGTCGCCGGGGGCGATTCTGTTCACGCTGTTGCTGTTCTTTCAGTTTGGGAATGAATGGGCGATTGCCGGGTGGCTGCCGTTGTTCCTGATTCAACAGTTGGGGATGAGCCCGACGAGCGGGATTCTGTTGCTGGCGTTGTACTGGCTGGCGCTGTTGGCGGGGCGGATTATCTCGCAGGCGATGTTGCCGCGCGTGCGCCATTCGCGCGTGTTGATGGGGAGTGTGCTGGCGGCGTTGTTCGGGTGTGTCCTGCTGAGCCTGACGGAGAAGATGGGTGGAGCGGTGGCGGGGATTGTGTTGATTGGCGGCGGGTTCGCCTCCATTTACCCGTTGACGGTGGAATCGATTGAACACCGGTTTCCGTACTACCATCCGGGGTTTTTCGGCGGGATTTTTTCGTTGGGGCTGGTGGGCGGATTGTTGACGCCGGCGCTGCTGGGAGCGGTGGCGCAGCAGTGGGGAGTGGGGAAGGTGATGCTGCTGCCGGCGCTGGGCTCGATTATGGTTTGCGTGCTGGTGATGCTGATTTGGCTGGAGACGCGGCTGACCCGCGCAGAGCGAGAGTAGCCGGGCCTTCGGGGCCGTTGTAGAGCAGTTCGATGGTCTTGAGTTTGGCCAGATTGCCCTGATAGGGGAAGTAGAGGAGCCCGGCGGCGGGGCCTTTGCCGGGACCATCGGCCCAGGCGAGTTTTTCGACCCAGTCCCATGGGGCGAACTCGGGTTGTTCGGTATTTTTTGCGGGCGTGCCGGGAGGATGGGCGGGCTCGTTGCGGCGATCGCCGGGGAAGCGGGGGGCGGATTGGCGGCCGAGGATGACGTTGGCGTCACCGAGGCCGGCGGAGGCGGTGATGCCTTTGTTGCCTTCCCAATTGGCGTATTTGAGCGATCCGCCGACCATGCCGGCGGTTTGGGCGAGGACGGGGATTTTGCCGTTTAGTTTGAGGGTGAAGTGGCCGGTGTTGAATTGGTAGTCGCGGGTGAAGATGGCGATTTCGACGACGATGTGGGATTTGAGAATGAACGCGGAGGGGGCCGGGACGGTGCGGCTGTGGAAGTCGGCGGCGAGCGAGAGGGGGCCGGCGTTGGCCTGGGCCTGGTAGTCGGCCGGGGCGGGGCGGGCGGGGATGATTTCCTGGGCGTGCGCGAGGAAGGGCAAGGCTGCCAGCAGGATGAGGCGCATGGCCACAGTATAATCGGGGGACTTGGCTATGCTGCGCAAAATCCTGATTTTTGGCTTGATGGGGCTGCTGCCGGTGGTGGCGGCGGAGAAGAAAAAGAAGAGGCCGGCCGCGTTAGCCGAGAGGGTGGACAAGATCATCGCCGAGACGCCGACGCTGGCGCGGGGACACCTGGGGGTGCGGGTGACGGATCTGTCGGGGAAACTGATTTTTGAGCGGAACGCGCGGAGCTGGTTTGTGCCGGCGTCGAACACGAAGCTGTATTCGACATCGCTGGCGTTGACACGTCTGGGGCCGGACTTCCGGTTTGTGACGCGGGTGCGGGCGGCTGGCGGGCCGGATGGGGATGGGATCATTCGCGGGGATGTGCGGCTGGTGGGGGGCGGGGATTCGTCGTTGTCGGGGCGTACGTATCCTTACGACAAAGAGAAAGAGTGGGCCGATGTGGCGCCGGGGATGGAGGAGTTGGCCGATCAGATTGCGCGGAGCGGGGTGAAGCGGATTGAGGGGGCGATTGTTGGTGATGATTCGGGGTATTTGTGGGAGCCGTATCCGGATGGGTGGTCGATTGACGATCCGTTGTATGAGTATGGCGCGCCGGTGTCGGCGTTGACTTTTAATGACAATGCCTTCCGGCTGGAGGTGCGGCCGGGGGCCGAAGCTGGGGCGGCGGCGGAGGTGTATCTGTATCCGGACGTGGGGCAGGTGACGGTGATTCCGCTGGTGGAGACGGTGGCGGCCGGGGAGCGGGGGCGGATTCGTTTGGAGCGTCTGGCGCATACGAATGAGTTGCGGGTGTACGGGACGATTGCGGCGGGGGCGAAGCCGTATTCGACGCTGCTGGGCGTGCCGGATCCGGCGTTGTACGCGGCGCAGGCGTTGGTGGATGCCTTGGGACGGCGGGGGATTTCGGTGCGGGAGCCGGCGCGGGTGTTGCATCGGACGGGGACCGAGGAAGCGGGCGGGGATTCGTCGGTGGTGCTGGGGGAGCGGCAGTCACCACGGCTGGCGGAGCTTTTGCCGGTGGTGAACAAAGTGAGCCAGAACCTGCATGCGGAGTTGCTGTTGCGGGAGGTGGGGAGACTGGGGAAGACGTTTGGGAGCCGGGAGGCGGGTTTGGAGGCGCTCGCAGCGTTCTTGCAGGGGGAGGTGGGGGTGGCCAAGGAAGACGTGAACTTTGTGGATGGGTCGGGGATGAGCCGTTTGACGTTGTTGACGCCGGAGTCGACGACGAAGCTGTTGGTGCTGATGGCGGGGAGGCCGGGGTGGATCGAATCGTTGCCGGTGGGTGGGGAGGATGGGACGCTGGGACGGCGGTTCAAGGGGGAGGCGCTGCAGGGGAAGATACGGGCGAAGACGGGGTCGTTGTCGCACGTGAGCGCTTTGGGCGGGTATTTGGAGCATCCGCGGCTGGGGCGGCTGGTATTTACGGTTGTTTTGAACAACTACAACGGGTTGACCGCCGATGCGCGGGCGGGGATTGATAAACTGGTGGGAGCGTTACTGGAGTAGAAACATGCCGATTTACGAATATCGTTGTGACGGTTGCGGGAAGCAGTTTGAGAAGCTGGTGCGGGCGAGTTCGCCGGCGGTGGCTTGTCCGGGATGCGGCGGGGAGAAGTTGGAGCAGCAGTACTCGACGTTCGCGGCCCAGATGGGCGGCGGCGCTGGGGCTGCGCAGGGGTGTGCGCCGGCGCAGGCGGCCGGCGGATGCGGTAGCGGAATGTGCGGGATGCCGGGATTCTGCAGCAAGAACTGATTTCGCCGTTTATTCCCCTTTTTCTCTTGACCTTCGCTGTTCATTCGCCCATACTGTTGCTGATATGGCTCTGACACGGCGACAAAAAGAGGTTTTGGAGTTTCTTGCGGAGTTCATCGACAAGAACCGCTACTCTCCTTCCTACGAAGAGATTGCGGAAGGGTTGGAGCTGAATTCGCTCGCGACCATCCATAAACACATTTCTTCGCTGGAGTCGAAGGGGTATTTGCGCCGGGCGTTCAACCAGAGCCGGTCGTTGGAGATCGCGCCGCGGTATGCGGCGGAGGTGGAGAAGCGGAAGGCGGCGGAGACGGGGTTGGCGGTGCCGCTGTGGGGAAAGATCGCCGCTGGTACACCGGTGGAAGCGCCGGCGAATCCGGAGATGCTGCACTTCCAGGATTTTGTGGGGAATGCCGAGACGTATGCGCTGCAGGTTCGCGGGGAGTCGATGATCGACGACCACATTTGCAATGGTGACTACGTGCTGATTCAGAAGACCGACAGCGTGCGGGATGGGGAGATCGTGGTGGCGTTGGTGGACGGTATGGAGTCCACGTTGAAGCGGCTGTACCGGGAAGCCGATGGGCAGGTCCGGCTGCAACCGGCAAACTCGACGATGGAGCCGATTTATGTGGCGCCGACGAGTTTGCAGGTGCAGGGGAAACTGATTGCGGTGCTGCGCAAGTATTAGTTTTTGCGGTGGCCGATGGCAAGCGTGGAGAAGAGCGAGACCATCAGCGTGTGGTTGTTTTCGATGATCCGGCCATTGCGCTGCTGGAGGGTTTGCTCCATGAAGCCGACTTCGAGGCGTGACTTCTTGGGCAGCGTGTAGGTGAGGGCGCCGTAGGCACGGTTCTGGTCGAAGACGTTGTTGGCGACGTTCTTGCCGAAGTTCAGGAAGAACTCATCATAGAGGGCGATGCCGAATTTGCCTTTGATGGGGACCATGACGCGGTACATGTAGCGGAAGCGGTTTTCGTGGCGCCATCGGGTGTGGGTGCGGGTGCCATCGGGGGCGATAGAAAGTTCGCCGAGCTCGCGCTGTTCCAGGCGGTAACGGTGGGCCATTGAAACGCGGCCGACCTTCTGGGTGACCTGCATCTGTTGGAAGAAGCGATGTTCGGGGAAGGGGACTCCGACCGGGAAATCGCCGTAGCGGCTGGTGGCGATGTAGCCGTAGCCGGCAGTGAAGGTGATGTTGGGGTGGAGGCTGTAGTTGACCGCCGGGCGGATGAGGAGTTGTTGCCAGTTGGTGACGACGTTGTTGCGCCGCCATTGGCCTTCGAGATGGAGGCCCCACTTGGTTTCGCCGATGGGATGGTCACCGAAGTAGTTCCACCAGCCATTGGCGTTGTTTTCGTGGATGCGTCCGGAGATGGACTGGGCACTAGCGGCTTGAAAGAGCGCTAGAGTACAAACAATGAAGAGTTTTTTCACGGTGTGGTATTTGTTGCTGCTCGTTTTCTCTGCGGGCCTGGGGGCACAGCACGCCCATCCATCTGATGGTAAAAGTAACGGAGCGGCTCAGGCACTCCCCGCTACAGGGGAGTATACGTTCCGGATTCATACCAGAAATCCGAGATGCCAGCAGTACTTCAATGCCGCTATTGCCATGATATATGGGTTTAACCACGACGAGGCGCAGCGGTTGTTTGCGCGGGCGGCGGAGTTGGACCCGGCGTCGCCGATGCCGCATTGGGGGATGGCGTTGTCGTTAGGGAGCCACATCAACAACGACCCGGAGGCGGAGCGGGAGCGGAAGGCGTGGGAGGCGATCTCGCGGGCACGGGCGTTGACGGGTGGGGCGCCGGCGCATGAGCGGCGGTACGTGGAGGCGCTGGCGGCGCGGTATTCGGGGGACGCGAAGGCCGACCGGAAGCAGTTGGCGCGGAACTATGCGGCGGCGATGGCGGCGTTGCATCGGGATTATCCGGACGATCCGGATGCGGCGACGCTGTATGCGGAGAGCCTGATGAATCTGAACCCGTGGAAGTATTGGGCTTTTGATGGTTCGCCGACGGAAGGGACGTTGGCATTTGTTGGCGTGTTGGAGGGGGTGCTGCGGCGGTGGCCGGAGCATCCGGGGGCGAATCATTACTACATTCACGCGGTGGAGGCGTCGCCGAATCCGGAGCGGGCGCTGGCGGCGGCGAATCGGTTGGGGAAGCTGGTTCCGGCGGCCGGGCACTTGGTCCATATGCCGAGCCATATTTATGCGCGGCTTGGGATGTGGGACGGGGCGGCGTCATCGAACGCGGCGGCCGTGGGGGTGGACCGTTCGTATTTGAAGGGGAAGCCGGGGGATGGGTTGTATCCGTTGATGTATTACCCGCATAACATTCACTTTTTGCTGTATGCGCAGGGGGCGGCGGGGCAGTGCGCGGCGGCGGCGGGGACGGGTCGCGAGTTGGTGGCGCAGGTGGGGCCGGGGTTGGAGGCGATGCCGATGCTGCAGGGGTTTGTGGCGTATGTGTATCAGCTGTCGGTTTGGTGCCCGGGGGTGCCGCTGGCGGCGCCGTTGGCGGAGAAGTATGCGTTGGCGGGCGTGGCGTATCAGTATGCGCGGGGGACGCGGTTGGCTTGGGGGCGGGACTTGGCGGGGGCTCGTGGGGCGTTGGAATCGTTGCGGGCGGCGGCAGGGAAGGTGGCGCCGGAGACGATTTATGAGGCGGCGTATACGTCGGCGTATTTGACGGTGGCGCGGGCGGCTTTGGAGGCGCGGATTGCCGATGCGTCGGGGGATTTGGCGGGGGCGGCTGTGTTATGGCGGGAGGCGGTGGCGGCGCAGGATACGTTGCGGTACGACGAGCCGCCGGTTTGGTATTACCAGGTGCGGCAGTCGTTGGGTGCGGTGTTGTTGCGGGCGGGGAAGTTGGCGGAGGCCGAGGCGGTCTTGCGGGAGTCGTTGCGATTGCAGGCGCGGGATGGGCGGGCGTTGTTCTTGTTGTGGAAGGTGCTGGCGGCGCAGGGTCGGGAGCGGGAGGCGGCGTTGGTGGAAGCGGAGTTCCGGGCGGCGTGGAAGGGGACGGGGGTGTTGAAGGTGGAGGAGTTGTAGGCGGGTGGAAATGGTGTGGTGGAAATGGTGTCACACACAATTAGCCTGGCGGGTGTTCAGGGCGGCTAAGTGGTTGATAATTGGTGCCTGGCACCAATTATCTTGTCCGGAAATTGTGTGTGACACGGTTTTGTTTGTTAGCGGCGGCGGAGGCGGAGGAAGCCGAGGGCGCCGAGGCCGCCGAGCATCAGCACCGAGGTGCCGGGTTCGGGTACGCCGGCCGAGTTCACGACGGCCTGATACGTTACGAAGCCGCTTGCGTCATTCAACAAGAGGGTGCCGCCGCTCGTGGTGACAGCGGGGGAAGCGGCCCACTGCTGGATGGCGCCGGACGAAAAGCTGGTGGGCCCGAAGGAGGTGAGGAGGTCATACGTCTGAAGGCCGCTGTCGGCGGTGCTGACGAGGTCGCTTCCCAGGTTGCTGCCGTTGGACCGTGAGAATCCGGCTAAATTGACGTTGCTATTCAGGAAGCTACTCGTCGGCGAGGTGAAACCGAAGGTGCCCACGCCGGAAATGGCGATCTGGGCGGAGTCGTTTACATAAAAGAAGACGCCGGGGGCCAACGTTTGGCGGTTGGCCGTATCGGCGAGGGCGGTAATGGTAAAAGCGGCATCGGTGAACGGATTGCCAGCCAAGGTCCCCGAAGCGGTGGACGAGTAGGTGATGGTAATCGGAGCGGCTGAGAGTACGGTTGTGAAGAGTGCTAATAGGAGTGTGGTGGTAAAGCGCATGGATTGCAGAGGATAGCACACACTCTGCCTTCGACTCGTTATCCTGCTGGGGGTATGCCGGCCTCACAATGGGAGGAGAGATCTGGGAGACTGAAGAATGGTATTGGCGGTGATCACGGGAGCGTCGGCGGGGATTGGGGCGGAGTTTGCCAAGCAGTTGAAGGAGCGTGGGTACTCGCTGCTGTTGGTGGCGCGGCGATTGGACCGGTTGGAGGAGGTGGCGGCGCGGGTGGGGGGCGCTGAAGTGCTGGTGGCGGATTTGGCGGATGCGGCGGATCTGGAGCGGGTGGCGGTGGAGTTGGAGCGGCGGCGGCCGGATGTGTTGGTCAACAACGCCGGGTTCGGGACGCAGGGGTTGTTCCATCTGACGCCGTTGGACAGGCAGATGGAGATGCATCAACTGCATGTGCTGGCGACGGTGCGGCTGAGCCGGGCGGTGTTGCCGGGGATGGTGGAGCGGAACGCTGGCGGGATTATCAACGTCGCCTCGGTGGCGAGCTTCGGGCGGAGCGCGGGCAATGTCAGCTACTGCGCGACGAAGGTGTGGATGGCGGCGTTTGGCGATGGGTTGTATATCGAACTGCGGCAGGCGGCGCCGGGGGTGGCGGTGCAGACGCTGTGCCCCGGGTTCACCTATTCCGAGTTTCACGACG
This sequence comes from Acidobacteriota bacterium, assembly GCA_947470805.1. Lineage (GTDB taxonomy): Bacteria > Acidobacteriota > Terriglobia > Bryobacterales > Bryobacteraceae. The sequence continues at coordinate 739 of CANIVU010000131.1, read as the reverse complement.
TGATGAAGACGGACCGGGGGAAGATCTCGAAATCGTTGTGGCTGCAGACGGCGGATGTGGTGCGGGAGTCGCTCGATTCGTTCCGGCCGGGGAAGTTGTATGTGGTGCCGGATTGGCGGTACCGGTTCTTTGTCCACGTCTATCCGAAGCTGCCGACGTCGCTGCGATTGTGGCTGGCGACACGGTCGCCGCATAAACGGCAGTAATCTGGAAGATATGCGAATTCTGGGATGGGTGGCCGTGGCCGGCATGGCGTTGGCGGCGCAGGATGTGGCGTTTGTGACGATGACGCCGCAGGGTGTGGCGAAGGTGGTGGAGGGAGCGCCGTGGGCGCGGCGGCGGGTGTCGCCGTGTTCGACGTTTAAGATTCCGAACTCGGTGATCGGGTTGGAGACGGGGGCGATTCCGTCGGCGGATTTCGTGATTCGCTACGACGAGAAGAAGCACCGGACGCCGGGGTTCTGGATCGATGCGTGGTCGAAGGATCTGGACTTGCGGGGGGCGTTCCGGGTGTCGGGGGTATGGTACTTCCGGGAGCTGGCGGCGCGGGTGGGGCAGGCGAATATGAAGGCGTTTGTGGACCGGTTGCAGTATGGGAACCGGGATATGAGCGCGTGGCCGGAGTCCTTTTGGATTGGCAGTACGTTGCGGATTTCGCCGGTGGAGCAGGTGGAGTTTTTGGATCGGCTGTTTCGGAACCAGATGGGGCTGACGCCGGGGACGGTGGCGGCTGTCGAGT
>CANIVU010000130.1 GCA_947470805.1 Acidobacteriota bacterium | reverse complement strand
GGCGCGGTGCCGTAGGTTTTGACGAGATTGTTGACGCTGACCAGGGGTGTCATGTTTAGCCTCGGAAGACCATCGCCGGGTCGATGGTGGTTGCTTTGCGGATGGAGAGGAGCGAGGCGCTCATGCACATGAAGAGCGTCAGGCCAAAGATGCCGATGGCGACTTGCCAGGGGAGCTTGATGAGGAGATCGGTGTTGGCGGTGGAGTTGACCACGAACAGGGCGATGGAGATGCCGAGGGCGTAGCCCATGACCGCGGCCAGGATCGACTGCAGGATGATGACCTGATAGATCTGGCCGTTGGTGGCGCCCATCGCTTTCAGGGTGCCGAATTCCTTCAAGTGATCGATGGTGGCGGCGTAGATGGTTTGGGCCACCACGACGATGCCGACCAGGAGGCCGAGGATGGCGCCCATCAGGGTGGTGGTGCCGGCGCCGGTGCCGAAGACCCAGTAGTTCTGCGTCCGGCTGAGCATCTCCTGGCGGGTGAAGACTTCGACGCCGGGGACGGCGGCGAGCAGGCCGGTTTTGACCTGCTGGATATCGGCGCCGGGCTTCGTTCGGACCAGGATGAAGACCGTCTCGCTTTCGCGGAGGCGCATATAGGTCTGTGCGTTTTTGAAGCTGGTGAAGACGTAGGGGGCGGTGGTGAACGACCGGATGCCGTGGGTGAAGCCGACGACGCGGGCGCGCTTGCCGTTCAACTCCAGCGTGTCGCCGATTTTGGTGACACCCAGCTTCTTCTTGTAGAGATCGTCGACGAACACCGTATCTTCGCCGCGGAGGTCCTCAATGTTGCCCGCGACGATGTCCCAGGGGGCGCCCATGCCGGAATCGAGGTCGAAGCCGGCGATCTGGCAGGATTCGAAGGCGCCGTTGGGCAATTTCCAGTTCAGGAAGAAGAGCGTGAAGCTGACGGCGTTCGAGACGCCGGGGACCTGCATGGCCTTCCAGCGCTTGGATTCGGCGATGGGGGAGCCGCCGTTGACGTGGGGGATGCCGGGGGCGGAGATCCAGAGATCGGCGGTGTTGTGTTCGACGATGTTGGCGGAGGTATCGAGAAAGCCGAGGAACATGCCGAACTGGACGGCGATGAGGACCAGGGCGAAGACGATGCCGGTGAGGGTGACGACGAGGCGGACTCGGTCGTGAAGAAGGTTTTTCCAGGCAAGAATGTTCATCGGTTAACGTCCGTCGATCAGTTACTGAACAGTGTTCAGAATAGCACGCGTGATCACGAAGTCAAGATGGTTCATGACTCCGTGAAATTATTTACGCGTGCAAGCCGCGGACGATCAGGTCAACCGTGCGATCGATTAACGCTTCCTGCGAGGGCCAGGGGAAGTTGTACTTTCCGTGGTCGTTGATGAGGACGGAGGTGGCGCCGTGGAGCTGCATCCAGACGGCGATGGCGTCGCTGATGGGGTCGGTTGGGTGGAAGATGCCGGCGGCCTGGCACTTGGCGATGCAGCGGCCGAGGTATTCCAAGGCCTGCATGCCGAGCTGGTTGGGCTCCTCCATCTTGTCGCAGCCTTCGGGGGTGGCGTTGCCGAAGACGAGTTGGTACTGGTGGGGGTGTTCGAGGCCGAAGGCGATGTAGCAGCGGAGGCCGGCGACGAACTGGTCGAGCGGGTCGAGACCGCGCTTTTCGATCTCATCGAGGCGTTCGATCAGGGTTTCGAAGGTCTCCGAGCAGATGGCGCCGACGATCTCGGTCTTGTTCTTGAAGTACAGGTAGATGGTGGACGCGGAGTATTCGATGCGATCGGCGATGCCGCGCATGGTGACGGATTCGAAGCCGTTCTTGATGAACAGATCGACGGCCGCCTCCAGAATTTTATGGCGGAGTTGGTCCTTTTCGCGCGCTCGGCGTTCAGCTATACCCATGGGACTTCCATCCCAAGTCTTCCCAGATTCGGACAGCGATGTCAATTCTGGGTGGGTTGGAAGCCGGCGCAGACGAGGACGGGGAGCGTGGGGTATTTCCGGAAGGTCTGATCTACTAAAGCCAGCCGGCACAACAGATAGACGCTCCCTTTCGGAGACGGGATTTGCTGTTGATGTTGGCAGCCGGGACACAAACCGCGAACGTGGATCAAGGTTTCTTTTCCTCTGGCGGGGGTTGGTCGAACCGGATCACCGTGTCGGACCCGAACTGTTGATAGTTCGCGTATTCGACGCGCATGCGGAGACGCAACGCCCCATTGCGAAAGGGCAGCGTATCGTCCGCCACGGTTAACATCGGAAACCAAAACCCGTCAGGCATACGATGCCGCACGGTGCGGAAACGCGGGAAAAGATTTTCCTTTCTCGTGCCGAGGATCTCAGGCACGGCCTGGCCTTCGCTTTGGACGACCGAAAAGTCGTCCTTGGCGATCCAGAGGAGACCTTGGAAGAGCCGCTGGCCGTCGAGGAGTTGGCGGGGCTTTACCTCCAGCACCCAGCATTCGGTGTTCTGCACAGTCTCTTCGCCGCGGAAAGTGGTGGAGTAAAGCCAGAGGCGCTCTTTGGTGAGGAGCAGCGGTTGGATCTCGCGGAGGTCGCGGAAGTCTTCTTCGGTGAGGATGAGGCGCACGAGCGAAGAGCTGGGCTTACCGACCAGCTTCTCTTCGCGGCCCCCGTTAGCGGTGAAGATCACTTCGCGAGTTTCCTTGTATTCGCCCGCTTTGATGCCGCGGGTGCTGACCTCCTCAATCAGCACTTTCTGCTGGTAGAGGTACTTTTCGCGGACCGCCTCGCTGGCGGTTTCCCGTTCGGCGGCTTTGCGGGCGAGGCCGGGCGGTGGGTCGGCGGCGAAGGCGATGGCGGATACTAGAACCATGCAGGCGGCGCCGCGTTTGAACGCGTTGATGATTTCGTTGCTGACGATCCTGCCGCTGGCGGGTGTCGGCGGGGCGATATACATGCATCAACAGAATATCCCCAATGGGCAATTGGCGGGTATTTTGGCGGCATTTTTAATCGAAGCGGGGCTGTTTTTGGCGACGGGATCGGCGGCGGCGCGGGAGCGGCTGGGAGCGTTGGCGCCGGTGCGTGTGGCTTTAGCGCTGACGCTGATCACGCCGTTGACGTGGGCGTTGGCGGGGGGCGGGGAGCTTTGGCAACTCGCCGGGACGGTCGCGATCACGGCGTTCTTCGCCTTCTGGTATCTGTGGTTTCCGGAGACGGATACGCCGGTTTTATTGGTGTTTGGGGCGGTGGCGCTGTTGAAAGCGTCGGCCGTTTTGTACTTTGTACCGTGGCCAAAAGCGCCGACGCCGATCATTGGGGAGTTCGCCTGGCTGCGGACGTTCTTGTTTGCCGTTCTGCTGTTCCGGCGGCCAGTGATTGAGAAGTTCGGGTTCTTCCCGACGGTAGAGGAATGGAAGCAGGGCGTGAAGTGGTGGGCGCTGTTCATCCCTGTGGCGCTGGCGGTGGGGGTGCCGATCGGGTTCGCAAAGTTACGGCCGTTGCCGGCGGATATGGGGAAGTTGGCCCTATCGGTTGTCGGGACGTTTTTGGGCCATTTTATCTTCGTGGCGCTGCGGGAGGAGATCGTCTTCCGCGCAATGTTGTTGGGGAAGTTGAAGCAGTATTTGGGCGCGGGAACGGGGCTGGCGGTGAGCGCGGTGGTGTTTGGGGCGGTGCATCTGCCGTTTGGACATTTCCCGAATTGGCGGTTCGCATTGGTGGCGGCGATTGCGGGGTATTTCTATGCCAAGTCGTATGAGGCGACGGGGTCGGTGCGGTCGGCAATGATTACGCACGCGCTGACGAACGTAGTGGCGCGGGTTTTCCTGTCGACTTAGGAACCGGCGAGGGCGGTGATGGCGGCCCATTCGTGGCGGCGGACGCCGGCGTCACCGGGATCGTTGGCGCGGGCGAGCATGGCTTGGGCGATCGCTGCGCCGGCGATGCCACGGTAACGTTCTAACGGCCCGACCAAGGCAAACTCGACGGCCTGGATCACCGCCTGGCCGATGCGCTCACCGGGGCGCGATTCGGCGCGGTTTCCGAGGAGAAAACTAGGCTGGAAGATGTCGAGCCAATCGAAGCCAAGCTGCGCCAGATCGCGCTCCGTTTCGCCCTTCACGCGAAGGTAGAAGTTGCCGGAATCCGGTGAAGCGGAGACCGAGGAGACGAGCAGAAAATGCCGGGTGCCATTCGCGCGAGCCCAGTTGGCGAAGGCCAGGACATAGCCGTGATCGACGGCGCGGAAGGCTTCCTTGGACCCGGCCTTGCGAATGGTCGTGCCCAGGCAGCAGAAGGCTACATCGACCGGCGTGGGGGCGAGCGCGGACAGGGAATCGAACTCCACCACCTTTTCGCGGAGGCGCGGATGGTTGCGGTGCATCGGCTTGCGGAGCACGGCCAGCACGGGGTCGTAGCTGCCATCATCGAGCAGCCGATTGAGCACATAATGGCCCGTTAGCCCGGTGGCTCCGGCGATGGCCGCAACCCTCATAAAGATATCCTCACCTGCCGTACAACTTTTCCATCCCCCGGCGCGTCTTTATTAACGAGTGCGCCTACCTGCCCTCCTTTTCCTCCTCCTAACCCAAATCACCACCGCGGCCCCGGTTTGTCCGGCGGGTGCCGCGGTGGCTTATTTTCGATTGGAGGCGCGGCGGCCAAACGTCGCCTACGCGATCCCGATTGATCGCGTAAATCGCTTGCAGAAGGGCGATACGGTGGTCTTCTTCCCCTCCGATCCGCCGGTGCCGACGGACGTGAGCGGGGCGCGGGTGGCGTTGTTGCTACTGACTCCGGCAACGGGCGAACTGCGGCTGTTGGAAACGAAAAAGGCCAACTCGCGGCAGGAGTGGGTGCTGCCGGAGGACGTGGCGGCGATCGCGGTGGCCTACGGGCCGCGCGGGCTGGACGACGACAAGATGCGCCATGCGGCGACGAAGGATCCGGAGCTGATCGCGCAGTTGGCCGAGTATTCGGAGAAGACGGCGCAGACGGAGATTGTCCTGTCGGCATTGACGGGGCGGCGGCAGAACGACGACCGGGCCGTGGACGCGGCACTGCAGGGCTTGGCGACGACGGGCGGGGCGGCGAAGTTGGACCGGACGGCGTCGTTGGACCAGCAGACGCTTTCGCTGTTCCGGACGCTGAATCCGGCGATTGGTTCCTACGACCCGCTGGCGCCGGAACCGCAACAGCGATGGCAGCAGTCGGCGATGTTGGCCTCGTCGGTGGCTGGATTGTTTTTTGGAAATACGGTGGGTTTGGCGGGCGGCGGGGCGGCGTTGTTTTTGAACATGCGGTCGCTGATGTTCCCGAAGACGGAGTTGCGGTCGGCGTTGCTGCGGGAGGCTCCGGAGCCGGCACTGTGCGCGGCGAAGACGGCGGCGTCGCGGACGAAGTTTGCCTATTTGTGGGCGCGTCGGATGCCGCTGGGAGCGCCGCCAAAGCTGCAGCTGGCGCGCACGGCGCATTGGGCCATCGGGCTGCCGGCGGCGGCTCCGGTGGAGGCCGCGGACCCGGACCTGGTGAGCGCCGGGCGGACGTTCCGCTGGAAGCTGGTGGACGCGAAGGGCGCCGTAATCACCGTACCGGTGAGCGTGCCGGTGGGCGAAAAATCGCTACGCGTGGCGGCGGTGCCGAAGACGGCGAAGGCAGGGACGTACAAACTGATTGCCGAGTGGGATTGGACGACGGTCGAAGTAGCCGGCGAAGTACAGCTGCACCCGGTGCCGGAGCTGGCGCCGCTGCGGCTGACGGCGGATTCGGCGGACCGGTTGACCACCAATAGCGGCGATGTGCGTGCGCGTTTGGAAGGGGCACCAACGTATTTTGTGAACAGCCTGCAGCTGCTGCGATTGGGCGATCCATTGGCGAAGCCGGTGGCGCTGCCGTTCGCCGCCGGGCCGCAGGGGGAGTGGTTGGAGTTTGCTGTGAGCACGGCGGGGATGCCTGTGGGGCCGTACTCGCTGACCATCGGCCAGCAGGGGGGCGCGAAGACAGAATTGGCGGTGGCGATTCAACCGCCGGCGCCGGCGTTGGAGGGGTTGCCGATTGCTGTGCACGCGGGAGCGCCGGAGACAGTGGTGCTGACCGGGCGCGGGCTGGAGCGGATCGAAAAGCTGACGTCGAAATACGCGCGGATCGATTGGGACGCGGGACGGCGGGAGGCACGGGTGTTGCTAGCCGCGAAGGCGCCGGCGGAGATCGATTTGGAAGCGCATGTGGAGGGGCGGCACCAGCCGTTGCGGCTGGCGCGGGCGTTACGGGCTTTGGGGCCGAAGCCATTGATCACCGCCGTGACGCGGGCGCCGCAGCAGGCCGGTCCGGTGGAACGGCTGGACGGCGAAATCGACGTGACTATGCCGGCCGCGTTTTCGTTGAAAGTGCAGAACCTGCCGGGCGCGGCGGTGGCACTGGCGTGTAAAGAGCCGGGGCTGACAGTGGCGCCGGTGGAGGGGAAACAGTTGGGCGCTGACACGTTGTACTTCACGGTGCCGGCGGGGCTGCCGGTGGGCTGCACGTTGGAGGCGACGGTGGGCGGATCGAACGCGGCGAGTTTGGGAAAGACGGTGGCGTTGCCGGTGTTGACGGGTTTTGTGTTGACCGATGAAGCCGGGGCGGAGGCGGGGACGTTCAAGGGCGTGCTGCGGGGGCAGGGGTTGGAGGCGATCGCGCGGACGGGGTGGACGGCGGAGTTGGCGCGGGATGTGGCCGCGTTGCCGGCGCCGGAGGGTGCGGGGCAGAAGTTGGAAATCGTCATGCCGTGGCCGGCGCCGGCGCCGCATGCGCCGTTACGGATCTGGCTGCGCGGGGAGACGGAATCGCGGTTGACGACGGCTAAGTTTTAACCGGTTTTGCGATCAGACAAATCCTTGGTGACAGTCACCGAGGATTTGTCTGAGGGGGGGTTAGCGGAGTTCCCCGAGGGCCTTGGCCATGTCGGTGTCTTCGGCGGCCATGGCGGCGTTGCCGAGCGCTTTGAAGGCGGCTGCGCGGTTGCGGTAGGCGTTGGCGTAATTAGGGTTGAGCTTGATCGCTCCGGTGAAGTCGTCGACCGCCTCTTTGTACTTGGCCAGACGCATCTGTGCGTAGCCGCGGCCGTTCCAGGCGAGCGGGAGCTTGGAGTTCATCTCGATGGCGGTGGAGTAGGCGGCGATGGCACCTTTGAAATCGTTGGCCGCTGCCAAACGGCGACCTTCTTCCTGCCAGTTGGCAGCGGTTTGGGGCTTGGGCCGTTCGATAGGTTTGGGCTTCGGCGCGGGCGCCGGTTCGGGCTTCGGTTCGGGAACGGGTGGTGGCTTGGGCGCTTCGGCCACGACGACGGGGGCGGGCGGCGGTTCCGGCTTCGGGGCCCGCTGCTCGGCCAGTTTCTTCCGGGCGCTGACGAAGACGCCGGCGATTTCGGAGTCGTTGGGCGCCAGAGCGCGAGCGCGAGTAAGGTCGCGAATGGCGAGTTCGTAATTGCCGTTCAGGTAATAGGCGCTGCCGCGGGCGAGCCAGGCCTCGGCCATGTCGGGGGCGAGTTGGATGGCCTTGGTACGGTCCGCGTAGCCTTCGTCGTGGCGGTACAGGAGGTGGTAAGAGCCGCCGCGGGCGACGTAGGCGCGGGCATTTTCGGGCTGGATGGAGATGGCCTTGGACCGGTCGGTGAGCGCCTCTTCGATGCGGCCCATGGCGGTATAGGTGGCGGCGCGGGCGAGGCGATAGTTAGGGTCTTCCGGGGAGATACCGACGGCGGTGTCGAAATCGGCGAGTGCTTCGGCGTTCTTGCTGAGGCGGCGGTAAGCTTCGCCGCGGAGGAACAGGGCTCGTGGGTGCTTGGCGTTCAGGGCGAGAGCGCGGGACATCTCGGCGGCAGCCTTGTCGAAGTCGCCGAGTTGGCCGTGAGCGAAGCCGCGCTCGACGATGACTTCGATCTCATTCGGGTTGGTGTCGAGGAACTTGGTGAAATCGGCGATCGCTTCGGTGAATTCGCGGAGGGCCATGTGGGCGACGGCGCGTTCCTTGAAGAGCAAGGTGTTGCTGGGCGATTGAGCGAGGGCTTCGGTCAGGAGGCCGATGGCGGGACGCTGCTGACCGGACTCGAGGTGGGCGCGGGCCCGGGCGAGCAGGAGCTCCGGCGTCTTGTAACCGGCTGCGAGTGCGGCGTCCATGTCGATTTGGGCGCTGCGAGTGCGGCCGGCGGCAAGATCGATGGCGGCGCGGCTGGCAAGGGCTTCGCCGTCCTTGGGGCTGAGCTTGATGAGGGCAGTCCAGTCGGCGAGGGCGTCGGCGAAGCGTCCTGCGGCGGTGTAGGCTTTTGCCCGTTCGCGGTGGCCCTCAAGCGGGTCGGTGCCGTAGAGAATGGCCGTCGTGAAGCTTTCGATAGCATCGTTCCACTGGCCAGCCTGGGCGGCTGCCTTGGCGGCGGAGAAGGACTGGCTGGCGCGGGCCGCATCCGTCTTCGCGCCGGCGCTCTGGACCGATTGCGCCTGAGCGGCGTTGGTACCGAGTAGGGCCCACGTGAGAAGTGTCGGACCTAGGAGGCGTCCTGCCATTGTGCTCTGCAACCAGTATACGGCGGCCTGTGGCCGGACTTCGCATTTCCCTAGGCAGACCGGGATTTTCTGGAATAAAGGGGGAGTGGGGGCGGGCCGATAGAACAGTGAGGAAATTCGGATGGAAGTACTGCACATTTCGGATTCGGAATCGATGACCTTCCTGGCCGCGACACGGCCGGCGGGGGCACTGATTTCGCTGCCGTTTGCGGGCGAAGAGCCGCCGGCGCTGCTGGACGCGGTGCGCCAAGTGCATCCGGGTTTGCCGGTGGCGTTCCTGCGGGAGAACGGGCCGGCGCATGAGGCTGTCCGGCTGTTGCGGTTGGGTGCGGCGGAGTATTTCGACGATCCGGCGGCGGCGGCGGCGTGGGCGCCTCGGGTTGTCCGGGAGGCGACGACGGAATCGTGGCGGGCGTTCCTGATCGGCGATAGTCCGGTGATGCAGCCGGTGTTCGACACCATTCGCATCCTGGGGCCGCGGCGGAGCACGGTGCTGATCCAGGGCGAGACGGGGACGGGAAAAGAGATGATCGCCCGGGCGCTGCATGTGGCCAGCACGCGGGCTGCGGCGCCGATCGTGACTGTGAACTGTACGGCGTTGCCGGATACGTTGCTGGAAGCGGAGTTATTTGGTCATACGCGCGGTGCGTTTACCGGGGCGATGCAGGCGCGGGTGGGGCGTTTTGAACAGGCCCAGCGGGGGACGATTTTCCTGGATGAGATCGGGGATCTGCCGTTTGAGATTCAGGCGAAACTGTTGCGCGTGTTGCAGGAGCGGGAGTGTCAGCGGCTGGGCTCGGGGGAGACGGTGAAGCTGGATGTGCGGGTGATCGCGGCGACCAATGCGGAGCTGGAGCACCGGATTGAACACGGCAAGTTCCGGGAGGATCTGTACTACCGGTTAAACGTTGTGCCGATTCACATTCCGCCGTTGCGGGAACGGTGGCAGGATATTCCGTTGCTGGTGGAGCATTTTCTGGAGAAGATCTGCCAGGCGGAGGGGATGGCGCCGAAGCGGGTGTTTTCCGAGACGATTGAGATGATGCAGGCGTATGCGTGGCCGGGGAATGTGCGGCAGTTGGAGAACACGGTGGAGCGGGCGGTGATTCTGAGCGGAGAGCGCCAGACGCTGTTTCCCTCGGACTTCTCGCTGCCGGGCGGGGTGGCTGTGGCTAGGGCGGTGGCGCCAGCTCTGGCGGCGGTGCCGGAGGCCGGGATGGATCTGCAGCAGACGGTGCAGAAGCTGGAGCGAGCGTTGATCGAACAGGCGCTGCGGCGGACGGGCGGCAACAAGAGCCAGGCGGCCGATATCCTGGGTATGAAACGAACGACGCTTACCGCGAAGATGCGGGCGTTGGAGGCGGCGGTGTAATGAATGCGATTAGCGCTTGAGCGGGTCTTCAATCCACGGGGGCGTGGCCTGCAGCAGGCGGCCGAGCTCGGGTTCCAGCCGTTCCATGGCGCACTTCATCTCCCAGGCCACTTTGCGGTAGCTGAAGTGGCCCTTCACGCCGCTGCGGATGCGGGCGATGTATTCGGCCTCGGCGAAGTCCATCTTGAACAGGAAGCGGGATCGGGCGCCGAACGGGAGCAGGTAGTCCGAACCGGGAGCGGGGAGGGCGCGGACGGTCTTGAAGGCGTTGTCCATCGCGGTGCTGTAGGTTGCTTCCATGCCGGAGGCGTTCACTACCTCCGGGACATCGTAGCCCAGATTGCCGGCGTAGGCCTGGCGATACTGCTGGCAGCGGCGATGACGGTGAAAGTCGCGGTAGGCGCCGACGTCCATCACCATGTCGTAGCAGTAGAGGTTGCCGCGGAACTCGCGCAGCAGGTCGTCGCGGCGGGTGCGGGAACGGACGGCGGTGTCGATGACTTCGGCGCGGACGGCGGCGGAGACGCCGGTGGCCCAGTCGTACAGCGCACGGAAAGACCAGTTGGAAACCGGGTAGAGCAGCGTGGCGACGATGTCGGCGACGGTGTCGGTCGGCTTCAGCAGATCGACGGCTTCTTCACTCGGCTCGGAGAACGACCCCAGGTTCTGGGAGGCCCAGACGCGCAGATCGTCGCGGGATTCGCGGAGATGCTCGTCGGCGGTGCAGTACTTGGCAAGGGTCGGGGCGAGCGGCTCGGCCGGGAGGTCGAGGTCCCACTTGCAACCTGGCTCGGAGGCGCAGGCGGCGGCGATCTCGTCACCGATAGCGCGCATCTCGGCGTACGGCGAAGCCTTCAGACGCTGGATCTGTTTTTCCAGCGTACGGATGGAGGTCACCTGGCCCACGTTGGTCGGCACGCCCCAGAAGAGCAGATAACGGGCAACGTCGAACGCGCGGGCGGCGATGTTGCGCTGGTAGGCGTCGGGCTTCATCTCCTCCGGGCGGGGGAGCTGGGCGCAGAGGTATTCGAACGACGCGTCATGCACTTCGCGGTAGGCGGCGAGCAGTGCATTGCCGGCGGCCTCGTAGGTGGCCGCATCGGCCGGCGTGAACTCCGGAGGGGTGATGAACCCGGACTTGCCGAAGTCCTGATAGCGGGAAGATTTCGCCTGGCCGTCCCACAGCTGCTCGTCTTCCACTTCCGCGGCGGCGAGTTCGGAGATGCCTTCGAAGCACATGACGATGTGGCCGAGGTCGGCGATGGAGGCGTGGCCGTATTGGAAGTAGAAGCTCTCCAGGAATTTGGAGGAGTCGTGGGTGCGCACCCACGCGAGCGATTCGGTGATGGAGTCCGCCGAACGGCTATAACGCGCCAAGGCGTACGCGCTCTTTTCGGGCGGCATGGGCGCGATGGCGAGAATCTGCCTTCTGATACGTTCAGGCATACTGGAATATCCAGCATCCCAATGAAACTCCGCATACGCAAGCTCCACCCTGACGCCGTGATTCCGCAATACGCCCACGGCCCCGAAGAAGACGCGGGCATGGACCTGTTTTCCGTGGCCGATGCGCTGCTGGAGCCAAACGTTCCGCAAGCCGTGCCGACGGGCCTTTCCATCGAACTGCCACCGGGCTTTGAAGCCCAGATCCGCCCCCGTTCGGGCCTGGCTTTCAAGCACGCCATCAGCGTTCCCAACAGCCCCGGCACCATTGACCCGGGCTATCGCGGCGAAGTGAAAGTCATTCTGATCAATCTCGGCAAGCAGGCCTACCAGGTCTCCAAGGGCGACCGGATCGCCCAGATGGTGATCGCGCGCTATGAAGCCGTTGAGATTGAAGAGGGCGACCTCTCCGACACCACCCGCGGCGCCGGTGGCTTTGGCTCATCGGGAAGATAGCCTGATAAATTCACGGGCCGGATTCCGCAATAGCCAGATATGGAGCTCCCGGTCACCAAATACCACCCAGACCCCGTTGCCACCGGCAGCGTGGAGGCCAATCCCGATAAACCGTGCCTCTGCTGCAACCAGAAAAGGGGCTACGTCTACACGGGTCCGGCCTATTCGGAGATCTTCCACTATCTGTCCGGCTGCATCTGCCCGTGGTGCGTTGCCGATGGCTCGGCGGCGCGCCAGTTCCGGGCAGAGTTCACCGACACTGGCACCATCGAGGACATCGACGACCCGCGCATCCTGGACGAACTGGCCAAGCGTACGCCGGGCTTCAACGCCTGGCAGCAGGAGCAGTGGCTGACCTGCTGTGGCGACGCGGCGGCCTTCCTCGGCCGGGCCGGAGCGGCGGAGCTCGACGGCGAATTCGCCGCGGCTAAGCCGGCGCTCCAGCCATTAGGCAAGAAGTACATCGCCGCCTTGAAGAAAGACGAAGAGCCAACGGCCTACGTCTTCCGCTGTCTCCACTGCGGCAAATATCTGGCCTACGCCGACGAAACCTAACGCTTCTCTTTTTTTGTCCCGCGGACGATCGTCATCCCCACGAAGAACACCACCACCCCGGCCAGCGCAATCGCGATGAATTTGCCGAACGTCGCCGGGTTGTACCCCTTGAACGGCTGAATCCGCTCCGGGTTCTCCGAATCCGTATAGAACTCGTAGCTCTGACCGGCCACCAGATGCTTCCCTCGGTAGCTCTCCCGCGCCTCAGCCTCCGTCTTCGCCCGCACCACGGTGGTAATCGTCGTGCGCTGCTCCCCCTCCGGCCGCGCCCACTTCAACTGCAGCCGAAAGCCGAACGCGCCCGACTGCCGGTGGGCGATATCGTTGCTCACCACCTGCGCCGTGATCTTGTTCGATCGCTGCATTTCCAGGTACGGCCCCAGGATCCCGATCAACCCCATGCCCGTCAGAAACAGGCCCAAATACGTGAACATCTTGCCCAAAACACGTCGCGAAGGCTTCATAAGTCCAACCCCCAGTATGGCCCATTCCGCATTTATCCAATTCATGGAACAACCGGAATGTTGCAACAGTATCTCCGTATGACGGATTGTCTTCGCACGGTTTTTTTAATCCGCGGGGACCGCTATGTTGACCCTAACCCTAGTTGTACTTGCTGTACTTCTTACCCTTGCCGGGATTTTGATTCTCCTATCCCTGCATCGCATCGGCCCCACGGAAGTGGGCCTTGTAACGCGCTGCTTCTCTCACCGGCGCTTGACCGACGACAACCCCATCGCCTTCCAAGGCGAAGCCGGCTACCAGGCCGAACTGCTCATGCCTGGCATCCGTTTCAAGTTCTGCCTCCTCTACGGCGTGCAGAAATACCCCTGGGTGCAGATCCCGGCCGGGCAGATCGGCGTAGTAATCGCCCAAATCGGCGAACCGCTGCCCAACGGCGCCAAATCCGCCGTCTATCGCCACGAGTTCGGCCAATTCACCGACCTCGATACCTTCGTCAAAAACGGCGGCCAGAAAGGCGTCCAGCGCCCCGTGCTGTCCCCCGGTACGACGCTCCCGCTGCACCCGGTGGCCTTCCTGGTCATCACGCGCGACCGCGTCTACGGCATCCCCGTCTCCGAGCAAATCCAAAAGGAAGGCCCGCTCACCGCGGCCAGCTTCGGCCTGCACCCGTCGGATCTGGAAGTCGTCCGGATTCAACGGGATCCGGCCTCGCAGCAGGATCTGATCGGCATCGTCACGGTCTACGAAGGCGACCCCCTCGCCTCCGGCGACATCGCCTCCCGCCTCGGCGGCTACGCCGATATCGCCGCCACCGAACAAAGCGCCGCCACCGACGCCGAGATCATCGAACGCCTCCTATCGAGCAAGAACGAGCTCCACAACAGCTACCAGGATTTCCAATCCTTCCTCGATCAGAACGGCCGCATCGGCCTCCAGCACGACCCGCTGCTCTACGGCGCCTACAACCTCAACCCGTTCCTCGTCCGCGTCGAACGCGTGCCCATGCTCGTCGTCGAACAGGGACAAGTCGCCGTCATCAAGTCCTACGTCGGCCTGCCCACCGCCGACACCTCCGGCACCGACTTCAAGTTCGGCACCCTCGTCCGCCCCGGCCACCGCGGCATCTGGCAGGAGCCGCTCCGCACCGGCAAGTACCCCATCAACCCCTACTGCTACAAGGCCGAACTGGTGCCGACGGCGATCCTCACCCTCAACTGGGCCGAACGCGTCAGCGCCGCCCACAAACTGGACGCAAAACTCGAATCCATCATCGCCAAAAGCAACGAGGGCTTCGTCTTCAAAATGGACCTCCAGGTCCAGATCCACATCCCCGACGCCCGCGCGCCCCGCGTGATCTCCACCGTCGGCACCATCAACAACCTGATCGACGAAGTGCTGCAGGCCGCCGTCGGCAACCACTTCCGCGACACCCTGCAATCCATGCCCGCCGTCCGGTTCATCGAAACGCGCTAACAGGTCCAACGCTCGGCCTACGAACGCATCCGCGAACAGCTCGACGCCTACTTCGTCGAAACCCGCGGCGTCTATATCCAGGACGTCATCCTGCCGCAGGACCTGGTCGGCGTGCTCACCGAACGCGAGATCGCCAAGCAGGAGATCGCCACCTTCGAACAGCAGAAACAGGCCCAACTGCAGCGCATTGAGACCGAACAGGCGCGCGGCACGGCCGACATGCAGGCGGAGTTGGCCAAGTCCAAGGTCGGCGTGAACATCCGCACCAACAACGCCAACGCCCGCAAAGCCGAAGCCGAAGGCGAGTCGTTCTACATCGAACAGACCGGCCAGGCCCGGGGCGCCGAAGTCCGCGCCGTCGGTCTGGCTAAGGCCGAGGCGTTCGACGCGCAGGTCCGCGCGCTGGGCGCCAACGCCACGGCGCTGGTGAACGCGGTCGATTCGCTGTCCAAATCCGGAACGCCCATCGTGCCCAACATCCTGGTCACCGGCGGCGGAGGAACCATCGAAGCCCTCGCGGCGACGCTGCTCAAAAGCCTGTCGTAACTACGGCGCCAGCAGGTCGTAGCGTGCCACCCACCCGGCGGCGTCGAAGTTCTCCTTCGCCGCCGGGCCGGCCATTTCACGGGCCTCTTTGAACTTGCCCTGCCGGAACAGCACGCGAGCCAACAGCGGCCGCGCGGCCATCTCATAGGGGGTCTCCAATAGCTCCTCCAACGGCTCCACGGCCTCGGCATCGCGATTGGCCAGCACCAGCGAAGCCGCCCAGTACAGCCGTGCATCATGCCGGTTGTCGTCGTAATCCACCACCTCGGCGAAGGCCGGAACGGCGTACTCCCAACGGGCGCGGCGGTAGAAAAGGAACGCGGCGCGGAACTGGATCTCGGCCTCGTCGGTGGTGTCTTCGTTGGAAAGCGCAGGCGCCGGCGGCGGAACGGCAATGCCCAAGTCCACCAGCCGGTCGTACTTTGGCTGAAACGCCGGCCGGTCCACGGAGCACCCGGTCAGGCACAGCACGCCCAGCACCATGATGATCGCCCCGGCCAGCCGCCGCCCGCCCTGCCGTTCCCCCAGAAACTTCGCGCCCAGAATCGCCCCCAGCACAATGCTGATCTCCCGCATCGGCGCCACGCGGTGCAGCGGGGAAACGGTCAGCGCCGTCAGCACCAGAATGTAGCTCAGCGGGTTCATGGCGCCGATCAGGATCAGCCGCAGCCGCTCCTCGTTCCACACCCGCCGGGTTTCCGGAAACCGCCGAAAAGCCAACGGTGCCAGCACCACCGCCCGCGAAACGTCCGTGGTCCACTCCATCATCACCGGTGGCAGGTGCAGTCCGCTCACCGCGTATTTATCCCACAAACTATAGATTCCAATCAACAATCCCGTCGCCATGCCCCACCACACGCCCACGCCCGCGGCCCCGCGCAGGAAGAACAGCACCCCACCGCTGATCAGCCCAATGCCCATCCACGCCAGCGTCGTCGGCGTCTCCCCGTAAATCGCCAGCGCGCCCAACGTCGCCACCAATGGCCCCGATCCCCGCGCCACCGGGTAAACCAGCGACAGGTCTCCATGCCGATACGCCTGCTGCAGACAAACGAAATACGCCAGTTGCCAGAAACAGCTGCCCGATACCGACAGCACCTCCCGCCATCCCAGCCTCTCCCAGATCCCGGCGTACTCGTACACCGCCCACGGCCCGTACACCAGCGTGCCCACGCACGAGTACAGCCACACCACTTCCATCCCGCCCCGTACCCGCTTGGCCAATAAATTCCAAGTCGCATGGATGCACGCCGCCGTCAATACAAGCAGCAGTGCGTGCGGAGGCATTTTTCTATCTTCCCCGAACTGGCCTGACGGAGAATAAAAACTATGAGTTCCGACGCCCCTTTTCATGACCCGCACGTCACCCTGTCGCGGATCTACACCCGCACCGGCGACGAAGGGCGCACCTCGCTGGTCGGCGGCCAGCGCGTATCGAAGGACGCTCTGCGCATCGAAGCCTACGGAACCGTCGACGAATTGAACGCCGCCCTCGGGCTCGCCATCACCTCCATTCCCGAGGGCGCCCCCGCCGTCCACCTGCTGGCCGTGCGCCTCACCCGGGTCCAGCACGAGCTCTTCAACCTCGGCTCTCTCCTGGCGACGGAGATGGAAGATCTGCGTCCCGGCCAACCGGTGATCACCGCCGCCGACGTGACGCGCCTGGAAAAGGAGATGGACGAAGCCAATGCCACCCTCGAACCGCTCAATAGCTTCGTCCTTCCCGGTGGCTGCCGATTGAACGCCGAATTACACTTGTGCCGCACCATTTGCCGCCGCGCGGAGCGCCATACGGTAACCCTCGCCGCCCACGAGCGTATCCCTCCGGAGGCCGTGCAATACCTGAATCGGCTCTCCGATGCGCTGTTTATTTGGAGCCGTTTAGCCAGCCGCCTCCTCAACCGTCCAGAAACCCTGTGGCAGCCAAATCAATCGTAACCTATTGAAAAAATTGAAAACGTAGTACGGGGTACCTACCCGTTAGTCCTATGATCGATAAACAAAAATGTAACTAGGTTTGAGTACTTCCAGTCGAGTGACCGAAGCAGGCAGTCTCCGCAAAATGAAGTTGTCCCCCACATACCTCGGAGATTACAATGCCTGGCAGCTTAGTCACCCTTATTGTTCCCTGCTATAACGAAATCGACGGCCTCCCCCAGTTGATGCGTCGCCTGACCGCGATGCACGATGCCGGACAGATGGTGGGTTGGGAAGTTCTCTTTGTCAACGATGGGTCGAAGGACGGCACGCGGGACGCACTGAACGCGATCGCCAAGGGTCACAACTGGATTCGGGTCGTGCATCATCCCTCGAACAAGGGTCTTGGCGCTGCGGTTCGTACCGGGTTTGCAAACGCCATCGCGCCGATTATCTGCACGATGGACAGCGATTGCACGTTTGCCCCGGAAAAGCTGCCGCAGATGGTGCGGATGCTGCAGGAAGGCGCCGACATCGTCACCGCCTCGCCGTGGCACCCCGAAAGCGGTGCCGGTTCCGTGCACCCCGTGCGCAAGGTTTTGAGCCAGGGCGCCAGCTGGGTCTACCGCGGCATCCTGGGCAACGACGTGCACAGCTTCACCCCGATGCACCGTGCCTATCGCCGGGAAGTCATCAAGAACGTGAAGTTCAACTCCGACGGCTTCGCCGCCATCGCCGAAATCATGGTGCGCGCCATGTTCCACGGTTTCCGCGTGAAGGAACTGCCGATGCCGGTCGACCGGCGCCAGTTCGGCGAATCGAAAATCAATATTTTTCAATCGGTTACGGCCCATCTGTCGCTGATGCGCCTGGCCGGGTGGACGACGCTCACCATGTGGGCGGACGCAAAACTGGCCAGCGGCCGGTTTGTGATTGAAGAGTAGTTCAGGCTGTGGTGATTCCGGTCGAAGAGAAGGGGAGAACATCATGAACGCGTCCAAAGGCAACGTTGCGGTACTCGGCGGAGGGATCTCCGGACTGGTCAGCGCCTATCGTCTCTTGCAGAAGGGCAATCGGGTCACTCTCTTCGAAGCGTCGGATGAACTCGGCGGGCTGGGCGGCACTTTCCAGCACGAAGGCCACACGATGGAGCAGTTCTACCACGTGATGATCAACACCGACGAAAACCTGCTCGGCCTGCTGGCCGAACTCGGGCTGGCGGAGGAAACCACTTGGACGGAAACCAAAATGGGGTTCCTGTACGGGCATGAACTGTTTCCGTTCAATACCCCTCTCGACCTGCTTTGTTTCGGCGGGCTGAGCCTGACGGGCCGCATCCGGACCGCGCTCGGCGGCGCCTACATCGCCAAGTTCCTCAATGATCCCAAGGGTTTAGACAAAATCAGCGTCTCCGAATGGCTGGAAGGCATCTTCGGCGCTGAGGTGTTCGCCCAGCTCTGGCGCCCCCTGCTCCGCGCCAAATTCGGCGATATGTACGACAGCGTCCCCGCCTACTGGTTCTGGACGCGCCTGCGCCGTGAAAAGGGTTCCACCAAGGAAGTGAAGGGGTACGTCAACGGTGGTTATCGCCGCATTGCGGACCGCCTGCGCACCGAAATTCGCCGGATGGGCGGTGTCATCCGCCTGCGGACGGCCGTCTATGCCATGCAGGACTGTCCCCAAGGCATCCAGATCAGCGCCGAAGGCCGCTGGGAATCGTTTGACTCCGCGGTTTCCACCCTCCCCCTCCCGATTCTGCGGCAGCTCTGCCGCGGCCGGCTCGAATCGGTGGTCCCGCAGCAAAAAGTTCCCTATCAGGGTGTCGTGAACGCGGTGGCCATTCTGAAGAAGCGTCTCCAGCCCAACTACTGGAACGCCATCGTGCAAAAGGGCTTCCCATTCCAGGGCTTGGTCGAAACCACGCACGTCGTGCCGGAAAGCCAGACCGGCGGCCGCCATCTGGTCTACCTGCTGAACTACTGCGGCAAAGACAGCGACATGTACCACACCGTCGATGGCGACATTAAGTTCCAGGCGCTCAAGGCGATGCGGGCATTCAACCCGAAATTCAATCAGGACTGGGTGGAAGACATCCGTGTCTTCCGCGCCCCCTATGTCGAGCCAGTTTGGCCGCTCGGTTACCAGAACAGCAAGCCGCGCATGCGGTGCGGCGATAGCCGCCTGTATCTCGCCACCACCGCTCAGTGCTATCCCCAGGTGAATTCCTGGAACACCATGGTCGGTATCGCCAACGATGTCGCCTCCCGGATGCAGTTCGACCTCGACAACGTCAACGGCGAATCGGCCGAAGCCGCGCAAGAACTCGTCGCGGTTTCCTAAAGAGATTTCATCACAAGGACGATAAGTCCTTGTGGTTGTATCAACTGGCTATGCAGCCGTTGCGCTGCATTTGGATTCCATGGCACAGGCCGCCGGCTACCCGGCGAACTATGTCGATCCTACCTATCGCCAGGTGATGGACCGGTTTCTCGCGTTGGGCCAGGAATTCCGGTTCAAATACTCGATGTACGCCATCGGCCGGGACCTCGAAGATACGCACGCCTGTGACCGGCTGGCCGCGTTGGCCCGTGACGGCCACGAAATCGGCAACCATACCTGGAACCACTTCACGGATCTGGGCGCGCTGCCCATCGCCGAAATGCGCGAAGAAATCGTCCGCACGCATGAACGGCTGGTGGACGCAGTGGGCGTCACCCCGCGCGGCTTCGTCTCGCCGGCCTGGTGCTACTCCGAACGGCTCATGCGGCTCCTCGGCGAGCTCGGCTACCGCTACGACATGAGCCTCTTCCCCTCCCTGCTCTACTATCCGTTCGTCGTCAAAAACGCGCTCAACCACCTCGGCCACTCCGAAAAACTGCGCCGCGTGCTGAACCGGCGGGACTGGCTGCAGCCCCTCACCGGCTCCCGCGAGCCGTATGTCAGTGAAGGGGTAACGGTCCTTCCCGTGCCCACCACGCCCGGGCCCCTCGGCATGGCCGTCTGGCACACCACTGGGTTCCTGCTCGGCTGGGAGCGCCACTACGCAATGCTCCGCGCCGCCGTGCAGGCGCGCCGCTTCTTCTATTACGTGGTCCACCCGGCCGATCTCACCTGCGACGAAGACTTAAACGGCACCGAAAAGATGCACCTGGAGCGTGCCGGCGGCAACCGCGAAGAAAAAACGGAGTACCTCCGCAAAAGCCTCGCCGTCATCGCCGAAGCCAATCGCGACTGGGTAACCATGGGCCGCATGGCGGAGTTGGCGCGTGCCGAAATGGCTGTCCCCGCCGCCGCCGCGGCGCGCCAAATAGTGCGAGGATAGCGTTCCCAACCCGGCCGCGCTATGCTGGCCGCAGAAGGGGATTTCCCACGTGCTCGACCGTCTCACCCTCGCCGCCGGCAATGTCGACAGCCAGCCCGGCGCCACCTCCCAGAACATCGAAAAGATCTTCCACCTGGCCAACCGCGCCGCCAACGCCCACGCCAAACTGCTGCTCCTCCCGGAGCTCTCCCTCACCGGCTTCCTCCCCAACCACCCGGAAGGCAACCATGCCGCCTGGCTCCGCGACGCCCTCGCCATCGCCCGCCAAACGGCCGAACGGCTCGACGGCTCAGCTGTCAAAACGCTCACCATGATGGCCCAGCAGATCGGCATCTACCTCTCCGCCGGAGTTCTCGAAGACGCCGGCAACCTGCTCTACAACACCCAAATCCTGGTCGGCCCCCAAGGCCTCATCGGCGCCTGGCGCAAAATGCACGTGCCGATGTTCGAAATGCCGTTCTACAACGGCGGCCCCGGCCCCACAGTCGTCCAGACCCCCCTCGGCCGCCTCGGCGCCAACATCTGCTTCGACGCCCTGCTCCCCGAATCCACCCGCCTGCTCGCAGTCGAAAACGTGGAAATCGTCCTCTTCCCCTTCGCCGCCGACCCCCCGCCGGTCACCCGCGCCGGCTGGGCCGCCTGGGCCGGCCCCGCCCTCCGCGCGCGCTGCCAGGAAAACGGCGTCTTCGGCATCGCCTGCAACTACCTCGGCCACGTCAAAGCCGCCGGCGTCGAACAGACCTTCCCCGGCGGCGCGCTCATCGTCGGCCCCCGCGGCGAAATCCTCGCCGAACAGGCCGATGGCGACCTCCTCATCCACGAACTGAACGGCGACGATCTCCGCGCCGCCCGTTCCGAGCCCGAATACCTCTTCCGCTTCCGCCGCCCCGAACTCTACGGCCCCCTAACCCGCTAACAAACGCAATATTATGGGTCGCGGTAGGGACGGATCTCACGACCCGCCCCCCGCACAGATCCGTACGAGCGGCACTACCGCATACGGCTCCTACCTCGGATGATTGGCGCCGGATCGCTCCGACGCACACCGGCCAACCCGTGGGACACATTTGCTCCCCCTC
>CANIVU010000129.1 GCA_947470805.1 Acidobacteriota bacterium | reverse complement strand
GCCGATAATCATTCCGGGAATCGATGGTTTCCCATCGGCATCGCGTCGGAATTGTTATCGGCTTCCCGTCGGAATCGTTATCGGCATCCGCCCGGAATCCTTATCGGCTTCGCCCCGGAATCGCTATCGGCATCGCGCGGAATATGCAAGTTGAACGACAATGTGCGTTTCGGCGATTTCCTTTCCGAAAACGCGCTTGGCAACCGAGTAGGGAACGACGACGGATTTGACTTCGATGTGCTGATCGACGTTGCTTTTGGCGGCGATTTTTATGCCCTGGCGCTGGGCATCGAGCATCTCTTTTTGATTTGAAGCAGTTTTTGAAGCGGACTGGGCCGAGAGTGAGGCAGCACAGCCAAGTAGAAGTGAGAGTAGGAAGCGGATTTGGAGTGTCATTTTGCGGATACCGAACAATTTGGGTGCCGGTTGCGAGAACGTGCAGGCGGCCCAGGCACACCTGAAGTAGTTAGCGAGAACGTCCGAAAATGAGTGACAACAATTGCAAGACTTTTTTGGATAGGGCGAGTTCAGCTTAGGCTGGTAGCATGGATTTGCCGATTGGTGAGTTGTTGACGAACGTCAGCGCGGGGGCGCGGCCTTCGCGGGTTACGCTGGATGGCCGGTTTGCTCGCTTGGTTCCGCTGTCGGCGGAGTTGCATGCGGAATCGCTTTGGACGGCGGGGTTGGATGATCCTGCGAACGCTTCTCTTTGGCTTTACCTGGGCGATGGGCCGTACGCGGAATTCGACGCTTTTCGGGCGGCGGTGGCGCGGAAGGCGGCGGCGGAAGACGCGGTTTTCTTTGCCATCTTGGTGGACGGGCGGGCCGTGGGGTATGCGTCGCTCATGCGGATTGATGCGGCGAATCGGGTGGTGGAAGTTGGAAACATCCTTTACACGCCGTTGTTGCAGCGGACTCCGGCGGCGACTGAGGCGATGTTTCTTTTGATGTCTTATGTGTTTGATGAGTTGGGGTACCGGCGGTATGAGTGGAAGTGTAACTCCTGCAATGAACCTTCGCGGCGGGCGGCGGCGCGGTTGGGCTTTACCAATGAAGGGTTGTTTCGGCAGCACATGATTATGAAGGGCCGGAATCGGGACACGGCTTGGTTTTCGATGCTCGATGGGGAATGGCCGGCGCGGAAGGCGGCGTTTTTGGAGTTTCTGGCTCCGGAGAATTTTACGGCGGAGGGACGGCAGATTGCGCCTTTGCGGCGGGGTTAGGATGGGTCATGCGACTCCTTCTGATTGGCGTGCTGGCGGTGGGTTCGGTTTTTGGACAGGGTGGCGGGTTTCCCCTGTCGGCGTTTTTGGCGCTGGTTCGGGATTACCTTTCGCTGAGCGAGACGCAGGTGCAGCAGATCCGGCAGCAGAACGCGGATTTTGAAGAATGGGTGTCGCCAAAGTATGAGCGGATGGCGTCGGTGCTCCCGTTTGAGATTGCCGCCGAGACGGCCAAGGAGCCGATTAACGAAGCTGCGCTTGGGGCGCGGTATGCCGAGATGGAACGGCTGCGGCGGGAGATTGCGGCGCGGCGGGCGACGGTGATTGCGGCGAACTTGCGGGTGTTGACCGAGGCACAACGGACGAAGATGACGGCGTTGGACGAGGCGTTGAAACTGGTGGACACCGGGGCGCAGGCGGAGGCGTTTTTGCTGATGCCGAACAAGTGCCGGGACACGCCGGCGACGGCTGAAGACTCCGTGATTCAAGACCCGCTGGGCGGGATCCGCTATGGGAACGTTTGCACGCCGGGTTTGCAACGGGCGGGGGCTTTTTCGCGGGCGCGGTAAGTGGTAGTTTGATGGTCATGCGGTATCTCTTCCTTTGTCTTTTTGTCGGCGGTTCATTGTGGGGGCAGATGGGCACGCTGCCGATTTTGCGGCCGTTTTATGGGGAGATTCGCACGTATCTGGCGCTGACCGATGAGCAGGTGGCGAAGATGCAGCGGCAGAATGACGACTATTCGCGGTGGGCGTCGCAGCGGCAGCGGCGCATGAGCGAGGTGCAGTTGGAAATTGCGGTGGAGACGGCGAAATCCCCACTGGACCCGGCGGCGTTGGGCGTGCGGTATGCCGAGGTGGAGGCGATCCGGCGGGAGATTGCCGAGCGGGGCGCGGCGCTGGTGCCGGCGAATGTGGCGGTGCTGACGGAGGCGCAGAAGGTGAAGTTGAAGGCGCTGGAGGAGGCATTGAAACTGGCTTCGACGGGGGATCAGGCGAAGTCGTTGAAGTTGCTGCCGGATGATTGTTCGGGGGGGTTGACGGTTGGCGTGGGTGGGCCAGTTATCTATGATCCGCTTGGTCCAAGGGGGTGTGCGGGAGCGTTTGTGCTGGGTCCGGTGGGCTTCCAGCCGTAGTGCGCGGACTGGTTTTATTTTTCGCTTTGAGTTCGCTGGGGTGGGGCCAGACGCTGAGTGGCCTGTTTGGACCGCAGTTTGAGCGGATTATTCCGTATTTGGGGCTGACGGAGGGTCAATTAGACCAGATCTTGCAGCGGGGCGATGATTTTTTGATTTGGGAGATGGGGCGGCGGGAGCGCGTCTACGATTTGCAGACGGAGATTGCGGCGGAGAAGGCGCGGAGCCCGCTGGACCCGATGGCGTTGGGCGTGCGGTATGTGGAGATTGAGACGATTCGGCGTGAGATTGCTGCGCGGCGGGCGAGGCTGGTTCCGGGAAATGTGGCGCTGCTGACTGAGGAGCAGCGGGGGAAGTTGGCGCCGTTGGAGGCGGCGATGCGGTTGCGGGGGACGTGGGCGGAGGCGGGGTTTCTGGGGTTGGTGGCGGGGCGGTGCGAAAGGCTGGAAGAGTGCGCGGGAGGTTGGATGGGCAGTCTGGGCGATACGCGGGTTGTGGCGGCGGCGCAGGCGTATTTGGGATTGAGTGACGAGCAGGTGCGTGTTTTGGGCGGGGGAAAGCGGGACTTTGGCGAGTGGATGCAGACGCGGTGTGCGCGGGCGGTGGTGGTGCAGGATGAGCTTACGGAAGAGACGGCCCGGAGCCCGCTGGAGCCGATGGCGTTGGGGGTGCGGTATGCGGAGTTGGAGATGATGCGGCGGGAGATTGAAGAACGGGGATTGGCGTTGGTGGCGGTGCATGTGGGGTCGTTGACGGAGGGGCAGCGGGGTCGGTTGGCGGAGTTGGAGCGGCAGATGCAGTTGGCCGATGTAGGGGACGAGGCGCGGGTGTTGCAGGTGCTGGCGCCGGATTGCACGGCGCGGGATTTTGCTTCGTTCCTGCTGGGCCAGGTGAGCGGGACTGGCTCGTGGTGTGAGACGTATTCGTTCGTCGCGCTGCCGTAATTGACGGCCGGCTGCGAGGGCCGGGGATTCGTGTGCGCGGACCCGATCTATGAAAAATCATAGAAAGGGGACAAGGGTGGTTGTCCCCTTATAAGGAAAATGGATAGTGGGGGTTTGGTATGGTGGGGGGTATGTGCCGGAGCATTAAGCCGTTATTCAATTTTGATCCGCCGGTGACGGAGGCCGAGATCCGGGCGGCGGCGTTGCAGTTTGTGCGGAAGATCAGCGGGTCGACGAAGCCATCGAAGGCCAATGAGGCGGCGTTTTTGACGGCGGTGGAGGAGGTGGCGGGCGTTTCGCGGCGGTTGTTGGGGGAACTTTCCACGGTGGCTCCGAAGAAGAACCGGGAGGAAGAGGCGGCGAAGGCGAGGGCGCGGCGGGAGGGGATTACGGTTTCCCCGTGATGGGCAGGCCGAGGCGGGTGGCGATGAGTTCGGCCTTCGAGAAATCGATTAGGGCGAGGTCCCGTTTGCCGGTGAGGATGGGGATGCGGCGGCGGTATTCCAGGCGGGTGAAATCGGTGGCGGGATATTGGTTTGTGGCGTGGTGGAGGGCGCTGTGGACTTCATCGACGATGTAGCCGTGGGTATGGTCAACCGTTTGGCGGCGGCGTTCGGTGGCGAAGCGGAGGGCAACGAAGGCGAAGAAGGCGGCGAGGAGGAAGAGCATCATGGCGGGCGCACGGCGATGATCGAGGGCCGAGGCGATGGCGGCGGCGAAAGCGAGGAAGGCGGCGGTGCCGAATAGGCCCCAGATGGCGGCGGCGCCTTCCTGGACACGGGTGAGGACGATGGGGGCGTATTCGTCGATGGCGTCTTCGGGGCGGGCGAGTTTTTGGGTCTTGGCCGTGTCGAACCGGGCTTCGTAGTAGGTGTCTTCTTCGGTGCTATAGAGCAGGATGCGGCGGGGGGCGAGGAAGCGGACGGGGCGGAGGGAGGTGTCTTCGAAGTCGCGGGGAATGGCGGCGTTGCGGCCGGTGCGGCGGTCCTCCACCATCATGGCGACGACGTCGATGGAGCTATAGGAATCGGCCATCGTGGAGGTGAGCCACCACTGGACCCGCCATTGGCCGCACGGGGAGGAGACGGTGTTGGGCGGATCGGTCATCGGGGGATTGGGCGGGAAGCAGGGGTCGGCGGTGGCGTGGCGGTAGGCGTCTTCGGGGGTGAATCCGGCGAGGACGGCGTAGTGGGCTGGGCTGGCGGCCCATTGGCGTAGGCGGCGGGAGACGGCGGTGTATTGGGAGCCGCGCGGGGTGTAGTGGCGCGGGCCATTGGGCAGGACATGGAGGTGGAAGGCGGTGAGCGTGTCGATGCCGTTCGCGTCGACGCCTTCGGTGAGGTGGCGGCGCCAGAGTTCGGCCATGCCGTCTTTGGTATGTTCGCCGGAGGCTTCGCGGACGGGGGCGGCGTCGCGATCGAACATATCGTTGCTCCAGATTTCCCACGCCATCTTCTTATGAGCTTATCGACCGTCGCGCGGTTGTTGTAGACTGCGGCCATGCGGATTTGGCTGCTTTTTCTGGGACTGTGCGTGTGGAGCGAGCCGTTGGTGATTGGGCACCGGGGGTGCCGGGCACTGCGGCCGGAGAACACGCTGCCTGCGTTTACGCACGCGCTGGCGGTGGGGGCGGACGTGTTGGAGCTGGACGTGGTGGTGACGCGGGACAACGCGTTGGTGGTGCATCACGATTTGGCGTTGGAGGGGCGGGCGGTGCGCGCCATGACTTTGGCCGAGGTGATGGCGTTTGACCGGGGCGGGACGCGGAGCGCGGGGTTTGCGCGGCAGGTATTGGTGCCGGGAGTAAAGATTCCTCGGTTGGAGGAGGTGTTTGCGTTTTCGAAGGAGCGGGGGGCCCGGCTGATGGTGGAGACGAAGGTGGACCCGGGGGTGGACGCGGATTGGTTTGCGGGGGCGGTGGATGGGTTGATCCGGAAGTATGGGTTGAGCGAGAAGGTTTTGCTGCAGAGTTTTGATCATCGGACGTTGCATGCGATGCGGAAGTTGAACCCGGCGGTGGGGCTGGTGCTATTGAACCCGGCTAAACGGTTGGACGATTATGTGGGGCCGGCGAAGGCATTGGGGGCGGGGGCGATTCAGTTTGTGAATTTCCGGGTGATTGATGCGGAGATTGTGAAGACGCTGCATGGGGCGGGGGTGAAGGTTTTTTCGGGGACTACGGATGATCGGGAAGTTTGGGGGAAGTTGCGGGCGATGGGGGTGGATGGGATTTTGACGGATGATCCGGAGGGGTTGCGGGGAGTGTTGGGGAAGTGACACCGGAGGGGCGTGAGACGTGGCAGTGCGAGCGGTGCGCGGAGGTGCGGGTGACCCGGACGCCGTTGGTGTTGCGGGGTGGGTTTTGGGTGGGGGATGGAGATGTGGCTCCGTTTGCGCCGCTGTTGGGGAGGCAGGTTTCGCCGGTGATGGCGGAGTTGCGGCTGGGTTGGCGGGAGGATGGACGGGAATTCGATGATGCGTCGGATGGTGCGGTTTGCGCCGTTGAAGGGGGCAGGGGCGCGGGCACGGTTTGGGTACTCGCTGGGGTTTGCGCCAGCTGCGGAGCGGAATACGCTGGCTTATCACCGGACGTTGCGGAGCGCGGAGTTGGATGTGTTTGAGTGGTTTGGCGAGGTGGAACTGGTGAACCCGCTGGTGGCGCGGGCAACGCTTGCGGAGGCGGCCGGGCATTGGTTTGGGGCGGTGCCGGATTTGGAGACGTTGGAGCGGTTGTTGCAGGAACGGGTGGAGAGGGATTTATGCCGTGATATGTTCCCAGGACCGGAGTATGTTTTGTCCTTTTTTGCGGCGGCGCGGGGGCGGATGGCGGAGGCGCAGCGGTTGATGGGAGATTCGTTGCCCGAGGAGTTGCGGGAGAAGGCTTTGGGGCGGAGCGGGTTGCGGTTGGGGTGAGCGCGGCGGGATGCTGGGCGTATGCGATGGCCAATTTTATTGGCGGTTTTGCCGGCGTTTGGCGCCGAGGAACGTGTGCGGGTGGTGATGACGGAGAATCGGGGCGGGGTGGTCATCGAGGATCTGGTTTACCGGAATAGTTTTAAAGAGTACGACGCGGCGTATCGGGTGTGTCCGGCGAAACGGACGGGGGCGGTTTTGTTTGTTCATTGGTTGGAGACGACGAATTCGACTTCGAACCGGTCGCAGTTTCTGGACGAGGCGATTGGGTTGGCGGGGAAGGGCGTTTGTTCCCTGTTGATTTAGACGATGTGGGCGGGGCCGGATTGGTTCCGGCAGCGGGACCCGTTGAAGGACCGGATGGCGACGACGCGGCAGGTGACGCGGTTGAAGGATGCTTTGGATTTCTTGCTGGAGACGCCGGGGGTGGCGGGGAAGCCGGTGGGGTTTGTGGGGCATGATTTTGGCGGGATGACGGCGGCGGTTTTGGCGGGCCGGGAAATGCGGGTGGCTTGCTGGGGGATTCAGGCGGCGACACCGCGTTGGCATGAGTGGTATTTGCTGGGGCGGAAGTTGGAGGGGGAGGCGCGGGAGAAGGTTGTTGGGGAGATGCGGGATATGGATCCGATTGCCGCGATTGCGGGTGCGCGGGGGGCGTTTTTCTTTCAGTTTTGGACGGAGGATCCGTATGTGCCGAAGGCGCGGGCGGAGGAGTTTTTTGCGGCGGCGCCGGGCCCGAAGAAGATTCAGTTTTATGAGGCCGGGCATGGGTTGAATGCGGCGGCGGGGCGGGAGCGGGTGGCTTGGTTGGAGGGGTGTTTTGGGTTGCGTTAGTAGGATTGGAGTTTGCGGCGGGCAGCCTCGAGATTGGCCGGCATGGTTTCGGGCGGGCCACCGATTTCGAGGACCAGGGCACCTTTGTATTTGATGTTTTCCAGGGTTTGGAAGAGGCGGGGGTAGTCGACGAAGTTGTGGACGAGGGGTTTGTGTTCGACCCAGGTTTCGGGGTCGATGTCGTGGACGTGGAGGTGGAAGACCTTGGGGCCGAGGCGGTTGAGGATGGCGATGGTGGTGTCGTTGTAGGCTTTGATGGACGCCGGGAGGGAGCGGGATTCGGCGGGGATTTTGTTGATTTCGACGTAGCGGCCCTGGTGGCCGACGTCGATGGTGGCGCCGATGTTGGGGTGGTTGATGGTTTGGATGAGGGTGACGAAATCGTCGATGGATTGGGGGAAACCGGTTTCGACGGCGATTTTGACGCCTAGCTGGCGGGCGCGGTTGGCCCAGCGGGTGATGATTTCGATGTACTCGTTTTGGCGGGTTTTCCAGGTTTCCTGGGTGAGGGGTTGGGGGTGGAGGACGGCCATGGTGGCGCCGAAGTAGGCGGAGCCTTCGAGGGCGATGTCGACGGTTTGGATGGCTGTTTTCTTGGTTGAGGCGTCGGGGCTGAGCCAGTTGAGCCCGCTGTAGGGGAGGTGGGTGGTGATGGTTTTGAAGGGTTTCAGTTCGGCGCGGATTTGTTGCTTTTGGGGGTTGGTGAGCTGGTCGAATTGGAAGCCGGGGAAGACTTTGGGGGTGGGCTCCGGGCGGCCCATGGGGTGGATTTCGATGACTGGGAATTGGAGTTGTTTGAGGAGGGCGATGGCCTGGGAGAGGCTGTAGCCCTGGATGGCGGTGTTGGCGCCGATGGGCCATTGTTTGCGGTAGGCGGCGGCGAGGGCGAGGAAGAGGCGGCGGGTCATTTGTTTCTCCACGCTATCACTTGGCGCCATCGGGTTTCAGCGTCTTCCCAGAAGCCGGTGCATTTGGTTTCGGGATCCGCCTTGAAGTCTAGCGAGGCCTCGGGTTCCCAGGCGTTGAGGTAGGGGGTGATGTCGGGTTCGGCGCGGATGGCGGACTGTTCGGCTGGGGACCAGGTGGTCCTGTTGGCGTAGGCGAGCTTGCCGGTGTTGAGGAGCTCCAGAATGCGGCGGAGGAAGTGGCGGTTGGCGGGCGGGCCTCGACGGCACGGGCACGATTCGATCGTGTCCCGGAGGGGATACTTCGCGAGGACCTGGTAGAGGTTGTCGATGGGTTTTTCCTGGGAGGTGGTCAGGGAAATCGGAAATCTGGGATTTCGCTGGTGTCACGGTACCAAGGGGAATCCTAGTAGCCGACGGGGGCTGGGGTGGCGGCGGCGGTGACGATGGGGTCGAGGCCGAGGCGGAGGCGGGCATCGTCCATCATGCT
Source organism: Acidobacteriota bacterium (assembly GCA_947470805.1). GTDB lineage: Bacteria > Acidobacteriota > Terriglobia > Bryobacterales > Bryobacteraceae. Next base: position 12,702 of record CANIVU010000129.1, on the reverse strand, counting down.
GGCGGTGCGGGTGGCGCCGCAGCGGGTGACTCCTAGCGCTCGGACGGCTAATAGGGCGTCGAGGTCGCGGACGCCGCCCGCCGCCTTTACCTGGATGTGCGGGGCGGCGTGCTTGCGCATGAGGATTAGATCTTCATGGGTGGCGCCGGTGGGGGCGTAGCCGGTGGAGGTTTTGACCCAATCCGCATTTACCTCATTGCAGATTTCGCAGAGGCGGATTTTTTGATCGTCGTTGAGGTAGGCGTTTTCGAAGATCACCTTTACCTTCTGGCCAGAGGCGTGGGTCTCTTCGACGACCGTGCGGATATCCTCTTTCACGAAGTCCCAACGGCCGCTTAAGACGGCGCTGATGTTTACGACCATATCGAGTTCTTCGCCGCCATCGGCAAGGGCCTGGCGGGTTTCGATGAGTTTGACAGCAGTGGTGTGGCCGCCGTGGGGGAAGCCAATTGTGGTGCTGGCTTTGACGCCGGTGCCCATGAGTTTGTTGGCGGCGTGGCGGAGGACGTAGGGGAGAATGCAGACGGACGCGGCGTCGTAATCGATGGCCAGTTGAATGCCCTCGTCCATGGCGGCGAGGGTGAGAGTGGGATTGAGCAGGGAGTGGTCAATCATCTTGGCGACGTCGGTGTAGGTGTAGTCGAGCATTCGGTTTCTATTTTATAGGTCCAGGTGACAGTGGCGGCGGAGCCAGGCGACGAAGAGGGGCGTGCCTTCCGCATTTTCCAGCGGGAAGTCGGCCGTGGGCTGGGAGAGCAGGACGTTGTAGCCGGTGGTGATGAGATCGTCGGGCGTGAGTTGATGGCGGAAGCCGGGGGTGAAGGGGAGGGCGGCCAGCCGCTCGTTTTCGCGGTCCTGGGCTTCGAATTCGGCGATGGCGGAGGCGAGTTTGGCTTCCGTTTCTTCGGGGGTGTTTCCTTCGGCGAGAAGGGTGCGGCGCCAGGCTTCGATGCTGGTTTGCCAGGCGTCTTTGGGCGGGAAGAAGGGGGGCGGGGGCTTGAAGATTGATTTTGCGTCGAGGGGGAGGATGGTGAAATCGTCGCTCACTACTTCGCCGATTTGGAGCCACCAGGCGTGGAGGGAGAGGGGCAGTTTACTTTGGAGCTGTTTTTCGAGGGCTTTGATGGTTTCTGAAGTTCGTTTGTGGGGCGGGCGGATTTTGGCGCCCATCGCGGTGAGTTGGGCACGGGCGCGGCTAATGGTTTCCATCGCCACGGCGCGGGCGTCGTCGCGGAGTTTGCGGCTATTGACCTCTTCGCCGAGGGCCTGGAGTTCGGCCCACACCGCTTCGTGGTCGCCTTGCTGGTAGCGTTCGAGGTAGGTCATTACTTGGCCTGGCTGAGGGCGTAGACAGCAAACGACGCGAGCCAGTGTTCGCCGCCGTAGTTGCCGGCGGTGACGTGGGGGAGAGCGGCGTCGAGCAGGGATTTGGCGGCGGTTTTGAGGCGTTGGCGGCGGGCTGGGATGGCGTCGGCCAGGCCGTACAGGCACCAGGCGCGGGAGAGGGAGAGGCCGTCGAGATGGACGATTTGGTAGTCGCTGCGGTCGGAGACTGTTGGGGCTTTGAGGAGGTTTGTCAGGCCGGCGGGGGTGATGTAGCCGCTGAACCATTTGGGGAATTCGGCGGGGGGAAGAACGCGGCGCATGAGGTCGGCAACTTCGAGGGAGGGGGAGAGGAAGTCGGTACCGTCGGGCTCCTGGATGGCGGTGACGGCGGTGGTTTTGAGGTAGTAATCCTTGGCGCGCTGGACGATTTGGGCTTCGAATTTTGCGTCCTTGGTGGCGCGGGCCCAATCAAGGGCGAAGACGAGGCCGAAGGCGGTGTTGGGGTGGACGCCGGTGCGGTTGGGGTAAGTTTGTTTCGGCAAATAGCCGGACCAGAGTTGGACGATTAAGCTTGTCAGGGGCTGGATGTTGCGGGCCCATTCGCGGCCCTGGGGGTCGTCCCAGGTGCGGAGTTCTTCATCGAGTTTGAGGAGCCAGGCCCAGCCGTAGGTGCGTTCGAAGGTCTTGGAGAGTTTGTAGTTTTGGAAGTAGTTCACTTCGCCGGCGATGGCTTGGGGTTGGAAGGATTCGGCCAGGATTTGGCGGATTTGCTGCTCCTTGGGGAGGCCTTTGGTGGTTTTCAGCAGGCGGACGAGCATCCAGTGGCCGTGGACGGAGGAGTGCCAATCGAAGCAGCCGTAGAAGGAGGGGTGCAATTGGCGGGGGGTGAGCTTGGCGTCGACTTCAGCTTCGATGGTATGGGCGGTTTTATTGGGGTATTCCTGCTGGATGCAGTGCAGCGGGAGTTCGGCGAGGCGGGAGGCGATATCGGGCGTGAGCATTTGGGCGAGGAGGAGGATAGAGAACATAAGAAAGCTGTATGCGCCCTTGGCGGGGCGCATACAGCTTCAATTGGAACACGTTATTCGGCGGGGAGAAGGGGGCGGAAGCCGTTGACGCGGTACTTCTTTACGGTGCTGTAGGAGGTTTCCGGCGCGGCGGTGGCGTTCCAGAAGGGCGTGTGCTGGAGGCGCCAGCGGACGAAGATGAGCTGGTTGTCGGCGTAGGCGTTGGTGGGGAAGTCGGCGGAGAGCATGCCTTCCTGGATGAGCCCGGTGGAGGGGGCGACGACGCGGACGTCGGTGGGGTTGAAGGCGAAGTCCGTGGTGGAGACTTCCAGGCGGATGTTGGTGAAGACGTCGGGATTCGGGTTGAGCAGGTACTTCATGCGGGCGGTGAAGTTGCGTTCGTGTTGGATGGTGTAGGGGAGGCCGCCGAAGAGGTCGGACGAGTCACCGTTGACGCGGGAGGCGCTGCCGCGGCGGGTGAGGGTGAAGGCGAACTCTTCGTGGTTGCCGGTGACGTTGGCGTCGGCATGGATGTCGTGGGCGCGGGCCAGTTCACGGAGGAGGAAGTTCTCGTAGACCTTGTAGCCTTTGGCGTTGGGGTGGGCGGTGCCGGTGAAATCGTCCTGGTTGTTCCAGCTGGTTTTGGGGGTGTTGAACCAGGGCTGGGCGGCGCAGTAGCCGTGGGTTTTGGTGAAGTTCTGGATGTTGATGAACTGCCAGCCGAGGTCGGCGGCGATGGCGCGGCGTTCGTTATTGACGCGGCCGATGAGCTGCGTTTCGATGAAGGACGCTTCGGCGGCTTTGATGTGGACGGTGGCTCCGCCGAGGGCGCCGATGCTGGGGACGTAGGTCTCGAAGATGGGGAGGAGGGAGAAGTTTTCGTCGTACTGGTCGCAGAGCTGGCCGAATTCGTCGCGGACGCCGTTGGGGTAGGCGACGAGGATGATGCGTTTGGGATTGAGTTTTTCGCGGATTTTCTGGTCCATGTCGACGAAGGCCTGGCGGAGGCGGGCGTAGCCGATGAGCGTGCCGCCGAAGGGATTGCCGATGTTCATGAGGCTTTGGAGCGAGCTGTCTTCGTTGCAATTTGTGGGATGGGTGGGATCCATGCAGGTGGCGATGATTTTGGCGAAGCCGACGTCGTTGCCGCCGATGGAGATGACGAGCGTGTCGATGGATTCGCGGTTGCGGGGGGCGGCTTTCATCCAGGATTCGACCTGGTCGATTTGGGGCTTGAGATCGGCCTTGGGACCGGGGCCTTCGGGGCGCATACGTTCGACTCCGGTGTAGGGGCCGAGAATGCCGCTGGTGATGGTGGCGCCGGAGCAGGAGACATCGGTGACCTGGAAGTCGTCGACGACGCGGAGGCCGGCGGAGGTGACGACGGTGCGGGAGGGGACGAGGGAGCCGAGGAGTTGGGCGGCGCGGTAGCGGCCGTTTTCTTCGGAGCGGTGGCAGGGCTCGGCGTCCCATTTGTTGGCGCCGCGCTGCGGGGCGCCTTCACCGGAGGCGTAGGAGTCGCCCATGAAGGCGATGAGGTGTTTGGGGGAGGAGTCCTGGAGGGCCACCCGGGTGTTGATGGGGAGCGGCTGGGCCAGGAGGGGGAGGGCGATTAAGAGTGCAGCGTGTTTGATCATGCCCGTTAGCGCGTGGCTGCGGGGCGGGGTCCTGTCCGGGATTTGTAAAGGGTTTGTGAATTGGTTCGGGCGGCCCAGGAATGGAGATACTTGGTTTGTGCGGGCTGCTCCTTTGCTGCTTTTCGTTATCGGCCTTGGTCTCGCGGCGCAGGTAGCGCCACCGTGGGTGGTTGCCTCCACCGATGTGATTCCCGGATTTGATGCCCGTGGGGCGCGGACGTTTCCCGTGTCGCGGGTAATGGTGGACGTTTCGCTTCCCCGCAGCTTGACCCAGAAGCGATTTGAGTTGACTGTGGTCCGGGATCCAGGAAGCGGGTACTTTCTGTGGCACGTGATTGGCGTCGATCCCGGTCGGCCGGAAACGATTGGGGTCCGGCTAAAGGCGCTGCAAGGGCGACTGATCGCGGTTTTCGCGGAGCCGGACCGGTTGCTGGAGATCTACGACCCGTCGCTGGTTCGCGTTTGGCGGGGACGCGCGGAGAGTATGGACGCGGCGATTGCGAAGTCGGTTGAAGAACTCCGGCGGGGTGCCGGGATTTTGGAGGGCAAGGGCTCTGTTGAAAGCGCGCAGATGACGTCCATTCGTGGCGAAGTGAAATGGGCGGGCAGTGCGATTTTTCGGGACTTCCGGTGCGCGCCGGACAGTTCGATCTGCCCGGACAAGACCACCATTGAGGCGGTTACGAAATCGGGCGCGAGGTGGCGGATTTTGCTGCGGAACCGCTTCGACTTAGAGGTAGTGCTGGATGAGAAGTTCGATCTGATCGACGGCCGTTTTTAGAGAGCCGGCGGGCGGAGGGCGCCGCGAGCCTGTTCGAAGGCATGGGCGAACTGGAGCACGCCCCAATCGTCCTGCGGGCGGCCAACGATTTGCAGTCCGACGGGCAGCCCGGCGGGGGTGAGGCCGCAGGGGACACTGGCGGCCGGGCAGGCGGTGACGGTGATGAAGTAGCAGGACTTCATCCAGTCGATATAGCTGTTCATTTTGACGCCTTCGATTTCGGTGACATAGGGCTGCGTGACGTCGAACGCCGGGACCTGGGTGGTGGGGAGGAGGAAGTAGTCGTATTTGGTGAAGAACTCGCCGACGCGGAGGTGGAGCGCCGCGCGGGCGGCTTCGGCTTTGGCGATGTCGGCCGGGGTGAGGCGGGCGCCGCGTTCCACCTCTTCAATGACGGTGGCTTTCAGTTGATCGCGGTTCTTGGCGACCTTGTCGGCGTGGCCTTGAAAGAAGCTTTGGGCGCGGAGGGTTTTGAAGATTTCGTCGGCGTTGGCGAGGTCCGGTTCGGCGTCGGTGACCTGGCAGCCGAGCTGGGTGAGGAGTTGGCGCTGGGATTGGAAGACCGACTTGACGTCGCGGTGGAAGGGGAGGCCGAGGAGATTGGCAGCCCAGGCAATTTTGAGACCTTTGGGGTTGCGGTTGAGCGGTTGGGCGAAGCGGGCGCCGGGTTCGGGGAGGGAGAGGGGATAACGGGGGTCGGGGCCGGCGACGGCGGAGAGGAGGAGGGCGAGATCGGCCACGCTGCGGGCCATGGGGCCGGAGGTGGAGAGGGGGTTCCAGTTGGGGGAGGAAGGGACGCGGCCGGGGGAGGGGCGGAAGCCGACGATGCCGCAGAAGGCGGCGGGGTTGCAGAGGGAGCCGCCCATGTCGGAGCCGTCGGCGATGGGGAGCATACGGGTGGCTAGCGCCACGGCCGCGCCGCCGGAGGAGCCGCCACAGGTTTTTGTTAGATCGTAGGGGTTCTTTGTTGCGCCGAAGACGGGGTTGAACGTTTGGGAGCCGGCGCCGAATTCGGGGGTGTTGGTTTTGCCGAGGGTGATGGCGCCGGCGCACTGGATACGGTCGATGACGAGATCGTTGACGGTGGGGATGTTGTCTTTGAAAAGGGGCGAGCCGAAGGTGGTACGGATGCCTTTGGTTTGCGCGAGATCTTTGTGCGCGATGGGGAGGCCGTGAAGGGGGCCGAGGAATTTGCCTTTGGCGGCGGACTCGTCGGCTAGTTTGGCGGCTTGTTGGGCTAGCTCCGGGACGAGGGTGACGATGGCGTTGACATTGGGGTTGACGGCGGCGATCTGGCGGAGATGGGCGTCGAGGAGTTCGCGGGCGGAGAGCTGTTTGCGGCGGAGTTTCTGGGCGAGATCGAGGGCGGAGAGCTGGCAGAGTTCTTCGCCTTTGGCGAAGGCGGCGGTGGAGGCTAGGAGGAGAGCTTCGCGGCGTGTCATAGAGCAATCTTATCTGGCGCGACGTTGAGGGCGAGAGCGCCGAGGAGGCCGGCGTTGGGCCCGGCACCGGCGCGGCGGACGGCGACGCCGTCGGCGGGGAACATGCGGACGCGTTCGTTGACGGCGGCGCGGACGGGCATGAGAAGGAGGTCGACCAGTTCGGACATGCCGCCGGAGAAGAGGAGAGCGTCTGGGTGGAGGGAGGTGACGAGGTTGGCGGCGGCGATGCCGAGGTAGAAGGCCGCGTCGCGGAAGGCTTGTTGGGCGCGGGGGTCGCCGTTGCGGGCGGCAATGGCGGCGGATTCGGTATCGGGGTAGCCGGCGGCGCGGGCGATGGCGGGGCCTGCGGCGATGGCTTCCAGGCAGCCGGGGTTGCTGCAGCCGCAGATGGGGCCGTTGGGCAGGACGGTTTGGTGTCCGATTTCGCCGGCGGCGGAGAGGGGACCGAGGCGGAGCCGGCCATCGATAACGATACCGCCGCCGATGCCGGTGCCGAGGGTGAACATGACGAACGACGGGTATTGCGGGCCGTGGCCGTAGAGGAGTTCGCCCAAGGTGGCGCAGCGGGCGTCGTTGAGCAGGCGGACGGGCATTTGCAGACGGCGTTCGAGGAAGGGCCCGGCGGGGACGCCGCGCCACTGGGTGGGGAGGTTGGGGACGAAGTTCACCTGGCCGGTGCGGAGGTCGATTAGGCCAGGGACGCCGATGCCCAAGGCGGCGGGGCGCTGACCGGCGCGGGAGGAGAGAGAATCGACGAGATTGGCGATGGTGGAGAGGATTGCTTCGGGGCCGGCGCCGTGGGGAGTGGGTACCGTTTCGGTATGGAGGAGCTGACCGGCGGGGTTGCCGAGGGCGGCGGCGATTTTGGTTCCGCCAAGATCGACGGCGGCAAAGAGGGTTTCCATGGGGCGCTGTGATATCCTGAGCTTGAACTTTACCGCACGGGAGGTCGTTCCATACATGGGCACGCTCGGAACACAGGAGATGATCGTCATTTTTCTCCTGGCCTTGCTGATCTTCGGCCCCAAGAAGTTACCGGAGCTGGGGAAAACTGTGGCCAAAGCTATGGGCGAGTTCCGTCGAGCGTCGTCAGAACTGAAGTCCACGTGGGACCGCGAGATGCAGCAGATCGAAAAGGAAACTGAACCGATCAAGAAGGCTGCGGAAGAGTACCACGAACAAATTCACAACTACGACGACTCCTCGTATTACGACTACGGAGCTTACGACTCCGGCAGTTCGGAATTGACGGCAACCCCATCCACAACTGTAGGCGAACCCGCAACATTGGGCGCTGAACAAACGAATGCGACAGCAAGCACGACGGAACCGGCCGGAGCGCCGGCCGATACGGGAGCGGTTGTTGCAGCGAAGGCACCGGAAGGGACAGTGGCGCAGGGCGGAACACCTGTGGATACTGTGAAACCGGCCGCCGGTTGATTGGGTAGGTTATGTCCGTCCCGGAAGATAAGAACAGGGATACCCCTGTAGAAAACACGCATGTCCCCACAGAGGGTCAGCCTCCAGCTGATTCCGGGACGGATACTGCCCATACGAGTTATGGGCAGACGACGGACCACGACTATGATTCGCATTATCATAGCGACGCGTCGTATCACGATGACCCGTATTCGGGGCAATCGTATGGGGCCGAGCCGAGCACGGCCGTAGAGGCGACAACGGCGGTAGCGCCGGTGGTGGCTTCGACGGGCGGCAGCGGCAGCGGCACCACGCCTCCTCCTTCCGAAGAGGAAGAAGACGACGACGATGACGGCATGCTGCGGATGAGCTTCCTGGAGCATCTGGAAGAGCTTCGGAAGCGGATCATTTCGGCATTGATGGGACTTGGGATTGCGTTCGCGCTTTCGCTGATTTTTGCGAACGAAATGTGGAAGGCGGTGAGCGAGCCGGCCGCGACCGCGTTGAAAGCGTTGGGATTCCCGCCGTATTTGAGCCAGATCGGCCCGATGGATTCGTTCCAGGTGATCTACATGAAGCTGCCGCTGCTGGCGGCCATCTTCCTGAGTTCACCGTGGATCTTGTGGCAGGCGTGGTCGTTCATCGCGCCGGGCCTGTATAAGAAAGAGCGGCGGTTCGCAGCGCCGGTGATTATCAGCACGGCCGGGTTGTTTGTACTGGGCGGACTGTTTGCTTACTTTGTGGCGTTCCGGTTCGGCCTGGAGTTTTTGTTAGGGATCGGCAAGGACATCAACGTTGTTCCAAACATTAACATGGTCGATTATTTCGATCTGTTCGTGAATGTGACGTTAGGCATTGGTGTTGTTTTCGAACTGCCGATTATCATCTTCTTCCTGGCGTTGCTCCGCATTGTTACGGCGAAGTTTCTGTTGGAGCATTCACGGTACGCGATTTTGATTATCGTGATCGTGGCGGCGCTGATTACTCCGACGCCGGACGTTTTCAACCTGATGCTGTTCGCCGTGCCGATGGTGGTGCTGTATTTCGTGGGCGTGTTTGCGGCGTATCTGCTGCAATTGCGTCGGGACGAGAAGAGCTTCCCCTGGATGTCGGTACTAGTGGTTCTACTGTCGGTTGCGGGCGTTGCCGGGGCCGTGGTTTGGGCGCTGGTTGCCAAGTATGGGTACAAAGTGGTGCCGTACTGGCCGTTCCTGCTGCGCTAGCGGCAGTGCAACTTGTAAATCGATAAAAATCGGTACTTTTGGTCTGTAACATCGTGAGACGTTTTCGTATACGATGTTGGGAGAAATCCAGACAATATGGGTGCCGCAGCAGAATTGGCAGGAGGCACCGGTTTGTTTACCGGAGCTGCTTCTATGGACCTGCAAAAGGCCATTCGCGATTTATACGAAGAAAAAGAACGGATTGACGGAGTAATCGCCTCGTTGGAGCACTACTTACGCACCAACGGGACCGTCGCGCCTAAGCGGAAACGTGGGCGAAAATCGATGGGTCCCGAGGAGCGGCAAGAGGTTTCGGCGCGGATGCGCAGTTACTGGGCGTCGCGCCGGACCGAGGCAAGTTCTTAGACGAACCTATTTCTTAAAGAACCACAGCCAGAAATACTGCTCGCCTGCACCGTGCCGGTAGCGGGGTTCGAAGCCGCAGCGTTCGGCCATGGCGACAGCGTCAGCATCCGAGAACGGAACGCCTAACCACGTATCGTCTTCGGTGGTTTTGATGGACGTGTCGCCCTGGACCTGAAACTTGAACAGGGCGCCGGGACGAAGCAGGCGGGAGACTTCGCGCACATAGTTTTCAATGACTTCGCGGCTGGGGATGTGCTGGAAAACTATGGTGGAAAACGCGAAGTCGAAGTTATCGCCGGGGATGACGGAAAGATCCATACCGTTGTTCTGATAGACATGGGCGCCGGGAAGGTTTTCGACGGCGCGGGTGGCGCGAGCGACCATTTCGCCAGAGACATCGACGGCGTGGACTTCGCCGAACAGGTTGGCCAGCGCGCGAGTGACTCGGCCAGCGCCGCAGCCGATTTCAAGGACCTTCATCTGTTTGGGCTCGCGGCCCTGGCAGATGTTGGTCATGTCGGTGAGAATCTCTTCGGCGATGGTGCGTTCACCGGAGGCGAAGAAGGTTTCATCGGTCCATTCTTCGGTGGCGGTATTGACGTAATACCGGGCATTTTCGCGGGCGCGAGCGTCCCAATCGGCTCGCATTTTTTCCAGGGTGTTTTGCAAAGGAAGCTCCGGCATGGTTCCTTCCCATTTTAGCGGGTATCGATGCTATAATGGAGCTTAGTCAGTGGGCGGCTAGCTCAGTTGGGAGAGCACCACGTTCGCAACGTGGGGGTCGTGGGTTCGAATCCCATGCCGTCCACCAAACCTCCCCTTTTTTTACACTGACATCAGAAGGCACATGGTCCTTTCCGACGTTGATATCCGGCGCTACATTGCCGAGGGGAAAATAAAGATCGATCCGGAACTGCCCGAAGACCACTTCGGCAGCTGTTCCATCGATTTCCGGTTGGGGAATGAGTTTAGTGTTTTCGAACACAGTAAGTTCCCGTTTATCGACCCGCGCGATAAGTTCGCGATCCAGGACATGATGCGCACGATTGTGGTTGAGGACGGGGAACCGTTCATTCTGCAGCCGCGCGATTTTGTGCTGGCGATCACGATGGAAGCGTTGGACCTGGCTGATGATGTGTTGGGGCGGCTGGAAGGCCGGTCGAGCCTAGGGCGGATTGGGATTATCGTCCACGGTACCGCGGGGCTGTTCGATCCGGGTTGGACCGGGAAGGCGACGCTGGAGTTGTCGAACTTGGGGCGCGTGCCGGTGGCGCTGTATCCGGGTATGCGGATCTGCTCGTTCACGTTTGAGCCGTTGAGCACGCCTTCTTCGAATCCGTACCGGACGAAGAAGGGCAATAAGTACGCCGGGCAGACGAGCCCGCTGGCGTCGCGGTTATCGGGAGAAGTCAGCACGATAAAATAGCCCGTATGCTTCGCCATACGTTGGCTACTTTGCGATTCCGGCTGAGCCGGGCACTGGATGGCGCGCCGGCTGATTTTGGGGCGTTTCGCCCCGCCGGTGTGCGGGCGCCGGTGGAGATTCTGTCGCACATGGGCGACCTGATGGATTGGGCGCTCCGGCAGGCGAACGGGTCACCGGAATGGACGGTGGCGACGCCGTTGGCCTGGGATGAGGAAGTGGCGCGGTTCTTTGCGGCGCTGGCGAAGTTGGAGGCGCGCGTGGAAGCCGGGCCGGTGGAGTGCGAGGAGACGCGGCTGTTTCAGGGGCCGATCGCCGACGCGCTCACGCATACCGGGCAGATTGCTCTGCTGCGGCGGATGCATGGCGCGCCGGTGCGGCCGATGAATTACTTCAAGGCGGACATTACTTCGCCGGGTGCATAGCGAAGCCGTAGAGGGTATCTCCGGTGGCTACGATCACGTATTGCACGCCATCGAGCTGGTAGCTGATGGGACCGTTGGAAATGGCCGCGCCGAGACTGGCGTGCCACAGCGGCTGGCCGGTGGTGGCGTTCAGGGCGACGAAGTTGTTCTGCGGGTCGGCGGCGAAGACTACGTTGCCGGCCGTGCTGAGGACACCGTTGCGCGGACCGCCGGGGCCTTCCCACTTGTGGCTCCACTTCACTTTGCCGGTCTTGTAGTCGATGGCCTGGAGCATGGATTCGGAGTAGCCGCCGCGGTCGTTGCCGCCCCAGCCTTCGGGTTTATCGGTGTCGTCGTAGATGTACCAGACGCTGTAGGCGTTGGACGCGTTGACGTAGAAGAGCCCGGTGGCGGGACTGTAGCTGGGCGGGGGCCAGTTGGCGGCGCCGGCCTGGTTGGGCGAGACGAGCGCGCCGTCGATTTGCGGGTACTTGGCCGGATCGGGAATGGGCTGGCCCTTGGCGTCTAGGCCCTTGGCCCAGTTGGCACGGGCGAAGGTGGTGGTGACGACGTTCTTGCCGGTGGCGCGATCGAGCACGAAGAAGTAGCCGTTGCGGGAGGCTTGGGCCAGCAATTTGCGGGGCTTGCCGTCGATGGTTCCGTCGATCAGTACGGGCGTCTGGTTGGCGTCCCAATCGTGCGTATCGTGCGGGGACGACTGGAAATACCACTTCATCTTGCCGGTGTCGGGGTTGAGGGCGATGATGCACTCGGTGAACAGATTATCGCCGAGGCGGCCCTTGTGGGCGACGACGGGCTGCGGGTTGCCGGTGCCGAAGTAGATGAGGTTCAGTTCGGGGTCGTACGTGGTTGACCCCCAGGTCATGCCGCCGCCGTGCATCATGGCTTCCACGCTGGGCCAGGTTTTGGCTTCTGGGGTGCCGGGTTCGGGGTGGGTGTACCAGCGCCATTGGCGTTCGCCGGTTTCGGGGTCGTGGGACTGGATGTACCCGGGGACGTCGAGATCGTCACCGCTGACGCCGGCGATGACGTGATTGCCGACGATGAGCGGGGCGGCGCTGGCGTAGTAGAGCTGATCGGGATCGCAGATCTGTTTGTGCCAGCGCTCCTTGCCGTCCTTCATGTTGAGGGAGACGAGGTTGCAATCGGGCGTTTCGAAGTAGAGCCACTTGCCGTAGACGGCGACGCCGCGGTTGCCAATGTGGATGCCGCCGCGGGAGGGCCAGGCGAAGTGCCAGAGTTCTCGGCCGGTACGGGCGTCGATGGCCCAGACGTGGTCGGGAACGGTGAAGAACATGACGCCGTCGACGACGACGGGCGAGGACTTGATGGAGCCCGGGAAGGGGCCGCCGGTGGAGGGCAGGTTGATGCGGTGGACCCAGCCGAGGCTGAGCGACTGCACGTTGGACGCGTTGATGCTGGTCAGCGGGCTGAAGCGGCGGCCGGAGTAATCGCCGTTAAAAGAGGGCCAGGTGTCGGTGGGCGGCTGGGAGAGCTTGGCCGGGTCGAGCGTCTGGGCAAAGGCCGCAGTGGCGAGGAGGAGGAGAATGGCGGTCTTCACTTGATCGACTCCAGGTAGGCAACGATGTCGTGCATGTTCTTGTCGGTGTATTTGTTGAGCAGTTCGATGTGGCCCTGGTAGGGATCGTTCTT
>CANIVU010000128.1 GCA_947470805.1 Acidobacteriota bacterium | reverse complement strand
TTGGCCATGCCAAGACGCATCCGCTCCAGCCACGCATCCCGGTCGCGGAAGCATTGCAATGCATGCCGCAGCGCACCGAGCAACGCCGCCGGGGAATACTCCCCGAATTTGAAACCAGTCGACTCTTCGATGGTATCATCCAGGCCGCCCGTAGCCCGGACGACGGGGGGCGTGCCGTACTTCAGCGAATAGATCTGATTGAGGCCGCAGGGCTCGTAGCGGCTGGGCATGAGGAACATGTCCGAGCCGGCTTCGATGAGATGGGCGAGGCCGTTATTGAACCCGTGCCAGACGCGGAATTTGTCGTGATAGCGGTTAGAGAGATCGTGGAAGATCCACTCCTGATGCGGCTCACCGCTGCCAAGGGCGACAACGGTGACGTCCTCCTCCATCAGCACATCGCCGATGGGTTCCAGCAGATCAAACCCCTTCTGTTCGGCGAAGCGGGAGACGACGCCGATCAGCGGGCGCGCGTGCGCTTCGGCGCCGAAGCCCATGGCTTCGAGCAGTGCGCATTTGCAGGCCGCTTTGCCCTCGAGATCTTCAGGCGTGTAGTTGGCCGGGAGGAGCTTATCGGTGGCGGGATTCCAGTCGGCGTAATCGACACCGTTGAGGATGCCGGTGAGCTTGTTCGAACGGGAACGGAGCAGGCCGTCCAGGCCGAAGCCGTGTTCGGCGGTTTGGATTTCGCGCGCGTAGGTGGGGCTGACGGTGGTGATCTGATCGGCCGCCACGATGGCTCCTTTCATCAGATTGACGTCGCCGTAGAACTCTAGAAATTCCGGGTGGAACTGGAGGCCATCGAGGCCGAGTTCCCACAACGCCGGTTTGCCGAAGCGGCCCTGGTAGCCAAGGTTGTGAATGGTGAAGACGTGTTTCAAATGCGCCAGGCGCGGATCGTTCCAGAACCAGCATTTGGCGTAGATGAGCGCCATGGCTGCCTGCCAGTCGTGGGCGTGAAGAATGTCGGGTTGTTCCAGTTCGCGGGCGATGGCGAGGGCGGCCAAGGAGAAGACGGCGAAGCGGAGATGGTTGTCCATGAAGTCCGTGCCGTAGGAGGAGTAGATGCCGTCGCGATCGAAGAACCAGGGAGCGTCGACAAAGTAGAAGGCCACGCCGTCGCGGCGCAGACGCCAGACGTCGACGCGGTGGCGGAAGTTGTTGATGTAGACGGGCAGGTCCGTCATCACCTTCTCGATACCCGCCGGATGGAGGCCCTTGTACTTGGGGATCACCACGGAGGCCGACATACCTTGTCGAACCAACGCGGCCGGCAGCGCTCCCAGAACATCAGCGAGTCCACCGGTCTTTGCAAACGGCGCCGCTTCCGACGCCACCATCATCACTTTCGCCATTGCACCCTCATCATAGCCTGTGCCAGCGCGGGCACGATTAAACTGCCCAAAAACGCGCCTAGAAACGAGTTCCACTCCATGGCGAAGGCGCCGACGGCGGCGTAGAGCGTGCCGATGCCGGCGTTGGCCAGTGTCGTCAAAAGCATGAAGCGGCGGAAGGGCATGGCGGTCATGCCGGCGAAGAAAACGGCGGCTTCAGCCAGCACCGGAACTGCGCGGGTGAGGATGACTGTCCATTCGCCATAGCGGGCCCAGAGGCCGGTCATCTGTTCGTCGGCGCGGTCCTTGGCCAGGCGCCCGGCGCGATAGCCGAGCCAGCAGCCGAGCGTCATGCCGATGGTGTTCGTCAGCGCGCCGCCGACGAAGCCCAGAAGCACGCCGGAGGCGGTGGAGAGGATGCTGGAGGGCACGGGGAGGAAGATGTCGCCCGCGAGCAGGCCGGCGATGGCGGGCGGGATCCACCAGGCGCCTCGATGAGCGGCGATGAGTTGGGTGGCGAAGGCGTTGAAGGTGTCTTCCCAGAGGAAGAAGGGGATGAGAATGATGGCCAGGACCGCGCAGACCAGCAACACAAGACGCATGGGGCCAGCATATCCTTGAATGAATGAAGTTGCCTACGCCCGTTCCGGAAAGTGAACTGAAAACGACCGCTTTGGAGACCATTCGCAAAGCGAAATTCCCGGTCATGGCCACCGTCGATAACGGCCAGCCACGCGCGCGCCCTGTGTCGCCGGTGCGCACCGATGGCTTCACGATTTATATCGCGTCGATGCGGGCGTCCGCGAAGACGGCGGAGCTGGAGGCCAATCCGCGCACGGAGCTTTGCTACCTGTCCGAAGACCACGACCAGGTGCGCATCACAGGCCCGTGTTTATTGGTTACCGACGCGACAGTGCGGCAGTCGATCTGGGATTCGAATCCATTGCTGCGCGCCTATCTGGGATCGATTGATAATCCGGAGTTCGTGCTGTACGTGGTGCAACCGGAGCGCGTGCGCTTCATGCGCGAGTGGGCGTTGGACTACCAGGAAGTACCACTGACATAGATGCTGCGCACACTGGAAAACTACTTTGAATTCGCGCGGCTGGGGACGGGTTGGCGGCAGGAGATCGTCGCCGGGTTGACCACCTTTCTGACGATGGCCTACATCATCTTCGTGAACCCGTCGATCCTGGCGGAGGCGGGGATGCCGGCGGCGGCGGTGACGGCGGCCACCTGTATTTCCGCGGGTTTGGCGAGTATTCTCATGGGCGCGGTGGCGCGATACCCGATCGCGATGGCGCCGGGTATGGGGCTGAACGCCTACTTCACCTACGGCGTGGTGAAGGGCATGGGCGTCGAGTGGCAGACGGCGCTGGGCGCCGTGTTCCTGTCGGGCGTACTGTTTCTGCTGCTGACGGCGGTGGGGGTGCGGCGATGGATTGTGGAGTCGATTCCGCGCCCGCTGTACGCGGCGACGGCCGTTGGCATCGGGCTGTTCATTGCGCTGATCGGGATGAAGAACGCGGGCATCGTACAGGCGAGCCCGGCGACGATGTTGACGCTGGGGAACCTGCGCGCGCCGGGGACGGTGCTGGCGTTGGCGGGGCTGGTTTTGACGGGCGCGCTGCTGATCGGCGGCGTACGCGCGGCGATGCTGATTGGGGCGGCAGTGACGACCGGAGCCTCGGTTTTATTGGGGTTGACGAAGCTGGGCGGGGGGGCGGCGCCATGGGAGGCGTTGGGCCAGACGGCGTTCCAGTTGAACATTCCGGCGGCGTTTCAGCTGGGTGTGGCGGAGATCGTGTTCGCGTTTTTGTTCGTGGATCTGTTCGACAATCTGGGCACGCTGCTGGCGGTGGCCAATCGCGCGGGGCTGATTGAGAAAGACGGACGGATTCCTCGGATTGAGCGGATTCTGGCAGCGGATTCGGTGGCAACGATGGCGGGGTCGATGATGGGCACCTCGACGGTGGTGAGCTATATCGAAAGCGCGGCTGGCGTGGCGGCGGGCGGACGATCGGGCGTAACGGCGATTGTGACGGGGATCTGCTTTTTGCTCGCGCTATTTGTAGCGCCGTGGCTGGGCGTGATTCCGGCGGCGGCGACGGCGCCCGCGTTGATTCTGGTGGGCGCGATGATGATGGCGCACACGGCGGAAATCGAGTGGGGCGAGCTGCGGGACGCCATTCCCGCATTCCTGACAATTGTGGCGATTCCAATGACGTTCTCGATTGCCAATGGCTTATCGCTGGGGTTCCTCTCCTACGCGCTGTTGCAGGTGGCGACAGGGCGCGGCCGGGCCGTTTCGCCGTTCGTGTATATACTTTCCGCGGTGCTATTGTGCCGCTTTTTCTATCTGGGTTCGGGCTGATGAAACTACTCCTTCTGCTTTGTTCCGCCGTTGTTTTTGCCGCCGAGTGGCAGATGGTCTCCGCGACCAGGATTTGGGACCAGCCGAAACATGCGGCGTTTGGTGACCTGATTCGCTGGAAGGACCGCTGGTACTGCGTCTTCCGCGAGGCCGGCGGGCACATGCCTCGGAAGGGTGCGCCCGATGACGGGACGCTGCGGATCCTTTCCAGCGCCAACGGGGACCAGTGGCAGAGCGAGGCGCTGTTGGAAGAAGCGGGCGTGGATCTGCGCGATCCGCATTTGAGCATCACCGCGAAGGGGCAATTGATGGTGGTAGCGGGCGGGTCGTACTATCCGGACGGAGTGTATAAATCGCGGCAGAGCCGCGTGTTCTTTTCGAAGAATGGCAAGACGTGGACAGCGCCGCGAAAGGTAGTGGAGGACGGGCACTGGCTGTGGCGCGTGACGTGGCACAAGGGCGTCGCATATGGGGTTTCGAAGTATGGGTCGCCGTCGGCCGAGTTGGCCGCGAACCCGCGGAAGGTACGACTGGTGAAGAGCAAGGACGGGGCGCAGTGGGAGACGGTGACGGAGCTACAGGTGCCGGGCGGGGACGCAACGGCGGTGCGGTTTACGGTCGATGGGACGATGGTGGCGCTGACGCGGCGGACGTGGACGGACGGGAACATTGCGTGGATCGGGACGAGCAAGCCGCCGTACAAGGAGTGGAACTGGAAGCCGGCAGGGCACTTCATTGGCGGGCCGAATGTGGCCGTGCTGCCGAACGGGCAGTGGGTTGGCGGCGGGCGGATTTTTGCGGGCGGCTATGGGAAGGACCCGCATACGGAGATCGGCGAATTGACGCCCGATGGGTTCACGCCGAAGCTGCGGCTACCGAGTGGCGGCGATAGCAGTTACCCTGGATTTGTATGGCACGATGGCCTGCTGTGGACGCTCTATTATTCGAGCCACGAAGGAAAAACGTCCATCTATCTGGCCAAGATTCGCATCCAATAGGAACCCCATGCGCCGATTACTCTACTTTGCCTTTTGCCTCACCGCCTTTGCTCAAGCCAACAAGCCTCTGGGACTGGCCGATATTCTTGCCTGGAAACGCATCCAATCCGCCGTTGTTTCGAACGACGGCAACTGGTTCGCCTATCAACTCGTACCGACCGAGGGCGACGCCAGCGTGGTGTTGCGGAACCTGAAGGACGGCAAGGAGACGAAGTTTCCGATCGGGGAAATTCCGGCTCCGGCCGGGGCGTTCGGACCTCCGGGCGCGGCGCCGGCGGGCGTGCAGATTTCGGACAATTCGAAGTGGGCGGCGTTCACGGTTTTCCCGAATAAGCCCAAGGTAAAGGACCGCAAGCCGCCAATCAACAAGATGGTCCTGGTGGAACTGGCGACGGGCAAGAAGACCGAGTTCGACCGCGTGCGGCGCTTCAGCTTTTCCGGCGAGCGCGGGGGCTGGCTTGCCATGTTGCGCTACAAGCCTGAGGGGCAGAAGTGGGAGGGCGCGGACCTGATCCTGCGCGAGTTGGCGACGGGCGATGAGTTGAACACGGGCAACGTGAGCGAGTTCACGTTTGACAAGAAGGGCAACTGGCTGGCGTTCGTGGTGGATGCCAATGAAATGGCCGGTAACGGCGTGCAACTGCGGAATATGGATACGGGCTCGGTGATGCCGTTGGATAGCGCCAAGGCGTCGTATAAAGGCGCGACGTGGACGGAGAAGGGCGATGGGTTGGCGGTGGTTCGCGGCGTGGAGGACAAGGGGTTTGAAGACAAGCTGTATGCCGTTGTGGGCTTCCGCGGTTTTGGGGGCGCGGGGCGGCCGGAGAAGATCGTGTTTGAACCGAAGTCGGAGCGCTCGTTTCCGGCGGGGATGACGGTGAGTCCGAATCGGAATCCGACGTGGTCGCAGGATCTGTCGCTGATTGCGTTTGGCATTCACGAGGTGAAGGTGAAGAAGCCGGGCGCGGAGAAGAAGCCTGTGGCGGTGGAGCCGCCTCCTGCCCCGGGGGCGCCGCCGAAGCCGGATGAGAAGGAGCGCGCCGGGCTGGTGTTGTGGCACTGGCAGGACAAGCGGTTGCAGCCGCAGCAGGCCGTGGAGGAGTCGCGCGACAAGAACTTCAGCTACACGTCGGTGTATCGCGTGGCGGAGAAGCGGTTTGTGCGGCTGGCCGATGAGTCGTTGCGGCAGGTGACGATTCCGGAGCCGCATACAATCGGGCTCGGAATCGACACGAATCCGTATCAGTTGAACGGGAGTCTGAACGGGCAGCGGTATCAGGATGTCTACGTCGTGGACCTGGCGACGGGGCAGAAGAAACTCGCGCTGCAAAAGGCGCGCTACTTCAACGGGCCGTCGCCGGATGCGAAGTATTTGGCCTATTACGAGGACGGGAATCACTGGGTTTACAACACGGCCACCGGAGAAAAAAAGAACCTGACGGCGAACGTGAAGGCCACGCATTTCTGGGATGACGAGGACGACCACAATGTGTTGAAGCCGCCGGCCCGGTCGCTGGGTTGGAGTGCGGCGAGCGACGCATTGCTGGTGACCGACAACTGGGACATCTGGCGCGTGGGGCTGGACGGGAAAGCGGCGAACCTAACCGTTACGGGCAAGCGCGACAAGGTGCGATACCGGAACCGGTTCCGGCTGGACCCGGACGAAAAGGGCATCGATCTGGCGAAGGCGCTGTACGTGGATTCCTACGGCGAATGGACGAAGAAGAGCGGAATTGTCCGCATTGATCCGGGCGCAAAACAGCCGAAAACACTGGTGTGGGACGACGCGGAGTTCAGCGGATTGCTGAAGGCGAAGAAGGCGGACACGTACCTGTTCCGGCGAGAGACGTGGGCCGATTATCCGGACTTCCACGCGGCGAACGCTGAGTTGGCGGCCGCGACCAAGGTGACCGCGGCGAACCCGCAGCAGAAGGAGTTCGGCTGGACGTCGGGGGCGAAGCTGATCGACTACGTCAGCGACAAGGGCGACAAGCTGCAGGGCGCGTTGTTCCTGCCGGCGAACTACGAACCGGGGAAGCGGTACCCAACCGTGGTGTACATCTACGAGAAGATGTCGCAGACGCTGAACACCTACGCGCAGCCAACGCTGGCGGCGTTCAATCGCAGCGTTTATAACAACCAGGGCTATGCGGTATTTCAACCGGATATCACGTATAAGCTCAATGATCCGGGCATGTCGGCGGTGTGGTGCGTGCTGCCGGGATTGAAGGCGGCGGTGGCGAGCGGCGTGGTGGACGAAGGAAATGTCGGGCTGCATGGCCACTCGTGGGGCGGCTATCAGACGGCGTTTCTGGTGACGCAGACGAACGCGTTTAAGTCGGCCATCGCGGGCGCGCCGTTGACGGACATGATCAGCATGTACAGCTCCGTGTACTGGAATACGGGCTCGGCGAACCAGCCGATTTTCGAGAGCAGCCAGGGGCGGTTCACCAGCGGCTACACGGACAATCTGGACGCCTATGTGCGCAATTCGCCCGTGTTTCACGCGCAAAAGGTGAAGACGCCGTTGATGATCCTGCACAATGACAAAGATGGCGCGGTGGACTTCACGCAAGGCGTGGAGTATTTCAACACGCTGCGGCGGCTGCAAAAACCGGTGATTATGCTGCAGTACAAAGGCGAGAATCATGGGCTGCGCGTGCCGGTGAACCAGAAAGATTATCTGGTGCGGATGCGCGAGTATTTCGCGCATCACCTGAAGGGCGAAGCGGCACCGGCATGGATGAGCGAAGGCGTGCCGCTATTGAAGTTGAAGGACCACCTGGACGAGCGGGAGCCGCTGACGGCGCCGCCTACAGCGGGAGCGAAGCCGCCAGCCGAACCGTCTGCCGGCTCTTTGAATCCGTAATGACCAGTTCCCCGCCCTCCTGCTTCACGTCGTCGACCTGCGTGAAGCCGGCGGGGACGCGGGTGTAGAACATCAGGAACCGCGTGCCGATTTTCGACTTGGCGGGCAGCCAGCGGAAGGCGGGCGTGTCGAACATTGTTCCCATCTCGACGGTCTGGCGGCGGGAGACGTCGAAGGGTTGCGTGCCGAATTCCAGGCCGCGCGAGAGGGCGAGATTGGACGGATAGTTCATCCATTCCTGCAGCCACGGGTACTCTTCGCGGCGCACTAAATAGCCCAATAACAGGCGTTTTTCGAGATTGATGGCGGTAACGAAGCCGAGCCGCTGGGATTTGTCGAACGTGCAGCCGGTGTGGTCCATGGAGTCCGGCGGGTTGGGGATCTGGCGGAGGTCGGCCATGCCGCCGACCTTGAGCGGAGCTTGCGGGTAGATGAAGGGCTTGTCGGAGAGCAGGCGGCGGTTGGGCGGCGTGTCGTTGTGGGGACGGGTCTGGCAGTGGCTGACGGAGGCGTCGACGACCGTCTTGCCGGGGGCGAGGAAGGGGTAGCCGATGGTGGCGTGCTCGGCCCAATTGATGGGGCGATCGAAGGCGAGTTCATTTTCGAGGGTGGAGTCGACGTAGACGACCTGTTCGCCGTCGACGAGTTCCAGTTTGCGCGTGAGGCCTTCCTGAACGATGGGCAGGCGCGTTTGGAAGGTGAGCTGTTGTTTCTTCCCTTCGCGGCCTTTGGCGATCAGCGTCCACGCTTGGCGATGAGCTTCGCCGTGGCCCTGGAGGCCGGCGGCTTGCTCCTCCTTCGAAGTGGGGCCAAAGCCATCAACGCAGAGGAAATGGCCAAGGGAGTCGCCAAAGCGCGACGGGCCGTTGGTCATGCGGGCCAGGGCGACGGGGTTCCACATCGGGTTCATTTTCTCGGCGTCATCTTTGAGGATGAGGCTGACGAACGCGCCACCTTTGTTGAGAGTGAGCAGTTCGATCTTCTCGTTTTCGAGCGCGGTGGCGGGGCGGGTTTCAAACGTCGCGGCGCGCTGGGCGAAGCAGGCGAGCGAGAGGAGGAAGAGGGCGGAGAGTCGCATGGGCACCCGACAGCATATCAGTGCTTTGTGGGGAGTTGGCCGAGGGATTTGCGAACGCCCGATGGAAGCACGATTTCGACGTCCACTTCGGTGGCAGCGCCCAGGCCGAAGTGAGCGGGGACGAACGAGCCGGAGCCGTAGCTGCCGCCGGAAGTTACCTCCTGCCACTGCGCGCCGGCGCGGACGCGGGCACCAATGGGAGCTTTCACTTCCAGCCAGTTGCCCGTGTTTTTCGAGATATTGCGCCAGATTACGGCGTTTTCGCCGAGAGCGGTGGTGACGATATCGAGCTTGCCATCGCCGTCGAGATCGGCCACACCAAGCCCGCGATAGGCGGCCGGAGGCCCGAGTTCGGCGCCGGGAAGGAAGTGGCCGGCGGCGTTGAGGAGAACGAGATTGGGCTCCTTGTATTTTTCGGAGCGGGTGAGTTCGATGGTGTCGGTGACGTGGGAGTTGGCGGTGACAATGTCCTTCCAGCCGTCGTTGTTCAGATCGGCGAAGGCCACTCCCCAACCGCTGTGCCGCACGGTGAGAGCGCCGGCGCCGCTGGGATAGGTGAGGTCGCGGAAGCCCTTGCCGGTGTTCTTGAAGAGGGGAAAGGTTTCGCCGGTGAGGGCGGTGAAAAGGAGATCGGGCAGGCCATCGTTGTCGAAGTCACGGAGGTCGGAGCCCATGCTGGAGATTGGTTGGCCCATATCGTTGTAGGCGACGCCTTGGGCGAGCGCGGACTCTGTGAACTTGCCCCCGGTGTTCAGGAAGAGGAAGTTCGCCATGGCGTCGTTGGCAACGAAGATATCGGGGCGGCCGTCGCCATTGACGTCGGCAACGGAAGCCGACATGCCTTTGCCAAGGTGGGCCGCGATCCCAGTTTCGTTGCTGACGTCGGCAAACTGGCCGTTGCCGAGATTGCGGTAGAGGCGGTTGGCGGTACGGGCAAATTCGCGGGGGTGGCAGTACACGCGGACTTTTTCGCCGCAGCGTTTCGAGAAGGCGGGAGTCCAGTCGATGTAATTCACGACGAAGAGGTCCAACTTGCCGTCGCCGTCATAGTCGAGCCAGGCTGCGCCGGCCGCGAATTTCTCGTCGCGGATACCGCGGGGGGCGAGTGTGAAGTGGCCGTGATCATTGCGGTAGAGCAGGTTCTTCCCTGCCCCGGCGACGAAGAGGTCGGTCCATCCATCGCCATCGAAGTCTGCGGCGGCGGCACCGATGGAAAATCCTTCGCCGGCTAACCCGGCCTCGGCGGTGACGTCTTTAAATTGAAGTCCACCGAGATTCTTGTAGAGACGATTGGGGTGTTTGTCCTTCAACGAAGGCAAGCTCGCGCCGTTGGTGAAAAACAGGTCGGGCAGGCCATCATTGTCGTAGTCGAGGATGGCCAGGCCCCCGGCCATGGTAGAGACGATGTGCTTCTCCGGAGTCGGATTGTGGTTCAGAACAAAGGGGAGCGGATGGCGCTCAAAGGCCACGGGAGTAGCAACCCGGCCGGCCGGCGCACGGCCCTGCTTGAACACGACGGAGGCGCGAGCCATCTTGATGTCATCGGCATTGGCACCGGCGCGGAGAGCCGCGTCGTAGGCCGCCAGAGCCGCGTCCCAGTTGGCCCGCTCCTCCTCAATGGAGCCGATCAACCGGCGCGTCCGTGCCCGCGGCTCACCCAGTTTCTCGGCCGCTTCGGCAGCACGAATGGCATCGGGAAACTTCCCCTCAACGAACAGAACGCGAGCCAACGCATAATACCCCGGTGCCCACTTCGGTTCCTTTTCCGTCAACGCGGCCAACACCGTCTCCGCCTTGCCCAACTCGCCCATCTGCTGATAACAGAGCCCAAGCAAATAGCGGCTGGGCCGCGCCGTTTCCTTTTCCAACAACACAGCCGCTTCGGCGTAGCGGCGCTCGGCAAAGAGCGACTGCGGCGTGGGGGCCTGCGCGAAGAGCAGCATCAGCAGAAGAATCATGCGCGACTCCCATTTTACGGGCACAAACAGCAATCGGGCGGACCTTTCGGCCCGCCCGATCGCCACTGCTACGGATTGACTACTTCGTGCGGTTGGCTTCAGCGCCTTCGCCGCCAGCCATGGCGATGCGCGCCTGCGCGGCCGCCAGACGAGCGATCGGCACACGATAGGGAGAGCACGACACGTAGTTCATGCCCACCTTCACGCAGAACTCCACCGAGCTCGGCTCGCCGCCGTGCTCGCCGCAGATGCCGATTTCCAGGTCCGGACGAGTCTTCCGGCCCAGCTTCACGGCCATGTCGACCAGCTTGCCGACACCCTCTTGATCCAACACGCCGAACGGATCGGCCGAGAAGATCTTGAGCGTCTCGTAGTGAGCCGAGAATTTCGTATAGTCATCGCGGGACAAGCCCATCGTGGTCTGCGTCAGATCGTTGGTACCGAAGCTGAAGAATTCCGCCTGCTCTGCCACCTTATCGGCGGTAATCGCGGCGCGCGGAATTTCAATCATCGTCCCGATCAGGTAGTGCTGTTCGCTCAACCCGGCCTTGCCCAACACTTCGTCGGCAACGCGCTTCACGATCGCCTTCTGGTGCTCCAGTTCCTTCACGGAACCGATCAGCGGGATCATGACTTCCGGAATCACCTTCACGCCCTTCTTGGCCACCTGAACGACGGCTTCGAAAATGGCGCGAGCCTGCATTTCGGTGATCTCGGGGTAGGTGATGCCCAAACGGCAACCACGGTGGCCCAACATCGGGTTGAACTCGTGGAGCTCTTCCACGCGGTGCAACAGCGCCGGCAGCTTCTCCTTGAGGTCTTCCACAGCGATGGCATACTTCTTCGCCATCTCTTCCTTCGCCTTCGCTTTCGCGTAGGGAAGAATCGCACAATCCACCATCAGGTCTTCGCGCTTCGGCAGGAATTCGTGCAGCGGCGGATCCAGCGTGCGGATGACGACGGGGAAGCCGTTCATCGCCGTGAACAAGCCGGCGAAGTCCTTGCGCTGGTGCGGCAACAACTTCTTCAACGCGGCCTTGCGCGCCTTCTCTTCCTTCGCCAGAATCATTTCCTGCACGATCGGCAGGCGATCTTCGGCGAAGAACATGTGCTCCGTGCGGCACAGGCCGATGCCTTCGGCGCCGAAGCGGCGGGCAGCGGTGGCGTCACGCGGAATGTCGGCATTGGCGCGGACGCCAAAGTTGCCGCGGAATTCGTCGGCCCAGTCCATGAACTTGGCCAGCGCGCCGCTCTTGGTGTCCGGCTCGTTGGTCTTGGCCTGGCCCTGGTAAACCTTGGCCGTTGTGCCGTCCATGGAAAGCCAGTCGCCTTCCTTGATGACGATTTTCTTGCCGCCAACCGTAACGGTGGCGGTCTTCGTCTTTTCGTCGATGGAGAACTCACCGGCGCCCACGATGCAGGGGCGGCCCATGCCGCGCGCCACAACGGCGGCGTGCGAGGACTTACCACCGATGGCGGTCAAGATGCCCTTGGCAGCGTCCATGCCGGCGATGTCGTTCGGCGTGGTTTCTTTGCGGAGCAACAGGACGGGCGACTTCTTCGCGCCTTCCACGGCGTCTTCGGCGGAGAACGTCACGCGGCCCACAGCGGCGCCGGGCGAAGCGGCGATACCGGTGGAGAGCAGCGTCAGCGTCTTCAACGAAGCGGCGTCGAACACAGGGTGCAGCAGCTGATCGAGCTGCGAAGGAGCCACGCGCATTACGGCTTCCTTCTTCGTGATCAGGCCTTCTTCGTGCATGTCGACAGCGAGCTTCACAGCGGCCGGGCCCGTACGTTTTCCGTTGCGGGTCTGCAACATGTACAGCGTGCCTTCTTCGACCGTGAACTCGAAGTCCTGCATGTCCTTGTAGTGCTTCTCAAGCATCTGCGTGGTTTCAAACAGCTGCTTGTAGGCCGCGGGCATGATCACTTCGAGATCGGTAATCGGCTCCGGCGTACGGATGCCGGCCACCACGTCTTCGCCCTGGGCGTTGACGAGGAATTCGCCGTAGAAAATCTTGTCGCCGTTGCCGGGATCGCGCGTGAAGCCCACGCCCGTCGCCGACGAGTTGCCCATGTTGCCGAACACCATCGCCTGCACGGTGACGCCGGTACCGATCGAATCCGGAATCTTTTCCATCTTCCGGTAGTAGGCGGCCTTCTCGTTCCACCAGCTTCTGAACACGGCGTTACGCGCCAGTTTCAGCTGAATCTTGGTGTCCTGCGGGAACGGCGAACCCGTTTCCTTCACGTAGATCTTCTTGTACGCTTCGACGATCGCCTTCAGGTCTTCCACCGTCAGGTCGGTATCGAGCTTGGTCTTGCGCTTTGCCTTCTGCGCGTCGAACACATGGTTGAACTTCTCCATGTGGATGTCGACGGCCACTTCGCCGAACATCTGCAGGAAGCGGCGATAGCAATCGAAGGCGAACCATTCGTTGCCCGTCTTGGCCGCCAGACCAGCGACGGTTTCGTCGTTGATGCCCAGGTTCAAGATGGTGTTCATCATGCCCGGCATGGAGAACTTCGCGCCCGACCGCACGCTCAACAGCAGCGGGTTCTTGGCGTCGCCCAGCTTCTTGCCGAAGGTTTTTTCAAGCTTCGCCAAGGCCTTGTCAACCTGCTCTTCGATCTCAGCGGGAACGTGCTGATTGTTTTCGAAGTAGATGTTGCAGACTTCCGTGGACACCGTGAATCCGGGGGGGACGGGCACGCCGGCGGTGGTCATTTCCGCCAGGCCTGCGCCCTTGCCGCCCAGGATGTCCTTCATCGTTCCGTTACCGTCGGCCTTACCACCGCCGAAATTGTAAACGTATTTCTTCATCCAGATGCTCCTGTTTGAGGGGGGGTTAAATCAATTCGTTACGATCTCTGAAAAATCAGCGATCGAAGAGAACTTATTGATGAGATTGGTTAAGAGCCGCAGGCGGTTTTCACGCACCTTCGGATCCGGGTCGTTTACGAGAACTTTGTCGAAGAACGCATCGACGGCCGGGCGCAACAGCGCCACGCGGGCCAGCCGTTCGGAGTACGTTCCCGTGGCCACATCGGTCGCCTCGGTGGCTGCCGCCAGCGCCGCTTCCTGTTCGGTGTACAACGCCGCGTCCGGCGCGCCGGCGGCCACGTCGCCAGCCTGTTTCAAAATGTTCTTAATACGTTTGAACGCCGCCGCCAGCGGTTCGAAATCGGCCGTCGGCCGCACCGCTTTCACTGCGTCCAACCGCGCCAGCGCGTCCGGCAGATTACCGTGGCCGGCCGCCATCACCGCGTTCACTTCGTCGTAGGCAAACCCACGCACTTCGCGGAAGTAGTAGTCCACACGCTCACGGAAAAACGCAGTCAGCTTTTCATCGCCCGCGCAGAGTTCGTCCAGCGTCACCGTCAACACGCCATCGGCCAGAATCTTCACCACGCCCTGCGACGCGCGCCGCAACGCGAACGGATCCTTCGACCCGCTGGGAATCATCCCCACGGCGAAGCACGACCGCAGCGTGTCCACCTTATCGGCCACGCTCAACGCCTGGCCCACCGACGTCGACGGGATTGAATCCTCCATCGACAGCGGCTTGTAGTGCTCGTAGACAGCCTGCGCCACCGGTCGCGAAACGCCCTGCGCCCGCGCGTACAGCCCGCCCACGATGCCCTGCAGATCGGTGAATTCCTTCACCATCTCCGTCGTCAAATCTGCCTTGCAAAGGTGCGCCGCCGCTTCGGCATCCGGCCCGCCCAACTGCCCGGCCAGCGCGGCCACGCGCGCCGTCTTCTCCAGATAGTTGCCGACCTTCGCCTGGAACGTCACGTGCGACAGATCCGCTTCCCGCGCCGCCAGCGTCTTCTTCTGATCGACGTCGTAGAAGAACCGCGCGTCGTTGAAACGCGCCCGCAGCACACGCTCGTTGCCGTTCACCACGTGCCCTTCCGGATCGGCCGGGATGTTCATGATGGCAATGAAGTGCGGCGCCAATTCGCCCTCGGCCGTCTCCACGGAGAAGTACTTCTGGTGGTGACGCATCACCATCACCAGCACCTCAGAAGGCAGCGTCAGGTACGAAGGATCGAACGAGCCCAGAATCGCAGTCGGGCATTCGGTGATGTAGGTCAACACCTCCAACAGCTTTGCGTCGGCTTTCGCCTGCAACCCGCGCGCGCCCGCCACGGCGGCCACTTCGGCCTCAATCTTCGCGCGCCGCTCAGCCGCGCTCACGATCACAAAATTCTCGCGCAGCACCTGCTCGTAATTCGAAACAGTCACCGGCAACGGCCCGCGCGCGCCCAGGCGGCGATGGCCCATCGTCGTGTTGCCCGACGTCACGCCGCAGCATGCAAATGGCACCACATCGGCGCCCAACAGCGCCACAATCCAGCGCACCGGACGAATGAACCGCGGCCCGCCCATCGACGGCCAGTACATCGTCTTCGGCCACGGAATCGACGTGATCAACGCCGGGATCTCTTCCCGCAGCGTCTCCACCGCATCGCGCCCGGCAATCTTCCGCGTGAACGACCAGTACTTGCCCTTGGCCGTTTCGATGACGCTCAACTCCGCCGCCGTCACGCCCTGCTTGGCGCAGAACCCGTCCAGCGCCTTGCCGGTCACCGAAGCCGGCGGCCCCGTCACGACCTCTTCCCGGTCGGCCGACCGCGCCGCCACATCGGCCCGCAGCACCAACCGGCGCCCCGTGCCATCCACGCGCACATTCTCACCCGGGAACTTCGAGCGCAAAAACTCCAGCGCCGAAGGAATCATCCAATCCGGAATCTCTTCCGTCCCGATTTCCAACAGGAATGGCAACATTTACGCCACCTCCCGATACTGCTCTTGATCCTGAAACGCCTGCGCCACGCCCACCGCCAGTTTGCGAACCCGCCCAATCACACCCACGCGCTCCGTCACGCTGATCGCGCCCCGGGCATCCAGCAGGTTAAACAGGTTCGAACACTTCAACACATTGTCGTAGGCCGACAGCAGCGGGAACCGCCGCTTATCGGCATCGGCCAACCCTTCGGCCCGATACGCATCCACCAACCGCTGCGCCTCGGCCTCGTACTCGTCCAACAAGCGCCACAGCCGCGCCACGTCGGCCATTTCAAAGTTATAAACGGACTGCTGCAACTCGTCGAAATACCGCACGTCCCGATAGCTGAACCCCGGCGCCCACTCAATGTCGTAGACGCTTTCCTTCCCCTGCAGGAACGAAACGATGCGCTCCAACCCGTACGTGATTTCCGCCGGCACATGGTCCAGATCCAGCCCGCCCACCTGTTGGAAGTAGGTGAACTGCGTGATCTCCATGCCGTCCAACATCACCTGCCAGCCAATGCCCCAGGCGCCCAACGTCGGCGATTCCCAGTTGTCCTCTTCCAGCTTCAAATCGTGCTTGGACAGGTCGATCCCGATGGCTTCCAGCGACCCCATGTACAGGTCCAGCACATCGGCCGGCGTCGGCTTCAGAATCACCTGCATCTGCATGTGCTTATAGAGCCGGTTCGGGTTGTCCCCGTAACGCCCGTCGGCCGGACGCCGGCTGGGCTGCACGTAGGCCACGTTGTACTTCTTCTTCCCCAGCACCCGGAGAAACGTCTCCGGCGCCATCGTGCCCGCGCCCACTTCCGTGTCGTAGGGCTCCTGAATAATGCAGCCCCGGTCGGCCCAATATTTCTTCAGCTTGAAAACTGTCTCTTGAAACGTATCCATAGCGCGCTTACAACGTCTCCAATACCCGCGCGGTCATCAGACGCCGCTCGATGTGCATTTCCACGGAATGAATCAACGCCCGCCGCAGATCCTGCGCCGTCTCTTTCGTCCACGCCCGGGCGTCCATTTGGCTTACCGGTTTCGTCAGCATTTCCTTGGCGATTGCGAGTGATTCATCTTCGATCCGCATCTCTTCCAGGAACCCCGACAGCCGCACCGCCCATAGCGAGAAGTAGGTAATCGGCAACCATACGCCCTGCTTGCCGCGGAGCTGGTCCAGGACCGAGCCGAGCAGGCGAAAGTATTTTTCGTTTGGTTCGTGGGAGGGCAACAACTGTTCACTAAGTTCGGCGATGTAGTCGAGCGCCACGCCGGAAGGATAATCGCTGGCTAGACTGAACTGGCTTTGTACTAAATCACAACTATTCAGCCGCACCAGTTCTACATTCTCTTTCTGGTAATAATTCATCTGCACCAGAGAGAGTCGCTCCAAACCGGACCCGAAGGAATTCTTCTGCCGCCTTGCGCTCCGCGCGATTCCCCGCAGCCTTCCCTGGTCTCTGGTGAGGAAACTCACGACAAGATCGGCTTCCCGATAAGGGTAGGTTCGGAGGGTAAACGCTTCGCTGACTTTGGACGGCAACGGGCCTCAGTCGAGAACAACGTAGAAACTTTAGGCTACCATAGCCATTTTCCCCTTCAAATGGCCAAACTCCACGACCTCTACCGCGAACGCCTCTCCGCCACCGGCCCATTTGGCGTCACCGCCACCCTCGGAATGACCATGGATCACTTCGAACCGGGCCTCGCACGCGTGTCCATGGCCGTTACGCCCGCTGTTCACAACCCCGCCGGCACTCTCCACGGCGGCGTCTACTGCGACATCGCCGACCACGCCATGGGCGTCGCCTTCTTCAGTTCCCTCGCCGACGGCGAGGCTATGACAACATTAGAACTAAAAATTAATTACCTGCGCCCCGTCAGCGCCGGCCGCATCACCGCCGAAGCCCGCGTCATCAACCGCAGCCGGACCACGGGTCTGGTAGAGTGCGATGTCCGAGATGAGCAGAACCGTCTGCTCGCCCGCGCTTCCAGTACCTGTTACGTGTTCACAGCAGAAAGGGCAGAGCCCGTTTTCCGGGCGATGACGAGTTGGAAATAGATGCTACTCTTCGCACTCACCATTTTCGTTTCGGCGTTCCTCCTCTTCCAGGTCCAGCCGGTTATCAGTAAGGCCATCCTCCCCTGGTTCGGCGGCGCCGCCGGCGTCTGGAACACCTGCATGCTGTTCTTCCAGGCCGCCCTGCTCGGCGGCTACACCTACGCCCACTGGCTGCAGGCCCAACCCGCCATACGCCAACGCCAGGTCCACCTCGCCCTCCTCGGCCTCAGCCTCCTCTCCCTCCCCATCCTCCCCTCGGTCACCTGGAAACCTACCGGCGCCGAAGACCCCATCTTCCGCATCCTCGGCCTGCTCGCCACCACCATCGGCCTGCCCTATTTCCTCCTCTCCACCACCAGCCCGCTCATGCAGGCCTGGTACGTCCGCGAAACCAAAACCGGCATCCCCTGGCGCCTGTTCGCGCTGTCCAACGCGGCCTCCCTCGCCGCCCTGCTCACTTATCCTGTGCTGGTCGAACCGAACTTGAGCGTCCCGCAACAAGCCTGGGTGTGGTCCGGCGCCTACGCGCTGTTCATCGTGCTCGCCGGCCTGGTCGCCTGGAAATTCGCCGCCGCCGAAACACCCCACACCGACGCCGCCGATGCCGAACCCGCCCCCGCGCCCACCTTCGGCCTCCGCGTGCTCTGGGTCTCGCTCGCCGCCTGCGCCTCCGTCCTCCTGCTCGGCGTCACCACCCACATGACGCAGGACGTCGCCGCCATCCCCTTCCTCTGGGTCATTCCGTTGGCCGTCTACCTGCTGACGTTCATCCTCTGCTTTGAAACCTCCAAAGCCTACCGCCGCATCGTCTTCATGCCGGCCCTCGTCGCCGCGCTCTACTTCTTCGCCAAATTGCTCGACCGCGAAGACTGGTCGCTCAACGTCGCCGAAAACATCGCCATGTCCGCCGCCATACTCTTCACCTGCTGTATGGTCTGCCACGGCGAACTGGCCGCGCTCAAACCCGCGCCCCGCTACCTGACGGGCTACTTCGTGTCCCTCTCGCTCGGCGGCGCGCTCGGCGGCCTCTTCGTCGGCTTCATCGCCCCGGTGCTTTTCAACGCCTATTACGAACTGAATATCGGCCTCTGGCTCTGCGGCGCGCTCGCCGTCGTCGTCATCGCCCGCGAAGGCCTCTCCACCCCACGCCAGAAACTGGTGCTGCTGGCCATGCTCATCGCCCTCGGCGCGTATGGCGCCTGGCAGGTAAAGATCAAGAAGGAGGAAATCGGCGGCGTCGAACTCGCCGTCCGCAACTTCTACGGCCACCTCCACGTCACCGTCTACGGCGAAGTCGGCCAGTCCGGCGCCGCCCGCCAGCTCGTCCACGGCCAGATCAACCACGGTCAACAACTCCTCGATCCCGCCCGCCGCATGATCCCGTCGAGCTACTTCTGCAAGCAGTCCGGCGCCGGCCGCGCCTCGCTCGCCCGCACCGAAGGCGTCCCGCGCAAGGTCGGCATCCTCGGCCTCGGCTGCGCCGCCCTGCTCGGCTACGGCCGCAAAGAGGACGACTACCGCCTCTACGAAATCAATCCGCAGGTCTTCGAAATCGCCAAGAAGAACTTCACCTTCATGACCGAAACGCCCGCCAAAATCACCGAAGTCCTCGGTGACGGCCGCCTTTCGCTAGAACGCGACGCCCCGCAGAACTTCGACCTCCTCTTCATGGACGCCTTCTCCGGCGACTCCATCCCCGTCCACCTCGTCACCCGCGAGGCCTTTGACCTCTACGAGCGTCACCTCAAACGCGACGCCATCCTCGTCGTCAACATCACCAACAACTACCTCGACCTCCGCCCCGTCGTAGCCTCCGCCGCCAAGCGCCTCGGCAAAATCGCCATCGAGGTTGACGACCAACCCTTCGAAGGCGACGAAGAGTGCTTCATCTCTCACTACGCCCTCGTCATGAGCCCCGAACGCTACGCCGCCACCCCGGAGTTGCGCGCCGATTCCAAGCTCATCGAACCCACGCCCGGCTTCCGCGAATGGACCGACGCATTCTCTAATTTGTTCGCTATCGTGCGAAGATAACGACACCGCCCGATGGCTCTTTACGCACTCACCATCTTCCTGTCCTCGTTCCTGTTGTTTCAGGTTCAGCCGATTATCGCCAAAATAATCCTCCCCTGGTTCGGCGGCTCGGCCGCCGTCTGGAACACCTGCATGCTGTTCTTCCAGGCCGCCCTGCTGGGCGGCTACACCTACGCCCACGTGCTCTACGACAAGCTGCCCTCCAAGCGCCAGTCGCAAACCCACATCGGCCTGCTGGTCGCCAGTCTGCTCGCCCTGCCCATCATCCCCGGCGTCGCCTGGAAGCCGCAGGGCGCGGAAAACCCAGCCCTGCTCATCCTCGGCCTCCTCGCCGCCACCATCGGCCTGCCGTATTTTCTGCTCTCCACCACCGGGCCGCTCATGCAAGCCTGGTACGCCCGCGCCAATGCCGGCGCCGTGCCCTACCGGCTCTTCGCGCTGTCCAACTTCGCCTCCCTCCTCGCCCTCATCAGCTACCCGCTCTTCGTCGAACCCGCGCTCGATTCCACCCGCCAGGCCTACATCTGGTCCGGCGGCTACGCGCTGTTCGTACTCGTCTGTGCCGGCGTCGCCTGGCGTGTGAAGGACGACGTCGCCCCCACCGCCACCGCCGAAGAAGTGGAGGCCCAGGAGCCGCCGCCCACCATGAACCGGCGCCTGCTCTGGGTCGGCCTCGCCGCCTGCCCGTCCGTCCTGCTCCTCTCCGTCACCACCCACCTCACACAGGACATCGCCTCCATCCCGTTCCTCTGGATCGTCCCGTTGGTTCTCTATCTCCTGTCGTTCATCCTCACGTTTGAAACGTCGAAGATCTACTGGCGCTGGCTCTGGCTCCCGCTCTTCGCCATCTCGCTCGGCTGCATGGTCTGGTTTGAAATGGACGGCGCGCCCGCCATCACCATGGTCCAGCGAATCGCCGCCACCGCCTTCGCCATGTTCGTCTGCGCCATGGTCTGCCACGGCGAACTCGCCAGCCTGAAACCGCACCCGCGCTTCCTCACCAGCTTCTACGTCGCCCTCTCCGTCGGCGGCGCGCTCGGCGGCCTCTTCGTCGGCCTCTTCGCACCCATGGTCTTCAACGCCTACTACGAATATCCTTTCGGCTGGTGGCTGACCTTCGCCCTCGTCCTCGGCGCCCTCACCGCCCGCTACGGCGACTTCCTCCTCAAAGGCAAAGGCCTCGCCGTGCTGACGCTGCTCCTCGCCCTCCTCGGCGTCTACGGCGGCGCCTGGACAAACGATACGAAGAAGTTCCTCTCCGGCTACCGCGTCGTCCAGCGCAACTTCTACGGCACCCTCCGCATCGAGGACGAAGGCGACTTCAACGAAAAGACCCGCGTCCGCCAGCTTCTCCACGGCGTCATCAACCACGGCCAGCAGTACCTGAATCCCGAACGCCGCCGCGAAGCGACGACGTACTACTGCCGCGAAAGCGGCGTCGGCACCGCCATCACCGCGCGCAACGAATTCATGCCCCAGCGCGTCGGCGTCATCGGCCTCGGCACCGGTACGCTCGCCACCTACGGCCGCGTCGGCGACGAGTATCACATCTTTGAAATCAACCCCATGGTCCTCGATTTCGCCCGCGGCGAATTCAGCTTCATCAACGAATCCCGCGCCGCCGTCAAGGTCCACCTGGGCGACGCCCGCTTAAGCCTCGAACGCATGGACCCCCTGAAGCTCGACGTCCTCGCCGTCGACGCCTTCTCCGGCGACTCCGTCCCCGTCCACCTGCTAACCAAAGAGGCCATGGAGCTCTACTGGCGTCATCTGAACCCGGACGGCATGTTGGCCGTGCACATCTCGAATCGTTATCTCGATCTCGAAGGCGTCGTCAAAACCGGCGCCGACGCAACGGGCAAAGTAGCGCTCGAATTCTCCGACGAACGCGACGACAGCGACGAGGTCTGCTACGGCTCCACCTGGATCGTCGTCATGAGCGAAGCCACCCGCAAGGCCCAGGAATCGCACCTCAAAGCCGGCACGGATATGAAAGCGCCCCAAGGCTTCCGCAT
>CANIVU010000127.1 GCA_947470805.1 Acidobacteriota bacterium | reverse complement strand
GCCAACGGGATAGCCCGATTGCAGCCGCTTAACGGCCGCCAGTTTGAATTCGCGCGTGAACTTCCGCCGCGTTGTGGACATGACTCAAATTCTCCTTCGTGGATTTTTATGAGTCTAGTCTCGTGTCTCAAATTCGGGGACAAGTCCAGGTTGAGCTTGACGCCGGCGGCTTTGGTGGCGGACTTTACGCGGAGGGAGCGGGCTGGCGCCGTTTGGCTGTGGTTGTATCTAATCCCGGCGGCGTTGATTCTGGTTTTGAGTTTCATGCTGCTCGACAGTGCGGAATCGAGGCGTGGAACCGATCATCGTGATTCCGATTTTTACGGGTGGGCGATGACCAGGAGGCTGGGGGCGCGGCGGAGGACGCAGTTGAGGCAGGTTTCGAGGGTCTCCGGGTCGAGGGCGGCGAAGCTCTCGTCGAGGATGACGAGGGGGGCGTTTTGGAGAATGGCGCGGGCGAGGTAGACGCGGCTGCGCTCGCCTTGGGAGAGCTGCCAGCCGGTGTCGCCCACCATTTCCATGATGCCGGCGGGCATGCGGTCGAGGAGGGGGCCGAGGCCGAGTTCCTGGCAGACGTCCCAGGCCAATTCAGAGTCGCCGGGGGCGAGGGGCCAATTGCGGCCCATGAGCAGGTTGAACTGGAGCGGCGCGGCCATGATGTGGTTTTCGTGATACTGGGGGGCTGTCGCCACGCGGCGGCGCCAGGCTTGGTGGCCGACGGTGGCGGGGTCGAGGCCTTGAGCCAGGAGGAGGCCTCCGGAGGCGGGGCGGAGGCCGGCGAGGATGTTGCCGAAAGTCGACTTGCCGCTGCCGGAGGAGCCTTCGAGGAGTATGCGGTCGCCGGGGAGGATTTCCATGGCGCAGTTGGCGAGGACTTTGCGGTCGTTGCGGGGGTAGGCGTAGGAGAGGTCACGGACTTCGAGGACCTTGCCGGAGGGGGCGACGGCCTGTTCGGGCGGGGCGGGTTTTTCGTCGCCGGCGGCGCGGAAGAGATCTCTGATTAGCTCCCAGGCTTGCCAGGCGCCGGCGCATTGACCGAGGCCGAAGGCGAAGTGGCGGAGGGCCTGGTAGCCGAGCAGGACGCCGCCGGTGGCGATGGCGACGGCTTCGGTGGAGGCCTGGCCGCGGGCGAATTCGAGGCCGACGGCGGCCATGCCGAGGGCGAGCCAGCCGCGGGGGCCGACGGCGGTGAGGGCGGCGTGGAGGTTGTCCATCCGCTCGGCGACGCGGGTGTAGGCGAAGAGATCGGCGTCTTCGGCAGTGTGCCAGAGCGGGGCGGGTTGCTGGGCGATGCGGGTGCGGTGGCCGTTCATCTTTTCGATGAGCTTTTCGGTGAGGCTGTTGCGGGTGCGCATCCAGGCGCCGCGGCGGCGGGCGTAGAGGGCTGTGGCGATCGTTACCGCGATGCCCCAGGCGAGGAAGAGTGATAGGCAGAGTAGGGGGGCGGCGCCGAGGGTGAGGACGTAGGCGGCGACGATGAGTTCGAGAATGGCGAGGATGGTTTGGGTGCCACCGCCGAGGGCGAGGTTTTCGACGGCC
This sequence comes from Acidobacteriota bacterium, assembly GCA_947470805.1. Lineage (GTDB taxonomy): Bacteria > Acidobacteriota > Terriglobia > Bryobacterales > Bryobacteraceae. Next base: position 20,058 of record CANIVU010000127.1, on the reverse strand, counting down.
TCCGATTCGAGGACGCGGCTTAGGAGTTCGCCGACGCCTTGGGTGCGGATTTTGTCGACATCGATGGCGAGAGAGCCGGCGAGGAGGCGCTGTTTCATGAGGCCGCCGAAGGCGATGGCGAGCCAGCCTTGGATCCAGGATGAGGCGGCCTGGAGGGGGAGCGAGATGGCGAGGAGCGCGACCCAGCCCCAGAACCAGCCTTCGTCCCAGCGGCCGGTGAAGGCGGCGCGGCCGAGGAGGGCGAAGCCGAGGAGGCCGGCGATGTCAGCGGCGGTGTAGAGGAGGGCGAGGGAGGTGAGGCGGCGCCACCAGCCGGCGGCCTGGAGTTGGGCGGGGAAGCTTGATCCGGGGGCGCTGGCGAGGTGGGTGATGCGGGCGATGGGTTTGTCGGCGAGACGTTTTTCGATGAGTTTATCGATGGCTTTGGGGGCTACGGGGAGGTTCTTGAAGAGCGTTCGTTCGGCTTCGCGGGCGGGGGCTTCCCAGATTTCGCGGACGGTGTTCCATTTGACGGGGGTGGGGTTGCCCTGGTTGTCGAGAACGCGGCCGGGGGCGGGAACGGCGATGGATTGGCCGGATTTGAGTTCGATGATGGCGGGGGCGTAGGCGGTGAGGCCGCCGGCGAGTTCGGCGATGGTGGCTTCGTAGAAGATGAGGTTTTCGACGGCGGGGTTGCCGAGGTGGGATAGGAGGGCTTGGCGGGCGGCGGCGGAGGTGGGGAAGGGGATCATGCGCGGGGCTCCGCTGGGGTGGTGGCTGGCTGGGTGGTGTGGGCTGGGGTGGTGTGGTAGGTGCGCGGCGATGGTGCGGTGTTGGTGGGGGCGGGTGCGGTGTGGGCTGGGATGGCTTGCGGTGTGCGGGTTAAGTGTGGGGCAGTTGTCGGGGCGATCGCGGTGGTGGTTATGGGTGCGTGGGTGCTGCTGGCTGAGGTGGCTAGCGGTGTGCGTGTGACGTGCGGGGCCATTATGGAAGCGGCCGCGGGCGCAATGGGTGCGTGGGTGCTGCGGGCTGGGATGGCGGGGGAGGTACGCGTGGTGTGCGGCGATGGTGCGGTGTGGGCTGGAGTGGTTTGGGTTGTGCGGGCGATGTTCGGATCTGTGGTGGTGATGGGTGTTTGGGTGATACGGGCTCGGATGGCTTCCGGTGTGCGGGTGATGTAGGTCGCCATTGTGTGGACGGTCGCGGTGGTCACGGGTGCGTGGGTGCTGTGGGCTGGTATGGAGCGGGCGGTACGCGTGGTGTGGGGGAACGGCGCGGGGTTGATGGGCGCGGGAGCGCTGTGGGCTTGGCTGGCTTGGGTTGTGTGGGTGGCCGCGGCGGTGCGGTGCTGGGTGGCGTTTGTCACGCTACGTCCTCCGAGAGGGCTCCGTCGCGCATGGCGAAACGGCGCCAGAGGGCGGCGCTCCAGAGGCCTTTGCGGACTTGCTCTTCGCGGTCGCAGAGTTGGCGGTAGCGGGAGTCGGGGTTGGCGTGGAGTTGGGCTGGGTCGCCGTCCTCGACCACTTGGCCGTGGTCGATTACGAGGACTCTGGAGAAGGCCCTTGTGCTGGCGACGTCGTGGGTGATGCAGAGGAGGGTGGCGTCGTGCCAGATCTCCCTTGCCCGGTTGAGGAAGCTGTCGCGCTGGCCGCGGTCGAGGCCACGGGTGGGTTCGTCGAGAATCGTCAGACGCACGCCGGGCTTGCCGCAGGCGCGGCCCATGCGGACTCGCTGGCCTTCGCCTCCGCTCAGTTGCGCGCCTCCTTCGCCGAGTTTCGATTGCAGGCCGGCGGGGAGGTTTTGGATGACTCGGGAGAGGTTCGCTTGTTCGATGACTCGGCCGGCTTCGAGGGGCGTTTCATCCGTCAGGCCGTAGCGGAGATTATCGAGCAGCGGTTCGTTCCAGAGCTGGATCTGCGGGTCGACCCAGGCGGTTTGGCGGCGGAGGGCGAGGATGGCGGAATCGGTGGCGGGTTGGCCGTCGATTTCGAGCGTTCCCGCTGTCGGGCGGTACCAGCCTAGGAGGAGGCCGACGAGGCTCGACTTGCGGGCGCCGGAGGGGCCGACGATGCCGATGTGTTCGCCGGGGTTGATTTGCAGATTGATTCCGGACAGGATGGGGTGGCCGCCGACGGCGACGTGGAGATCCGTCATGTTGATGCCGATGCCGCCGGTTTGCGCGGTGGTGACGGGGTTGGAATCGGTTAGGGTTTCTTCGGGGGCTCCGAGGGGTTCCAAGAGGCGGAGCAGGGAGTTGCGCAGGCCGGGCCAGAGCCAAATGGTGCTGGCGACGGCGCGGCCGAGTTCGGGGAGGGAGAGGGCCCAGTAGATGAGCAGCAGGAGCGCGGCGGGGTTGGCGGCGGCGCGCATGGCGGAGAAGACCAGCCAGGCGGAGAGGCCGTAGCCCAACGCGAGTTGGAGGGTTGTAAGGGCGACTGTTGCCGATTGGGTGCGGAGGCCGGCGCGCGCCCAGTTGCCGAGCTGGCTGCCCTGCGAGTTGCGGAGGGCGGGGGCGGCGCCGTGGGTGCGGATGGGGACGATGCCCATGAGCGCGTCGAGATAGAAGCGGGTGAGGGCGCCGGAGTATTCGCGGAAGCGGTGATCGCGTTCGGTCAGGATCTTCTGGGCGAAGACGGGGAGCAAGACGCCGGTGGCGGCGCAGAGGAGAGCGGGGAGGGTGGCGGCGGGGAAGAACCAGATGATGCCGGCGATGGTGGCGAGGAGGGAGCCGGCGGTGCGCAGGAGGTTGGCGGCGAGGGCGGGGACGCCGCGGAGGAGTTGGACGGCGTGGGCGCGTTGGGCCATGTCGGAGATGAGACGGCTTTGGAAGTAGCGGTCGCCGAGGCGGGGGATTTTGAAGCAGAAGCGGGCGCGGAGGCGTTGTTCGAGGCGGCGGCCGGCGGTGCGGGACATGTCCTCCATGGCCCATTCGATGAAGAGGACGGCGACCAGGAACGCGACGAGGATGGCGGCGGCGCCGGCGCGTTCGGCGACGCGGGGGAGGTGGGGGGCGAGATTGAAGAGGCCGCGGAGGAGGAGTGATTCGACGAGTACGGCGCCGGCGGCGGTGAGGGCGGCCAGGGAGGCGGCGAGGGGGAGGCCCCAGCCGTCTTCGCGGACGATGGCGGCGAGTTCGCGGATGGGGCGGGGGGGCTTTTCGGCGAGGGAGGCGCGGAGGGCTTGGGGGAGTTCGTCGAGGTTGGTTTCGCGGAGGCCTTCGCACTGGAGAAGAACGGCGCCGCGGAATTTAACTGTGTCGGGCTCGTCGCCGGGGAGGGCGCGCCAGAACTCATTGGGGATGAGATCGGGCTGATTGGCGAGGGCGGCGAGGGAGGGTTCGTTGAGCGATTTGGCTAGGAAGACGGCGGCGTCGAGGGCGGCGAGTTTTTGCCAGCCGGGGGCGGCGAGGGCTTGGTCGAGGAGCGTGGGCGGGGCGTTGATGGCCTTCATGCGGGCGCGGAGGGGATCGATTAAGCCGGGGCCGCGGGCCCAGTCTTCCCAGGCGTCGGCGGGGATTTCCTGTTCGTGGCGGTAGAGCTGTTCGAGGAAGGATTTTACGGGCGTCCAGCGGCGACCGGTGCCGGGATCCATGATTTGGAGCCAGGCGCCGTGGCGACGCCAGACGACGACAAAGTGGTTGCCGCCTTCGAGTTTTACGATGGCGAGGCAGGGGAGGGCGGCGGCGGAGGGGAGGACGACGTGATCGACGGGCAGCATGACTTGCGCGGCTTCGAGGCCGAGCTGCTGGGCGATGACCTCGATGGTGTCGATGGAGGTGCCGTCGACTTCGGTGTGGCAGGCTTCGCGGAGGCGACCGTAGGAGACGGGTCGGCCGAAGCCTTCGAGGAGGGATTTGAGGGCGGCGGGGCCGCAGTCCATGGCGGAGGTTTGGATGACTTCGGGGATGAGCCAGCGGCGTTTGGATTTGTCGGCCATGGGGTTAATGGGAGGAGGCCGGGGCGGTGATCCATTGGCCGGCGGCGCGGAGGAGGAGTTGGTAGGGCGGGGTGCGTTCGACTTCGACTTCGATTTCGCCGGGCATGCCGTGGTGGAGTTTGACGCGGAGGGTGGGGGAGGGGAGGACGTCGAGTTCGACGCGGGAGCGGCCGTCGCGTTCTTCGGCGGCGACTTCGGCGACGCGGGCTTCGACGGCTCCGAATTCAGTCCAGGGGAAGCCTTTCAGTCGCAGGCGGGCAGGGGCTCCTTGGCGGAGGCGGCCGTAGGCGGCTTGGGGCGGGAAGAAGGCGACGATGCGGAGTTGGCCGGCGGGGACGATGGAGGCGACGTGGGCGCCTTCGCTGAGCACGCTGCCGTTGCGGAGGACGGTGGTTTCGCCGATGGTGCCGGAGATGGGGGCACGGATGAGGCGGCGTTCGACATCGTAGGTGACGCGGCGGAGGGAGGCGTTGGCGTTGGCGCGACCGCCTTCGAGGTGGGTGATTTCGGTACGGATGGCGGCGACGCGGACGGCGCGTTGGCGTTCGCGGGTTTGCTGTTCGTTTTGGAGGCGGGCGATGGCGGCGCGGGCGGTGGCGATGGCGCGTTCGTACTTTTCGAGATCGGAGAGGGCGCGTTCGTAATCGCGGTCTGCGGTGAGGCCTTCGCGTTTGAGGCGTTCGAGGCGGCGGCGTTCGAGTTCGGCCTGTTTGGCGGGGGTTTCGGCTTCACGGACGCGGAGTCGCGCCTCTTCGATGGACGATTGGGAGGCGTGTTGTTCCTCGACGCCGGCGGATTCTTCGGCGGCGATTTGGGCTTCGAGGGATTTAATTTCAGGGAGGATGGCGGTGGCGCGGGTGGTTTCTTCGTTGGCGCGGAGTTCTTCGGGGAGGGCGTCGAGGCGGACGAGGATATCGCCGGCGGTGACGTGTTGGCCGAGGGCGAGATCGGCACGGATGACGCGGCCGGTGAGGGGGGCCTGGACGACGGCAGCGGCGGAGGCGATTTCGAGGCGGGCGTCGGCGGAGGTTTCGTAGAGAACTACGGGGACGCGGAACATCCAATAGGCGATGGCGGCGAGGAGGGCGAGGCCGGCGGTGAGTTTCCAGAGGGAGGAGGAGGCGCGGGAACGCTCAATTTCGTGGAGCGTTTTGGCGAAAGCGGTGGGGAGCATGGGCGCGCGGGGGATCGTCCTCTATGATACGAGCGAAATGGGGCGCGGAATCGTATCATTGCGCGGGAAAAAAAGTGGCCCCAGGGAGCAGGGCCACTTAGAGGGGATTTAGCGGCTGGCTTGGTTGTGGTTCTGGGTCAGCGCGCCGGCTTTGATTTTGGTTTTGAGTTTCATGTGCGTTCTCCTTGAGGATGGGAGCGGTTCTTGGTGAACGCTCCTGACAGGGTTGCGTAGTGGGAGCCATGGATATTTCATGGCTTTCGCGGAAAATTAGCGGGCGGTTTGGGTGTGGTTGGTGCTGAGGGCGCCGGCTTTGATTTTAGTTTTGAGTTTCATGTGGGGTCTCCTGATGGGGTTGCGCAGGGGAGGGGGTGTTTATTTCATGGCGAGCGATTTCGGCGTCTGGGGACACCCGGCCTTCGGCCCGCGGGTGTCCCCGTGAGGGGTTTTGCTGCGTTGGGGTTAGAACGGGCGGGGGCCTCGCATGGGGTTCAGGTCGCGGTTGAGGCCTTCGCGGAGTTGAGTTTCGCTGAGTTGACCTGATTTATCCGCGTTCCAGGAGGCGAACCAGCGGGCGAAGCCGGCGCGGAATTCTTCGCTGGAGAGGCTGCCGTTTTTGTCGGTGTCGAATTGGTCGAGGAGGGGGCGGTCGAGGCCGGGGCCGCGCATACCGCCGGGGCCTCCGGGGCCGCCCATGCTGCGGACCATGCCTTGGGATTTGCCGGCGAGTTGATCGGCGACCGATTGGGCGCGCGGGCCGACGAAGCCTTTGATGGGTTTGACGGGGCCGCCGAAGCCTCCGGGTCCTCCGGGTCCACCGCCGGGGCCGCCGGGACCTGCGCCGGGGGGCGGGCCGAAGCCCATGGCGGCGGGTGGGACGGGTTCGCCGGCGACGACTTTATCGAAGCGGGAGAGCATGTCAGCCGATTCGTCGGCGATGGCCGGGCGGATGGCTTTGGCGAGTTCATCGACCTGCGCGGAGAGGCGCGTGGGAACGGTCAGTTTGGCCTGGAGTTCGGTGAAGCGGGCGCGGTACTCCTTCTTGAATTCGGGGAGGGCGTAGAGGCGCTCGAGGAATTTGATGGAGCCTTGCCAGGGTTGGTTGATGCTGAGTTGTTCGCGCTGCTCCTGTGGGCCGGCCATGGCGAACTGGCCGAAGGAGTGATCGAGATCCCAGGGGAGGAGTTCCATTTTGTTCGATTTCGGGTTGAGGTACACGTAGTAGTTCTGGCCCATGCCGAGGATGCTGTCGAGAGTGGAGAGCCAGGTGGTGACGGCCATATAGCGGGCTATTTGGGGGACGTCGAGGAACGACGGGGCCTGGGCGCGGAACTCTTCGTCGGTGCCTTTTGTGAGAAGGCGGGCGAAATCGATGACTCGCTTTTTCTGGGCAGCGGTGGGGGTGCCTTTGGGGTCGTAGGGCTGTTCGTAGGGCTCCCAATCGTCGCCCATGTAGCCGAAGATGTTGCGGGTGGCGGGTTTGAGGAAGAGGCCGTCTTTGGTCTTGTAGTTTTCCTGGGCGAAGTTGTTGTCGACTTCTTCGACCAGGGAGTAGAGGCCGAAGTATTTGTGTTCGTACTTGCCGGGGACGGTGACGTAGACGCGGGCGTAGGCGGAGCGGGGGGCGGTGACGCCGGCTTCGCGGTAGAGGCGGTAGGAGAGGACTTCGTTCATCCAACTGGCGTCGGTGACGGCGCTGTGGAGATTGAGCTTCGTTACGCCGGCGAGCTTCTGGCCCTTGGTGTATTCGTTGAGATCGATTTTGAAGGACTTCTTTTCTTTGCCACGGGACTGCATGTAGGTGCCGTTGCCTTTGTAGCGGACGGCGACGTCGGCGAGTTTCTGGCCGTCGAAATCGAGATCGGCGTGGACGTATTCAAAATCGATGCCGGACATGCCGGAGACGCCGTTGCGTTTGCCTTTGGGGGCGACCAAACCCTGGGCGCCGCCGGGGCCACCGGGGCCACCGCCCATCATCATGCCGCCCATGGCGGATTCAAAGAGCCCTTGGCTGCCGGCGCGGAGTTCGTCGGGGCCGAGGGCGCCGGATTTCTTCGTGTCCCAGCGGGCGAACCAGGTGTCGGCGAGGGCGGTGAATTCGGTGGCGGAGAGTTGCTTGTCGCTATTGGCATCGCCTTTCATGAAGGCCGAGGAGAGGATGTTGCCAATGCCAAAGCCGCCGGGGCCTCCTGGGCCACCGGGCCGGCCCGGACCGCCTGGACCACCCGGACCGCCGGGGCCTCGCATGCCGAAGGGCATACCGCCGCCTTTGGGTTCGATGGCGGCCCATTGGGCGGCGGTGAACTGGAGATGGATGGTCCAGACCCTGTCGGTTTGGAATAGCTCCGCGGGCTTGCGCGGCGGGGCGGCGAGGAGGGGGAGGGTGCAGATGAGAATGCGGGCGGGCCAATTCATTCGACCCCTATTGTCGCAAAGTGGTTACAGGGCTGTTACGGCTTCGAAGTTGCGGCGGGTGAGGACGACTTCGGGGTGGTCTTCGGCGAACAGAGATTGTTTGATGGCGAGGGCGCGGGCCATGATTTGGCGGGCTTCGTCGATGTTGCCTTGATTGGCGAGGGCCATGCCGAGGTTGTTGAGAGTCGCGGCGACTTCGAAGTGATCGGGGCCGAAGCGTTGCTCCTGAAAAGCCAGGGCGCGGCGGTAGATGGGGATGCTTTCGTCGAAGCGGTCGAGGCCGTCGAGGAGGCCTCCCCAGGCGACGGCGTCGGCGATGGTGTGTTCGCCGTCTTCGCCCAGGGCGGCGCGGCGGATTTCGTAGGCTTTGCGGCCGAGGGGTTCGCCTTTGGCGTAGTCGCCCCGGGTGTGTTCGAGGCCACCGAGGTTGTGATAGATCGTCGCGGTTTCGAGGGCTTCGGGACCGTAGATTTCTTTGAGAATGGCGAGGGCGCGGCGGTAGACCTTTTCGCCTTCGTCGAAGCGGCCCCAGTATTTGCAGAGCACGCCGTAGTTGTTGAGCTGGCTGGCGACGGAGTGGTGCGTGGGGCCGTTGGCGCGTTCGGCTTCGGTGATGGCGGTGAGGAGGGGTTGTGCGGCTTCGGGGTAGCGGCCGAGCTCGCGGAGGGAGCGGCCGTGGAGGTTGTAGGCGCGGATGGCGAGGAGGCCACGGGTTTCGGGGTCGAGTTGATCGAGGAGTGGTTCGATCAGTGCTACGGCGCGGGCGGTTTCGGTTTCGGCTTCGGTGTAGCGGCAGAGTTCGAGGAGGGAGTCGGCGTGGTCGCAGAGGACGTTGGCGAGATCGAGGGGATCGTTGGCGAAGTGGTCGATGACGGGCTGTAGGGCTTCGAGGGCCTCGGTGTGGCGGCCGTCGAGCTGGAGTTGTTGGGCGGCTTCGTGAGCGGCGAGGGCTTGTTCTTCGGTCATGCGGCGGGTTCCAGGGCGGCGGCGAGAGTGTCGAGCATTTCGTCGGTAGCCATTTCCGGCAGTATACGCGGTTTGGGGCCGGTGAGGACGAAGAGGGGGACGGAGATGGGGAGGGAGGCGGCGTCGTGTTCGTCGACGGTGTAGACTTCGGCGAGGGCGGGCTTGACGAGGGTTTTGAAGTAGAAGCAGACGGGGCATTGGCGGCGGGTGTAGACGACCAGGCGGGGGGCTTCGTTGTTGCTGGCGTTGGCTACGATCTGTTCCAGGGCTTGGGTGGTTTGGGTTTCGGCGCGGCGGTTGGCGAAGGCGAGGGCGGCGTAGGTTGCCGCGGCGGCCGCGGTGGCGATGAGGGGGTGGAGTTCGTTGGTCAGCGCGGTGGCGGTCCAGGCGGAGAGGGCGATGGCGAGGCAGGGGTAGCAGGCAGAGCGGGCCTGGGCGAGGCGGGCGACGAGGGCGGCATGGGCACCGGCGGCGGCCCAGAGGAGGAGTGGATTGGGGAAGGCGAGGAGGACGGCGTATGTGGCGGCGCCGAGCCAGGGGAGCGGGATGCCGCCGGCGAGAGAGGCGTTGGCGCGGCACTTGGAGCAGCCGCGGGGGTAGGCGGCCATCCAGAGGCTGGCGGCGAGATTGAAACCGATGAGGGGCGAGACGGCGATGAGCGGGAGGGCGGCCAGGAACAGGAAGAGGAGGCGCGCGGGTTGGAAGGGGGTGAGGCCGAGGGTGCGGGCGGTGCGGCGGAGGGGGGTAGCGTTGGCGAGCAGCGTCTGGCGTTGGGCCTCCGCTTCGGGGTCGGGGGTGACGGCGAAGACGTCGCCGGTCCACTGTTCTTCGAATTCCTCGCGGGAGAGGCGGGTGGGGCCGTCGAGCGTGACGCCGTCGGCATGGAGAGTTTCGAGGACGCGGTACTGATCGCCGTGGAGGACGACGATGGCGGGGAGGGAGAGTTCGGGAAGATCGTCGAAGCCGCCGGCGAGGGGGATGGCCTCGAAGCCGCATTGGCGGGCGGTGTAGAGGAGGAGGACGGGATCGAGATCGGGCTGGGCGAGGCCTGTGGCGCGGCGGATGCCATCGGGGCCGAGCGGGAGGCCGTGGTGTTTGAAGAGCTGGGCGAGAGCGGTGAGGGCGGAGGCCATGGGCGTTACCGGGTGGCCTTCGGGCGGGGGGAGGAGAGGGAGAGTTCGTTGGTTTCCTGGGTGGTCATGTTCGTGCCTCAACCAGACGAACGGAAGCGGGCGGGGAATCGTATCATCACCCGCGGAATTATTTTTTGCGGGCACGCATTTGGAGGACGTATTCGGTGGCGATGGGGTATTCGGCCCAGAGGCGGGCGGCGCGGGCGTGGAGTTCGGGGGCGGCGGTGGGGTTGGCGAGCGCGAGGGATTGGAGGACTTTGTCGAGGGTGTTGACGAATTGGAGGGCTGGTTTGGTGGCGGTGGCTTCTGGTTCGATGAGTGCTTTGGCCTCCGTGAGCGAGGCAATGGCGACGGGAGTGAGGCCGGCGGCGATTTCGATGACGCCGAGGGTGTGGAGGTTCATGGCGAGATAGGCACCAAGACTAGTGTCTTTGGCGTTTGCGGTGACGAGGGCGCGTTGTTCCTTGACGGCGAGGCGGGCCGATTCGAGGGCGACGGATTTGTTGCCGGCGGCGAGTTGGGAGAGGGCGAGGATGCGGCGGAGGCGGGGGATGCGAGCGGCGTTGAAGGAGCTGGGGCGTTTGGCCTGGAGCGCTTCCAGGGCGGCGAGGGCGTCGCGGGCGTGGGCGAGGGAGGCGGCCGGATCGGAGAAGCGTTCAGGGACGGCGACGCGGGACATAGCGATGGCTTCGGAGAACTGGGCGGCGGAGTTTTTGCGGTCTGCGGCGGCGGCGAGGCTGGCGGCTTCGAGGTATCGCCGGGCTTGGACGAGGGCGTTTTGGGGGTCGTTGAGACTGGGGGCGTAGTCGTCGTAGTAGAGGACCGATTTGTCCTGATAGTTGACGGCGCGGCTGCGGCGGAGGAAGGGGTTGGTGGGTTCGGCCGTGAGGAGTTCGTTGAGGATGGCCTCCTGTTTATCGAGGGACTGGAGGGCGTCCTGGAGCCGGCCGAGCAGGGATATGGCTGAGCGGCGGGCGTGGATCTGGCTGGCGAGTTTGCGGGTGGCGCGGGTGGGGGATTGGTCGATGAGGGCAGCGGCTTTGTCGAGGAGGGTGTCGTCGAGTTGGAACTCGCCGAGGAGGGAGAGGGCGCTGGCGTAATCGGCCTGGATGGCTGGGAGTTGGGCGAGTGGTTCGAGGATGGCGCGGGCTTTGGCGGCGGTTTCGATGGCGCCGGCGGTGTCGCCTTCGTACTGTTTGACGCGGGCGTGGGCGATGAGGAAGTGGGCGAGGACGGGGCGTTTTTCGGGGTTATCGGTGGCGAGGGAGTGGAAGAGTTGGGAGGCCTTGGCGTAGTTGCGGGAGGCGTCGGCGAGGTGGCCGAGATTGGGGGCGCCGGGGACGCCCTGGGCATCGGCGACCTTGACGTAGGCTTCGGCGAGTTCTTCGCGAAGGGAGGGGTCGGAGCCGGCGGACTGGTTGAGTTGATCGAGATATTCGAGGGCGGTTTTGACGACGAGTTCGCGGGCGGCGGTGGTGCCGTCGACCTTGGCGATTTCGTCATGGATATCGAAGACGAAGGTGCGTGCGAGGCGGCGGACCTGTTCGAAGCGCTGGCGGGCGAGCGAGGCCTGATAGAGCGAAACGCTGACGCCGGCGGCGATGGCGATGGCGAGGAGGGCGGCGGCGGCGACGGCGAGGCGATTGCGGCGGAGGAATTTTGAAGCGCGGTAGGTGAGGGTATCGGGGCGGGCGAGGACGGGACGCTGATCGAGCGAGCGCTGGATATCGTCGGCGAGTTCGCGGACGGATTGGTAGCGGCGGGCGGGGTCCTTGCGGAGCGCCATGAGGAGGATGTTGTCGAGATCGCTTTCGATTTTTGGCGGGGCGGGTTCGGTTTCGGTGACGATGCGGTGGGCTTCGAGGAGGCTGGTGGTTGAGTCGATCGAATAGGGGCTGCGGCGGCAGAGGAGTTCGTAGAGGATGAGGCCGAGGGAGTAGACGTCGGTGGCGGTGGTGACGAGTTCGTTGCGGATCTGTTCGGGGCTGGCGTATTGGGGCGTCATGGCCTGGAACTGGGTGCGGGTGACGTCGGCGGCGTTGGTGGCGTCGGCGAGTTTGGCGATGCCAAAATCGAGGAGTTTGGGCATGCCGTCGGCGGTGACGAGAATGTTGGCGGGTTTGAGATCGCGGTGGATGATGAGGCGGCGGTGGGCGTAATCGACGGCTTCGCAGATTTTGAGGAAGAGGCGGAGGATTTCGGTGCGGGTGAGGGTTTCGCAGAACGTGTCGACGGGGGTGCCTTCGACGAATTCGAGGACGAGGTAGGGTAGGCCCTGTTCGTTGGCGCCGCCATCGAGGAGGCGGGCGATATAGGGGTGTTCGAGGGAGGCGAGGAACTGGCGCTCCTGTTGGAAGCGGCGGAGGGCGAATTCGCTTTCCATGCCGGTGCGGACGATTTTGAGGGCGACACGCTGGTGAAAGTCGTCGTCGCGAGTGGCTTCGTAGACGTCGCCCATGCCACCGTGGCCGAGGCGGCGTTCGATCTTGTAGTGTCCGAAACGGGTGCCGGGGGCGAGGGCGCGGGGATCGAAAGTGCCGGCTTCGGCGGCGGCGCGGATGACGCCACCGACGGCGGATTCAAGGTTGTCGGCGGAGGGGCCGGCGTGTTGGAGGAGGCTGGCGAGTTCGGCGCGGATGAGAGGGTCGGCGACGGCATCGATGGCGGGTTGGCGTTGGGCGCCGGGGAGGTCGTTGATTTCGTCGAAGAGGCGGTTTACTTCCGCCCATTGTTGATTGGTCATTGGGCACTGAGGTCGCGACGGAGCCAGGCTTCGGCGAAGGCGGCGTCGCGTTTGGCGGTGATGAGAGAGACGCCGAGAACGTTCGAGATTTCTTCGAAGCCGAGGCCGCCGAAGAAGCGGAGTTCGAGGACGGCGGCTTTGCGTTCGTCGAAGTCGCGGAGGCGATCGAGGGCGTCGTGGAGGGCGAGGAATTCGTGGGCGCCGTTAGCAGAGACATCGATGCCGGGTTCGAGCTGGACGAGTTTGCCGCCGGCGCGCTTTTCCGACTTGTGGGCGCGGGCGAAATCGACGAGGATGCCGCGCATGATTTTGGCGGCGAGGGCGAAGAAGTGGGTGCGGTCGTCGAAGGAGGCGTTGTCCTGTTTGACCATGCGCATGTAGGCTTCGTTGATGAGCGCGGTGGCTTGCAGAGTATGGTTGGAGCGCTGGTTGCGCATGTAGCCGGAGGCTATTTTGTGGAGTTCGGAATAGACGAGCGGGGTCAACTGCTCGACTGCGGCGTGGCGGTCTTTGGCCCACTCGCGCAGGATTTGCGTAATATCGCCGGACATTCCACTGAGTATATGCGTTGTTATGCGGGGGGACGGCGTAGGTGAAAGTCAGTTTTTTGCTGAAAAGTTTTAGCGGCGGCGAGGACTAGCGCGTCTTCGCCGGGGCGGCCGGTGATTTGGAGGCCCACGGGGAGGCCCGATTTGGTGAAGCCGCAGGGGATGGAGATGGTGGGCAGGCCGAAGAGATTCCAGAGTGACGTGTTGCGGAGGAAGAGAAGGCCGCCGGGTTTGCCGAGGGGAAATGCCGGGCCGGGGGTGGTGGGGGTGAGGAGGAGATCGACGTTGGGGAAGAGTTGGGCGGCGGAGGCGCGGTAGTGGTCGAGTTCGCGGCGGGCGGCGATGTATTCGGAGGCCGTCGTGGTGCTGCCGGGGGCGATGTTGTTGCGGGTTTGCGGGTGGTAGTTTTGCGGGGACTTTTCCATCATCTGCTTGTGGAAGGCGAAGGCTTCGGCGTAGATGACGGCGCCGTAGGACTGGGTGAGTTCGGGGGCGTCGGGGATGGTGGGGATTTTGGGGAAGCTGACTTCGCGGGGGGCGGGGAAGTGGCGGAGGGCGGCTTCGATGAGTTGGGCGGTTTCGGGTTCGAGTTGGTCGAAGAAGGGCTTGCGGGGGAGGCCGAATTGGGGCGTTTTCGTTGGCGCGGGGCGGCCGCCGATGGCGTTGTAGACTGCTTCGGCATCGGCGGCGGAGCGGGCCATGGGGCCGACGGTGTCGAGGGTCCAGGCGAGGGGGAGAACGCCGTTGGCACTGAGCTGGCCCCAGGTGGGTTTGTAACCGGTGATGCCGCAGAAGGCGGCGGGGAGGCGGATGGAGCCGCCGGTGTCCGAGCCGAGGGCGGCGAAGCAGAGGCCGGCGGCGACGGCGACGGCGGAGCCACCGCTGCTGCCACCGGGAGAGAGGGCGATGTTCCAGGGGTTGCGGGCGGTGCCGTAGGCGCTGGTTTCGCCGGTGTAGTCGTAGGCGAACTCGTCCATGTTGGTTTTGCCGATGATGACGGCGCCGGCGGCTTTGAGGAGGCGGACGACGTCGGCGTCTTCGGTGGGGACGCGGTTTGCGTATTGTTTGCTGGCGGCAGTGGTACGTATGCCCTTTGTGTCGTAGAGATCCTTGAGGGCGATGGGGATGCCGTGGAGCGGGCCACGGGGCTTCTGGTTTTCGAGCGCCTTGGCATCGGCCAGCGCCTGTTCGGCGGTGACGGTGATGAAGGCGTTGAGCGTGGGGTTGAGCTTCGCGATGCGGGCGAGGCAGTGGCGCGTGAGTTCGACGGGCGAGAGTTTGCGGGCGCGAATGGCCGCGGCGGCTTCGGCGATGGAGAGCCAGTGAGGCTCGCTACTTGTGGCTGCCAGGGCGGCGAGGACGGCGCGGCGGGTAAGCATCAGGTGAGCTCGAAAAACGTGCCGCGGCCCAGGCGCCAATCGGGATCGAGCCGGCGTTTGACTGCCTTCATGGATGCGATTTGTTCGGCGGTGTACTGAACGGGCAAGAACTTAGCCTTGCGTTTGCCGAGGCCGTGTTCGGCGGAGACGGAACCGCCGAGGGAGGCGGCTTTTTTGGCGAAGACCAAGAGGGCGGCGGTGCCGGCGTCGAACTCCTCCTGCGTGGTGGGGAGCATATTGACGTGGGGATGGGCGTCGCCGACGTGGCCGAAGATGCAGTAGTGGCCGGGCATGATGCGTTCCATGTGTTCGCGGTAGAAGGCGAACATTTCGCGGTTCTTTTCGATGGGGACAGAGAAGTCTGTCCCGAGGCCGGGGAAGCCGTTTTTCTGGGTGATGGCGAGGGCGGTTTCCGGGAGGGCGTGGCGGAATTTGCGGAAGCGTTCGCGGTCGAAATCGCTGGAGCCGAACCAGCTTTCGGCTTCCATGGCGCCGGTGTCGGCGAGGCGCTGGGCCCAGGCGTCGATGTCGCTGTCGTTTTCGATGATCTGTTCGGTGATGATGGCGGCGCGGGCGGCCTTGGGCACGTCGGGGTAGCGCTGCTCGATCATGCGGAGGGCAGGATCGTCGACGTATTCGAGCATACGGATGTTGGGGACATTGCGCCACTGGTCGAGGGCGTTGTGGACGGCTTCATCGGAGGGGAAGAAGATGATGCCGTTGAGGAGTTCCTTGGGGTTGGGGAGGAGTTGGACGTCGGCTTCGATGACGATGCCGAGGGTGCCTTCGGAGCCGCAGAAGAGATCGATCCAATCCATGCCGGGGCGGAGTTGATAGCCGGCGGAGTGCTTGCGGCTGGCGGGTTGGGGGATGGTGGGGACGTCGAAGGGAATGGCGTCGCCGCGGCGGATGTCCATGATGGTGCCGTCGATGAGGGCGACGCGGAGGCGCTGAAGCCAGCGGCGGGTTGCGCCGTATTTGAAGCTGCGGGAGCCGGAGGAGTTGGCGGCGATGGTGCCGCCGAGGAAGGCCATGGTTTCGGTGGGATCGGGCGGGTAGAACTGGCCGGTGGTTTTGGCGGCGGCGTGGAGATCGTGGAGTGTGACGCCGGAGCCGACGGTGGCGTAGCCGTCATGGATATCGAGGCGGCGGAACTTCTCCATGGAGACGAGCCAGCCGCCGTAGGGGACGCGGCCGGCGGTGAGGCCGCTGCCGCCTCCGGCGATGGTGACGGGCGCGTTTTCCGCGGCGGCGTCCTTCAGGACTTGCAGCAGTTCGGCTTCGTCGGCGGGGACGCAGATCTTATCGGCGTGGCCTTTTGCGCCACTGGCATCTTCGAGGTAGCTCCAGCTCATTCCCATTCATTGTATGTGGATGCGGGGGCTTCGAGAATGGCGATCAGCGTTTGGAGGAATTGGGCGGCGGGAACGCCGTCGACGACGCGGTGATCGACGCTGAGCGAGATGGGCATGGTGAGGCGGGCGACGACGTCATCGCCAATGACGACGGGGCGTTTAGCGATTTTACCGACGGCGACGATGATGGATTGGGGCGGGTTGAGGATGGCTTCGAAACGGTCGACGCCGAAGGGGCCGAGGTTGGAGAGCGTGGCGCTGGCGTCGGGCGAGGCCGTGCGTTTGGCGAGGGCTTCTTCGCGGTCGCGGGCGATCTGCGGGAGCGATTTTTCGGCCGGATTCAGGATGACGGGGGTGTAGAGCGTGTCGCCGATTTGGGCGGCGAGGGCGATGTGTTGGGTGGCGCGAGGGACGATGGCGCCGTTGTCCCAATAGGCGTTCACGCGCGGGTGGCAGACGAGGGCGAGGGCGATGGCTTTGATGATGAAGTCGTTGTAGGAAGCCGGGCGGTGGTCGTTGCGGATTTTGGCGAGGGCTTCGACGTTGGCGTCGGCATGGAGGTAGAAGTGCGGGGCGCGGAAGCTTTCCTCCATGCGGGTGGCGATGGTGGTTCGTTGCGGGACTGGTGCGGGTTTGGGTTCCGGCTGGGCGCGGAGTACGTCGGCTTCGACGATGCGGCGGGCGCCTTCGCGGGGGGCGACGGAGGTGAGGTCGACTCCGAGACGTTTTGCCGCGGCGCGGGCGCGGGGGCTGGCGGGGAGTTTGGCGGGCGGGACGGGGGCGAGCGGGGCGGCTTCGCCGGCCTTCATGATGTAGCCGAGGTTTTGGCCGACGGTGACGATGGCGCCGGCCGCGGGGGAGCCCGCGGGGATGAGGAGCGTACCGCTGTCGAGGGCTTCGACCTCCATCGTTACCTTTTCACTTTCGAGGGCGAAGAGGGGTTCGCCGCTTGCGACGGCGTCGCCATCGGCCTTGAGCCAGCCGGCGAAGATGCCTTCTTCCATAGACCAGCCGAGGCGGGGGACAGTGATTGCGATGGGCATGGCTACTCGTTGATCAACGCGGTGATGGCGGCGGCGATTTGGTCCTGCGACGGGATGACGGCCGGTTCGAGCGTTGGGCTGTAGGGGGTGGGCGCGAAGGCGCCGTTGATGCGGCGGATGGGAGCGTCGAGATAGTCGAAGCCGATGTCGGCCATTTGGGCGGCGATCTCCGCGCCGAGGCTGCAGGGGGCGAAGGCTTCGTCGACGATGAGGAGACGGCCGGTTTTTTTGACCGACGCCAGGATGGTTTCGGTGTCGAGGGGGGAGACGGTGCGAGGGTCGATGACTTCGGCGCCGGTGCCCTGGGCGGCGGTGAGGGCGCGTTGGGCCAGGTGGCCGATGCCGACTACCGTTGCCTTGTCGCCTTGTTGCAGGATGCGGGCTTTGCCGAAGGGAATTTCGTAGTCCTCTTCGGGTACGGGACCTTTGATGGCCATGAGTTCGCGGGGTTCGAGGAAGAGCACCGGATCGTCACAGCGGAGGGCGTGGGTGAAGAGGCCCTTGGCATCGTAGGGCGTGGACGGGATGACGACGCGGAGGCCGGGGATGTGGCTGTAGATGGAGTGGTAGGAGCCGGAGTGATGCGTGGCCGCGGCGTGGCCGATGCCGACGCAACCGCGGAGGAGCACGGGCATTTTCAGGCGGCCGGAGCTCATGTACTGCATCTTGGCGATCTGGTTGACGAGTTCACCGAAGGCATCGTTGATGAAATCGATGAACATGAAATCGACGATGGGGCGGGCACCGGTCATGGCGGCGCCGCAGGCCATGCCGACGAAGCCACGTTCGGCGATGGGGGTGTCGCGGAGGCGCTGGGCACCGTACTTGGCGAAGAGGCCGACCGTGGTGCCGAAGTTGCCGCCGCGGACGCCGATGCCTTCGCCGAAGACGAAGATGTTGGGGTTGAGGGCCATTTCGCGGTCGAGCGCTTCGAGCGTGGCGGCGGCGAAGGAGAGCGGGCGGGTGGCGGTGTTGGATGGTTCGACGACTGGGTGAACCGGGGCGTAGACGTGGGTGGTGGCGTCGGCAGGTTTGGGGAAGGCGGCGGCTTCGGCGGCGGTGGTGACGGCTTCGATTTCGGCGGCGATTTCGGCGTCGATCGCGTCAAGCTGGGCGGCGGTGGCGAGGCCCGATTCGATCAACGTCTGGCGGTGGCGCTTGATGGGGCAGCGCTCGCGCCAGGCGGCGACGTCTTCGCGAGTGCGATAGGTGTAGTCGCCCATGCCTTCGGAGTGGGGGCGGGTGCGGTAGGTTTTGCACTCGAGGAGTGTTGGGCCTTCGCCGCGGCGGGCGCGGGCGACGGCTTCTTCGGCGGCGGCGGAGATGGCGGCGACATCGTTGCCATCGAGCTGGACGCCGGTCATTCCGTAGGCGGCGGCGCGGGCGGCGACGTTCGAGTTTCCGGCGGCGGATTCGAAGGGAACTTCCGTTGCGAATTGGTTGTTTTCGCAGATGAAGAGAACGGGGAGTTTCCAGATGGAGGCCATGTTGAGGCCTTCGTGGAAGGCGCCGTTGTTGGTGGCGCCATCACCGAAGAAGGCCACGGCGACCTGGTCTGTTTTCTGTACGGCGAAGCTGTAGCCGGCGCCGGCGGCCTGGAGGATGGACGGGCCGACGATGCCGCTGGTGCCCATCATGCCGATCTCCGGAGAGAAGAGATGCATGGAGCCGCCGCGGCCGCGGGAGCAGCCGGTTTCACGGCCGAAGAGTTCGGCGAAGAGCTGGGCCGGGGGCATGCCTTTGGCGAGGGCGTGGCCGTGGCCGCGGTGGGTGGAGAAGATGGCGTCGTTGGCACGCAGATGGGCGCAGACGCCGGTGGCGATGGCTTCCTGGCCGACGTAGGTGTGGCAGGCGCCGTGGATGAGGCCGCGGGCGTGGCAACGGGCGAGTTGCTCTTCGCTCGAGCGAATCAACTGCATCGTACGGTAGAGATTCATTTGGGTTTCCGGGGGGAGCCGCCGGCGTTGCAGGCGAGGTTGCCGCCGTCCATGGGAATGATGGCGCCGGTGATCCAGCGGGAGGCGTCGGAGGCGAGGAGGACGGAGAGGCCTTTGATGTCGTCGGGGTGGCCGAAGCGTCCGGCTGGGATGCCGCTGAGGAATTTGTCGCGGAGGGAGGGGTCGGCGGCGATGCGGGCTTCGAGGCCGGGGTTCAAGACTTGCGCGGGGAGAATGGCGTTGACGCGGATGCCGGCGGAAGCCCATTCGGTGGAGAGTTCGCGGGTCATTTGCACGACGGCGCCCATGGCCATGGAGTAGGCGATGTGGCCGCGGCCGAGGGCGGTCATGCTGGCGATGGAGCCGATGTTGACGATGGAACCGGTGCCGGCGCGGAGCATGCGGCGGCCCGCTTCCTGGCAGGCGCAGAAGCGGCCGATGACGAGATTGCGGAAGACTTGTTCGACGTCCTCGAGGGAGATGTCTTCGGGGGCGCCCATGATGGATTCGCCGGCGACGTTGCCGAGGAAATCGATGCGGCCGAATTCGCTATCGAGGAGGGCGAAGAGGGCGCGGACCTGGGCGGTGTCGGAGATATCGAACGAGGACGGGAGCGCGTGGCCGCCGGCATCGTTGATTTCGCGGGCGGTGTTTTGCACGCCGGCTTCGTTGCGGTCGACGAGGAGAAGTTGGGCACCGGCGGCGGCGAGCGCGGTGGCCATGGCGCGGCCCATGCCCTGGGCGGCGCCGCTGACGACGGCGACTTTGTTGGATAGATCGAAGAGAGCGGAAGTCATCGCTGTGGATGACATTCTATCTGGAATTGGCGCCTGGCACTAATTGTGCGGGGCGAGCACGGGCACGGGTGGCGTGGGCTTGGCCTTGCGCCGTTGCCACCAGTTCTGCAGTTCCGAGAGATAGGTGTAGTAGCAGGGCGTGAGGTAGAGCGTGACCAGCTGCGAGAAGAGCAGGCCGCCGACGATGACGAGGCCGAGCGGTTGCCGGGCTTCGCCACCCGCGCCGTAGCCGACGGCGATGGGGACAGCGCCGAGGAGCGCGGCCATGGTGGTCATCATGATGGGACGGAAGCGGACGAGGCAGCCCTCGTAGATGGCTTCGTAGGGGGTCTTGCCTTCGCCTTCGGCCTGGAGCGCGAAGTCGATTTGCATGATGGCGTTTTTCTTGACGATGCCGATGAGCATGATCAGGCCGACGAAGGCGTAGATGCTCAAATCCATCTTGAAAAGCCAGAGTGTCATGAGGGCGCCGAAGCCGGCCGAGGGGAGGCCGGAGAGAATCGTGATGGGGTGGATGAAGCTTTCGTAGAGGATGCCGAGCACGATATAGACGACGGCGATGGCGATGCCGAGGAGGATCCAGAGATTGGACAGCGATCCGTGGAAGGCGCGGGCGGCACCTTGGAAGGTGGCGCTGACTTCGGCGGGGACGG
>CANIVU010000126.1 GCA_947470805.1 Acidobacteriota bacterium | reverse complement strand
GCCCACCTGGTGGAGGTCTACCTCGCGGAAGGGCAGAGTTTTGAAGAGGCGGTGCGGACCACCGTCAAGCGCATCAATGGCGTCTTCGCCCTCGCCATCATGTCCTGCGATGAGCCGGGCAAAATAATCGCCGCCCGCAACGGCCCGCCGGTGGTCATCGGCCTCGGCGAAAACGAATACTTCGTGGCGTCCGACGTGCCGGCCATCCTCAGCCATACGCGCGACATGTTCTTCCTCGATGATGGCGATATTGCCGTCGTCACCGAAGAGGGCGTGCGGCTGATGGACTTCGAAGGCACGCCCATCAAACGTCAGGTCACCCACATCCTGTGGGATCCGATCCTGGCCGAAAAGGGCGGCTACAAGCACTTCATGCTCAAGGAGATCTACGAGCAGCCGCGCGCAGTCCGGGATACCATCCTGGGCCGCGTCGGGCAGGAGTCCGGCCACATCTTCCTCGAAGAGATGGCCATCACGCCGGAGGAGTTTGCCGGGTTCCAGCAGATCCGCATCGTCGCTTGTGGCACCAGTTGGCACGCCGGATTGGCCGGCAAGTTCATGATCGAGCGGCTGGCCCGCCTGCCCGTCGAAGTCGATTACGGCAGCGAGTTCCGCTACCGCGATCCCATCGTCAACGACAAAACGCTCACCGTGGTGATCTCCCAGTCGGGCGAAACGGCCGACACGATCGCCGCGCAGCGCGAGGCCAAGCAGAAGGGCTCAAAGACGCTGGCCATCTGTAATGTGATCGGGTCGA
This sequence comes from Acidobacteriota bacterium, assembly GCA_947470805.1. Lineage (GTDB taxonomy): Bacteria > Acidobacteriota > Terriglobia > Bryobacterales > Bryobacteraceae. The sequence continues at coordinate 20,920 of CANIVU010000126.1, read as the reverse complement.
TGATCCCGCGCGAGGCGTCGGGTACATTGTTGACCCATGCAGGCCCCGAGATCGGCGTGGCGTCCACCAAGGCGTTCACTTCGCAGGTCACGGCGCTGTTCATCCTGGCCATGTACCTGGGGCAGAAGCACGGCACGCTGAGCGATGCCGCGTCGCTCGAACTGGTCGGCGAACTGGTCCGCCTGCCGGGCAAGCTGGAGCATCTGCTCAGCAAGGATAACCACTACGAGGACATCGCCAAGGCGCTGTTCCGCGCCACGGACTTCCTCTATCTGGGGCGGGGAATTCACTTCCCGATCGCGCTCGAAGGCGCATTGAAGCTGAAGGAGATCAGCTACATCCACGCCGAAGGCTACCCCGCCGGCGAGATGAAGCACGGGCCGAATGCCCTGATCGATGAGAAGCTGCCGGTGGTGGTGTTGGCCGCCTACGATCCGGCCGATCCGTCCAGCCGCATCCGCTACGAGAAGACGCTGTCGAACATCCAGGAAGTGAAGGCCCGCGAAGGCATCGTCATCGGGATCATAAACGAAGGGGACGAGGACGCGCGCAAGATGTGCAGCTACGCCATCGAGATCCCGACCACTTCGGAGATGCTGCTGCCGCTGCTGGAGATCGTGCCGCTGCAACTGCTGGCGTATCACATCGCTGTGCGACTTGGCTGCGACGTGGATCAGCCGCGCAACCTGGCCAAATCGGTAACGGTGGAGTGAGGCAGGCGGTCACAGCGCTGACGATTACGACCCGGGGGAAGGGCCTCTATGAGTTCACCGAGGACGTGGAGCGCTGGGTGGCCGAGCAAGCCGCGCACACCGGGTTGGTCACGCTGTTTATCCGCCATACATCGGCCTCGCTGACGGTGCAGGAGAATGCGGATCCGGACGTGGTATCGGACCTGAACGAGTGGTTCGGCCGGCTGGTGAAGGAGAATGATCCGCACTTCCGCCATACGCTCGAAGGCCCCGATGACATGCCGGCGCACATCCGCTCGGCGTTAACGGCGACGCAGTTGAGCATCCCGGTAATGAACGGCCGTCTGGCGCTCGGAACTTGGCAGGGGATCTACGTCTTTGAGCACCGCCGCTCGCCGCATAAGCGGACGGTGGCGGTGCATTTCATGGGAGATTGAGATGAGAGCTGTGCTGTTGATGTTGTTGGCCGCGAGCCTGTACGGGCACGATGCGAAGGGAAAATCGCACGCCCCGGCGGCGGCGAAGGCATTGAAGAATCCGGTGGCGGCCAAGGACGCGGCGCTTGGCAAGGTGGCTTTCGAAGCGCGCTGCGCCGGCTGCCATTCGCCCAAAGGCAAGGCCCCGGATCTGACCTCGCACCATATGACCACCCTAAAGGACGGCGAGATCTACTGGGTGGTCACAAATGGCATCGGCAAGACAATGCCGGGGTTCAAAGCCGAGTTAACCGACGTGGAACGCTGGCGTGTGGTCAACTATGTGCGCACGCTGGCTGCTCATCACTAACCTGGCCAATCCAGACAATTCCTAGGTGACAGTCACCCAGGAATTGTCTGGATTTTGATTAGGCGCTGAAGGTCTTGCCTTCGGCGGCGAGCTTGACCAGGAGCGGGGCGGGTTCCCAGCCGAATGCCTGCACCTTGGCGAGGACGTTGGCGAGGCCGAGCGAGTCGGCGTAGAACATTGGGCCGCCGCGGTAGGCCGGGAAGCCGTAGCCGGTCAGGTAGATCACGTCGATGTCCACCGAGCGCAGGGCGATGCCCTCTTCCAGGATCTTCGCACCTTCGTTGGCGAGGGAGAGGAGCGTCCGGTCCAGGATCTCTTCCTTCGTGATCTCGCGGCGCTCGATGCCTTCCCGGGCCGCGAGTTCCTCGATGATCGCCGTCACCTCCGGATCGGGAGTCTGCTTGCGGTTCTCGTCGTACTTGTAATAGCCGGCGCCGGTCTTCTGGCCGTAGCGGCCGCGCTCGCAGAGTTCGTCGGAGATCAGTGGGACACGCTCGCCGGGAACCTCCAGATGCTTGAACTCCTTGCGGATGCGCCAGCCGACGTCGAGCCCGGCGAGGTCGCCCATCGACAGCGGCCCCATCGCCATGCCCCATTCGTAAAGGGCCCCATCGACTTGCTCCGGCGCGGCGCCTTCCTCCACCAGGAACTGGGCTTCGCGGAGGTAGCAGTGGATCATCCGGTTGCCGACGAAGCCGCGGCAGTTGCCCACCAGCACGCCCACCTTCTTCAGCGTCTTGGCGAGGTTCATGCAGGTGGCGATGACGTCGAGCCCGGTGGCGGCGCCGCGTACGATTTCGAGCAGCCGCATGACGTTGGCGGGGCTGAAATAGTGGGTGCCGATGACATCCTGCGGGCGCGAGGTGGCGCTGGCGATTTCGTCGATGGACAGGGTGGATGTGTTGCTGGCTAAGATGGCGCCGGGCTTGGCGACCTTGTCGATGGCGGCGAAGATCTCCTTCTTGAGCGCCATGCCTTCGAAGACGGCCTCGGTGATGATGTCGGCTTCCTCGAACCCGTCGTAGGTGAGCTGGGGCGTGATGAGAGCCATGCGCTGGTCCATGACCGCTTGCGAGAAACGGCCCTTGGCGACGGAGTTGGCGTAGTTCTTGCGGATGGTCGCCATGCCCTTGTCGAGCGCCTCCTGCGTGGTCTCTCGGAGGCGGACGGGGATGCCGGCGTTGACGAAGTTCATGGTGATGCCGCCGCCCATGGTGCCGGCGCCGATCACCGCCGCCTGCTTGATTTCCCGGGTGGGCGTGTCCTTGCCGATGCCGGGGATTTTTGCCACTTCGCGTTCGCCGAAGAAGGTGTGGATCAGGGCCTTCGATTGGGGGCCATAGAGGCACTCGTTGAACAGTTCGCGCTCGCGGGTGCAGCCTTCGGCGAAGGGCAACTGGGTGGCCGCTTCGACGGCGTTGATGGCCGCTTGCGGAGCGGTCTGGTTGCGGTGGGACTTGCGGGCCTGGGCGCGGAGGGTGTCGAAGATGGCGGGGTCGAAGGGGCGGATGGCGCGCTCGCGGGGCTTGGGGCGTTCGGTCTGGGCTCGGGCGAATGAGACCGCGCCGGTGAGGAGGTCGCCGTCGATGATGGCGTCGACGATGCCGGCTTCGTGGGCCTTGGCGGCGGAGATGGGGTCGCCGAAGGCGCACATGTGGGCGGCGAGTTCGACCCCGGCCAGGCGTGGGAGGCGCTGGGTGCCGGCGGCGCCGGGGATGAGGCCGATCTTCACTTCGGGCTGGCCGACCTGGGCCGAGGCGACGGCCACGCGGTAGTGGCCGCCCATGGCGACTTCGAGACCGCCGCCGAGCGCGGTGCCGTGGATGGCGACCACGACCGGCTTGGGCGAGTCCTCCATGGCGAGCATCAGCGGGAGGAGGTTGTGGCCTTTGCTCTGGCCCGCGACGACCTTGCCGAACTCCTTAATATCCGCACCGGCGATGAAGGTACGGCCGCCGCCGATGAGGACGATGGCTTCGACTTCGGGATCGGCGATGTGGGCGGCGAGGGAGGCGGCGATGCCATCGGGGACGCCGGGGCTCAGGGCGTTGACGGGGGGATTGTTGACGGTGATGATGCCGACGTTCGCGTCTTTGGAGGTGAGGATGAGTTCGCTCATGATTGGGTTCGTTCTTTCTCTCGCAGTTGGCGGCGAAGGACTTTGCCGACGGAAGATTTGGGGAGTTCGGGGAGGAACTCGATAGCGGTGGGCACCTTGAATTTGGTCAGGCGCTCGGCGCAGTAGGCGATCAGGGTTTCCGAGGATACTTCGGATTTGGCGACGACGAAGGCCTTCACCATCTCGCCGCGGTAGGGGTGGGGCTGGCCGACGACACAGGCTTCGCGGACGGCCGGATGGGTGAAGAGGACCTCTTCGACTTCCTTCGGGAATACCTTGAAGCCGCTGACGCTGATCATCTCTTTCTTGCGGTCGACGATGTAGAAGAAGCCGTCCTCGTCCATGGTCGCGATATCGCCGGTGTACATCCAGCCGTCGCGGAGGGCGTTCGCGGTTTCCTCCGGATTGTTCCAGTAGCCCTTCATGATTTGCGGCCCCTTCACGCAGAGTTCGCCCGGTTCGTTCAGGCCCACTTCGCGCGTGGGGTCATCGAGCGAGACGATCTTGAACTCGGTGCTGGTGACGGGGATGCCGATGGCGCCGATCTTGCGCGGGGCGAGTTGGGGCGTGGTGGAGGCCGTGCAACTGGTCTCCGTCATGCCGTAGCCTTCGCGGAGCATGGCGCCGCTCATCTGTTCGAACTGCTCGATCACCTCGACGGGGAGCGGGGCACTGCCCGAGTTGAATAGCTTCACCTTGTGGATGCCACAGGTGGCGGTTTCCGGGTGATGGAGGAGGGAGATGTAGATGGTGGGGGCGGCGGGGAATTGGGTGGGCTCGTATTCGCGGAAGGCCGCGATCAGGGCGTTGACGTCGTACTTGGGAACAGGAATGACCATGTTGCCGTTCCAGGTGGCGAGGAGCAGGCCGACGACCTGACCGTAGATGTGGAAATAGGGGAGGACGAGCAAGAGCCGCTCTTCGCCGCGGCGGGTGTTGTAGGTGTGCCAGAGGGCGTTCTGGACGACGTTCGCGAAGAGGTTGTAGTGAGTCAGCATCGCCGCTTTGGAGACGCCGGTGGTGCCGCCGGTGTATTGGAGCAGCGCTACGTCCTCTTCGGCGTTGACGGTGACGCGGGGGAGCGTTTTGGGGTCGCCCGCGGCGATCAGCTCTTCGATGGCTTCGGGGAGGATTTCGAGCGTGAGCGGGAGGCCGCTGGGCGTGCGGGTGACCAGGAATGTCAGGCCGGAATCTTTCGCGACGTGGGCCAGTTCGTAGGCCGTGTAGGCCGGGTTGATGTTGACGACGATAGCGCCGAGGCGCATGGCGGCGAAGAAGGCGATGGGGTAGTTGGGCCCGTTGGGCAGCATGATGCCCAGGCGGTCGCCTTGGCGCAGGCCGGCTTTATGAAGGCTGGCGGCCAGACGGTCCGCTTTGTCCTTGAGCTGTTCGTAGGTAATTTGACGGCCTTCGAAGGCGAGGGCCGGGCGGTGGCGGAAGTGGCTCGCCGCCGTCTGGAGAATGAAGTAGAGCGACTGGTGGGGGAACGTGGCCGTGGGCGGCACCCAGAAGTCGTAATGCTTCAGCCAGGGCTTGACGGCGAACACGCTCATAGGGCTAGTTGGGCGATGCGTTCGCGGTGGAAGACGGCGTCGCCGAAGGCCGTTTCAAAGGCCTTGGCGCGGCGGTAGTAGAGGTGGATGTCGTTCTCCCAGGTGAAGCCCATGCCGCCGTGGGCCTGGATGGCGTTGTTGCCGGTGAGGCGGGCGGCGTCGGCGATGTAGCTCTTGGCGACGCTGACGGCGGATTGGGCTTCGGGGAGGTTTTGTTCGAGGGCGTAGGCGGCGAAGTACGTCGCGCTGCGGGCGCTTTCGGTGGCGACGAGCATATCGGCACAGAGGGCCTGGACGAGTTGGAACGCGCCGACGGGTTTGCCGAATTGCTTGCGGGTTTTGACGTAGTTGACGGTGATGTCGAGCATGCGCTGCATGGCGCCGGTCATTTCAGCGCAGAGGAGCGTGGTGCCGATGTCGAGGGCGCGCTGGACGGCGTTGTTGTCCGTGGCCAACTGGAGGCCGGGGGCGCTTTGGTAATGGACGGCGGAGAGTTTGCGGGAGGTGTCGAGCGCGGGCATGGGGGTGAGGGTGACGCCATCACCGCGGGAGTCGACGAGGAAGACGCCGTCGCGGGTGAGGGTGACGATGTAGTCCGTCACGGCGGCGTCCATGACGAAGAGCTTGGCGCCTTCGCAGGCTGGCATGGCGACGGCGGCGAGATCCCAGGACGGGTTGGGTTCGAGGACGGCAAAAGTCGCGATGCGTTCACCGGTGGCGAGGGCGGGGAGGAGCCGTTGTTTATGCTCTTCGCTGGCGCAGGCGGCGATGGCGGCGGTGGCGGTGAGGTGGGCCAGCAGCGGGCCGGGGACGAGCGTGCGGCCGGCCTCTTCCATGGCGGCGGCGACTTCGACGAGGTCGAGCCCCATGCCGCCGTAGGCTTCCGGGATGGTCATGCCGCACCAGCCCTGTTCGGCGGTTTTGCGCCAGAGTTTGCGATCATGCGCTGTTTCGGTCTCGCAGAGGCGCCGCACTTCGGCGATGGGGTATTCGGCGGAGAAGAACTCGCGGGCGGAGTTACGAGTGAGTACTTGGGAGTCAGTAAGGCCGAATTGCATGTTAGTAACTCTTGGGGAGGCCGAGGACGAAGTGGCCAAGGATGAGACGTTGGATTTCGGAGGTTCCGGCTTCGATTGTGTTACCGCGGGCGCGGAGGTAGTTGTAAGTCCAGATGCCGTCGTCTATCGAGTATTCAGAGCCCTTGGTGAGTTGGCCGTAGGGGCCCATGATTTCCTGGGCCATCTGTTGGAAGCGCTGGTTGAGCTCGCTCCAGAAGATTTTCTGGATGGAGCCTTCGGGGCCGGGCGTGCCGCCGTTGGCCATTTTGGAATAGGCTCGCATCTGGTTCAGGCGCATGACTTCGATGTCGGCGTAGCACTGGGCGAGCTTCTGGCGGGTGATGGGGTCGGCGAATTTGCCGAGGGATTTGGCGAGTTCGACGATGCGTTCGAAGCTGCGGCGGATGACGATCTGGATGCCGGCGCCAAGCGTGGCGCGTTCGTGCATGAGGGTGCCGATGGCGACGTTCCAGCCGTCGTTGACCCTGCCGAGGACGTTTTCAACGGGGACGCGGACGTCGGTGAAGAAGAGCTCGTTGAACTCGGTTTCGCCGGTCATTTGGCGGAGCGGGCGGACGTCGACGCCGGGGGACTTCATGTCGACCAGGAGGACGGTGAGGCCCTTGTGTTTGGGGGCGTCGGGGTCGGTACGGACGACGAGTTCACACCAATCGGCGGCCCAGCCGTAACTGGTCCAGACCTTCTGGCCGTTGACGATGAAGTGGTCGCCATCGAGGGTGGCGGTGGTGCGGAGGGCGGCGAGGTCGGAGCCTGCGTTGGGTTCGGAGAAGCCCTGGCACCAGATCTCTTCGCCGGAGAGGATCTTGCGGAGGAACTGTTCTTTTTGGGCTTCGGTGCCGTGGGTGATGGTGGTGGGGCCGACGAGTTGGAGGCCGAGGACGCCGGGGAGATTGGGGGCGCCGGCGCGGGCCATCTCCTCGGTGAAGATGACCTGTTCGATGATCGTCGCGCCGCGGCCGCCGAACTCTTTGGGCCAGGCGATACCGGCCCAGCCGCCGTCGTAGACCTTGCGTTGCCAGGCGCGGAGGTATTCGAACTGGGCCTGCTTGCCTTCGATTTTGGCGAAGTCGGCTTGCCAGTGGGGGCTCAGGTTATCGGCAAGCCATTGGCGGAGGCCGTCGCGGAAGCCGAGTTCGGAAGGGGAGAGATTGAGATCCATAGGCGGGCAGAAACGATTGTATCCCCTCGGCGCTCTATATAATTAGTTATGCGATTCTTATCGATTTTGCTGCTGAGCGCGATGCTCTCGTTTGGCCAGGAGACCCTGAATAATGAGGGGATTATTAAGCTGGTGAAGGCGGGGATGAGCGAGGAGCTGATCGTCAACGTGATCCGTCAGCAGCCTGGGATTTATGTGCTGGGCGCGACCGAGTTGGTGGCGTTGAAGGAAGCCGGGGTGAGCGAGAAGTTGATCGCGGCGATGCTCGATAAGGGGAAGACGCCGGTGGCGGCTACGCCTGCTGTTGAGGGTACGAAGAAGTCGAGCACGATTCCTGGGCCGGGGCTGTTCTATAAGAAGGGCGCCGAGTATTTTGAGCTGATCCAGGAAGAGGTGGAGTGGAAGACGAGTGGGGCCATGCGGAATATTGCCAGCGCGGGGATTGTGAAGAAGGATCTGAACGGGACGATCACGGGGGCGAGCAGCCGGAACTTTTTGCAGAACCCGATGGAGATTGTGATTGCGCCGCCGAGCGGGTTGACGATTAATTCGTATGTCCTGTTGCCGATGAAGGCGTCGAAGACGGACCGGGCGTTTAACGTGGGGCCGGTGAATAAGAAGAGCGGGTTGGCGAAGGGCGCGATTGCGTTTGGCGTGGAGAAGTTGGGGGAAGGGCAGTTCCGGATTGTGCTGCCGACGCCGCTGGGGCCGGGGGAGTATGGCATTTTGGCGGTGAGTCCGAGCGACGCGGCTTCGTCGGCGGGGAAGATGTATACGTTCCGGATTTTGCTCTAGAGCACGGTGAGGGAGTTGGCGTATTTGGTGCCGTGGGCTAATTCGTGAAGGCCTTTGTCGAGGGTGACGAGTTGGCCGCGGTGCTTGTGGGCGAGGAGTAGGAGTTGGAGGTCGGCGATTTGGTTGGGGCCGATGATGCGCGGCCTAAGCGTTGGATCCAGTTCGGCTAAATCGATATCCATTGGCCAGAACTCGTGAGTCTCGCCACGGCAGTCGTGCTCCAAATGCATATAGGCTGACTGCAGATCTTCGCGGGAACCGCCGAGAAATTTGGTGCCGATTCGAAGGAAGCCCGCTTGCGTCAGCGGACAGGTTGCCCAGAGTCGATCGGGGCTCTGACGGAACCAGTTATGCACCCGAGGATGGAACGGATGGCGCGGCAGCACCAACGCCACCAGGACGTTAACGTCGAGGAGACATCGCACGCTGATATTCTTCCTCGTACTCTTCGGCTTCCCACTGGTCGAGAAGTTCGTTGGTGATCTCCGGACTGCCAGGCGGGAGATCGAAGAGGGCGAAGCCGTTCCTGGTTTTGAATTTGGGCGTGGCTTCGATTCCGCGATCGATGAGAGTGGAGGCGGCTTCGCCGAGGGAGAGGCGGCGCTCTTCGGCGTACTTTTTGAGTTTGGCGAGCGCTTCGTCTTCGATGTTCAGAGTGGTGCGCATTTGATGCTAGTTTAGCAGGGACGGCGCATCACGACTTGCAGCGGCGGGCGAGGAGGCCGGTGGCCTTGGAGAGGTCGATGTCGGCGTAGAGGAGGCCGGGCTGGCCGTAGGGTTGGTGGCAGAGGAGGGTGCCGTCGGGGTTGATGACGGCTGAGGTTGTGGGGGAGCCGGGGCTGGCGTTGTTGACGGTGGCGAAGTAGATGGTGTTTTCGGCGGCTCGGCAGAGGGCGGCCTTTTCGTGGAAGGTGTTGGCGGGGTGGGCGAAGGTTTCCGGTTGGTAAGAGCCGGGTTCCGCCTCGTGGAAATGGGGGTGGAAGACGATGTGGGCGCCTCGGCGGGCGGCCCAGCGGACCGTTTCCGGGTAACGCCAGCCTTCGTGGCAGATGGCGATGCCGAACTTCAGATCGCCGCGTTGGAACAGATGGCGTTCGGTGCCGGGGGAGTAGGTTTCGTCTTCTGAGGGGTCGAGTTGGATCTTGTCCTGGTAGGTGTTGGGTTCGGCGTTGATGACCAGGGCGGTGGGGCGGAGCGCGCCGTTGACGATGCGCTCGGTACCGAGGATGACCGTGATGGTTGATGCGGTGTTGGCGATGGTTTGATGCGCTTCGTCTAGAAAGGTGATGTCGGGCGGGGGGATGTTTTTGCCTTCGGCGCGGTAGCCGGGGACGTAGCATTCGGGGAAACAGATAACCTCGGCCTGCGCAGCTTCGGCGGCGCGGATGGCGGCTTGGGCGCTGGTTATCGAGTCGGCTGGGCTGGCGGGGAAGGCCAGGTTGGCGAGGGCGATTCGCATGGGTTAGTAGCCGATGGCGTGGCCGCCGCGGCGGCCGTCGGACCAGCCGAGGCGCATGTTGGTGCCGGGCTCGACGGCGACGGCGTGGACGTCGCCTTGGGAGCGGAAGGCGGGGTTGATCTTGTGGCCCATGGCCTTGAGCTTTTCGGCGACGTCGAGGACGAGGGCGGCGGGTTCGGCGTCGATGCGGTCGGGCGTGCCCTGGTGGTGGATGCGGGGGTAATCGATGGCGTCGCGGAGGCTCATTTTGAAGTCGATCATGTTGGTGATGACTTGGAGGACGGTGTTGGGGATGGTCTGGGAGCCGGGGGAGCCGAGGGCGACCCAGGGGGTGTTGTCGCGGTTCAGGACGAGGACGGGGGACATGGAGGAGACGGGGCGTTTGCGGGCTTCGATCTTGTTGCGGCCTTTGGTGCCGAAGCCGGTCATGATGTCGTTGAGGAGCACGCCGGTGCCTTTGGCGATGACCTGGGAGCCGTAGAAGCCGTTGAGGGTGTAGGTGTTGCTGACGATGTTGCCGGCTGCGTCGATGACGGAGAAGTGGGTGGTGTCGTTCGATTCGTCGTCGTGGGCGCTGGCGGGGAGGGGGGTGGCTTTGTCGAGGTTGATGCCTTGGGCCCAGGTCTTGGCGTGTTCCTTGGTGATGAGGCGGGCGGTGGGGATGTCGAAGAAGGCGGGGTCGCCGGCGAATTCGGCGCGGTCGCGGAAGGCGCGGCGGGCGGCTTCGACGTGGAGGTGGCGGGCTTTGGCGGAGCCTTCTTCGCCGAGTTTGAGGTCGAAGTTTTCGAGGATGTTGAGCATCTGGATGACGGCGGTGCCGCCGGAACTGCTGGGGCCCATGGCGAGGATGGGATGGCCGCGGTAGGTGCCCTTGATGGGCTCGCGCTCGATGGCTTTGTAGGCTTTGAGGTCGTCGAGGGTGATGGTGCCGTTGTTGGCCGCCATGTCTTTGGCGATGAGCTGGGCGGTTTGGCCCTCGTAGAACTCTTTGGCGCCGTTCTTCTGGAGGCGTTGGAGGGTGGCGGCGAGGTCGGGCTGTTTGACGATTTCGCCTTGTTTCAGGGGCGTTTCGGCGCCGTGGAGGAAGATTTTGGCGGTCTCAGGGAAGCGCTTCATGATGGGGACTTGGAGGGCGAGGATGATCTCCATGCGCTGGGAGGCGGGGAAGCCGTTTTTGGCCAGGAGGCGGGCGGGTTCGAGGACTTCGGCCCATTTGAGTTTGCCGAATTTCTGGTGGGCGAGGGCGAGGCCGGCGACGGTGCCGGGGACGGCGGAGGCTTTGTAGCCGATGCGCTGTTCTTCGGCGTTTTTGTACATTTGCGGGTTGGCGGCGGCGGGGGCCATTTCTTTGTAGTCGATGGCGGTGGCGCGGCCGTCGGCCATGCGGATGAGCATGTAGCCGCCGCCGCCGAGGTTGCCGGCTTCGGGGTGGACGACGGCGAGGGCGACGGCTACGGCGACGGCGGCGTCGACGGCGTTGCCGCCCTTTTTCATGATGTCGACGCCGACCTGGCTGGCGAGTTCATGGGTGCTGGCGACCATGCCGTTCTTGGCTCGTTCGGCCTGGGCTATTAGGGGGCGCTCGGCTTTGAGGCGGAGGCCGGATTGGCTGACCTCCTGGGCTGGGATGGCGAGGGCCAGGGCGAGGAGGAGCAGGGCTGGGCGCATGATTGATTTTAGCGTCCCGGATGGGTCAGACAATTCCTGGGTGACTGTCACCCAGGAATTGTCTGGGGTTCGCCGACTTGCTGGCGCCACATGGCGTAGTAGAGACCTTTGCCTTCCAACAGCTCTTCGTGGGTGCCTTGCTCTACGATCTTTCCTCGCTCCAGGACGTAGATGCGGTCGGCGTGCATGATCGTTGACAGACGATGGGCGATCAGGATGCTGATCGCTTCGCGGCGCTCGGCTACTTCGCGGATCGTCGCGCTTACTTCTTCTTCGGTTAGGGAATCCAGGGACGATGTCGCTTCGTCGAAGACCATTAGGTCGGGTTGGCGCAACAGGCTTCTGGCGATCGACAGGCGCTGCTTTTCGCCTCCGCTGACTTTTACGCCGCCTTCGCCGATTCTCGTTGCCAGGCCTTTGTCGGCTCGCTCCAGGAGCGTCTTGGCGGAGGCTTGTTCGAGGACTTGGAGGCACTCGGCGTCGGTGGCGTCGGGCTTGACGAAGCGCAGGTTTTCGGCGATGGAGCCGGAGAAGAGTTGGGTGTCCTGGGTGACGAAGCCGATGCGCTCGCGGAAGACTTCAAGGTCGATTTCGGAGCTGGGGATTTTGTTGTAGAGGATCTGGCCTTCGCGGGGTTTGTAGAGGCCGACCAGGAGTTTGACGAGCGTTGACTTGCCGGCGCCGGAGGGGCCGACGAAGGCGACGGTTTCGCCTCGCCGGACTTCGAAGTTGATGTCGCGGAGGGCTGGTTTGGCGGCGGATTGGTGTTGGAAGGTGATGTCGTTGAAGGCCAGCGATTCGAGCTTTCCGATGGGCTTTGGGTTTGCGGGGGCAGCGTCTGGCTTCATCGCCATCAGGTCCGCGAAGTTCTTCAGGCTGACTTCGGTTTCGCGGTAGACGTTGATGACGTTGCCGAGTTCCTGGAGCGGGCCGAAGATGAAGAACGAGTAGATCAGCAGGCTGAAGAACTGGCCGACGGTGATCTGCTGGGCGAAGATCAGGTAGAGCATGAAGAAGAGGATGCTGGTGCGGAGGAAGTTGACGCAGGTGCCCTGGATGAAGCTCAGGGAGCGGAGGTATTTCACCTTCTTCAGTTCGAGTTTGAGGATGGCGCCGGTGGTGGAGTTGAGGCGCTCGACTTCCTGTTTGGCGAGGCCCAAGGATTTAACCAGTTCGATGTTGCGGAGGCTCTCGGTGGTGGAGCCGGCGAGCGCTGTTGTCTCCTTGACGATTTCGCCCTGGATCTTCTTGATGCGCTTGCTCAAGACGGAGCTGAGGGTGCCGAGGAGGGGGATCGTCAGGAAGAAGGCCGGGGCGATGGCCCAGTGGACGTTGAAGGCGTAGATCATGACGAAGACGACGCCGACCAGGGTGGAGAAGAGCAGGTTGATGCAGATCTGTATGAACTTTTCGACGTCGGTGCGGACCTTTTGGAGCTTGCCGAGGGTTTCGCCGGAGCGCTGGTCCTCGAAGACCTGGTAGGGGAGGGAGAGGGAGTGGCGGATGCCGTCGGCGTACATCTGGGCGCCGAGTTGCTGGGTGATGCGGTTGATGACGTAGTCCTGGAAGTTTTTGGCGACGCGGGAGACGAAGGCGACGCCGACGGTGGCGCCGAGGAGGAGCGATACGCCGCGGAAGAACTGTTCGGTCGAGTACTGCTGGTATTTGGTCGCGTAGTTGTCGATGACGTGACGGAAGATGAGGGGGTCGAGGAGGGAGAAGACCTGGTTGATGGTGGCGAGCAGCAGCGCCAGCAGGACTTGGGGGAGATAGCTTTTTAGATAACGGTAAAGGATCGACATGAACTCCTTACTATGATGCGGGAAGACGGGGTTGGATGCGGCGGGATTCTGCTGGATGGCGAACCGGTTTGCTGGTGCTGCCAGGGGTTCGTGTATTTGGCGGCGGGGGAATTGGTGCAGCCGCCGATGTCCGCTCCGCTGCGGCGGCGGAGCAGACATTGCGAAGAAATCCAAAGTGACCTGGCGGGGCGCACTTGGGAGTTGGGCTCGTCAGGCCCGTTCACTAGGATATTCAGTTGTCACAGATCGAGTGGCCGGGGTCCTTCGCAGGTACGGCCGGGAACAAAGCGAAATCCGATTGCGCGGTTGTCGGTGCTGCCGATGGCGCTTATTTCTTCACGTCCGGGGGCTTTTTAGGGGCCGGGACGTGGTCGTGGAACAGTGGCGGAAAGTATCCCCCTTCGCCCCGAGGGCTTCCACCTTCGCCCTGCGGGCTTCGGTGGACAAGTCCCGTTCTTGGTTTCGACGAGGGGCTTCGGACTGTGATTGCTACTTCTGCACGTCTGGGGGCTTTTTGGGGGCCGGGACGTGGTCGTGGAACAGGGGTGGAAAGTACCACTGGTCGATGTCGGTGCGCATCATGCGGTTGATCATTTCCATCGTTACCAGCCTGTCCGCTGGTTGGATGAATTCACAGAGGAAGTCTTGCCGGTACTTGATGGGGTCCGCCGCCTTTTGCATTTCGAGGTAGTCGGGATCTATCTCCGGGCAGTCGGTGACTGGGGAGAAGATTTTGGTCCATCGCTTGTCGGGGCTGTGCCAGATGTTGAAGAAGAATCCGGCCTGGCGGCGCGGGGTGCTCATTAGCCAGATGGCTCCTCTGGTTCTGGCTACTGAGGCGCTGACGGACCAGTAGACGTTGTCCTGGACTAGGGCGGCTTCGTCGACTACCAGGACGTTGGCGGTGTTGCCGACGGAGGTGTCGCCGCTGTGGGCTACCGCGATGATGTTGCTGCCGTTGGGTAGTTCGAGTGAGAACGGGAAGCCTAATACGCGGCGGAGTTTTATGTTGAGCTTGGGCAGGAAGCGGGTGGCTCGGTTTATCAGGATTGCCGCCTGGTGCTTTGTGCGGCTTAGGATCACTATTGTCTGATCCGGTCTTTCCACTGCGTGGTGGAGGGCTTTGATGGCGATTGTGGTCGTCTTGCCCCATTGGCGGTTGCAGCAGAGGATTAGATATTTGGCGTCGGTGTTTAGCACTTCGGCCTGTTTGGGGCTGGGGTGGAAGTTGAGTTTTTGTTCGGCCCAGTTGGCGGTGGGGTTTGGGCAGGCTTCCGCTGTCGCTACTGGTGTTTTGTAGTTGTTGGACAGCGGTGCTAGCATCTTCTTTCCTTCTGTGCTGGTCGGTTGTTTCGCGTCTTGGGGACACACTCCGGCGCGCGAGGCGCGCCGGGCGAGTATGTCCCCGGGGGAGTCGTCCGTTGCACCCGTGTATTTATGCTGCTCTTCTTGGTGCTGGGGGGAGGTCGTCTTCGATGTCGATGCCTTTGGCGACGTCGTCGGGCGGGAGGACGACGATTCGGTGGCCCGGGAACTCGCGGCGGTAGGCGGCGAGGACTTCTGGCGTTGGCTCCGTTACGTAGACGGTCGGTTCGCTATTTTCTGTTTTTGGCTCCTCCGCCTGTGTTTCCAATGGTTTGGCGACGGTGGAAAAATTTTTATTTACGTCGGCGATGCCTCGGCGGAGGCGGGCGATGCGGACTTCGAGTCGATCGATCTGGCGCTCCATCTTCTCGATGGGGGATTTGGGGGCGTAGAGCTTCCGGGCGACCTGGGCCTGGAAGTAGTCGTCTTCGTACTCCTTGGCGACCGGGGCCGGGTGGCTGGCGGCTTCCATGAGTTCGTCGTTCCAGATACGGTTCATGTCGGTCTGGATGCGGTCGATTTCCCAGCGGGCGATGGCGATCTGGCGGACCATGGCGGCGGCTTCCTGATTGACGGGCAGGAAGATCTGGGTGAGCTGGTTGATCAGGGCGTAGAACTTTTTGCGGTCCTCGTGGCAGAGGACGCCGAAGTTGGGCGGGACGAATTGGGCGAGGGTTTCGGCGTTCTCGCCGGTCTTGATGGAGTTCAGGCGGGATTGGGCTTTGCCTTCGGGCGTGATGGGTCCGCGGGACTTGGTGCCGTTTTCGCGGGCGATTCTTGCTTTGTCTTCTCTCGTCATGTTCGTTCCTTTCTGTGGCTGAACGCACAAACGCCCTCGCTTTTGCGAGGGCGTTTGGGGGTGAGGGCTTCCTGACCCGATCTCAAGCTAGCATGGCTGGCAAGGGTTTTGAGGGGTGGATTTTTTCAGGTTGTTGATTTGGCGGGAAATATAATCTTTTTCGGGCTGTGACCGACTTTTCTTGGGGGTAGGGGAATCGCGTTGTTGGCTTCGTTCCGTGTCGCTGGCTGCTGGAGAGCATGGGAGGTTTGTCCGGACGTACGGCGGAGCGTTCGACGTTGCAGGCACGGCGTTTCCGGATTGAATGAAACTGTACAGTTCGGTGTTCGCTTTGGGTATGGAACTGAACGCTACGGAAGTGCGTCGGCGTATCTTGTCGCTGCTTGACGAGTTGCCCGGTGAAGGGATCGTCATCACGAAGCATGGCAAGGCGTTGGCCCGGCTGGTGCCGATCCGGGAGGAGCGGAAGGGACGGTATGTGACGGGTCCGATGGTGCCGAGCAAGGGCCGGCCGGGCCCGCTTTGTCCAACGACGGAGAATCCGTATGACCTCCTATTTGATTGACATCAACGTCTGGTTGGGGCTGAGTTAGGGGTTGCATCCGTCGAGCGGGGCTGCGTGTGCGTGGCTGGCCGGGTTGGGCCGGGGAAATGCGCGGCTGCTGTTCTGCCGGGGACCGCAATTGGGCCTATTGCGGTAGCTGCCGAATGAGCAAGTCATGGGCGGGAGCGTGCTGACCGTCGCGGAGGCGTTCGCGGCGTTTGACCGGTGGCAGGAGGATCCGCGTGTGTAGTTGGCGGTGGAGCCTGGCGGGGTGGAGTCGCTGTTTCGGCTGGGGGCCAAAGAGACAGCCGGAATGCGCGCGACGAAGGCGGTGATGGCTGCGTATTTGGCAGGTTTTGCGGCGGCGGAAGGGGCGACGCTGGTGACCTTCGATACGGCGTTGCAGAAGATGGCGAAGCGGGCGGGGGCTCGTAGTCTTTTGCTGTTGCATTGAGGGCGGGGACGTTTGGATGCGCCGTTCGACCCAATCGTGGACACCCTGTCTTGCGGTGACCGCAAAGGCGCAAAATCTTGTGCGAATTGGCGCTCGGCTGTACTCAGCTTCGGTCCGCGTCGCGGAACTCACAGGCGAGCAGGATTGCCTTTCGGACTTCAGGCCACCGATCTTCTCGCAAGTGGGTGATCGGGGCTCCTATGTGTTCCCTTAGCGCCAGCGCCAGATGATCGAAGTTCAGGGCACAAACAACGGGCATACCCTCTTCGGGGGTGAGGACCACCGCGGTCGAAAGCCCTCGAATCGTCCGTGTGATCGGGACCACAATGGTCTCATTCAGGCGGTCGATGACCTCATCTCTCGTGAGGATCAAAACGGGGCGGCGCTTGTCAGGATGGCGAAACGTTTACCGGCGGATTTCGCTCCGGTTTACGAAATGTTCTCCCAGCCCTCGCTGTCCCACGCAAGCGGATCCTCCGGCAGGGTGAACTCTTTCCGCGCCGGGGGGTTCAGGGCGCAGATCTCCGCATCGTCAGTCGGGATTTTGCTGATCAGGCGTAACAGGCGCGACCGTTCCCGTGGGGCTAAGGCTTCCACGAGGGGCACGATCTCCTCAACCGTCAAGCCATCTTCCATCGTCTGCATTTTATCATCGGCGTTTCATTGGGCCAGATCGAGCGTGGGTGCCGGGGGGGGGGGGCGGCCATCTCAGAAATCACTGGCCATCGGGGGTGGCTTGGAAAGGAAGAACTGAATCTGTGGCGGGCCGCTGGTTGTGGCAGTTCGTCGCCGACCGAAACTCCCGTCGGGCATTTCAGGTAAACCTGAGCTGGTTCCCTCACGATTTCGCGAACAAATACGATGCGCTGGACCTCACCCCAAATCCGGATGCCAATCCGTTTGAAGGTTCGCTGAGTAGGGATTATGCGAGCGTGGATTCCGAGCGGATCGTCGGCAATCGGGACAAAGGCGTTCCAGTCGCTCATGGTCCGAACGCGAGGCGTAATTCGACACGCCGCGACGCGTTCATTTGCAACAGGCGTGCGGTCGCTCGCCCGACCTGCGTCCTCCCGCAAACTTGGCCAGCACGCAATTCGAAATGATCCTCCCATCGGTCCGTCCTAGGATGGAACAGCGGAACAATGGCCTCTGTCTCTGGATCAATGCTCGTCAGATTTGGCCCCTTATAGGCGTTGCATCGATCACAGGCAAGCGCTAAGCCCGCTGGATCGTCGGAGCCGCCGTGCTGTTTAGCCACAACGTGCTCCAGGTGAAACGGGATGACGGGCGTGGCGGACTGAGGCAATCGGCAATATTCACAAGCGTTCCCGGCTCTGTTGCGAACCAGTTCGCGAGTTCGCTGGTCCAATTCAGGCAGCCTGTCGTGAAAGAAAGCGCCGGGCCTTCGCCTGCATGATGGAAACTACGTCCACCGCTTCAATGAAGTCCTTGTACTCGGCGTCTTCAGCCGGAGTCAAGGCGCCTTCGTTTGCCTTCCGGCGCAATTCGTCAATACGCGCCTCTACTTCAGCGTCCGCGCGAAGGGCAATCAGCGCGGTCGCCGATTCCAGCGTCAGGCTGTCAGTCAGCGGGTCTAGCAGACGGTCCAGATAGCTCATCACGGCTATCTGTAGTATATGCCGACGGAGAAGTCGTTCGCCGAACGTCTTAACGAAACCCGAGGTGTCCGGTCCGCTTTCGTTACTGCCCGAGACGACTCTTGATTTCAGCCAAAGTGAGGCGCTGTTCCTTCAGGCTCCGGATGAGCTCGCAGCGCGCGATCATATCGGGGGAGTAGAGTTGATAGCCGGAGGCGGTGACGTCGGCTACTTCGAGTAGATTTTCCGCGGTCCAAAAGCGGATTGTGGGAACTGTGACGCCGGCGGCCTTGGCAAGGGCGCCGATCTTCATCAGGCTGGCCGTCTCTGGTTCGGATTCGGCGGATTGTCCCCGAGCGGCGGCGAGGTAGATATCCAGTGACCGCTCCGCGGCCTTGGCGACAAGAGCGTCAAAATCAGACCTTGCGCCGCCGAGCTGCGCGCGTTCGAGAGCTCCGATATAGGCGAGCCGATCGCGGGTGCGAATGATTGCCGGGGGATAGCCGCGCATGAGGAGTAACAGATTCATGAGCAACCGGGCCGTGCGCCCATTGCCATCGACGAACGGGTGAATCGTCACCAGCCGGTAATGCGCCTCGCCAGCGAAGGCGACGGGATGTAGTGAATTCCGGGCGGTCAACCACCGCAAGAAATCCTCCATCAGGCTCGGCACCTTTACTGGATTTGGCATGACGACGGCGGAACCGGAAATCCGAACCGGCACGTTGCGGTATCGGGCAGCGTTGGTATCTTCGATGCCGTTGAGGATGAGTCCATGAATGGAGAGAATGTCGTGTGCGGTGAGTGCAGACGGCTTCTTCCTGACCAGGGAGTTCACAACATCGAGCGCGCGGGCATGGTTTGTCGCTTCGAGATGTTCCCGAAGGCTCTTGCCGCCAACCGTAATGCCCTTTTCGATGACGGCGGCTGTTTCTCGACGAGTGAGCGTGTTGCCTTCAATCGCATTGCTGGTATAGGTCAGTTCTACGCGAAACCACTCTTCGAGATTGCGGACCAGGGCTGGGGGGAGCGGGCGGTAGCCGTCTAGGTCCTTCTTCTTTCTGGTCAGGTGGTCGTAGTTCATGGCGATTCGCGTCCCGGGGTGGATGTAGCCTAAACCATAAAGTATCACGTAATTGTTTCTGGCGAATTGATCCGTGGTGGGCGGGCGTGGCCTCCGGTATCGCAAGTGCGACGATGTTGGGTTCGTCGATCTCCCGGACCGAGTACAGCAACTGCACGAACAGTGCTCGAAGTAGCTCTCCGGCTCGAACGAAGGTTGAAGGATGCCCTTCGTTCCGCTTGATCTCATCGAAGCGGGCGCTCATAGGCTTAGAGGGTTCTCGTCCATCCGGCTAGCCACCGCTGAGGTAGGATGTAGTTCGACGGGAATTGTGCCATCATTACCCTCCCTATCAGACAGCGCTGCAATCGTACACACTGGCCATAGATATCATGGAGTATAACGATGTCTCTGAGCGATGCGTTGCGCCCAGGCATGATTCCGCTAGCGCCGCCGATCTCAGACGAATGTCGGCTGAGGCGCGACTTGCCGACTTTGTTGCGGAAGGAGAGTTCTTGAAGCAGATTATGAAATGCGCAGAACTGAATTCTAATCTCAGACGTTCGCTCGAGCAGCGGGCGGAACAGTTCGGAATGAATTGTCCTAAGTTTGAGTGGGATGCGGCGTGCCTCGCAAGGTTTGCCAGAGCAAAGCTTACAGTCGCTCAGAACCTTCTGCTGAAGTGAACCACCCCGTGTTCGCCGGAGGCTGGTTGGTTTTGAGTTGCGGCATCATGTCTGCCTGCTCCAGCAGTGCGACCTCGATCGACGCGCACCGCATGTCGACGAAATATAACAGAGAACTCGATGTCGCCGGGCGCCACTTCGCGCATGGTCTCGTAGAACGGGTTCAGCCGGTCGCCCTTGTTTCGCTTCGGCGACCACAGGTATCCGCCCGCAACTTCGTGGCGGTAGGTCTGGTTCTGATTTACCCACCAGTAGCGCATGAAAGTCGACCCTTATGGCTCCGACTCGTCGTCCATCTGATCATAGGACGAGTGCGAGCCGAATCTCCCATTTTCACGAATTTTCCATGAGTCCCGAGATCCGTCGAGGCGTCGCTCGAAGTTCACGTCAGCAGGTGAGCCCCCCTGTGTTGTTGAGGAGACTGATTCGGCACTTCCAGATTTTGCGGAAAGCTGGCCTTTCTGTAATGTCCGTCTATTTGAAGAACCGCCGATGACCGGTGATGTTCCGTCACTACCATCGACGTGGGATTGATGTACTCGCTTTAAATGTCGAGCGGCCCTGGACGGCTTCAGCGCGCAGCCGCAAATGGGGCATTGTGAACCCGTCTCGGGAAAAAGGCTCTGTTGCTTCGGAAGAATTGGAACAGCTTTATGGCTTGCCATGTGCTGGACCATGCAGTTGGCACGAATCGTAGCGCCGCAGATGGTGCATTGCTTGATCTGCAAGGATTTTTTACGTTTCCTGACCGGACCGGGTGCGAATGACTTGATCGGAACCGAAGGCCGAGGCGCATGCAACATCGAACCCGCATTGTGAAAGGACGGATGGCGACCAAACACCTTACCGTGGGAGCCGGTCGTTCGTGTTGATGGGGTCGCGATTCGAGTCTGCGTAGGCGCGATCGTTGGGAGTTGGGGCGGAATTGCGGAGTAATCGGCTTTCTCGTTTTTGTGCAGCGGCGCGCCCGCTGGCGCGTGGCGGCGGCGGAGATGCTTCACAATGCTAGTTGTCGCCATAATAATTCCGCAAAGCGGACATGCTTCCTGGGCGACTTTCGGAGTGCTGGGTTTGTCCTTTCGCTCTGATTGGCCAGAGTGAATGGTTTTGCTGGTATTGGTGTATGTCGAAACCGTCGGGATCCCGATCATCCGGCGCGTGTCAACGACTTTGAGACAGTCGGTCAAGGAGTTTACTGAGTATCGTCGTTTGTTGTTGTTGGTTTGTTGATCCAGGCGTGCGCTGGGGCAAGCGGGGATTTGGGTGGATGCTTAACGAACCGTTCCGGGTGAACGAGAT
>CANIVU010000125.1 GCA_947470805.1 Acidobacteriota bacterium | reverse complement strand
ATGGGCCGCAACATCCTGGAATCCCCCGGGATGAAGTGGACCCAACTGTCGCTCTCCAAGGATTTCAAAATCACCGAGCGCGTCCGCATCGTCCTCCGTTGGGATTGCAACAACCCCACCAAGGAACCGCAGCTGGCCGACCCCGGCTCTTCCTACAACGTCAACAGCCTTGCCTCCTTCGGCAAGTTCACCGGCACCCGTGGCAGCTTCTCTGACATCGGTACCGCCCGTATGCACCACGTTCTCGTCGGTCGCATCCAATGGTAAACCGCCGAACCTTCATCGGTGGCGTGATGGCGGGGTGCGCTTCGGCGCAACCCCGCCGTCGCGTCCTCGCCCTCATCGGCGATCGCTATCACAACCCCGACTACATCCGCGTCGGGCTCAACAAAGTCTTCGACGGCATGAACCTCGCCGTCGATTACACCATCCACTACGACGAACTCACCGCCGCCAAGCTCAAGGGCTACCAGCTCTTCCTCTGCCTCCGCGATGGCATGATCTGGCCTGATGGCTACCTCGGCCCCGACGCCTACACCGCCTACGCCGCCGGCCTCGAAAATCGCAAGGACTTCCCGGAAGCCAAGCCCGCCCAGTGGCTCAAGGAAGAACAGGCCGTCGCCCTCAAAGAATTCGTCATGGCCGGCAACGGCTTCTACTCGCTCCACAACAACAGCCACGTCTCGCTCTCGTCCAAGACCTACCGCGACGTCCAGGGCGGCGCCTACATCGGCCACCCCCCGCTGCGCCCCTTCGAAGTCCGCGCCAGCAAAAACTCGCACCCCATCACGCAGGGCTTGAAGCCGTTCATCACCAACGATGAACAGCACTACGTCGAATACGACAAAGATCCGAAGCACATCATTCTCGAAGCCGAGAACATCGACGGCCTGACCTTCGAAAAATACGGCACCAAATCTGTAGCCGGCTGGGCCTACGATTATGGCAAGGGCCGCGTCGTCTTCACCGCCGTCGGCCACACCATCCACGCACTGTGGGCGGGCGAGCATACCAAGATGCAACGCCGCGCCGTACAGTGGTTGTTGAAGGACCTCTAACCGTTCAGCGTCCAGTTCGGACGATAGGTGCGCTTCAGGTAGTCGTTGGCTTCATTCATGTTGGTCACGCGGCCCGTCGCCGGATCGTACTCCAGTTTCTTGCCCGCGCGGTGCGCCACCAAGCCCAGCAACATCTGCTCAATCATCGTCCCGGCATAGTCGAAGTCGCAGTGCGTCTTTGTGCTCGTGCCGTTGACGATCTTGTTGTTCTTCCCCTTGCAGGCGTCGATCCAGTCCTGCTGGAACACATCGCCGCCGCGCCGCGCATTCGGATTCTCCACCATCGCCGTCACCGACGTATTGGGTAATCCCAGCGCCGCCGGCACCTTGCCGTCCAGCATCTGAATGTCCGGGAACCCGGTCGCCGTGGGCGTCGCGTTCGGCTGCGCCGTGAAGCCCGCAGGCAGCGCCGCCGCGTTCGGGCGTCCACCGCCCGGCCGGCCACCGCCGCCACCGCGCGGAGCCTGCGCCTGCGTCTGCTGCCCAGTGCCCTGAATCAATGGAATCAAATTGCCAGAGTCACGGCGCTTGTAATAAGTCAGGTCGCCGTCATCGTTGTTCGGGATAATCACGCGCGTCGTGAAGTCGGCGAAGATCGAACCCTTCGTCCCTTCAAAGATCGCGCCATTCCCAACGTTCGCCAAATTGATATAGCTCTTCGGCGTGTCCGGCTTCAACCCGCCTTGATACCAAACCAACTCAATCGGCCCGCGCCAGCTATTGGCCGGCTGCATGAAATGCGCCTTCAGCTTCACCGGGCAAATGTCTGGATTGTACTTGTCGCTCAGGTCGCGGTCGATATCGATCGAAGTCGGCGCACCACCATCGACGACGTTCCACACCAGGTCCATCGTGTGCGCGCCCATGTCGCCCATCTGCCCCACGCCGAAGTCGCGGTACATGTTCCAGAACAAACAGTTCAACCCGGCCGACCCGCCGAAATACTGCGGGCTGTACGGATGATACGGCGACGGCCCAATCCACTGTTCGTAGTGCAACGAAGCCGGCGGCATCCCTTCGCCCTTCGGATAGCCCGGCCGCGGCAACTGCCGCGCGTCCCAGCTATGCACCCGCTTCAACTCGCCAATTGCCCCGTCCAGAATCAACTCCCGCAACCGTTCAAAGTTCGGATACGCATGCCGCTGCGTGCCGTGCTGCGTGGCCACCTTCGTCCGCCGGCTCAAGTAGTTCGTGCGCACCGTCCGCGCCTCTTCCACCGAAATTCCCAGCGGCTTTTCGCAGTAAACATGCATGTTCCGGTTCAACGCCCAGTTGGCAATAAACGCGTGATGATGATCGGCGGTACAGATGATCACCGCCTCCACATCCTTCTGGTCCAGCATCGGACGCCAGTCGGAGTAAGTCTTCGCCTTCGGAAACAGCGCGAGGGCCTCCTTCGTGCGAAGGTCGTTGATGTCGCAGATGGCAACAACGTTCTCATCGCGCATCGTGTTGTAGTGCGCCGTACCGCGCCCCCACACACCAACCAGCGCAATGTTCAATTTATTACTCGGTGCGTTCTGTCCACGCAGGGTGCCGCTCTTCAGAATGGTGAGGCCGGCGGCGGCGGTCTTGAGTAAGTCGCGACGTTGCATGCCCATATACTATCCCCGTTTTTCGCGGCGGAGAAGGGCCAGTAACTCCGCAGGCTTGTCGGTCTGGATGCCCGTCGCCCCGCGCCCCCACGCATCCAGCCACGCGGCCTCATTGTCATCCGCCCCCAACCGGTCCACATACACGTCCAACTGCGCCGCCTTCGCCACCGCAATCACCGGGTCGCTGAAGTCCCGACGGTCAAACGCCACCACCCGCGGATGCAGCTTGCTCAGTACCGACTGCAAGTGCTCCACCGACACCGCCTCCGGCATCACTCGCACCGCGGGGTCCAATTTCTGCAATACGGCCAGTTTCTCCACGCTCCCATACACCACCGCTCGCCCCGTCATTCCATGCCGTCGCAGGCTCTGCACAAGTGCCTCCGCCGTCGCTGCCTTCCAGTCCAAATACAAATCCGTCTTCGCCTCCGCCAGCAACGCCAGCGCATCGTCAAACCGTGCCAACCCCGTATCCCCCGGCGCTAGCGCGTCATGCTTCAACACCAACGTCCCATCCGCCGCCGTGCGCACGTCCAGCTCCACATAATCCACGCCCATCGCGATCCCGGCCCGCACCGCCGCCAACGAGTTCTCCGGATGACCCGCATGCGCCCCACGATGCGCAATCACACGTGGCGGGAAATTTTTCGTCGCGGCGAACAAAGGCAGGCTGAGAAACGTTCTTCGTAACACGGCCACCATTCTCCTACAATCATCAGGGAGCCATTCGATGGAACTACTTATCCAGAACCTGTCCAAAACCTATGCCAACGGCGTCAAAGCGCTCGACAACGTGACGCTCTCCATCCCGCAAGGCATGTACGGCCTCCTCGGCCAGAATGGCGCAGGGAAGTCCACCCTCATGCGCACCATCGCCACGCTCCAGGATGCGGACTCCGGCTCCGTCCAACTCGGCGACATCGACGTACTGCAGAACCGCGACGCGGTCCGCCAGCGACTCGGCTATCTCCCGCAGGACTTCGGCGTCTACCCCCGCATCTCCGCTGTCGACATGCTCGACCATCTCGCCCTCCTCAAAGGCGTCACCAACTCCGGCGAACGCAAGCGCCTCGTCGACGCCATGCTCAACAAAGTCAACCTCTTCGAACACCGCAAGAAAGCCCTCGCCAGCTACTCCGGCGGCATGCGCCAGCGCTTCGGCATTGCCCAGGCGTTGATCGGAACCCCCCAGCTCTTAATCGTCGACGAACCCACCGCCGGCCTCGACCCCGGCGAGCGCAACCGGTTCTATAATTTGCTGGCCGAAGTGGGCGAAAAGGTAATCGTCATCCTCTCCACCCACATCGTCGAAGACGTCCTCGAACTCTGCAGCAAAATGGCCATTATTCACAAGGGACGCGTCCTCTACGAAGGCGGCCCGGAAGCCGCCGTCGAATCGCTCGAAGGCCGTATCTACAGCCGCAAAATCGCCAAAGCCGACCTGCCGCAGTTCGAAGCCGAGTACAAAGTCATCTCCAACAAAATGGTCGCCGGACGGCCACTCATTCACGTCTATTCCGACACGCCCCTCGACGCCGACTTCACCCCCGCCAGCCCCAGCCTTGAAGACGTCTTCTTTGCCAAAATCGGCGGATTGAACTAGCCATGATCTGGAACCTCTTCTCCTTCGAGGCCCGCTATTGGCTCCGCGGCATGATGGTGTGGATTTTCACTTTCATCATCGGTACCCTCGTCTTCGCCGCCGTCAGTTCGGACAAAATCACCGTCGGCGCCTCGCTGGAAAACACCTTCCGCAACGCCCCCTACGTCATCCAGAATTTCTATTCCCTCATGGGCATCTTCACGCTGCTCATGACCACCGCCTTCGTCAACTCGGCCGCCGCACGCGACTTCCAATACGGCACCAGCCAGCTCATCTTCTCCACGCCCATCCGGAAGCTCCACTTCCTCCTCGGCCGATTCTTCGGCGCCGCCGCCATCTCCGTCATCCCCATGCTCGGCATCACGCTCGGCATCATCCTGGCCGCCTACATGCCCTGGATCGACGCTGAACGCTGGGGCCCCATCGCCTGGGCCGCCCACGGTAAATCCATCCTCGTCTTCGCAATCCCCAACACCCTCTTCATCTCCGCCGTCGTCTTCTGCATCGCCGCTCTCACGCGCAGCACCATCACCTCCTTCCTCGGTTCCCTCGTTATTCTCGTCGCCTACACCGTCGCCGACACGCTCACGCAGGACCTCGACAACGAAACCCTCGCCATGCTCCTCGACCCCTTCGGCATGCGCACCTTCTCCGTCCTCACCAAATACTGGACCGTCGCTGACAAGAACACCATCTCCCTCGGCCTCACCGGCATGATGCTCTGGAACCGCCTGCTCTGGCTCGCCGTCGGCGCCGGTCTCTTCATCTTCACCGCCTGGCGGTTCACCTTCTCCGAGCGGGTAAAGAAGGGTCAGGCTGCCCTCGCTGAATCCGCCCCCCAACTCGCCGTCACCCTGCCTCAGGTCCGCTACGAAACCAACTCCGCCTGGTCCCAGCTCCGCCGCCTTCTCTCCTTCGAATTTTGGGGCCTCGTCAAGACAACCTCGTTCATCGTCCTCCTCGTCGCCTCGCTCCTCAACACCATTCCCAACATCATCCTCTCCGCTCGCGAAGGCTACGGCAACGGCTCGTACCCGGTCACCTATTGGATCCTCAACATCATCCAGGGCTCGCTCTACATCTTCATCATCTCGATGATCACCTACTATGCCGGCGTCCTGGTCTGGCGCGAGCGCGACGCCCGCATGGATGAAATCGAAGACGTCACGCCCCACCCCTCCTGGACCCGTTATCTCTCGAAATTCCTCGCGCTCCTTGGCGTCCTCGCTCTCCTCAACGGCCTCATGATGCTCACCGGCGTCGCCGTCCAGGCCGCCTACGGCTACCATCGCTACCAACTCGCGCTCTACGTCCAGGAGCTCTTCCTCTACGACTTCTCCCTCTTCGTCTTCTTCGCCGTGCTGGCCTTTTTCATCCACGTCCTCTCGCCCAACAAGTACATCGGCTACTTCGCCTTCGTTGCCTTCCTCATTGCCAACGGCGCCATCTGGGCCCCGCTCAACGTTGCCACCCGCCTCGTCCGCTATCCCTCCCGCCCTGATTTCGTCTACTCCGATTTCTACGGGCACGCGCCCTTTCTCGCTGGTTGGTGGTGGTTCACCGCCTACTGGGCCGCCGCCGCGCTCCTCCTCGGCACCATCACCTCCGCCCTCTGGCCCCGCGGCAAGGAAACCTCCCTCGCACGCCGATTCGCCGCCTTCAACCCGAAACTGAAAACCGCCGCCTTCGGCTTCGCGGCGCTCTTCGCCGCCCTCGGCGGCTGGCTCTATTGGAACACAGCCATTCGCAACGAAATCATCGGCCCGGAAACCATGCTGGACATGCGCGCCGAATACGAAAAAACCTATAAGAAATTCCAGAACCTCCCCCAGCCCCGCGTCACAGCCATCCAATACGACATCGATATCTACCCCGAGCGCCGCGCCATGACGCTCAAGGCCGATCAGCTCATCGTCAATAAACATGCGGCCCCACTCACCGAACTGCACCTCCTCACCGAGCGCAGCTACACCTACGACATCCAGGTCGATGGCGCCAAACTCGACAAAGACGACAAGCGCCTGAACTACCACATCTACAAGTTCGACCCTCCCATGCAGCCCGGCGAAACGCGCCACATGCGCTACACCGCCGTCCGCGAGCCCAAGGGCATAGAGAACTCCACCGGCGGCCTGCAGATCACCCAGAACGGCACGTTCTTCAACAACGGCATTGCCCCGCAAATCGGCTATCAGTCCGGCGGTGAACTCACCCAGCGGAACGACCGCAAAAAACGCGGCCTCCCCGAAAAGGACCTCATGCCCGCGCTCGAACGCAACTGCTCCGCCAACTGCATGAACACCTACCTGTCCAACAGTTCCGACTGGGTCTCCGTCGAATCCCGCGTCACCACCTCGCCCGATCAGATCGCCATCGCCCCGGGCACGCTGCTCAAGGAGTGGACCGAAGGCAACCGCCGCCACTTCCACTACAAACTCGACAAAGACTCCATGAACTTCTACTCCTTCCTAAGCGCCTCCTACCAGGTGGCCCGCGAAGAGTGGAATGGCGTCAAAACCGAGGTCTACTACCACCCCGAGCACATCTGGAACGTGCCGAAAATGATGAAGTCCATGCAGAAGTCATTGGACTACTACACGAAGAACTTCGGCCCCTACGCCCATAAACAGGCCCGCATCATCGAGTTTCCCCGTGTGGCCAGCTTCGCTCAGGCCTTCCCCGGCACCATGCCCTACTCCGAATCCATCGGCTTCATCGCCAAGATGGAAAAGCCCGACGATATCGACATGGTCTACTACGTCGTCGCCCACGAAATGGCGCACCAATGGTGGGCCCATCAGGTTATCGGCGCCAACATGCAAGGCGCCACAGCACTGAGCGAAATGCTCGCCCAATACTCCGCTCTCATGGTCATGGAGAAGGAGTATGGCCGCGACACCATGCGCAAATTCCTCGAGTACGAAATGGATCGTTACCTGCGCTCCCGCGGCCGCGAACTGTTGAAGGAGCGCCCGATCCTCACCGTCGAAGCCGATCAGGGCTACATCCACTACCGCAAGGGCAGCGCCGCGATGTACTACCTGAAGGAGATGATCGGTGAAGAGGCCGTTAACCGCGCCCTCCGCAAACTCGTCCAGAAATTTGCCTACGCCCAGGCGCCCTACCCGACGTCCCACGACCTCGTCGACGCCCTCCGCGAAGAGACGCCCGAGGACCTCCGCTACATCGTCAAGGATCTCTTCGAAGACATCACCCTCTTCGGCAACCGCACCACTCTCGCCAAAGCGAAGAAGCTCCCCAACGGCAAGTTCGAAGTCACCATCGAAGTCGAAACGAAGAAGTTCAAAGCGGACGAAAAGGGCAATGAAACCGAGGTTCCCGTCAACGACTTCATCGAAATCGGCGCCTTCGCCAAGCCCGCCAAGGACCAGCGCTACGGCAAGGTCCTCCACCGCCAGCGCCTGCAAATGAAAACCGGCAAAGGCCAGTACACCTTCACCGTGGAGGAGGAACCGGAGAAGGCAGGCATCGACCCGTTGCGACTCTTAATCGATCGCCTGCCCGAAGACAACATGAAGAAGGTGACCGTCGGCGGCTAACTACCTGGCCGCCAGCTTTTCGCGCGCCTGCTTCTCCAGCGCCGGCATCTTCATCCCCGCCGCTTTCCCTTCGGCCACCGCGTCCTCGGCAGCCAGCCCGTGCTGCGCGCCGCGGAACACCGTCCAGATCGTGCCCACGCGGTTCGAACTCGCGCAGTGCAGCAGCACCTTCCCGCTGCCCGCCTTGTTCAACTCGGCGTAGATCTTCGCCAGTTCCCCATCCGCCGGCAGCGTGCCGCTGAACGGCACATTCACGTAGTTCATGCCCGCGGCCTTCGCCGCCGCCGCCTCGTCAAAACCCAGCTTCTCCATCTCGCTTGGCGCGCGCAGGTTCACCACGGTCTTCACGCCCAGCTTCTTGTACTCCGCCAAATCCGCCACCGACGGCTGCCCGGCAAAGTAGACCTTATCCCCAAAAGCCGACGAGTTCGGCGACTGTCCCACCGCCACCGGCGCCACCTTCGCGCCTGCCGTCCACGCGGGCTGCTTGCCCGCCTGCATCCCGAAGACAAGAGAAACAGCCAGCACACCGGCCGCGAGAGTCGTGAGTTTCGCCATGGCACCATTCTCCGCATTCCGCCGCCCGGATGCAAAATGAGAGTAGCCATGAAAGCGCTCCTGTTCCTCCTCCCGCTCCTCGCCCTCGCCCAGCCTCCCGCCGCCGACCACATGCACCGCCGCTTCGATGACGCCGAACTCTGGGCTAAGAACTTCGACGATCCGGCGCGCGACACATGGCAGATGCCCGCGCAAGTCATCGCCGCGTTGCAACTCAAGCCCACCCAAACTGTCGCCGACATCGGCGCCGGCACCGGCTACTTCACCGTCCGCCTCTCTCCCGCCGTCGCCCGCGTCTTCGCCGTCGATATCGAAGAATCGATGGTCAACTACACCCGCCACCGCGCCATGAAAGCCGGCCTCCAAAACGTCACCGGCGTCGTCGCCAAGCCCGACTCCGCCAACCTCCCCGAACCCGTCGACCTCATCCTCATCGTCGACACGTTCCACCACATCCCCGCCCGCGAAGCCTACTTCCGTGCCCTCGCCGGTTCGCTCAAAAAAGGCGGCCGCCTCGCCATCATCGATTGGCTCCCCGGCGGTCCCATGGGCCCGCCCGAAGCCTTCCGCTTCTCGCCCGAAAAGATCGCCGCCGAACTCGCCAAGGCCGGTTGGAAGAAGGTGGGCCAGCACACCTTCCTCCCCAACCAAAGCTTCACGCTCTATCAACGCTAACGCTTGCGAATATTGGCTTCCACGATCCGCTGTTCGAACTGAAACACCATCGGGTCTTTCGCATCGGCGGTCGCCCGGATCCAATGCACATCCGGCGGCCCAAACGTCTCCACCCGCGTGAAGTTCTCCAGCCGCGCGCCTTCCGGGTTATTCAACGCCGGCACCAGTGGCTTGTCAATCCGGAAGTAGTGGCTGTCGCCATGCACCAGCACCACCTGCCCGGCGAAGCCCACAGTCTCTTTCTCCAACAACGCCACAAACTCAGCAAACCCGTCATCCGCCGCCCGCTTCTTCGCGTCGAACTTTGGATTGGCCTGCATAATCAGCATCACGCCGCGAAACTTCTGCTTCTTCGCCATCGCGAACGCAGCCCGCAACCAAAACAGATTCGCTTGGTTCCGCGGCCCGAACTCCTTCCCCACCGCCGCATTATTATTCGTCCCCACAATGTGTAGCGTGGCAAACAG
This sequence comes from Acidobacteriota bacterium, assembly GCA_947470805.1. Lineage (GTDB taxonomy): Bacteria > Acidobacteriota > Terriglobia > Bryobacterales > Bryobacteraceae. The sequence goes on along the minus strand of CANIVU010000125.1, from coordinate 12,918 downwards.
CGCCGGCCCGTTCGCCCACATCAGGTTCTCCACAAACGGTGCAAACCCCGCCGTCTGGCTCTGGCTCAACACCGCCAGCGGAAGCTTCCCCAACGTCCACTTCCCCGCCGGAAAGAACATCGACCGCACCTTCGCCAGCCGCTCAATCGGATCCCCAACCCCTGCCTCCTTTCGCCCGCAATCGGTCCAATCGTTATCCCCCGGCGTCAAGATAAAGGGATTCACGGACCGGTTGAACCCCGCCAACCGCTTTGCAAACGTCGCGTCATCACAGACCGATCTTCCGTTCTTAATATCCCCGTCATGCACCACGAACTCCAGCCGCTCCTTGTTCATGGCGTCAATCACATTCGGGAAAAGCTTCTCTTGTACCGGCGTGTACTCCTGGTCGCCGATCAACGCAAACTGCACCCGCGCCGCCTTCGGCGCAAACCGCGCCGCGTTCTGCTGCACGAACTTGTCCACGTCCTGCGCCGCCAACGCAAGGCCGACAAACAGCAGCCACCTCACTTCGTCACCGCCACAAACTTGGGCGGCGTCGCCGTGTTCGCAAAGTCCAATGTGCTTCGATAAGCCAGCTTCAAAATCTTCACCATCTTCGAAAAGTTAATCCGGTCCACCGTATCGGTCACCTGGTGATAATCCGGATGGAACCCCGTAAACCACCACATCGCCGGAATGTCCTTCAACACAAACGGATACTGGTCCGAGCGGAAAAACACGTTTAACGCCGGCTCCATGTCCCACTTGTTGTTCAGCCGCAGACCCACGTGTTCATTGGCCTTTTCAACGACCTTCGCGTAATCCGGACTGTAGTAAGCCCCCACCAGATTCATCTCGTTCGAAGTATCGGCGGCAATCTCAATCAGCCCATCTGTCTGCGTGCTCTTCTGCTCATCCCGCCCGATCATGTCGAAATTAATCACCGCCCGCGTCCCCGCCAGCGGCCGCAGCGGGTGGCTGGCGTAGTAATAACTCCCCAACAGCCCCCGCTCCTCCGCCGCGAAAATCGCGAACAAAATGGACCGCCGCGGCTTCACCCCACTCTTCACAAACGCATGCGCCAGCGCAACAACCCCCACCGTGCCCGACCCATTGTCATCCGCCCCCGGAAACAACGCCCCCAAATTAAACGCCGGCCCGTCGTGGTCATAATGCGCCGTAATCAGAATGGTCTCGGCCTTTAAATCCGTGCCTTCCAACAGCCCCACCACGTTGTACCCATCGGCCTTCTTCACCTCGGCATTCACAATCTCAATCGCCACATCCACCCCCGGCAACACAGCCGACTGCGTCTGCAGCGTCGCGTCAATCGCCGTGTGAATCGCGTTCGCCGTTCGCCCCGTCGTGGCGACCAGCTCTTTCCCAAGAGCCTCGCTCAAACTCACCATCGGAATCTGCAATTCGCTATCCGCCAGCGTCTGCAAAGGCATCCGCGCATTCCTCTGTACGGACCCCGGAATCCGCGCCCGCCGCTCTTCGTTCGACGGATGCTTCCGGTTCGGCTCCGGCATCAGCAGCACCGCCGCCGCCCCATGCTCCTGCGCCGTCCGGACCTTCACATACGTCCCCGCGTACCGCGTGTTCCCCTTCCCGCTGAACCGCGACGCCGCGTTATCCTCCTGCGGCTCGTGGTCGAAAATCAGCACCACCTTCCCCCGCACATCCAGGCCCTTGTAATCGTCGTACCCCAACTCCGGCGCCGTAATCCCAAACCCCGCAAACACCACCGGGCCCTTGATGCTCACATTCCGCGGAAACGAGGCCGACGCGTCCGGCGAACGATACGTCTTCGTCACGCCCTTCACCGTCAGCGTCACGCCCGATCTCTCCCGGTCCCCGCGATACTCCACCAGCGGCACCGTCTGCAAATACGACCCATTCGCCGCCGGCTTCAAACCCGCCTTCGTAAACTCCGACACAATCCAATGCGCCGCCACGTCGCTGCCACGCTCCAACGACAGCCGGCCCTTCAGCGGTTCCGCCGTCAGGAACGTCAAATCCGCGCGCAACCGGTTCTCGGTCAACTCCGCGAACGCCCGCTCATGGTCCTGCGCCATGGCGGAAAGACAGGCAAAAAGTAGCAGTCGTCGCATCCGATCAGCTTACCAGCCCACAAGTAGACGGGCGTTTGTAGTAACGTGGGGGGCGCAATGGATCGACGACTTCTTCTCCAAGGCGCCGCTGCCGCCGCCCTCGCCTCCGCCGCCGCCCCCAAAGTCCGTGTTGCCATGCTCGGCACCGGCCACAGCCACTTCTCCGGCAAATACAAGGCCATGCTCGACTCGCCCGATTACGACATCGCCGGCGTCGTCGAAAACAACGCTGCCGCCAAAGCCGCCCTGCAAAAGGATCCCCGCTACGCCGCCGTCAAATGGCTCGACGAAGCCGCCATGCTCGCCGACCCCTCCATCCAGCTCGTCGTCGTCGAATGCCGCGTCTGGGAAGCCGTCCCCTGGGGCAAAAAGGTCATCGCCGCCGGCAAGCACCTCCATCTCGAAAAGCCCTGCGGCAACGAGTGGAAGCCGTTCAAGGACCTCGTCGAAGACGCCCGCCGCAAACATCTCCTCCTCCAAACCGGCTACCTCTGGCGCTGGCATCAGGGCGTCATGGCCGCCATCGAAGCCGCCAAAAAAGGCTGGCTCGGCGAAGTGTACATGGTGCGCGGCACAATGAATTCCGACCGCGGCAACGACGAACGCGCCGTCGAAGCCAAGTTCAAAGGCGGCGGCCTCTTCGAACTCTCCGGCCACGTTCTCGACCGCATGGTCGAACTCCTCGGCCGCCCCAAAACCGTCAAAAGCTGGCTCCGCCACGACACCAAAGTCGCCGACAAACTCGCCGACAACAACCTCGCCGTTTTCGAATTCGACCACGCCCTCGCCGTCGTCGCCCAGTCCGCCAAAATGGGCGGCTCCGGTGACCACCGCTCATTCGAAATCATCGGCACTGATGGCACCATAATCGTCCATCCCGAATCCAACCCGCCCCGCATGCGCGTCTTCATGCGCAACGCGCAGGGCCCCTACAAAGCCGGCTGGCAGGACATCACCCTTCCGCCCCAGCCCCGCTTCGTCGGCGACTTCGCCGAACTCGCCCGCGCCATCCAAAACAAGCAACCCCTGAAGCAGTCCTACGATCACGAACTGCTCCTCCACGAAACGCTCCTCCGCGCCTCCGGAGAAATGGCATGATCACCCGCCGCGCCCTCCTCGCCTCGGCCCTCGCCACGGCCACCCGTGCCAACGACGCCGTCACCGTCGGCGTCATCGGCACCGGCAACCGCGGCGCCTTCGTGGCCGCCATGCTCCACAAAAACACCCCCGGCCGCGTCGTCGCCCTCTGCGACATCGTCCCCGAACACATGGAGTCGGCCAAGAAACAAATCGGCGTCGAAAACCCACGCCTCTACACCGACTTCCAAAAGCTCCTGGCCAGCGATGTCGACGCCCTCATCATCGCCACCCCCGTCTTCCTCCACGCCGGCCACTTCGAAGCCGCCGTCAAATCCGGGAAGCACATCTACATCGAAAAACCGGCTTCGCTCGACGTCGAAGGCTGCAAGCGCATCATGCGCGCCGCCGACGCCGCCGATCGCAAAATCAACATCACCTTCGGCTTCCAGCGCCGCTACGGCCAGGTCTATCAGAAGGCCAAACAACTCGCCGATTCCGGCGCCATTGGCAACATCCACCTGGGCTTCGCCCGCTTCATAAAAAGCGAAGGCCTCAGCCGCTCCGGCGACCCTCTTCCCATGCCCAAAACCGACGCCGACAAAAGCGCCCAATGGGGCCAGTGGAAACACCTCGGCGGTGATCTCATCGTGGAAAACAACGTCCACTCCATCGACGTTCTCAACTGGTTCTTGGGCGGCCATCCCCAAAGCGCCATTGGCTCCGGCGGCGCCACGCTCCCGAAGAAAGGCGACAACCGCGACCACAACTTCGTCGCCTTCGAATACCCCAACGGCGTCCAGGGCCAGCTCTCCGGCACCACCCTCGCCTCCCCCGGCTACCGCGATGTGGTCGAACAGTTCTTCGGCCCCAAAGGCACCATTGAAACCTCCGAAAACCACTGGCGTCACTTCCGAGGCCCCAAGGACGAAACCGTCGAAAAATCTCCCCGCAACATTACCATCGATTCCGTCGCCGCATTCATCCAGCGCGTCCAATCCGGCAAGCCCGAAAACGTCGGCGTCCGCGCCGCCGAAAGCACCCTCACCGCCATCCTCGGCCGCATGGCCATGGACCGCCGCCGAGAGGTCACCTGGGATGAGATGATGAAATCCGCATGACCGCGCTTTTCAAAAAACTGAACTTCAAAAGCCACCCCGCCATCTACATCGCAAACGCGCCGGAGTCATTCCAACCTGCGCTCGAAGAGATGCGTCCATACACCGAAATCCGCACCTCACTCGCGAAAGCCAAAGACGTCCAGTTCGCCTTAACGTTCGCCACGAAAAAGGCCGAAGTCGACAAGTTCTCCGACGCCATCGCCAAAGCCTCCACCGGCGACGCCGTCGTCTGGATCGCCTACCCCAAAGGCACGTCCAAAAAATACAAGTGCGAGTTCAACCGCGACAACGGCTGGGACCTCCTCACGGCCCACGGCTTCGATACCGTCCGCATGGTCGCCATCGATGACGACTGGTGCGCCCTCCGCTTCCGCCGTGTCGAATTCGTCAAGAAGTCGCAATAATCTTCTTCAACTCCGCCTCGTTAAACTCCAACCCCAACCCCGGCCGCTCCGGCACCCGTGCCGACCCCGGCTTATACTCCAACGGCTCCACCAGCAACCGGTTCCCCAACGGCCCCAGGTGCGCCCCGCCGCCCTCCATAATCACGAAATTGGGCGTGGAAACCGCCAAATGGATCGACGCGGCCATATACACCACCGTCCCCATCGAAACGTGCGGCGACCACAAAACCCCAAACAAATCCGCCAGCGCCGCCAGCCGCTTGCACTCCGTAATCCCGCCCGCCCGGCACACGTCCGGGTTGATAATGTCGACGGATTTGTGAGTCAACAAGTCCCGCAACTGAAACCGGTTCGACAGCATCTCCCCCGCCACCACCGGCGTCTTCATCTGCGCCGATAGCGTCGGATACCCCGCCGTGTCCTCCGGCGCCAGCGCGTCTTCCCACCACGCCAAATTCGGGATCTCGTCCAGTTGCGCCCCCACATGCTGCGCCTCACCCAGCTTATAGGCGCCGAGCGAATCCACCATCACCTGCCCCTTGCCAACAATCGCGGCCGCCACCGTCCGCACCCGCGCAATATCGTTCGTCCCCGGGCCTTTGCTCAGCCCCATCTTCACCACCTGAAACCCCTCTGCCACCGCCTTCTGCGCATTGGCAACGATGTCCCCGCCAATCCCCGTATACGTCGCCGCCGTGTCCCGATACTTCCCGCCCAACAGCTGATACACCGGCACACCCAACGATTTCCCCAGCAAATCCCACAACGCAATATCGGCCCCCGCAATGGCTTCCGTATAGAACCCGTTCGAATACCCTCGCGTCCGCTCCGTCGCGTACATCTTCTCCCACAGCACTTCCACGTTCCGCGCGTCCTGACCCAATAAAACCGGGGCCAACAGGTCCTGCACAATCGCCTGATGCACCCGCGGCGTCGACGGCGCGTGACACTCGCCCCACCCAACCAACCCCTGGTCCGTCGTGATCTTCACCAGCACCCCCTGCTGGTATCCCGTAATCCGCGTCGGGCTCATATGGTCCAGCCGGTTCCACAGCCCCACCCCGCCTGTCATCGCCCCCACCGGCGACATCTTCACAATCTCCCGCGACGCCTTTCCATCGTTCGGCGTCCGCACAATGAACGCCTCCACCTTCGTGATCTTCAGCGCCGGCATCCCCTTCCGCCCCTGCGCCCGCAAGGTCCCCGCCGCCACACCACCCAGAATCAGTTCTCTTCGATTCATAACCGTCTCACCTCCGCCAGCGTCTCCATCACATCTTTCGAAGGGATGTACTCCATCCCCACATACCCACCATACCCGCTCTCCCGAATCGCCCGGAAGACATTCCCAAAGTGAATCTCCCCGGTCCCCGGCTCATGCCGCCCCGGCACGTCCGCCACATGAATATGCCCGATGTTTGCGACATTCTCGCGAATCGTCTCAATCAGATTTCCCTCCATAATCTGCACATGGTACAGGTCATACAGAATCTGAAAATACGGGCTCCCCACCTCCCGCACCATCTGAAACGCCTCCGGCGTCCGGTCCAGAAAATACCGCGAATGGTTGTCGCCCTTCGGGTTCAACGGCTCGATCTTCGCCAGCGTGTTGATCACTTCCACAATCATCGTGACGCCAAATTTCGCCACAATATCGTGCGCCCGTTTCAACCCCTCCACCATACTCGCGTGCATCGCCTCCCTCGTCATCCCCGGCACGCGAAACCCCGATAAAACCACCATCTTCTTCGTCTCAAACCGGACAGCCGCCTCGGCTGACGCCCGGATCTCCTCCAGAAATCCGGCCCGCTCCGCCGGATCGCACAACCCCATCCCCACCGGGTTCACGCCCTTGTTCCCCACCAGGCAAACACACTCCAACCCCAGCTTCCGCTGCAGCGGCACAATCACCCGCGCATCCGCCGCCCGCCAGTCGCCAAACTCGTAGCCCTGATACCCCGCCGCCGCCACGCGCTCCAGTTGCGCGGGAAGCGTCAGCCCCGGGAACAACGGCTCCACCCGTACCGACAATTTCATCTTCCCCGCCGCCGCGGCGCTCATCCACGGCAGCATCAACAAACCTCGGCGTAGCATCACGACTGGTATATCATAACGGCCAGGAATCCCCTGCAAAATGAAGCATCTCGCCCTGTTCGCTCTCGCCCTCGCCGCCCTCCAGGCCCAGAACATCCGCGTCGTCAAATTCTCCGAAAGTGACCCCTTCCGCATGGGCGAAGTCACCTCCCGCCGCATCATCCACCCCGGCATCGGCGCCAAGAAAACCACCCTCAACCTCTCCGTCTCCACGAACGGCTCCGAGTTCGCCCAGCACGTCCACGACTACTCCGACGACACCATTCTCGTCCTCAACGGCGAAGTCAATCTCCGCCAGGGCGACTCGCTCCACCTCTTCAAAACCGGCGAAGTCGCCTTCGTCCCCACCGGCCAGATCCACGGCACCATCACCGCCGGTACCGGCGACACCACGATGATCAGCTTCCAAAACCCGCCGGACTTGATCCTCTACACCGGCGCCCGCGATTCGAAGAAAGCCGGCAACGCCCCGCCCAAAGGCGTCATCACCCCCGGCGCCGTCAAATACGTCCGTTTCGACAAGAAAAACGGCGAATTCACGAACTCTTCCCTCGGGTCCAACCGCGCCACCGGCTCCCGCCACCTCCTCAAAAAAGGCCAGAAATTCCAGACCGAAGTGAAGCCCGCCGGCGAACAAATCCTGTTCGTTTGGCGCGGCGCCATCACCGTCCACGACGGCACAAAAACCTACACCGCCGGCGAACGCGACACCGTCTTCATCCAGGGCGAAGCCAAGCTCAAAGTCACCGCCGACGCTCTTTCGGAAATCATCCAGGTCCAGGCCCCGTGACCCGTCGCGACTTCTCCGCCGCCCTCCTCGCCGCGGCCCCTGTCAAGCGAATCAAATGCGCCATGATCGGCACCGGTCACGGCCACGCCCACAGCAAAATCCTGGCGCTCCAAAGCATGGCCGAATACGAATTCATCGGCGTCGCCCGGCCCGATAAGGACGATCCCGCTATCGGCCCGGCCTTCGCGAAAGTCCGCCCCCTCACCGTCTCCGAAATTCTCAACGACCCCTCCATCGAAATGGTCGCCCTCGAATTCGCCGACGCTGCCCAAAACCTGAAATACGCGCAAGAATGCATCTACGCCGAAAAATGGCTCCATCTCGACAAGCCCCCCGGCGCCAATCTCAACGGCCTGAAGAAACTCCTCAACGACGCCCGCATCCGCAACCGCCACGTCCAGATGGGCTACCAGTGGCGCTACCACGCCGGCATCGAAGCCGCCATGGAAGCCGCCCGCAAAGGCTGGCTCGGCGAAGTCCACCGCTTCCGCGCGTCCATTGAAAAGGCCATCCTCGCCGACGAACGCCACCACCTCGCCAAATACAAAGGCGGCATGATGTTCTCCGAAGGCTGCCACCTGATCGATCGCGCCACCACCCTCCTCGGCAAACCCACCCGCGTCACAGGCTTCCTCCACCATCACGCCCCCAATAACGACGGCCTCGCCGATAACAACCTAGCCGTCCTTGAATACCCAAGCGCGCTGGCCGAAATTGCCATGGGCGGCTTCGACCCCCACGGCAACCAGCACCGCTACGTCGAAATCATCGGCACCAACGGCAGCGCCAAGGCCTCCCCCTTCAACCCCGTCGGCCTCACCGTCACGCTCAAAGAGCCCGCCGGCCCCTACAAAAAGGGCGAACAATCCCTCGTCCCGCCGGACCCTCCCGGCCTCCCCTACACCCCCGATTTCCGCATCCTCGCCGATATCATGCGCAACGGCGCCAAGCCCGACTACACCGCCCAACACGACCTCATGACCCACGAAGTTCTCCTCACCGCCTGCGATATGCTCTAAGTCAGCCATGCCCAATTTCTCCCGTCGCAACGTCGTCCAGGCCGCCGCCCTCGTCCCCTTCCAAGCCATCAATTCCAGCGCCCAAAACAGCGCCATCAAGGTCGGCGTCATCGGCGCCGGCAACCGCGGCGCCTTCACCGGTTCGCTCATCGCCAAGGATCCACGCGTCAAAGTCACCGCCATCTGCGATGTCGTGCCGGAGGCCCTCGCTGCCGCCAAAAAGCGCATCGGCAACCCCGAAGCCAAAGAGTACAAGGACTTCCGCGAAGTCCTCGCCAGCGATGTCGACGCCGTCATGATCTCCACCCCCGTCTACCTCCACCCGGAGCACTTTGAAGCGGCGGTCAAGTCCGGCAAACACATCTACATGGAAAAGCCCGCCGGCGTCGACGTTGCCGGCTGCAAACGCGTCATGCGCGCGGCCGATAGCGCCAGCCGCAAGCAGAACATCACCTTCGGCTTCCAACAGCGCTATGGTGGCGTATACGTCAAAGCAAAGCAGTTCCTGGAGTCGGGCGCCATCGGCAAGATCCGCGAAGTCCACGGCGAGTTCCTGAAGTTCGCTCTGAAAGGCGACGAACCCGCCCTCCCCATCCCGCGCAACGAGAAGGAAAAGCTGGAGCAGTGGAAACTCTGGCGCGCCACCTTCGGCGAAGTCATCGTCGAAACCTACGTACATAACCTCGACGCCATCAACTGGTTCCTCGGCGCCCATCCGCTCAAGGCCATCGGCACCGGCGGCCGCACCGTCGAAAAGCGCGGCGATCTGCTCGATCATCTGAGCGTCACCTACGATTACCCCGACAAAGTCCAGATGACCTTCGTCGGCTCCCAGATGACGCCCAAGTATTTCCGTTCCAACCGCGAACGCTACATCGGCGACAACGGCTTCGTCGAAACCGCCCGTGAATACTGGACCTACAACACCGGCGGCGGCCCCGTTACCGAAAAGGCCGGCCACGAAATCACCATCGACGCCTTGGCCAACTTCGTCAACAACGTCACCAGTGGCAAGCCCGAAAACGTCGGCGTCCGCGCCGCCGAAAGCACCCTCACCAGCATCCTCGGCCAGATGGCAATCGACAAGAAACGCGAAGTCACCTGGGACGAAATGATGCGCAGCGCCTGACCCATCTCACGACCCTCGTTTCGCGTTCCCAGTTACGAGGTATTCGTGACCTATAAAACCATATCCAAACTTGGCGCCTGCGTCGCCATTGCCGCGGCCCTGTCCGCGCAGATCCCTGATTTCAAGCCCTCCACGCCGCTTCTCAAAGCGGCTCTCACCAACGATGCCCCGGCGATGAGCAATCTCCTCACCGCCGGCGCCAACCCCAACGCGGGCCGCTTCTTCGGCATGCCCGCCCTCACGCTCGCCGTCATCAACAACAACACCTCCATGACCAAGGCTCTCCTCTCCCACGGAGCCGACCCCGCCGCCCCCGATGCCAGCGGTAACACCGCCCTCATGTGGAGCGTCGGCACCGACGCGCCTAACCCCGAAATCATGGAGCTCCTGCTCGCCAAAGGCGCCGACGCCAACACCAAAAACAACGCCGGCGAATCGGCCCTCACCTGGGCTATCCGCCGCGGCAACATGCCCGCTGTCGCCCGCCTCAAAATGGCCGGCGCCAGCAACGAAGCCGCCGTCCGCAAAGCCGCCGAAAGCGCCATCGCCCTCCTGCAAAAGAGCGGCCCGCAGTTCGTCAAGGTCTCCGGTTGCGCCTCGTGCCACCACCAGTCCCTGCCGCAGATGTTGAACGGCGTCGCCCGCAAACGCGGCCTCGCCATCGATGAACCCGCCGCCGCCCAACAATTGAAAGCCGTCATGGCCATGTTCCGCCCCATCCGCGAACAACTCGCCGATGGCTCCATCACCCTTCCCAATCTCCCTATCAGCGTCAGCTACGCCCTCCTCGGCCTCGCCGCCGAAGGCCACGCGCCAGACGAAACCACCGCCGCCATGGCCGCCGCCATCGTCCGCACCCAACGGGCCGATGGCAGCTTCCCGGTCCTGCCCTTCCGCGCCCCGCTCGAAGCCAGCACCGTCACCGGCACCGCCTTCAGCCTCCGCGCCCTGCAGCTCTTCGCCCCCAATGCCGGCCCGCAAATCGCCCAGGCTCGCCAGTGGCTCGCCCAGGCCAAACCGGCCACCAATGAGGACCACGCCATGCGCCTGCTCGGCCTCTACTGGGCCAACGCCCCCAAGGAGCAGATCGACATGGCCGCCTCCACCCTCGTCGCCGCCCAGCGCGCCGGCGGTGGCTGGGCCCAGTTGAACAACCTCGAACCCGACGCCTACGCCACCGGCCAGGCGCTGACGGCCCTGCAACTCACCGGCCGTGCCGCCGCCAACCCAACCGCCCTGGAAAACGGCATCGCCTACCTCCTACGCACCCAACTGGCCGATGGCTCCTGGCTCGTCCGCACCCGTAGCAATCCCTTCCAACCCCTGAAGGAAAGCGGCTTCCCCCACGGCCGCGACCAGTGGATCTCCGCCTCCGCCACCAGCTGGGCCGGCATGGCCCTCGCCCTCTCTCGGCCCGCAACCCCCGCGGCGGAAACCGAAGGCAACTAACCCGCGCCAAAATGGTCACGCGGAACCACCGCGTGCCCGGCCTCACGAAGCCTTCTACTCTCAGGGCCGTCGACAAGCCGGTGCCTGCACCCCAGAAAGCACGCCAACAAACACCCTAGGCCATTGAGTGTGTGAAGTCAGGTGGGACGAAATGAAGCGTTCCGCTTAGCCATCAGGTAGTCAAAAGCGCGATGTACTTGCGCCAACCGGATGGCTGACAACTGTTGGTCCTCCGGCCGCATGTGAGCCACGTGTTCCGGTCCGTACTGGAGAATCGCCCGCTCAAGAGCATGTTCCAACTCAGCCACACCCGCATCTGCCCGCACGCCAAGTGCCCGCGCATACAACTCGTCAGGTTCAGCCGACTCGGAGCCCACCGCATTCTTCTTAGTCACCGCGTCCCATATCGCACTAACTAGAAAAAACCCGCCAACGCCAAAAAGCACCACCACAAACAGAACGCTAAAACTTCCCATCCGTCACCTCCGCCTCGAACGGTCGCAACACAACGCCCCGGCAACTGTCGCATACTCCGGCCAATAACCGATACTGAGTCAAGCACAATGGGCACCACGATTTGTGCTGTCGGGAACTCACCGCCGGAGGCTCCAATCTCGAGGGCAACGCAATTCCATTGGCCTCGGCCAAACCGCGTATTCGCAACGCCAATGTAGCGTGTGCGGCTTTCAACAGATCGGACTCCGCTACGTCTAGCCCTCCTGTTGGCGGCGAAAGCGCCTCTCGATACAATTCCTCCATCAGCCCTCGAAGCGCTCCTGGTTCCGACAGGCAAACCGCAGCTACGCTTCGATCGGACCCGCTAAGCAGATCCACGGCCAGATAATCCGCGGCGCGCAATCCCGCAACTGGATACATCGCCAGCTTCACGCTTTGCAACAGCAGGTCGTCTTCGCACCCCGGAAATAGTTCCCGATGTGCCCGCCGAAACAGACCGCAGCAGACAAAACCGCACGCATAGAGTCCCGGCACTACAACCGCCAGTGACCACGAAAATCCAATCAACGGTAACGACAATGGCCACACAATAATTACGAGTAACAACATCGCCGCTCTAACCCGCGCAAATCGCTTCGCCCATTTTGAAAACACGACAAGCCGCGCGTGCGCCACGCCCACATCAAACAACTTCCCCAGAACTGGCTCCGGCTTTCCGTCTCGCATTACGGCCCCAACCCTCGCGGCCTCCAACACACTCGAAAACTGCCAGCGCACTCCGTTCGCCGCCAGGGACTGGCCCTCCCGTTGCGCAAGCCGCGCATCCGCCCAGCGACTTTCCTCAATTGTTCCACCGGCGTATCGAGGGTTCGTCACAATTCCCGAGGACGTGACACACCATGGCAATGGATTCACTGTAACAATCGACTGCCCAGGACGGAGGGGATTGGCGACCACCCAGCCCCAGGTTCCATTGCCTGGATAAAGATTCGCCTTAACCCGCAGCGGACCACGGAAACAAAGAGCGGCCGGCCCTGTCTTCTGAAAACACTCACAAAGATATAGCAGGGCCAGCACGAACAGGTAACTAAAGTAGTCCGTCATTCAGATACAGCTTCATCCTCGCCCTTCACTACCGGCGCGTGTCAACGACTTTGAGACAGTCGGTCAAGGAGTTTACTGAGTATCGTCGTTTGTTGTTGTTGGTTTGTTGATCCAGGCGTGCGCTGGGGCAAGCGGGGATTTGGGTGGATGCTTAACGAACCGTTCCGGGTGAACGAGAT
>CANIVU010000124.1 GCA_947470805.1 Acidobacteriota bacterium | reverse complement strand
GAGTTGAGTCAGTCGAGATTTCAATCCACCGAATCCAGTCGTACTCGACCCAAGAAAAGTGAACGCGTCCTGAATTTGCGAGTCCGACAGGCCATCGAGTGTTGTGGTGTCGACCGTTGCTTTGCCATCACTGCCGAAGCTCAGTCCCAGTTGGGCCAGCGACTTGATTTTGCCTGTGCCTTGATAGCCGCTGACGGCGCGGAGGGCATCCTTGGCTTCGCGGACAAGGAAGTCTCCTGTAAGCAGGCCGGCGGACTCGCCGATCTGATTATCCGTTTCGGCAAGCAGGGCGTTGTAAGCCGAGGCGAATGACTGCAGTTTGCTGGAGAGTGTGGAGCGATTGGTAGCAAGCGAGAGGGTGACGCTTTCAGAACCCGACGTCGTACCAAGAATGGAGAACGTCACACCACCGACGACATCGTTCACCAGATTCGAGGACTTCGAAACCGCGACGCCGTTGACCTTGAAATTGGCATTTGCACCGGCATCGGTGGACGCAAGCAGACTGGTGGCAGCGCCTCCCGGGTCGTCCACCAGAGCGATTGGCTTTTCTCCCGTGGTGTTGGAGGTAATCGACAGGTAGTATGGCGTAGCCCCGGTTCCTGTCGTGAGGATGGATGCGTTCACTCCGGCCCCGAGAGCGTTGATTTTGTTGCGCAGGCCGGTCAGCGTGTTTTCGCCAGAACCAAGGGTGATCGTGTGATCGGTGCCGTTGAAGCTGAACTTTACCGTTCCGGTTGTGGAAGCCGGTGTGGTGCCGCCATCGGCAAATCCAGACGACGTGGCAGACGCGGCACGAGCAACGGAGGTGATTTCGGTAATGGAGTACGAAGCCGGGCTAGTGGCGGTGACCGAACCGATGCTGACCTTTGCCGAGTTGGAGGACGACCCGCCTAGCGCCTTACTGCCACCGAGATCGCCTAGCGCGGAAAGTGCACTGGCCAAATTGGAGGACGAGGTTTGCAGACTGGTGGCGATGGCCTTCTGCTGGACGATCTTCGTTTGTTCGGACTGCAGTTGCGAGATTGGCTGCGAGGCGATGGCCACGGTGCGGTCCAAAATCTTCTGCAGATCCGCCGAGTAGGAACTGACGCCGCTGAATGTGAGTGGTGAGATGCCCATGACGCTCCCGTGGAGATTTCCCCCACACCCACATATCGGCGCGGACCGATTCTGTTTTTAGAGGATTTTTCCGAGTGCGTGCCGGGAAATGTGTAACCGATGGCTTCTGCCTGCATCCAAGTGGACGTGGCACAATAGCTGCATAGGAGCTTATCGAGATGAAACAGGTTCTCTTTACCGGGTTTGCAGTGCTGGCGATGGCCGGACTGGCCCCCGCCGCCGAATTCAAGGGCTGGATCAGTGACGCGTCGTGTGGCGCTGGGAACGCCTCGTCGAGCCAGGCGTCGCGGGACTGCGCGGACCGCTGCATCAAGGGCGGAGCGGCGCCGGTGTTTGTGACGGAGAAAGATCAGAACGTCTACAAGGTCAGCAACGCGGAGATGGCCAAGGCCCATTTGAAGGGTAAGGTCCAGGTTACCGGCGAACTGAAGGGCGACACGCTGGTGATCGCCAAGATCATCGACATCAAAGACTAGTTTCGGTACTTTCGACTTTGATAACGGGGCAGCCTTCGGGCTGCCCCGTTTCGTTTTGGCGGCGTGGAAGAAAACCGAAGTACGGGCACGCGAATCACAGGAACCGAGTGGCTGACCCCCTTTCTTGAGGGGATGATAATCCCGGGCCTTGCGATGCGCCTGAAAGGTTGTGAAGACTCCCATTTACAACGTCCTGTCGATGGCGCTCCCGGTGGTAGCGGGTACATTTGGGTATTATTTGACCCGTGCGGCAAAGAGCCCCACCAATATGGGTGAGGCGTTGGGGCCGTTTTTTGCCGTAGCGATGTTGCTTACGCTGGCGGCGGTGGCCGGGGAATTGGCCGCGATCATCTCCCTGGTGCGCGGGGAGCGGTTGGGGTGGTTGTCGTGGATGGGAGTTGCGGTAAATGGCCTGTTATTGGCGCCGGTGGCTTATATGTTGGGCGCGGCGGACTGGCGCTGAGGGGAAAATCTATGCGTACTGTTATTTTTTCCGTAATCGGCCTGGGGATCGCGGCGGCGCTGATTTCCAAGGCGCTCGACTTGTACCGCAACGACGCCATGGGCTTGCGTACGGCGGTCGCCAAGCGCTCTCCGGGGAACTTTGAGAAGCAGGATTTGACCGGAAGAGAGTTTGCCAAGGCGTTCCTGCCCTATGCCAACTTCCGGGGAACGAAACTGTACGAGACGATGTTCCGGAACGCCAACCTACAGTTTGCCGACTTCAGCGATGCGGACTTCGAGATGGCGGGTTTGGATGACCCCAATTTTTCGCACGCCATCTTCCACGGGGCGAAGCTACGGCACGCCCGATGGCTGGACACGGCAACCTACCGGCACGCCAGTTTCCGCAACACCGATTTATCCTGGGTGAGTTTTCACGGCATGTACGGGCGGCACCAGCGCAGCAAACCGAGTCATATGATGGACCCGGGCGCGGGCGGGGCGGACATGACCGGCGCGGTGTTTGACGGCGCCACCTGCACGCATACGATCTTCAGCCGCTGCGTGCTGACCGGGGCCAGCTTCAAGGGCAGCGACTGCCAGGAAGCCACTTTCGCCAACGCCGACCTGCGTAATGCCGATTTCACCGGGGCCGACTTGCGGGGGGCCAACTTCAAAGGCGCCGATACGACGGGCGCGATCTTCACCAACGCGAAGCGGGACTGACAGCTTATTTGACGCCGAAGAGGTCCTTGAGACCGATCTGGCTGGAATCGCCGGAGGTGACCGAGCCGTCGAGCGAGTTGATATCCATCTGCGAGAGATCGATCTTCGTGGCGAAGGCTTTGCGGTGCACTTCTTTGCAGAGCATGCGGGCGGTGTCCTTGATGTCGGGCAAGACGAGCGTGCTGGCCTGGGCGAGGACGGCGCCGTCACGGCCACGGAGTTGAGCGTACATGCGGCGGCCGGTGGTGGAAACGGCGAGGGAGAAGCCGCGGCCGCGGTGGAAGCGTGGGGACTTCTCGAGCCAGCTGACGGCTTCGTTGGCGCCGGGGGAGTTGTCGCTGGAAAGCGTCACGGGGATCGATAGATCGAGCAGGCGAATGAGACCGGCGTTGCGCTCCATGGCGTTGCGCCAGGCGACGGCGGCGCGGTCGAGCTCGCCGTTGCGTTCGAGCGCATGGGCGGCGAGCGCCTCCATGCGGGCGCGGAGGAGGACCTCTTCCTGGGGCAGTTTTTCCTTGGCGGCGGTGAGGGCGGCGAGGCCCTTGGCCCATTCGCCGGACATGATGAGCGACTCACCCATGGCGGCTTGGAGGTAAGACCGTTCGCGGTCGGCGAGTTTGCCGGTGCGGCCGATCAGTTTTTCCAGTTCGGCGCGGACGAGGCCGCCGCCGACGGCGCCGTAGAGCCCTGGGCGCATCCATTCGGTGATGGGCGAATCGGGGGCGTAGGGGCGGAGGATCCACGGGAGGCGTTGTTCGGGCACGAGCAGGGCATTCAAGCGGCTATTGGCGGCCCAGAGTTCACGCTCCACCTTCATGCGCTCCCAGCCGGACTGGAACCACTCGGGCCAGGTTTCCGAGATCATCTGTTCGCGGAGGGCTTCGCGCTGCATGCGGAGCGTTTCGCGCCATAGGTAGAGCAGGCCGATCTCCGCCTGTTCGACGGTGCCGGAGGTGGTGCCGCGGCGATCGGGTTTGCTGCGGATCTTGCGCACGATTTGCAGGGCCGCGTCGGGATAGCCGGTGGCGAGGAGGACAATTGCCGTGGCTTGTTGGCCGTCGTTCCAGCGCTGCTGTTCGAGAGTGGGATCGGAACGGCGGTCCCAGGCGTGCATGCTACTGATGGCCGATACGGCTTCGGCGAGGCGGCCTTCGGTGACGTAGAGCAGCGAGAGGCTCATCCAGGGATTGGAGTAGCTGGACGGGTGGAAGTATTTTGTGGCGAGGAGAGTATCGCTTTCGGCGACGTCGAATTGAAGCAGCACGTTGGCAACTTCGGCGCGGTTGCGGACAAGGGTGGCGATGTTGACGGCGTCGCGTTCGGTGAGCTCGTTTTTCAGGATGCTGAACCAGCGGAAGGCTTCTTCGTAGTTGCCGAGCGACATTTCGATGGAGCCCAAGGTGTTCAGGGCGCCGCGTCGGGTATCGGGGTCCTTCGACTTGAGGTACTTCTGCATGAGCTGGCGGGCTTCCTGGTGGCGGCCGAGCTTCATGAGCGACCAACCGCTGCGCTCGCCCATGTCGACGCCAAAGAGGCGGCCGTACTCGTTGACGAGACGGATCTGCTCTTCATGCTTTTCGGTAAGGCCGGCAACGAGGAGCATTTCGAAGAGAATGTGCGCGTGGAGGTCGGCGGTTTGCTCACTGGTGGAGGCGGACTGTTCGACGAGTGTGCGGGCGCGGCCGAGGTAGTAGCGGGCGAGCGGCAGATTGCCTTCGCCGCGTTGCATGGAGACGCCGAGCAGGTAATTGCCGAGCGGGTTGTTTTTGTTCTGGCGGAGCAGGGCTTCGCCCATCTCGCGGACGCGGATGAACTTGCCGCTATCGATCCACTGGCGCACGGTGGCGAGATCGGGCTGGGACTGCTGCGGCTGCTGTTGCGCGCAGAGTACGAGCACGAGCGTGAACCAGATGGCGGCGAGGCGGCGCATTACCAGGCTTGTCCGTTTCCTTGCTGGGGTTGCGGGGGCAGGGCGGGCGGCGTCTGCGGCGGCTGGGGCATGGGGGCAACGGCGGCCATCGTGGACCGAGTGAGGATTTCGAGCGGCCCTTTGAGGCATTCGAGCACCACCGTTTTCGTGTCGCCGGCGCCGGGGGCGACGACGAGGCGGTGGCTGAAGACGAAGGGCGCGAGATACTCGATGTCCTGGGAGGAGACGTAGTCGCGGCCATTGAGCAGGGCGACGGCCTGGAGGGCGGGGATCATCAGGACGAGGCTGCGGGTGCTGAGACCTTGCAGCACTTTTTTGTGGGCGCGGAGGTTGCGGGCCGCGTCGACCAGGCAGGTGTGGACGCGGGGATCGACGGTGACGTGATCCTCCATGGCCTGGCGGGCGGCGACGACTTCATCGCGAGTAACGAGACGCTCGGCCGGGGCGGAGCGGCGGACTTTACGCGTGGCGAGCACGTCGATTTCGGCTTCGCGGGCGATGTAGTCCATGTTGATTTTGAACAGGAACCGATCGAGCTGGGCGACGGGGAGCGGGTAGGTTCCGGCGAGGTCGCGCGGGTTTTGGGTGGCGATGACGAAGAAGAAATCGTCGAGCGGGTAGGTGTGGTTGTCTACCGTCACCTGCTTTTCGGCCATGGCTTCGAGCATGGCGGATTGGACCTTGGGGGACGTGCGATTGATTTCGTCGGCCAGCAGGACGTGAGCGAAGATGGGGCCGGGGCGGAATTCGAAACGGCTGGTGGAGACGTCGAAGATCGACACGCCGCTGACGTCGCTGGGGAGGAGATCGGGCGTAAACTGGACCCGGCGGAAGGGGGCGATGTGCTGGCCTTCGGCGTCGGTGACGGATTCGCCGAGCGCTTTGGCGAGGGTGGTTTTGCCGGAGCCAGGGTAGTCTTCGAGCAGGACGTGGCCGTCGGCGAAGAGGGCGGTGATGATGAGATCGATAACCTCGTCGCGGCCCTTGACGGCGGCGCGGAGGCGGCGGCGGAGGATTTGGGCCGTTTCATACGGCGAGGCCAGCGGATGAGTGGCCTGGGCGGGTTCCGGCGATTGCGAGTAGCTTTCCATGGAATACCTTTCGATTTCGCGCTAGCTGACCTTCCACCAGGAGAAGGGATGGAGCGCGCCAGCGGCGCGGCGCCACCAGGGGACACCGGCGGCGGCTTTACGGGAGACGGTTCGGGTGAGTTCGAGCCAAGCGGCACGCGAGCGGGGGGCGGCACCGGCACCGAGGGAGTTCTTCAGGTGCAGTTGAGTAAGTTCTTGAAATTCGGGGGCGCGCGAGGCGACCAGTTCGGCGAAGTGTTCGCGGGAGGCGCCGTATTTGCGTTGGAAGCCGATGTCGGCGAGCGCGTCGAGCGTGGCGCGATAGGCCGAGACGGGGAGCCGTTCTTCGGGGCAGAAGCGCGGTTCGACACGGCGCCAAAGCTTCATCAGATAGAGCGCCAGGAGCGTCATCGCCGCCAAGGGCAGCAGCATTTTGCCCATGGCTTGGAGGGTTTCGAGGAACGCTTTGCGGACGTCCCCATCGCCGGCGGGCGGGTTTTCTTCCTTCGGCGAGCCGGGCGTTTGACGGGCCATCTCGCCCAACATTCGCTGGAGTTCGGGATCCGCTTTATCCTGCTGCGGCGGGGTGGCGACCTTTTCCGGCGTGATGTCGAGGACGACCCAGCCGAGACCCTTGACGTAGATTTCGGGCCAGGCGTGGGCGTCGCCGTTGCGGATTAAGACGGCTGAACCGCTGCCGCGCTGACGCGCATCGACCGCATAGCCGACGCTAACGCGCGAGGGCAGGCCGATGGAGCGGAACAGGTAGGCAGCCGAGTGGGCGAGGTGGACGCAGTATCCTTTGCGGTCGCCGAAGAGGAAGCCGGCGACGGGGTCGGACTCGTCGTTGGGACGGGCGACGCCGAGATCGTAGGTCGTGTTTTTATCGAGCCAGAATTTGATGGCGAGCGCCTGGGCGAGGACCATGCCGCGCATGTGGGGCGGCAGGAGGTTGCGGGCCTCCTCGGCGATTTTGCGATAGCGGGGATCGTCGGGGAACTGGGTGTAGTGCTGCCAGACTTCCTGGGACCATTTTTCGCTGCCGACGCTGCGCTGGAGCAGATCGCCGAAATCGGTATCGAGGACGATAGATTCGGTTTTGTAGGCGCGTTCGAAGCGTTTGGGATCGGGGTTGGGGGCGGGTTCGTACTTGGCCGCGTCGATCAGGGCGAAGGGCTTGGAGTGCGGCGTCATGAGGGCCACGGTGGTCTTCATGCGATGGGCGAGGCGCTTGCCGTTGGGTTGGCGTTCGGTGTCGGCGCGGTCGCGCATGGGCACTTCGATCATTTCGGCAGGAAAGGGGACGCCGATGTCGGTATCGAGCTTCAAGCTGGCGTCGCGGACAAGGCGCTTTCCGTTCCAGGTGGAGAGGGCGTCCTGGCGGAAGTAGAACATGCCGTAGGGCGGGTTGTAGTCGTCGTGCAGGTTGACGACGGCGACGGGGAAGCTCTTGCCGCCGGAGCCGTTGGAGGGGTCTGGATCCTGATTTTGGCCTTTGTCCTGTTGCTGCTCCTGTTTCTTCTGGCCGCCTTTGCCGCCACCGCCGCCGCCCTTTTGCTGCTCCGCCTTCTTTTTGTCGTCGCCATTGCCGGCGGCGGCCCAGGCGTTCAACTGGCGGATCTTGCCGTCGGGTAGGAAGAGGAAGAGGGCCACGATCATGGCCATGAGGATGAGGGGGTCGAGGAGGGTCTGCTTAGCGGAGCGGCGGCTGAGGAGCCAGATGATGAGCATCACGCCGAGGGCGGCGCCGGCGGCGAGGAAGAACGGCATGGGGTCGTAGTTCCGTTCGAGCAGCCAATCGGTGATGAAGTACGGGCGATGGAGCGAGCCTTCGCGGTGGGCGGCGAAGACGCTGGCGAAGATGCCGACCAAGAGCGCCGCTTCTATGGACAGGAAAAGTGAATAGCGGGTGGCTGATAGCAGCAGCGGGGTCAGAAGTGCGAGCGGGATCGCCAGCCAGACGGCCGATTCGGTGATGCTGTAGACGACGGGGCTGGAGAGGAGGCGGGAGGCGCTGTCATTGGCGCGAAGAAGGGTGCTCAACAGCGTGAGGCCGCCGAGGCTGGCGAGGGCGATGAGCCAGAGGCGGGCAAGGCGGATGGGCAGACGGCCGAGTTGATCGGCAAGGAAGAACGCGCCGAGGACGCCGACCAGAACGGCGAGCAGGCCGGCGCTGGAGGTGAAGTTGACCGCGGCAAGGCCGGCCGCCGCCATCCATATGAGAATGCCGGGGACCTTCCACCAGATCGATCTTTCTTTCCCCACGCCGTTATCCCTTATACCCAAGCATATCGCTCATGGCGCGGCCGGATGATCGTTCGACAGCAATCAATTCGTTGGCCAATCCTTTCACAGCCGCGGCACGGGCGCGGATCGCTGCTAGTGAGACGCCATCGTGGTGACTGGGTTTCAACAACCAGCGGCTTATGTACTCTTTGACGCCGGCGGCGGGGATCTCGTCAGGGATTATTTCACCGGCGGCGGTGAGCACCTGGACGCGCATGGTGTGGGTGGCGGCCGATTGGGCGGCGACGGCGTCCCAGGCGGCCTGGTCTGGCGGGACGAAGAGGAGGCAGAATTGGAAGCCTTCCGCTTCGCGCTGGGTGAGGAAAGTGGCCAGGCGGGCGGCGCGATCTTCCAATTTCGCCTCGCCGCTACGGGCGATGATTTCGTAGGCGGCGTCGCGATCGTCGTTGGCTTCGCGTTCAACGCCATCGGCGGCGAAGCACCAGTCGTCGCCCAGCAGGCCGCGGTCGATGGCGACGCGGGCGGCGGCGGCGGTGGCGTCGTCGTTGGGGCTGGTGACGAGGTACGCGCACCCTCGCTTGCGTTCGGCCACGCTGCGTTCCGGGGTGCGCACCATCATCTTGCCGCTGCGGGCGTACACCTTCCAGAGAACCATGCGGAGAGGGTCGCCGGGGGCGTACTGGCGCATTTCGACGCGGTCGCCTTTGGGTTCGGCGAAGGGATCAGAGAGGTCGTCGCCTTCGGCCATGCCGGAGGGCGGGGGCATTTGGGAGAGCATGCCGCGATAGGGGAGCACGCGGAGCATCACCTGTTCGGTATGGCGCCAGGAGATTTCGGTGAGGCCGAAGAGGTCGCGAATGGAAAAGCGTCGGACGATGCGCTGGACGATGCAGCGGCGGGCCGGGGAAGCCATTTCGATCACGTCGGCGCCGTCGCGTTCCAGTTCTACGCGGGCGGCCGTTTCGCCGCCTCCATCGTTCACCCACTGCCAATCGACTACGGCGAATGGAATCCACTTCGGGCGGCGCAGGCGGTAGCCGGTGGGTTGGGGGACGCCGGTATCGAGATCGAGTTCGCCGGGAGTGGTGGCCTTGCGGGTGCGATTGAAGACGATAGCGGCGGTGAGCAGGGTGCACAGGAGGAGGGCGATGAGCACCAGGGCGCCACCGAGACCGGCGACGAGGAGAACCAGGTCCCGAACGAGGACGCCGTAGACCCACATGGCGGTGGCAAAGAGGCCCAGGAAGGCCACGCCAGTGCGGGTAAATGGGAAGAGGCCGATGATTGTCAGCACCCACGAACGGAAGAACCGCCGCCAGATTCGCCCGAACGGCGCCGCGACGCGGCCTGTGATTCTACGAATTGCTGCTGTCGATCGAACCGTCATTCGCCGAGGGGATTCCCTTCTCCCTTAATGGTAGCCAATCAAACAAAAACGGCGAAGAGCCCGAAGGCTGCTTCGCCGTCTTTCTCTCGGTTAGGGTGGATTACTTCCGGCGACGAGTCATGAAGATCGCCGCGCCACCGATGAACATCATTGCGTAGGTGGAGGGTTCCGGAACGCCAGTGGGGGTGTCCGCGGTGCCGACAACGAGCAAGCCCATCGGCGAGGGGACCGTGGTGGTGTTGACGACCGTGGCGGTCAGGGTGGAGTTCGCAGCGAAGGAACCGGTCAGGCTGCGGGGGCGCCGGCAACGTTGGAGAAGCAATCCCCGGTGACGCAAGAGGTGGAACCAGCGAGCGAACCGTTGCTGATGCTCCATGTAACGTTGTTGTCGGCAGCATACTGCAAGCTGAGAACGCCGGCGGCACCGAAGTAGGCACCGATGTTCATGGTGAAGGTGTAGGTGCCGGGGTTGGGACCACCCGCGAGGTTGCCGTCAGAGGAGTTGGTGCCCACCCACTTGCCATCGCTGAAATTGTTAATCCAGAAGGGAGTGGCAATCGGGCTCTCGAGAACAACGGGATTGCCGTTCACCAGCCACGGGGCTGCGGTTCCGGTGCTGATGGTTAGGGGTGCCGCGGCCAGGTTGGAGGCGAAAGCCGCCGCCAAAAGGCCAAACGTCAGGAGTGCTTTTTTCATTTATTCCGAGTCCTCGAATTCGTCGAATTCTACTTTTCTTAATTTCCCCCCTGATTTTTGTATTTAGTGGAGGGTTTCTACCAGTGTAAGACGAAGCGGGTACCCAAACTTTAACGTAAGCTACTCTAGTTTCGGTACGATGACACAATTTACTCGCTCTTCCCGCCGCACATTTCTCTCCGCCGCCTTCGGGGCGGGAGCTGTTTGCGCGCAAACGCGGCGCAAACCTAGTTTTATCGTCGTCCTGGTGGACGATTTGGGATGGCGGGACTGGGGCTGCTACGGGCACCCGTACCACGAGACGCCGCACCTGGACGCGCTAGCCGCGGAGAGCGTCAAATTTACGCAGGCCTACGCAGCCTGTCCGGTGTGTTCGCCGACACGAGCGTCGTTGATGACCGGCCGCTACCCTGCCCGGTTGCACCTGACCGATTGGATCCCCGGCCGGAAGCAGTGGCCGACGTCCAAACTCCTCACCGTACCCTTTGAACAGCAACTCCCCCTCGCTGAAACAACTCTCCCAGAAACGCTCAAGCCACTCGGCTACCGGAGCGCCAGTATCGGAAAGTGGCACCTCGGCGGCGAGGGTTTCTCCCCGACCGACCAGGGATTCGACGTCAATATCGGCGGAGACCATCGCGGCTCGCCGCCCGGCTACTTCGGGCCGTTCAATCTGGTGAATCTGAAGGGGGGCACCAAGGCCGACCTGTTGACAGACCGGCTGACCGAGGAAGCCGCACAGTTCATCGGCGACGCCGCTGGCCGCCCGTTCCTTGTTTATCTGCCGCACTATACCGTTCATACTCCGATTCAGGCGCCGGATGCGCTGGTTGAGAAGTATCGCCGCAAGATGGCATCGTTGGGAATGGACGGCAATCCGACGTATGCCGCCATGGTCGATACACTCGATCAGTCTATCGGCAGACTTCGGGAAAAAGTGAAGGCCGCCGGGTTGGATAACGATACGGTGTGGATTGTCACTTCGGATAATGGCGGGCTGCGGTACGAGGGGAAATCGCCCAAACCGGTCACCGACAATACGCCGGCAAGGAATGGGAAAGGCCATTTGTACGAGGGCGGGATCCGGGTGCCGCTGTTGATCCGCTGGCCGGGGGTTACGCGTGGGGGAACCACTTCGGCCCTGCCGGTGACTACCCCGGATCTGTTTGCGACGGTGGTGGAGATTGCAGGGGCGCGGCCGCGGCAGACGATCGACGGCCGGTCACTGGTTCCGGTGCTGCGAGGCGGAAAGATGAGTGATTCGGCGCTGTTCTGGCATTATCCGCACTACAGCAACCAGGGCGGCACGCCGGGCGGGGCGATTCGCGACGGGGAGTGGAAGCTGATTGAGTTTTACGAAGACGGCCGGGTGGAACTGTTCCACCTGGCGAGCGACGCGGGCGAACGGCTGAACCTGGCGGAGAAGCATCGTGACCGGGCAAAGCAGATGCGGGCGCGGTTGGACGCGTGGCGGAAATCCGTTGGCGCGGTGATGCCGAAGGTGAATCCGGCGTACGACCCGGCGACGGCGGACCAGGGATTAACGGGCGCGGAGAAGCCGACGGCGCCGATCGGGTAGGGCTACTTGCGGCGGAAGAGTTTCCGGATTTCGGGCCGGAACTCTTCGAAGAGATTGCTGAGGAAGCGGGCGCCAACGTAGCCAACAGCGCGGATGGAGCAATCGCCGTTCGAAGTGACGCTAGCGGGCATGAACAGCTTTTGACCGAAGGAGCCGGCGACCATGCCGGCGGCTTTGGCAGCGCCGATGTGATAGTTGCCATCGGCATAGCGGCTGAGCACGGACTGGCGCGCGGCTTCGGTCAGACGGGCCTTCACGGTCCCGCCGGTCTTGGGGAAGTAGCGCGGATCCTCTTTCCAGATCGCGCCGAGGCTCACTTCAGTGCCGTTGGTGATGGCGTTAATGGTCACACGGGAGGCGTAGCGTTTGCCGAACCCCTCCCAGTTTTTATCCCACTCGACGGGTCGGCCACGCCAGGTGCGCCAGGCGGAGACGGCGGGGTCGGCGAGGAGGAGACTGCGGACGCCAAAGGTATCGTCGGTGAAGAATTTCGCTCGCTGGCTGGCCGTGATGGGGGCATACGGCTGGGCAGTGAGCAGGGATCCGAACAAAAGCGTAAGGAGAGCAAGGTACCGCATGAACACTTCCTACTTTGGCAGAAAGAGGAGGAGTGTGGCGAGGAAGGCCAGAGCGACGACGCTGTTGACGAATACTTTCTCGGGCATGATGACGAGGAGTTTGCGGCCGGTGAGAGCGCCGATGATGACGAAGGGAGCCATGGCGAGATCGAAACTGAGCGACTGGGAGGAGAAGAGGCCGAGCTTGGTGTAGACCGGAACCTTGCTCAAATTGACGATGAAGAAGAACCAGGCGCCGGTGGCGACGAACTCCTCGCGGGGGAGTTTCTTGCTCAGCAGGTACATGTTCATGATGGGCCCAGCGGCGTTGGCGACCATGGTGGCGAAGCCGGCGGAGGTACCGTAAAACCCGGCGTGTTTCCAGTCGGCGGGTGGGACGGGGGCGGTGCTGCGCTGACGCCAGAGGTAGAGCAGCAACATGACGAGAGAGATGGTGCCCACCGTGGGGCGGATGAGAGTGTCGGGGTACCCGAGCATCACAGCGCCGCCGGCCATGCCGAGCATTACCCAAGGCAGCAGAGAAAACAGTGCGCCAGCGGCGGCGTGGCGGCGGTAGTAGACAACGGCGAAGGCATCGGCGCAGATCAGCAGCGGCACCACCCAGGCGGCGGAATAGCGGGCATCGCCCACGATGAGAACGAACAGAGGCACCGACAGGATGCCGAACCCTGGCACGCCGGTCTTAGCGACTCCGATGCTGAAGGCACACATGGCACTGAGGAGCCACTTGTAGATAGAAAAATCTGGCATGCAACCAAATGGGGAATTGGTGAGTCTATCATGCAAGGATGCCTTTTTTAGGTTTTGTGTTCGTGGCGGCGCAGTTTATGGCGACGCTGGAACCTAAGACAGTTAGCGCGTTTGACCAGTATTTGCGAACCGTTGATACGCAAATCGTGGCACGGAACGGCGGCGCGGAATCGCTGGCGGGGCGGCCGGCTGGCGTCTTCCGGAACGAAGCGGCTGAGGTCAACAAGGGACTGGTGCAGGATTGGACAGCCGTGGCGTTTGTGCCGGGTGCGAAGAAGGCACAGGCCATTCCGGTGCTGGAGGACTTTGCTCGGCACGGGTCGATTTACCCGGAGGTTCTTGAAGGGCGCGTTGAAAAGCGGGAGCCTGGACGGGTTTTCGGATATCACCGTATCCGGAAGAAGAAAGTCATGGAGGTCAATCTGGAGGCGCGGTATGCCGTCGACCAGTTGCCGGTGGCGGCGAACCGGTATTTCAGCCGGTCGACCGCGATAGAGATTGTTGAGATTGACGACGCGGGTACCAAGAAAGAACGCCGGCTACCCCCGGGGCAGGACCATGGTTTCCTGTGGCGGTTGCAGACGTATTGGACCTTGGAGGAGACACCGCAGGGGTTGTGGATGGAGGTACGGTCGGTCAGCCTGACGCGCGATGTGCCGGCGGGGTTGGGATGGGTGATTAAGCCCTTGTTGCGCGACCTGCCGAAGGAGTCGTTGGAAACAGTGATGGAGGCGACGAAGAAGGCCGTGCTGGCAGCGAAGTAGATTCGATACGCTGGTTGTCCATGCGTATCTCACGGCGTCATTTTTTTGCATCGGCGGCGGCGGTGGCCGCGCCGGCTTCCCGGCCAAATATCGTGTTCGTAATCACCGACGACCAGGGGTATGGGGACATCGGGCGACACGGCAATCCGGTATTGAAGACGCCGAACATGGACGCTTTGCACGATGAATCGCTCCAGTTGACGAATTACCACGTCAGCCCGACGTGCGCGCCGACGCGGTCGGCCTTGATGACCGGGCGCTACTCGGATTTGGTGGGACCGTGGCATACGATCCAGGGCCGCAGCATCCTGCATCACGACGAAGTGACGATGGCCGACTGCTTCCGGGCGGGCGGGTATCGCACCGGCATTTTCGGAAAGTGGCACTTGGGGGACAACTATCCGTGCCGGCCCCAGGACCGTGGATTCGACGAGGTCTTGGTTCTGGGCGGGGGCGGGATCTGGCAGACGCCGGACCACTTCGGCAACGACTACTTCGACGACACGTATCTGCATAACGGCAAGGCGGAGAAGTTCACGGGGTATTGCACGGACGTGTTCTTTGGCGCGGCGCAAAAGTTCATTGCGGAATCCGCGCGGCTGCGGAGACCGTTCTTCTGTTACCTGCCGACCAATGCGCCGCATGGGCCGATGTGGGCGCCGGCGGAGAACGAGTCGCACTACAAGGGGCAGAAGGAGTCGGGCTTCTTCGGGATGATCGAGAACATTGACGAGAATCTGGGGCGGTTGCGCAAGTATCTGCAGACGGCTGGGTTGGCGCCGAACACGATCTTCATTTTCACGACGGATAACGGAACGGCTTCCGGGGCACAGGTTTTCAATGCGGGAATGCGGGGGAACAAGGGATCGGCTTATGAGGGTGGCCACCGTGTGCCGTTCTTCCTGCACTGGCCGGCGGGCGGGTTCAGCGCGAATCGGCCGATCGATACGTTGACGGCGCATATTGATGTGTTGCCGACGTTGCTGGAGATGACGGGCGTGAAGCGGGCGAAGGGGAAGGAGTTGCATGGGCGGTCGCTGGCGCCATTGTTCAAGGGCGCGGCGGGGCCGGCGCGGTCGATCATCGTCGATTCGCAACGGGAGGAGAACCTGTTGCCGTGGCGGCAGGCGGCGGTGATGACGCAGGAGTGGCGATTGGTAAGCCCGGGGCTGGGCGGCGCGGGTGAGCCGAAGAAGTTGGAACTGTTCGATATGCGAAAGGATCCGGGCCAGAAGAAGGACGTGGCGGCGGAGCATCCGGATGTTGTGGCGCGCCTGCGGCGGGACTATGAGACTTGGTGGACCATGGTGTCGAAGCGAGCCGGCGAATATGCGCGGATTATCCTGGGCGATCCGCACGAAAACCCGGTGCGGATGACAGCGCACGACTGGCACGGTGAGGGGGCGACGAGGACGTGGAATCAGGCGTCGATTCTCCGTGGGCCGGACGCGAATGGGTTCTGGGCGGTATTGGTGCGGGCGGGGAGGTATCGCGTGGAGTTGCGCCGGTGGCCGCGGGAGTTGGACCTGCCACTGGGCGCCGCGTATACGCCGCCGGCCGATAATCGAGAGAAAACGCCTGGTAAGGCGATTCGCGGGATCGAGAAGGCGCGGGTGCGGGTTGGCGCTGTGGAGAAGACGATGGCGGTTGACCCGGGCGAGCGAGCGGCGATTTTCGAAGTCGATTTACCGGCCGGGCCGGCGGAGTTGCAGACGTGGCTGATCTCGCGCGATGGCAGTGAGCGGGGAGCTTATTTTGTGTATGCGGAAAAGCTGGGAAACTCTAAACGCTGAGCCAGTATCATTGAGACTATGGCCCGTTTTTCGTTCATTTTGTTGATCCTCAGCCTGTCCGGCTGCACCCAGCTTTACTACAAGGCGCAGGAGAAGATCGGGAACGAAAAGCGTGACATTTTGGTGGACCGGATTAAGAAGGGCCGGGAGGACCAGGACAAGGCCAAGGAACAGTTCAAGTCCACGATGGAGGCGTTCCAGGCGGCGACCGGATTCAAGGGCGGGCAGACCGAAGAGGTCTACAAAAAGTTGAAGAAAGAGTACGACGAGGCGGCGGACAAGACGAAGAAGGTCAGCGACCGCATTGCGTCAATTGAGCAGGTTTCCGGCGACATGTTCAGCGAATGGGATAAAGAGTTATCCGGCATGAACAATGCCGATTTGCGAAGCAAAAGCAATGTTTTGCTGAAGGCTACGCGGCGGCGGTACTCTGATCTGATTCGTAAGATGAAGGTCGTCGAAGGGAAGGCGAAGCCGGTTTTGAAGGCGTTTGAGGATCAGGTTTTATTCATTAAGCACAACCTGAACGCGGAGGCGATCACGTCATTGAAATCGAACGTGGTGAAGATGGACGCCGATGTGCAGATTCTGATCCGCGACATTGAGACGTCCACCAAAGAAGCCGACGCGTTTATTGCTTCGCTACCGAAGGGTTCTTAACCGGCAACCGGGCGCCGACAGACTTGCGCCAGGTATCGAGTTTGGAGTGTAACTCGCGTGCCTTTGTGGTTTCAGCCGCCGCCAGATTGCGCGCTTCGCCGGGGTCGGCTTTCAGGTTGTAGAGTTCGAGATGCCCGTCTTCGTAGTACTCCAGCAGCTTCCAATCGCCGCTGCGCACCATGGAGACGGGCGTGGTGGTGGGATAGTAGTGCGGGTAGTGGAAGAAGAAGTCTCGGGCGGGGAACGTCGCGCGCGGGTCGCGGAGGAGCGGCACGATGCTCACGCCGTCGTGCGACTCAGCGGACAACCCAGCGATTTCGAGGAGGGTTGAAAAGAAGTCGCAGCTGATGACCGGGGTGTCGCAAACGGCTCCGGGTTTCGTCACGCCGGGCCAGCGGATCAGGAACGGAACGCGAATGCCGCCTTCGTAAAGTGACCCTTTGCCGGAGCGGAGTGGGGCGTTCGTCGTAACCGTCTGGCCGCCGTTCTTTTCGGTGTAACCGCCGTTATCGGAGAAGAAGACGACGACGGTGTTATCGGCAATGCCGCGCTTGTCCAAGTGCTGCAGGAGACGGCCGAAGTTCTCACTGAGGCTGCGGATCATTCCGGCGTATTTGGCGTTCTGGTGATTGAACTCGGGCTTCCGCTTCTTCTCGAAGTAGGCCGCGTACTCGGGTTTGGCTTCGATTGGGGTGTGCGGGTTGTGATACCAGAGATTCAGGAAGAACGGCTCGCCGCCGCAGGCATCGATGCTTTGTATCGCGGCGTCAGTGAACTTGTCGGTCAGATAGTCGCCGGGCTTTCCCAGTCCGAGACCGGGGATGAAGCGGAACTCGCCATTGGCCTGCATGCCCTTGTACGGATAGAAAAACGTCTTGGGCGCGCCCCAGTGGGTGCCGCCGATATTGGTATCGAACCCCTGTGTCTCCGGCGCATGTTCGGTTGTGCCGAGGTGCCATTTGCCCACGTGCAACGTGCGGTAGCCGGCATCGTGGAACTTCTCCGCGAGCGTCACTTCGGCGTGTGGCAGATGATCTTCGGACTTCGCCGGAAAGAGCGGTTTGTTCGTTACTTTCTGGAGCGCACCTTCATGCCAAATGGTGATTCCGAGGCGCGCAGGACACTTACCGGTGAGAATCGAGGCCCGGGTTGGGGAGCAGATTGGCGCCGCCGCATAGGCCTGCGAGAAGCGCATGGCCGTCCTCGCGAAAGCATCGATCTCAGGCGTTTCATGGAAGTCTCCGCCGTTTACAGGGAGGTCTGCCCAGCCGAGATCATCGGCTAAAACGAAGATGAAATTGAGCTTCTTACGCGTCTGTGCGGACAAAGCAACGCTTGCAGTCGCCAGGAACTGCCGTCGTGAAATCGCCATGCCCACTACTTTATGGGGCCAGACGAGTCACCGTCCAGGCACCGTGCTTTTTCTCGAAAACAAACCGGTCGTGCAGCCGATTCTCGCGCCCCTGCCAAAACTCAACGCGCTCCGGAGCCAGACGGTAGCCGCCCCAGAAATCGGGCAACGGCACATCGCCGGGGAATAGCGTTTCCACCTCCTCAGCCCGCGCCTGCAACTCTTCTCTGCCCTTCACAGCGCGGCTTTGCGGAGACGCCCACGCCCCTAACTGGTGCCCGCGCGGGCGCGAGTGGAAGTAGGCATCGCTGTCTTCCCGCGCGATCTTTTCCACCTTGCCGCTAATCCGCACCTGTCGCTCCAACGGTTGCCACCAGAAGGTAGCCGCCGCACGCGGATTGGCCAGCAGATCCTGTCCCTTCGCCGATTCATAGTTGGTGAAGAAGACGAATCCCCGTTCGTCGAATCCCCGCAGCAGAACAATCCGGACAGACGGCATGCCATCCGCGGCGGCCGTGGCAAACGCCATTCCATTGGGCTCATCGATCCCCGATTCAATGGCGGCGTTCATCCATTCGCCGAACATCGAAATGGGATCGGTGCCGACGTTCGCCTCATCCAGTTCCCCGTTGAGATAGCTTCTTCTGATCTGCGAAATTTTGTCGTCCATGACTCCCGTTCTACCCTGTTATTGCATGTTCTCATTTACTGGTCGAACCGCCCTCGTCTCCGGAGGCACGTCCGGGATCGGGCTGGCCATCGCCCGCGCCTTTGCCGCTGCCGGCGCAACCGTGCACGCTGTAGGCCTGGGCACCATCCCAGTCGATGAACCCAACATACACTTCGGCACGCTCGACGTCACTGATACCGATGCCTGCCGGGCGCTGGTCGCTTCGATTCCGGCAATCGATTTTCTCGTCACCGCCGCCGGCATTGTCCGTCGCGACGACGAATACTCCATTGATGTCTTCCAGCAAGTGCTTGACGTAAATTTAACCGGCGCCATGCGACTCTGCACCGCGGCGCGTCCGAAACTGGCAGCGTCGAAAGGCGCCATCGTCAACATCGCCTCCATGTGGACGTATTTCGGCGGGCCGCGCGTGCCAGCCTATACAGCGTCGAAGGGCGCGATCGGCCAGCTCACCAAGTCGCTCGCCGTCGCCTGGGCGGCCGATGGGATTCGCGTCAACGCTGTCGCGCCGGGCTGGATTGCGACGCCGCTTACGCAAGCTCTGCACGAGGACCCGGTCCGCTCCGCGCCGATCCTCGATCGCTGCCCGATGAAGCGCTGGGGCCTGCCCGAAGAGGTCGCGCCCCCGGTGCTATTCTTGTGTTCCGAAGCCGCGTCGTTCATCAATGGAGCTATCCTCCCGATCGATGGCGGCTACTTGGCCGTGTGAACTCTATGTCAGAAACAACTCACCCTCTCTCGCCCGCGCAGATCGTTACCACCGCCGTCCCCGATGACGAGCGCATCTGGGTTCCGCAGGCGCCCAACGTCTGGTTTCGCCCGCTCATGTTGAACACGCTGCAGGGGCAATGGTGCAACCTGCTGCGCGTGCGCAAGGCCGGCGTGCTGAGCCGTCATCGCCACCCGGCCCCCGTGCATGGCTACGTCATCAAAGGATCCTGGCGCTATTTGGAACATGACTGGGTTGCCAATGCCGGCGACTATGTGTTCGAACCGCCGGGCGAAACGCACACGCTCACGGTGGACTCCGCCGACGAGATGATCACGTTTTTCAACATCTCCGGCTGCATGTACTATGTCGATGCCGAGGGCCGCAACACCGGCTTCGAGGACGTTTTCACGAAGATCGACATGTGCCGCAAACATTACATCGAGGTCGGCCTCGGCGAATCCTTCGTCGATCAATTCGTCCGGTGAAGGTTCTGTACACCGCCGCCCATGGCGGCTTCGCGCGCGAGCATGCCCCGCTGGGCGGCGGGGCTGCCGTGTGCGACATGCTAGCGGCCGAATGGGCAAAGACGCAGCCGTTTCCATTGGAACTCTTCACGCCCGAATCGGTGAGCGGGCATGACATCATCGGCTTTGACACCGGCTCCTACGCGCGCTTTTCCCGCCAATTTGAAGCCGCATCCACGGCGGCGATCCAACGGCAGGATCCGGCCGGCACCGTCGTCCTGGTCAACGACATCGCTGAGGGCCCGGATTTCAAGGCGCTGCAGAGCTACAAAATCGCCACCGTCTGGCATGTCGACGTGGTCGCATACATCGCCTCCATTTACTGCCGCGAACTGGTCGCGCCCGAAACGCTCGTTGCGATTCACCGGCGGATTGGCGCCCTCTATCCGGACATTCTGAAACTCATCTTCCAGAAGCAGTCCGACTGCGTACGGTATTCAGCGGCGCACATCGTCCCATCGCCGGCGATGAAGGAAATCATCCTGCGCTGCTATCCGGAAACCAATCCGGCGAAAATCCACGTCCTGCCTTGGGGCGCGCCGCCGGCACTTACGCCAGTCGACAAGCAACAGGCCCGCGCATCACTCGGCATCCCGTCCGACGCGCTCGTGTTCCTTACACTTAGCCGTCTATCCCCAGAGAAGAACCAGCAACTGCTGATCGATTCTCTTGCCGCCTGGGAGCGCCAGCCCAACTGCCCCCGCATTTACGCAATCATCTGCGGCGGCGCCGCCTACATGCACGGCCAGAAACACGAAGCTATGTTGCGCGCGAAAGCCGCGCAACTGAAGAACTGCAAGGTCGTGTTCCCAGGCCACGTCCACGGCGAGCAGAAGCAAAATTACTTCTCCGCGGCCGATCTCTACGTCTTCCCATCGAGCCACGAATCCTACGGGCTCACGCTGATGGAAGCCTTCCAATACGGCCTGCCCGCCATCACGCTCGACCACGCCGGTGCCCGCGCCGTTATGCAGCCGGATTTTGGCGCCGTTGCCACTAAAGAGACATTCCTGCCGAGCCTGCAACAACTCGCCGCCGAAGATCTTCCCGCAAAAGGCCGCGCCGCCCGCTCGTTCGCACAAAACAACCCGTTTTCCGCTGCCGCCGCAAAACTGGCAGGCATCCTCGCACGTCTATAATTTCAACAATGCTCCTTCGCCTGCTTCCCCTCCTCGCACTGCCGCTGCTTGCGCAGAACAACTGGGACGAACCGTTCCCGCCGCACCGCATCGCCGACAACCTCTACTACGTCGGTTCGGCTGGCTTGTCGAGCTACCTGATCACTTCTCCGAAGGGCCACATGCTCATCAATGCCAGCTTCGACCGCACCGTCTCGCTCATCCGCGCCAGCGTCGAAAAGCTCGGCTTCAAATTCACCGATGTGAAGATTATCCTGACCAACCATGCCCACAATGACCACGTCGCCGGCACGGCCTTATTGAAGGAACTCACCGGCGCGAAAGTGTACGTCATGGAGGGAGACGACAAAGTGGTCGCCTCCGGCGGTCAAGGTCAGTACAAATACACCGACACATGGAAGCCTGTGAAGGTGGACAAGGTATTGAAGGACGGGCAAACTGTCGAAATCGGCGGCTCGAAACTCCGCGCCCACCTAACGCCCGGCCACACCCGCGGCAACACCACCTGGACCATGGAAACCACCGACCAGGGCAAGAAGCTGAACGCCGTCATCATCGGCAGTCCCAACGTCAACCCCGGCTTCGAACTGGTCAACAACAAGACCTACCCGGAAATGGCCGCCGACTACGCCCGCACCTTCCGCGTGCTCAAGGCATTGCAGTGCGACCTCTTCCTCGGAGCGCACGGCGAATACTACGATATGGCCCAAAAGTTTAAGAAACTGAAGCCCGGCGCGGCAAACCCGTTCATCGATCCAACCGGCTATCGCGAGTACGTCAGCGAACGCGAGCAGTACTACCTCTACACGCTCGAAAAACAGCAAAAGCAGTAGCTGCGATACGCTAGGCAGTTGTGAGAATCCTGCTATTTCTTCTCGCCCTGCCGCTATTGGCGCAAACGGACCTCCCCACCGCCGAATGGGCTCTCCAGTTCGGTGGCCGCGTGCGGTTGCTCAATGCGGCTTCCTGGATCAGCGATCCCAGCCAACTTCCGAAAGGCAATTTCCGTTTGGAAGCCGTCGATCTCGTCGGCACCATCGTCGATCACCGCGACCTCGGCAAACTCAGCCCCTGCACCGAACTACGCGAATTGCTGCTCCCTGGCACCATCTTCAATCCCGGAGCTGGCTCCACGCTCGACGCCAACGATGAGCTAAAGGCGCTGGCGACACTCACGAAACTCGATAAACTCGGCTTTTCGCTCCATTTCCTCACCAACGTCAACGTCAGCGACAAAGGCCTGAAGCAGTTCGCTAACCTGACGCAACTCCGCGAACTGCGCTTCACCATGACCCGCGTCAAGGGCGAGGGCCTCGCGCCCTTCGTCAATGCCGAAAAGCTCGACCTCGGCTATACGCCCGTCACCGATGCCGGACTCGCCTCCGTCACCGGCATGGCGAAACTCCGCACTCTTGGGCTACGCGATACCTTCGTCACCGACGAAGGCCTCCGCCACCTGGCCCAGTTGAAGACACTCGAATCGCTCGACCTCTACGGCCTCAAGATCACCGACCGCGGCGTGGATCAACTCCGCAACCTCACCAATCTCCGCACGTTGAACCTGCTCGGCGCCCAACTCTCCGACGAGTCCATGGACACCCTCGCGCGCATGACACAGTTGACCGAACTCAACCTCTACCGCTCCCAGATCACCAACGCCGGTCTGGCGAAACTGAAGACGCTCAAGAACCTCTCTACACTCGATCTTCGCTACACCCGCGTCACGCGCAACGGCATCGAAGACTTCCGCGCGGCCGTCCCCGGCGTCCAGATCGCCTTTCAGGACTCCGCCCCGGCTTCTACCGATTCCACGCTCCGCACGGCCGCCCCAGCCTCCAAAGCGCCCG
>CANIVU010000123.1 GCA_947470805.1 Acidobacteriota bacterium | reverse complement strand
GGCCTCACCATGCGCGCCGTCCTCGCCAAATCCGCCAACGAAGGCTGGAAAGTGGAGGCCGTCGGCCGCGGCATCGCCCGCGTCCAGGAGCCCACTCCCGGCACCCCCGTTGCCAGCAAACGCGTACGAGTCGTCTTCCGTCCCTAGGTGCGTATGACGATCCACGAACTTCTCGAC
This sequence comes from Acidobacteriota bacterium, assembly GCA_947470805.1. GTDB lineage: Bacteria > Acidobacteriota > Terriglobia > Bryobacterales > Bryobacteraceae. The sequence goes on along the minus strand of CANIVU010000123.1, from coordinate 22,390 downwards.
GGAGCCGGCCTCGTCCAAGCCGCCTCTCCGGACACCCTCCATCTTCCCGTGAGCGGCCTGGCCTATGACTCGCGCCAGGTCGCTCCCGGCTATCTCTTCTTTGCCTTCGCAGGAAGCAAAGTCGATGGCGGCCGCTTCGCCAACGACGCGCTCGCCCGGGGTGCCTGCGCCGTGGTCTATGAGACCGCGCCCGACACTCCGCCCGCGCATCCCCACGTCGTTGTCGCCCACGGCCGCCACGCCCTCGCCCAGGCCGCCAAACGCTTCTATAACAAGCCCGACGAAAGCATCGAAATCATCGGCTTCACCGGCACCAACGGCAAGTCCACCGGCACCATGCTCGCCGATGGCATCCTCCAACACGCCGGCCACAAAACGTCGCTCATCAACACCATCGGCTACCACATCGGCGGCGCCCCGCGCCCCGCCGTCAACACCACCCCGGAATCGCTCGACGTCTACAAAATCGCCGCCGAAACCCGCGACCTCGGCGGCAAATATCTCTCCATGGAGATCTCCTCCCACGCCCTCGCCCTCGGCCGCGTGGAATATCTCAAAGTCGCCGCCGCCGTCTTCACCAACCTCACCCGCGACCATCTCGATTTCCACCTCACCATGGAAGCCTACGGCGAAGCCAAGGCCCGCCTTTTCGGCCCCGATTTCGCCCCCGCCAACACCATCCTCAACGCCGACGAACCCTTCTCCACCGAAATCAAAGTCGCCCCCCAATCCCGCCGTCTCACCTACGGCCTCGCCGCCGGTGCCGACTACCGCGCTACCGACATCCAGTCCACCTTCGCCGGCCTCCGCTTCACCATCCCCGGCCACGCCAAAATCCGCTCCCGCCTCGTCGGCGATATCAACGTCTACAACATCCTCGCCGCCTCCGCCGCCTGCCACTCCCTCGGCCTGACGTGGGACGAAATCACCGCCGGCATCGAAGCCTTCCCCGGCGTCCCCGGGCGCTTTGAACGTGTCGAAGCAGGCCAGGATTTCCTCGTCGTCGTCGACTACGCCCATACCGATGCCGCCATCACCAACGTCATCCGCGTCGCCCGCCAACTCCTCAACGGCAAGGGCCGCGTGATCACATTATTCGGCTGCGGCGGCGATCGCGACCGCGCCAAACGCCCCCTCATGGGCGTCGCCGCCGCCAAGGATTCCGACGCCGTTTTCCTCACCTCCGATAACCCCCGCTCCGAAGATCCCTTCGCCATCATCAACGATGCCGTCGTCGGCGCCCGCCGTTTCGACACGCCCCTTACCGTCGAACCCGATCGCGAAAAGGCTATCCACGCCGCCATCGCCTCCGCCCGCCCCGGCGACGTCGTCCTCCTCACCGGCAAAGGCCACGAAGACTACCAGATCATCGGCGACAAAAAGATCCATTTCAGCGACAGAGAAGTCGCCATCAAGGCGATAAAATCCCGAGGCTCCAAATGATCCTCACCGTGAACGAAATCGCCGAATTCGTGGGTGCGGCAAACCCCGCCGACCCGCGCCCCATCGGCCAGTGGAGCATCGACACGCGCACCCTCCCCGCCGGCGCGCTCTACATCCCGTTAAAGGGCGATACCCACGACGGCCACAACTTCCTTGAAGCAGCCGCCCAACGTGGCGCCACCGCCGCCCTCGTCGACGATCGCAACTGGCCTGAGATGCCCGGCATGCGCCTCATCCGCGTCGCCGATACCCTCGCCGCCCTCCAGCAACTCGCCGCCCGCGCCCGCCGCAAAATCACCTACCCCCTCGTCGCCATCACCGGCAGCGCCGGCAAAACCACCACCAAGGAAACCGTCGCCGCCCTCACCGGCGCAGCCCGCAACGAAGGCAATCTCAATAACCACATCGGCCTTCCCCTCTCCCTTCTCCGCCTCAACGCCAACGCCCAATGCGCCGTGCTCGAAATGGGCATGAACCACGCCGACGAAATCCGCTTCCTTGCCGATATCGCCCGCCCCAACATCGGCCTCGTCACCAACGTCGGCACCGCGCACATTGAAAACTTCTCCGGCATCGAAGGCATCGCCCTCGCCAAGCGCGAACTCATCGAAGAGCTCGGCCCCGAAGGGGTCGCAGTCCTCAACTACGACGACCCGCGCGTTCGCGCCTTCGCCGAAATCCACCCCGGCCGCGTCGTCAACTACGGCATCGAACAAGGCGCCGACGTCCGCGCTGAAAACGTTCAAATAACCGCCACCGGCTCCACGTTTCACATCCACGGCACGCCCTTCGAAATCCAGCTCCCCGGAAAACATGGCGTCTCCAATGTAACAGCGGCTGTCGCTGTTGGATCTATTCTCGGTATTCCTCTCAGCACAATGGCCGAAGCCGCCCGCTCGCTCCAAAGCGGCAAAATGCGCGGCGAACGCCTCACCCACAACGGCATCACCATCTTGAACGACTGCTACAACAGCAACCCCGAAGCGGCCAAAGCCATGCTCGACACGCTCGCCGCCATGCCCGGTCAGCGCAAAATCGCCGTCCTTGGCGAAATGCTTGAACTCGGCGTCTGGGCCGAAAAGATGCACGCCGAAGTGGGCGCCCACGCCGCAGCCATCGGCATCGACGTGGTTGTCGCCATTCGCGGCGCCGCCCGCCACTTGGCGGCTGCTGCCGCCAAGGCCGGCGTCGAAACCCATTTCTTCGAGGAGCCCGCCACCGCCGGCGACGCCCTCCGCACCATCGCCCGCCAGGGCGATGTCGTGCTTTGCAAGGGCTCGCGCGGCACGCGCGTCGAAAAAGCTCTGGAAAGGTTCATGGCCAACTAATGCTCTATTGGCTACTGTTTGAAAAGCTGTTCCCCCACTTCGGCCCGGCCCGTCTGTTCGGCTACGTCACGTTCCGCACCGCCTTCGCCAGCCTCTCGGCCCTGTTCATCTCCATCTGGCTCGGCCCCCTGCTCATCCGCAAACTCCGCGAATTCCAAATCGGCCAGCACATCCGCGAAGAGGTCACCAACCACCAGAAAAAAGCCGGCACCCCCACCATGGGCGGCCTGCTCATCATCATCGCCATCGTCGTGCCCACACTGCTCTGGGCCAATCTCACCAACCCCTACATCTGGATCGCCCTCTTCGGCCTCCTCTCCTTCGGCGCCATCGGCTTCTATGACGACTTCACCAAGGTCAAGAAGATGCGCAACCTCGGCCTCACCGCGCGCAAGAAGTTCGCCCTCCAGGTCCTCTCCAGCGTCCTAATCGGCATCATGCTGCTCAACCTCCACGCCCGCGGCGGCTACGCCACCAGCATGAACATCCCCTTCTTCAAATCCTTCAAGCCAGACCTCCTGGTGTCGGACTGGCTCAGCAACCCGCTGACCTATCCCTTCGCCTTCGTCTTCTTCTTCCTCTTCCTGGTCATCGTCCTCGCCGGCTCCTCCAACGCCGTCAACCTGACCGACGGTCTCGACGGCCTCGCCATCGGCCTCATGGTCATCGCCGCCGGCGCCATGACGATCCTCACCTACTTGAGCGGCCACCGCGAATTCGCCGTCTATCTCGATCTCGCCCGCCTCCCCGGCGCGAGCGAACTCACCATCTTCTGCGGCGCCATGACCGGAGCCTCCCTCGGCTTCCTTTGGTACAACGCCCACCCGGCCGAAGTGTTCATGGGCGACGTCGGCGCGCTCGGCCTCGGTGGCGCCATGGGCACCGTCGCCGTCCTCATCAAACAGGAATCGCTCCTGCTCTTCATTGGCGGCGTCTACGTCATCGAACTCATGAGCGTCGTCCTCCAGGTGGCCAGCTTCAAGCTCCGCAAAAAGCGCATCTTCCGCATGGCCCCCATCCACCATCACTTTGAACTCCTCGGCTGGCACGAAGCCAAAGTCATCACCCGCTTCTGGATCATGGGCCTCATCATGGCCCTCTTCGCGCTAACGACTCTGAAACTCCGATGACCGACTATCGCAACAAAAAAGTTCTCGTCGTAGGCGCGGGCAAATCCGGCCTCGCCGCCGCGCGCTATCTCCGCGCCCGCGGGGCCGACGTGACGATCTCCGACGCAAAACCCCAGGCCCAAACCGAGTTCCCCCAAACCACCCAAAACGAAACCGATTCCGACGGCGTCCCGTTGCTCATCCAGTCCCCCGGCGTCCCCCTCGAACTGCCCATCTTTGAACACGCCCGCGCCCGCGGCGCACGCATCATCGGCGAACTCGAACTCGCCGCCGAAGAACTCTCCGGCACCATCACCGCCATCACCGGCGCCAACGGCAAAACCACCACCACCGCCCTCATCGGCCACATCTTCCAACACGCCGGCCGCCACACCCTCGTCGGCGGCAACATCGGCGTCCCCGTCACCGATCTCGTCGAGCCCTCCACCCAGGACTCCAACGTCGTCCTCGAACTCTCCAGCTTCCAACTCGAAACCATCGAGACCTTCAAAGCCCACACCGCCCTCGTCCTCAACATCACCCCGGACCACCTCGATCGCCACCACACCATGGCGCGCTACATCGATGCCAAGGCCCGGCTCGTCGAAACCCAAACGGCCGACGGCTTCGCCATCCTCAACGCCGCCGAACCCAACGCCCGCTCCCTCGCCACGCGCACCAAAGCCAAAGTGATCTGGTTCAACGCCACCACCCCCGCGAGCGACGCAGTCGCGAGCTTCGATCACCAGATCTGGCTCGGCCTCGCCCCCCTCATGCCTGAAAGCGACATCCCCCTCCCCGGCCGCCACAACGTCGAAAACGTCATGGCCGCCGCGGCCGCCGCCTGGCTCGCCGGCATCGCCCCCGCCACCATCGCGGAGGCCGTGAAATCCTTCCCCGGCGTCGAACACCGCATCGAATTCGTCCGCGAACTCGATGGCGTCCGCTACTACAACGACTCCAAAGCCACCAACGTCGACGCCGCCGAAAAAGCCATCGACGCCTTCCCCGGCAACCTCTGGATCATCCTCGGCGGTAAGGACAAATACTCCGACTACCGCCCCCTCGCCGCCCGCCTCCAGCCCAAAGCCAAAGGCATTCTCTTAATCGGCGCCGCCGCACCCATCATCCGCCAGCATCTTTCCGAAGCGGACCCTTCCCTGCCCCTCACCGATTGCGATACCCTCGAAATGGCTATTCGCACGGCACGCCCCCTCGCGGCGCGTGGGGACATCGTTTTGTTATCTCCAGCCTGCGCCAGCTTTGACCAATATCAAAGCTACGAACATCGCGGGCGATGGTTCAAAGAACTCGTAAATAGCCTGTAATTGCACGGAGTAAGTAAATGTCGAAACGCGTAACAATGGATTGGACATTGTTCTTCACGGTCGCCGCCATGGTCGCCGTGGGATTGGTCATGATCTACTCGGCCTCCTCCATCACGGCCGAATCCCGCTACGGAAAGCACCCCCTCTACTTCATCGGCATGCAGCTCGGCTGGGCCGTCGTCGGCTTCATCGCGCTCATGCTCATGCGGCGCTTTGACTATCGCAAACTCCGCCAGCCCGAATGGGCCTTCGGACCCATCGCCATCGTTCTCTTCCTCCTCCCCGTCGCCTACTTTGTCGATCCTAAACATCGCTGGATCCCCCTCGGCATCGGGAACATCCAGCCCTCGGAATTGGCCAAACCCGCCATGGTCATCTTCCTCGCCTACTTCCTCACCTGGCGCCACGCGGCCATCAACGACACCAAGTTCACCCTCCGCCCCGCCGCCGCCATCCTCGGCCTGCTCTTCCTGTTAGTCGCCATCGCCGACCTCGGCACCGCCGTCGTCCTCGCCGTCACCGCCGTCACCATGTTCTTCATCGCCGGCCTCGACCGCCGCTTCCTCATCACCGCCGGCTCCCTCGCCCTCGTCTGCATGACCGTCGCCATCGTCGCCAAGCCCTACCGCCTCCGCCGCGTCATCGAAATGTTCGACCCGACGTACGAAAAGGTCGACAAGTACGACGCCACCGGTAAAATCAAACCCTACATCCTCAGCTCCGCCTCCGTCAGCGACACCGGCTACCAGGCCCGCCAGGCCAAAATCGCCCACGGCTCCGGCGGCATCTTCGGCCTCGGCCTCATGCACGGCCGCCAGAAACACTTCTACCTCCCCGAGTCCCACACGGATTTTATCTACGCCGTAATCGGTGAGGAACTCGGCCTCTGGGGAACATCGGCCATCTTGTTCGGCTACTTCATCATCATCTGGCGAGGCATACGCATCTTCCTCCTCGCCCCCGATGACTACGGCCGCATGCTCGCGCTCGGTCTCACCGTCGCCCTCGGTTTCCAGGCCCTCTTCAACATCACCGTCGTCCTCGGCCTCGGCCCCACCAAGGGCATCCCACTGCCCATGATCAGCTACGGCGGCAGCGCGCTCATGACCACTCTCGCCTCCCTCGGCATTCTGCTCAACGTCAGCGAAAACGTCGGATAACGAATGACCCAGCGAGCCTTCATCATGGCCGGCGGCGGCACCGGGGGACACGTCATCCCCGGTATCGCCGTCGCGCGTGAGCTCGCCGCCCGCGGTCATAAACCCGTCTTCATCGGCACGCGCGATGGCATGGAGGCCCGCTTGGTCCCCGCCGCCGGCTTCCCCATCGAGTGGATCGAAATCGGCGGCCTCAAAGGCCTCAGCCTCGTCCGCCGCGCCAAAACCGTCATCGAACTCCCCTCCTCCGTCTGGGCCGCCCGCCATATCCTCAAAGCCCACAACGCCGCCGGCGTCTTCTCCATGGGTGGCTACGCCGCCGCCCCCGTCGTCCTCGCCGCCGCCCTCTCCGGCACCCCCGTCGTCCTCATGGAACCCAACGCCATGCCCGGCATGACCAATCGCCGCATGGCCCGCTTCGCCCGCCGCGCCCTCGTCAGCTTCAACGAAGCCGTCCCCTTCTTCCCCGCCGGCCGCGTCGAAGTCACCGGCCTCCCCGTCCGCCCCGAATTCTTCGATATCCCCGAAAAACCCCGCGCCACCCCGCCCGTCATCCTCGTCACCGGCGGCTCCCGCGGCTCCCGCACGCTCAACTACGCCACCCGCGACCTCCCCCCGCTCGACGCCAAAATCATCCTCCAGTCCGGCCGCGACATGCACGACGAAATGCGCAAGTCCATCAAGAACCCCGCCGTCGAAGTCCGCCCCTTCTTGGACGACATGCCCCAAGCCTTCGCCGACGCCGACTTGATCGTCTGCCGCTCCGGCGCCGGCACCGTCAGCGAACTCGCCGCCTCCGGCAAACCCTCAATCCTAATCCCCTACCCCTTCGCCGCCGACGACCACCAAATGGCCAACGCCCGCTCTATGGAACGCTCCGGCGCCGCCCGCGTCGTCCCCGACAAAGAGTTCGACGGCCCCCGTATGCTCCGCGAAATCCAGGCCTGCCTGGAAAACAATAACCTCCAAATCATGTCCCGCGCCGCCCGATCTTTGGCTAAGTCCGGCGCCGCCTCCCGTGCCGCTTCGCTCCTCGAAGAGTACGCGGAGGCAAAATAGCCAATAAAACAATAAGATAGAAGAATGTTCTACAAGCCCCAACGTCTGCACTTCACTGGAATCGGCGGCATCGGCATGTCCGGCATCGCGGAGATCCTGTTGAACCTGGGCTACACCATCTCCGGCTCCGACGTAAAACTCACCCCCGTCACCGAACGGCTCGTCTCCCTCGGCGCCACCGTCCACGAAGGCCACTCCGCCTCCCACATCGCCGGCGCCAAAGCGCTCGTCGTCACCAGCGCCGTCAACGAGTCCAATCCCGAACTCATCGAAGCCCGCCGCCTCGGCATCCCCGTCATCCCCCGCGGGGAACTCCTCGCCGAACTCATGCGCCTCAAGTTCGGCATCGCCATCGCCGGCAGCCACGGCAAAACGTCCACCACATCCATGACCGCCACCATGCTCGCCCACGCGGGCCTGGACCCCACCGTCGTCGTCGGCGGCCGCGTCTCCACTCTCGGCGACTCCAACGCCCGCATGGGCAAAAGTGATTTCCTCGTCGTCGAATCCGATGAATCCGACGGCAGCTTCCTCAAACTCGCCCCCATCATCGCCGTCGTAACGAACATCGATCGCGAACACCTCGATCACTATCACTCCATCGAGGAAATCCGCCGCTGCTTCACCGAATTCGTCAACAAAGTCCCCTTCTACGGCTGCGCCATCCTCTGCCTCGATGATGAAAACGTCCAGCAGGTGCTCCCCGGCGTCAAGCGCCGCACCGTCACCTACGGCGTCAGCTCCCAAGCCGATCTCCACCTCACTCAAATCGATCTCGGCCACATGTCCAGTCGCTTCCGCCTCGCCTTCCGCGGCGAAGACTTGGGCGAATTCACCCTCAAAGTCCCCGGCATGCACAACGTGCTCAATGCCACCGCCGCCGTCGCCGTCGCCCGCGAACTCGAAGTCCCCACGGAAAAGATCCGCGAAGGCATCGCCGAATACCGTGGTGTCGATCGCCGCTTCCAGCTCCGTGGCGAAGCCGCCGGCGTCACCATCATCGATGACTACGGCCACCACCCCACCGAAGTCCGCGCCACCCTCGCCGCCGCCCGCCTCTGCCAGTTCAAGCGCGTCCACGTCATCTTCCAGCCCCACCGCTACACCCGCACGCAGCACTTGATGGACGATTTCGCCCGCAGCTTCCACCAGGCCGACACCGTCCACCTGCTCGACATCTACGCGGCCTCCGAAGCCCCCATCGAAGGCGTCTCCAGCGCCGCCCTCGCCGATCGCCTCCGCGCCTTCGGCCACCGCGAAGCCCACCTAGCCGGCACCCTCGACAACGCCGTGGAAATGGTCCTCGCCCAGGTACAACCCGGTGACGCCGTCGTCACCCTCGGCGCCGGCAACGTCTGGCAAGCCGGGGACAAACTGTTAGCAAGATTGCGCCAATAAGGAGTAACGATTATGGCAAAGAAACAGCAACAACAACAGGAAGCAAACGAACAGCGGTTCCTCAACATCCGCCGTGGCCTCATCATCGCCACCGTCGCCTCCATTGCCGTGGTCGCCCTCCTCTGGGGCGCGCTCCAACTGGAACACTTCCTCATCCGCGATCCCCAGTTCACCCTCGCCACGCCGCCCGATCCCGGCGAGGACAGCCCCGCCGTCGAAATCACCGGCGTCAAACATAGCGACCGTGGCTTCGTCTCCGGCGCCTTCGAACGCGACTACGGCCGCAGCATCTACCTCATGCCCCTCCGCCAGCGCCGCGATGAACTCCTGCGCCTGCAATGGGTCAAGGACGCCCGCGTCACCCGCATCTGGCCCAACCGCCTCCAAATCCGCATCACCGAACGCGAACCCGTCGCCTTCGTCCAGCTCCCCGGTGAAGAGACGCTTCCCTTAATCGATACCGACGGCCACATCCTCCGCCCCGAAACCCAGGAAAATCTCAATTTACCTGTCCTCACCGGCGTCACCCGCCAGCAAAGCGACGAGGACCGCCGCATCCGCGTCCGCCGTCTCCAGAAACTCGTCAGCGACGCCGGCGAACTCTCCGCGAAAATTTCTGAAGTGGACGCCTCAGATCCGGATAACCTAAAGATAATGCAGGATGCAGGCGGCAAGGCCGTTACCCTGATCATCGGGAATCGCTACTTCAAGCGCCGGCTTGAGAAGTTCAAACAGAACGCGGACGATCTTCTGCGCCGCGAACCCAACAAAACCACCTTCGATCTCCGCATCGATGGCAGCATCTTCGCCCGCCCCGGCCAAACCCTCACCGCCGAAGGAGTCCGCCCCAGTGACTGAGGTGCCCCATGGCTTCTAACCGCGTACGCCTCGCCGCCGGACTCGATGTCGGCAGCGCCTACACGCGGTGTGTCATCTGTGTCGTCGAAGACGGTCGCATCCGCTTCGTCGGCTCCGGGGAAGTCCCCTCGCGCGGCTGGTCCAACAGCAAAATCGCCAACCGCGAACAGATGTCGGAATCCGTCCGCCTCGCCGCTCGAGAAGCCGAACGCCAGGCCGGCATCTCTGTCGACGCCGTCGTCGTCGGCCTCGGCGGCGAAGCCATCCAAGGCGATAATCAGGTCGGCAAATACGACTTCGGCCGCCCCCGCGATATCGACCAGTCCGACATGGCCTACGCCGTCGAACGGGCCTGCCGCCAGCAGCTCAATGCCGACCGTGTTCTCCTCCAGGTCTTCCCGCAGGACTTCATCGTCGATGGCAATGCCAACGTCGCCAACCCTCGCGGCAACCGCGGCTCCCGTCTCGAAGCCAACGTCCACATCGTTACCACCTCCGCCTTCGAACACCAGTCCTTAGTCAGCGCCGTCCACGAAGCCCACCTCGCCGTCGAAGAGACGGTCTACGAAGGCATGGCCGCCGCCTACGCCTGCGTCACGCAGGAGGAGCGCCAGCAAGGCGTCGCCGTCGCCGACATCGGCGCCCAGTCCACTGAAATCGTTCTCTACTCCGGGGAAGCCATGGTCCAGGCCGTCAGCATCCCCGTCGGCGCCGAACACTTCACCAAGGACATCGCCTACGACTTCAAAATTTCGTTTGAGGACGCCGAAAAGCTGAAGTACGAATACGGCTGCGCCATCCTCGGCCTCACCGCCGACAATACCTTCATCGAAGTGCCCAGCGCCGAAGGCCGCCCCTCCCGGGAAGCCCCGCGCAAGCGCCTGAACTTCATCCTCGAATCGCGCGCGGACTTCCTCTTCCGCTACATCAAGAAGTATGTGGATGAGTGCGGCATGGACCGAAGGCTTCTCGAAGGCATTCTCCTCACCGGCGGCGGCGCCTGTCTTGCCGGCATGTGCGACGTCGCCGAACTTGTTCTCAATTGCCAGTCCCGCAACGGCCTCCCCGTTGGCATCCAGGACTGGCCGGAAGCAAACAGCACCCCCAGCTGGGCCACCGTTGCTGGCCTGGCCATGTACAGCGGCCGCCTCAAGGAACACCGGTACCAGAAGCGGTCCTCCCCCGGCTTTCTAAGCCTGTTAATGTCCAAGTAAAAGGAATTCGGTATGAGCGATTTGAAATTCGAAATGCAGGATGACAACCAGGTCGGCACGCGCATCAAGGTCATCGGTGTCGGCGGCGGCGGTTGCAATGCGGTGGCCCGCATGATGAACGCCGGCCTCACCGGTGTCGATTTCTACGTCGTCAATACCGACGTCCAGGCCCTGAACGTCTCTCCCGTCCCCAACAAAATCGCCATCGGCGGCAAACTCACCAACGGCCTCGGCGCCGGCAGCGACCCGGAAAAAGGGCGCCAAGCCGCCCTCGACGACACCAACCGTCTCGTCGAAATCCTGGAGGATGCCGACATGGTCTTCCTCACCTCCGGCCTCGGCGGCGGCACGGGAACCGGCGCCACGCCAGTCGTCGCGTCCCTGGCCAAAGAACTCGGCGCCCTGACGGTAGCCATCGTCACAATGCCCTTCAAGTTCGAAGGGCCCAAGCGCATCCGCCAAGCCGAACGCGGCCTCGCCGACCTCGCCTCCACCGTCGATACGGTCATCTCCATCCCCAACGACCGGCTCATGAAACTCGCCCCCAAAGGGACCAGCTTCCTGGAGGCGTTCAAACTAGCCGACGACGTACTCCGCCAGGCCGTCCAGGGCATCTCGGAGATCATGCTCACTCCCGGCATCATCAACCGGGACTTCAGCGACATCAAGGCGATCATGAGCGGCATGGGCCACGCGATGATGGGCACGGCCACCGCCAGCGGCGAAAATGCCGCCGTAGAAGCCGCCCGCGCCGCCATCAGCTCCCCGTTGCTCGAAGAAAACGGAGTCGAAGGCGCCCGCGGCCTGTTGATCAACGTAGCCGGCTCCAGCGCCCTCACGCTCGACCAGTTCGGCGAAGCCTGCTCTCTAATTTTCGAAGCCACCAAGAACGAAGAAGTCCACATGAGCTACGGCCTGGTCCACGACGAGTCGTTGGGCAAGGACGTAAAGGTAACCGTGATCGCCACCGGCTTCTCCCGCGAAGCATCGATCCCCATGTCCCCGCCCCGTCTGGAGCGAGTCACCCCGCCCCCCACGCCGATCTCCTTCCCGACGTACGAACCGGAACCCATCGAGACCAACGTAGTGGAACTGGAAATGCCCGAGCCGACGCCAGCCCCGCCAGCCGCGGCCCCCGTGGAACCGCCCCCGGCGCCCCCCGCCCCCCGCGAATCCAACGACCCCTTCGACGACGTCGACACCCCGGCCTTCCTCCGCCGCGAACGCAAGCTCTTCAACTAAGGCGAACCGGCGAACGGCTCGAATTGAAATCGGCGACGTTTTCCGGCAAGCTTTTGGTAGAAGGATCAACCAGGAACGCGGGTACCGCACGAGCGGAACAGGAGAGGGAACATATGAACGAACATGCGCATCAAATGCTCGACCAGCTCGACCCCACCCAGCTTGCGGCCGTCACCCATCTCCTGGAAGTCCTAACCGACCCGGTTTCCCGCTCCCTCGCCAATGCCCCGTTCGACGCGGAACCAATCTCCGCCACCGAGGCCGCAGAACTCGACGAAGCCCACGCCGCCATCCAGCGCGGTGAAGGCATTACCCACGAGGACATGCTCCGCGAGTACGGCATAAGCAGCTAATGCCCGACAAGAAGATCGTCATCTGGTCGCCCACTGCCCAGGCCGAGCTTCGAGCGCCCCAACGTCAAGCAATGCGGGGAAACGGCGATTCGCATTCTCGAGGCGATCGAAACAGAGATTTCTCGGAATGCCGTTTATGGCACGAGTGCCAAGCGGGGCCCGATAGAAGGAATAAGCAGCGCAGCCGCTTGCAAATTCGATCAGCCAGGACTTTCACCACTGGGCGATCTACTGCGCTTTCCGCTCACGTCGCTGTCGACGTCTCCGTAGTAGCCGCACGCACATCCGTGCAGACAGCAACTGAGGTCTCGTCGCTCCTTGCTGACACTCGGAGATTTGAGCCTTTCAACCGTCACTTGTTGTCATCGGTCGCGTCTGCCGTGAACTCTTTTCGTCTCGACTCCAGTTCAGGCGTTAACGGCAACATTTCAGCCGGCACACCTGAGTCAACGTACTTGCGATGGATCTTCAGGTACTCACCGAGCATTCTGTATTGAATTGTCCTTGAGGTGATTGCCTTCCAAAGTTCTGCCAAAAACTCATGGTTACGAAAGATCTCATCAAAATATGCCGTCGATAGCTCAAGCCGGGTTTCCTTTCCGTCGTCCAATAGATCAGCAAGCTCAACACAATTCCGGTAAATTGTCGTATCGAAAGACGCCTTTGACAAGAGTGACAACAGCTGATCATACTGAGCTGTCTTCCATAGCGGAGACTCGGGGCTAAACAAGCAGTACTTCAGTCCATCCTTCCTTCCCTTTTCCCGCAACTGCCGTACACCACCCTCGACAAAAAATAGAGCCAACACCTCCTGCGCACCCGCGACCATCACAATGCTTACGCAGGCTGACCGAAACGATTGCCGGAGCGCACGAACGCTCGCCTCGTACGAAAAGTCATCCGTGTCGGAATTCCAGGGCTTGAACGCCTCCAAGACGGCTAATGCGGAAAGTCGATTGCTTTTGATTATCCCCAAAATGAATTCCCGCTCCACTGCACGGGCGTCCTTATCGGATCCGTTTCTGGTGAACCCAATCCAGCCCAAACACTGTTTAAAGATACTCTCGAAGCGGGCCGGCGTGATGTAGTTCAGGTCCAACAGGAATTGTCCAATGATGACTAGAAGCTCCTGAGCCGACGCAACGTTCACTGAATGTTCCTGGACAGAACCGACTTCGGACGCCTCACTGAGCTCTCTTCGCCGTGCCTCAATGAGAGTTCCGAACAATTCCGCCGACACTTCTCCGACAGAGGCCGATTGTTTTTCGGCCTGCTGACTCAGCCAAAGCGCGATCGTCGAAGGGTTCTTGTCAAGGCGCCAACTCGACAACAACTGGCGGAATTCTCTCCAAGTGATTCGGTGGGGCCGAAGCGCTAGCTCAGCCGAGTATCGAAATTGCAAGCCGCCACGTGCCCGAACGGCTTCCATTAGTTCAATTAGGCGTGCTTGGATTGTTGAGTCGTCTATCCTCCACTCTGCCAATTTTGATTTCAGCGTGGAGTTTGGGTCATGCTTCGACCCGAAAGATTCCCTTCCGGTACGTTGGAGCAACCGATAACCCAGTCCTGTTTCCTGCTCTAAGACGCCATCGCCCAAGATGTTTGTGAAGAAGGTTTGGGATTCGCACTTGATGAGTTGAGCTAGCCAAATATCGATCCATGACAACTCGTCAGCATCGTGCCGGACTATATCCAGTTTCAAAGCCGACAAGCCGCGTACTAGGGATTTCAACTTTCGAGGATTTCGAGGCACCAAGTCCTGGATTTCAGCCGCCGAACTCAACGGCACAAAATCGCAGAATGTCGAAAGACTACGTTGCAGAAGCGCGTGTGTTTGGAGATCAGTGACGGGGGGAAGATAAAAGCGGAAATCCAGTATTTTCTCTAGAAAATCAGTACCGTCTGTCCATGCACTGTGATAGTCCTTTAAAGCCGCCGAAACAATCTCCTCGTCGAACGCGAGGATAAAGGTGAACCCGGGCAAGTCTAGAAGTTCACGAAAAGCCAGGAGTAGCTGGGGCACTAGCTTCGGGTCTGCACGGTCTAGATCATCGACTAAAACGACAATCCGTCTGCTTCCAAGTTTTTCCCTAATTGCGTTCAACTCGTCGGCATCGGTATGAAGCCATGCCTGAAGCGCCGCAAAAGTTACCCCCTGAGTTGCCTTGGCGAGACTGTGCGTGGACGCAACTGCTTCTGCTGCCGGCTTCCACTTCTCAAACCATCCGCTGAAGGCACGGGCCTTCGCCTTTGAGCCGCTCTCGAAATTCAGTCCCGCACTTGCCAATCCAGAATAAAGAGTCTTGGAAAAATGCCTCCAAAGCTCGTCCCAACCTCGAACCGCCCATGGATTAAACCAGAGAACCAGATCTCTATCCTCCAAAAGCATTTGCTCAACAAATCGGAGAACTGTACTTTTCCCCTGCCCCCATTCACCGAAGACGCCAATCCTCACCGACCAGGCGGCCGGAGTGTCTCTCACTGTGCGAGCGATTCCGGCAGCGAATCGCCAGCGATCCAGATCGTCTTCCTCGCGAACACGGCGAGGAGCGTCATAACCGTCGGACTTAGATGATTCATCTATATTCATTCTGCTCACTACCTTCAGACAGCCAAGCAGCCTCTTTCTTGGCACCCAGCTTTTGTTATGTGCAGCTTCTCAAACTCTTAGCCCGAGGGACTCAATAATACTGCCGAATATACCCATAAGCCTTCTCAAACAATTCCTCATCCGCATGCAGCTTGTACTTGAAGAGCGCTTTGCGCAGCGCCTTCTTGACCTCGCGCTCACCCGCCTGTGTGCCCTGCCAACCCGGGAACCGAACAAAGCGCACTATATCGTCGATGTCCGCGACCACGCGTTCGACGATGATCGGGGTCTCGGAGGTCTTGACCTCGTTGAAAAGCTCAGTCAGAGCTGCCTTGCCTCGATCCTCGTCTTCCTCGGGCGGGATTTCCTTTTCGGCTTGCAGGGTTTCTTTGGCAATCTCTAGCAACTGCTTCAGAAACTCTACGCTGTTGATCTGACCGGACTCAAAGCGATCCTTCAACGCATCAAGGCGTTCGGACAATTGTTTGAATTTCGGGTTCCCATCGTGCCCTCGGAGCCGGCGTTTAAGCTTGATTTCGATCTCCTTGGCCTTCTTCGGGTCAGGGTTCGAAAGTACGGCCTCCAGCAGATCTGCGTCCAACACCAAGGTGTCGAGATCATCGCGCACCGCATCAACATGTACGTTCTGGTGAATCAGTTCGATCGTCTTGGCGCCAAGCGAATGCCAAATCAGCTTACCGTGGCCACTGGAGGGTTGCACCGACTGATACACCTGGGACAACCACTTGTAGTCCTTCTCAAAGGGGCCCAGCACGGTGTCCGGCGACAATGCCTCCCATATCTTATTGAGGATGCTGTACTCGCCAGCGAAGTTGTCCCGCACTTCGTTGTTGGGCAGGCACTGCTGCGCGGCGATCAGGCCCTCGTAGCCTTGCAAGGTACGGTCACACCCTGCAAAGAAGGCCAAGCATTTCTGCATGGCTCCCAGCAGCTTCTCCTTCAACTCCTGGATGTTGCTGACCACTTTTTTGATGCTCTGATCGTCAAACTCCAGCGCCGCCGCCACATCATCAAAGATGCCGAGGTAGTCCACGATTAAGCCGTGTGTCTTCTGCTCGGAGTAGGTTCGGTTCACCCGGCAGATCGCCTGCAGCAATGTGTGGTCGCGAAGTGGTTTGTCCAGGTACATCGCCTGCAGAATCGGCGCATCGAATCCGGTCAGCAGCTTGGCGGTGACAATGATGAGCTTCAGCGGATCAGCCGGGTCGCGGAAGCGGTCCAACAACCGCTCTTCTTCATCGCGAGTGCGGTCGTATGAACCATATTCCGGATGCTCCTTCTTGTCGGACGCCTGAACCGAGATCACTATATCCGAGGTCTCCGGTGGCAGCAGTTTGTCCAGCTCGGCCTTGTATAGCAGACAGGATTCGCGATCGAAGGTGACAATCTGACCCTTGAAGCCGTTGGGCTCCACCTTGGTCTGGAAGTGTTCGACGATATCCTCGCATACCTTTCGAATACGCTCTGGCGTCTTCACCAGCACGGACATCTTGGCAGCGGTTTTGGCGAGGTTGTCCCGATCCAGATCCGAGAGTCCACCGGTGAGATCTTTGTAGGCAGCGTCCAGCGCCGCCTTGTCGATGTGCAGATCGATCAGCCGAGGCTCGAAATGCAACTTCAGCGTGGCGCCGTCGCGGATCGATTCCTCGAAACCGTAGCGGCTCATGTAGCCCTTTTCGTCCTCATCGGCACCAAACGCATAAAAGGTATTGCGGTCGTCGCGGTTGATCGGAGTGCCGGTCAATCCGAACAGGAAAGCATTAGGAAGGGCCTGGCGCATTTTGCGACCAAGGCCCCCCTCTTGCGTTCGATGGGCTTCGTCGACCAAGGCAATTATGTTGCCGCGATCGTTCAAGCAGCCGGTAGCCTCCCCGAACTTGAAGATCGTCGTAATTATGATCTTGCGGACATCCTGCGCCAGGAGTTGGTGTAGTCTCTCTCGCGTATCAGCCTTTTCGAGGTTGGGAATATCAGCGCCAGTGAAAGTGCCGGTAATTTGGGAATCGAGATCGATCCGGTCCACTACGATCAGCACCGTGGGATTCTTCAGCCCGGCGTGCATGCGGAGCTTCTGCGCAGCAAATACCATCAGCAGCGACTTACCCGAACCCTGGAAGTGCCAAATCAACCCTTTCCTGGGGTAACCGGCGATGACGCGGTCTACCAGTCTGTTGGCCGCCTCGTATTGCTGATAACGGCAGATGATCTTGGCTCGGCGCTTCTTTCTGTCCGTCGCGAAAAGTGTGAAGCTACCCAGGATGTCCAGCACGACGTGGGGACGCAGCATACTCTCGGCAGACAGCTTGAGCGACTTCAGCGGATGATGCTGCGCGTCACCACCATCCAGGTGCCACGGCCCCCAATCCTTGACCGGCAATCCGACGGACCCGTAGTGATAAGCCTTCCCCTCAGTAGCCACTGAAAACACATTGCAGACAAAGAGCTCCGGAACCACCTTCTCGTAGTCATCGTGAATCTGAATCGCGCCGTCTACCCAACTGATGCACTTCTTTACTGGCGTCTTGGCCTCTATCAGTACCAGCGGCAACCCGTTTACCAACAGGACTAGATCGGCCCGGCGCTCAGTCGCGCCGGCGCGGTAGGTGTATTGCTGAGTGACGATGTACTGATTCTGCTTGAAATCCTCCAGGTCGATCAGCCGCACGGGCACATGCTCGTTGTTGTGACCGAAGGGCATCGAGCGTTCGCCACGCATCCACGCGGTCATCTCCTCATTGGCGCGGATCAGACCATCCGAGCGCACAGAAAGCACGATGGCGCGCAACTTGTAGAGCACCTCGTCGGCGCGGTCGGGCTGGGCGGCGATCTCTGGGTTCAGGCCGACAAGGGCATTCCGTAGCCACGACTCGACCAGCACTTCCTGAATCTGCCGCGGCACTTCGGAGGGTGCCGCGTAGCGCCAGCCGATACCTTTGGGGCTGAGTCCGTAGTTGGGGAGCGGGTCTTGGACTGTGTTGATGGATGCGATCTTGACTGGGCCAGCGAGCAGATCGCGAACGTAGGCTTCGACTGTGTTGGACTCGTTAAACATCATCAACTCCCAGACACTTTTCGGTAATCTGCCCGCGCAAAGCACCAATCGCGTTACGTCGTTTTTGAATCTCTTCCCCGACTAACCGTATCGCCTCCAAGTACTCAGCGACTTGCTTTCGTTGCCCGGGCAATGGAATGTCAATGCGCAGCCGCCGCAGATCCGCAAAATATATTCGCCACCGATCCTTGGCGACGCCCTTTACAAGCCGTCTGTATTCGCTAATGATGTGCGGGGATCTAAATAACTGCCACCAGAACAACGGACCGTCAGAGCTGTCTTTGAGCCGGAGTACTGTATACGCGGGGCTGACGAGACCCTCCTCACCGACAATTCCGATAGCCCCTTGCCAAAGACGCATGGTGTTGTAGACGAGATCGTCTGGTAAGACCCGGATGTATTTTTCCTCTCCAGTCTCATCGGAAACATGCCGATCCAACGACTCACGACGGACGACCGTTCCGTCAATTGTTACAGAAAGTATGGGGAGTTCCGTAAACCCTTTCTCAGAAACTGATTCAAAAACCTCCGACAACTCGGTACCCGCCTTCGAATCCAACATTGAGGCATATAGGTCCGCGTGCATTGCTCTAAACAAAACACGGGAGGCCTCCTGGGCTTCAGTTAGCATCGACAGGTGGAGCTCTGCAGCGGCAAGCAACTCAGTTATCTTGTGCTGCGAATCCATCGGCGGCAGCGCGAACTCCTGCACCGCCATCGTCTTCCAGTTGATCGTTGGCGAGAGCGAGCCAACCGAGATTTCCACCGCCCGGTTCATGAAGAGATCACTCTGCATGAAAAACGGAAGGAATTCAGGCAGCACAACATCTGGCTTCGCGCGCAAGACCATTGCATGGGCCGAACAAATTCCGTCGAATTCAGCGACACCAAGCTTACGCTGATACGCCCGGCGGCGCCCGAAAATGATGTCGCCCTTTTTGAACACCAGCTTTGTAGCCTCTACATCATCGGGCGTGCCCCAGCGACGGATTTTTTGGGATTCCGTATCGAGGTGCTCGAGGCCGACGTAGTACCGCATCCCGGACTCAGCCGGGTTGTCGATCCGTACATTGACGTTAGCCGCGATCTGGTCGAAACGCCACACCTTCCAGCCCGGCTTCAAGTTCTTGTTGTCAGACACGCTCGATTTTCTCCGCAATCAGTCCATCCAGGGTCTCGACCAAGGCGTCCATTTGCAACCAGAAGGTGCGCCCATCGCTTTCCCACTGACCCCAGGCCGAGCGCAGCGACACCGCATCGCCATTGCTATCGGTTGTGGGCGCGGCAGAAACGCGTTTCACATAGAGCGGGATCGACAGGTTGCCGGCATTGCTGCCGATCTCGTCCAAAATGGCAACCTTGGCAAAACCAGGCTCTTCCGCAAAGTTCTTGAACGCGGCCACAATGCGCTGCTGGTGTTCGGGCTTGAGGAAGCTCTGCGCGCGTTCCCGAGCGACCTCGTTCACCGCGTCGATAAAGATCACCTTACCTCTTCGTGCGGCTAACTTCTTGCGGTTGCAGACGAGGATGCACGACTCCATCGGAGAGTTGTAGAACAGGTTGGGGCCTAAACCGATGACAGCTTCGACCCAGTCCTGCTGGACCATCTTGGCGCGCATTGATTGCTCTTCATTGCGGAAGAGCACGCCGTGGGGCCAGAGCACGGCACAGCGTCCCTTGGCCGTAAGGCTGGTAAGAATGTGCTGCTGGAATGCGTAATCGGCGCGGCCCTGGGGCGGAGTGCCTAGGAAGTTGCGGCTCCATTTGTCACGGCTCCAAGCTTGGCGATCCCACTGTTTTATGGAGTAGGGTGGGTTGGCCAGGATCACATCGAACTGCCGCAATCGGTCACCTTCAACGTGCTTCGGGTCAGCCAGCGTGTCGCCCCGTATGATTTCGAAGTCTTCGACGCCATGTAGGAACAAATTCATGCGGGCGATCGATGAAGTGATGAGATTGCGTTCCTGCCCGTAAAGCTTCAGCGTGCGGTATTCGCCGCCGGAGCGCTTCACTTCGTCGAGCGCCGAGATCAGCATGCCGCCAGTGCCGCAGGTAGGGTCGTAAATGGACTCGCCGGCCTGCGGGGCCAGCAATTGGGTCATTAGGTGGACCACCGTGCGATTGGTATAAAACTCCGCGGCCGTGTGCCCGGAATCGTCCGCAAACTTCTTGATCAGGTACTCGTAGGCGTTACCCAGCTCGTCCTCGGGCACGTTTGCTACAGACAGCGTTTGAGTCGAGAAGTGTTCGATCAGGTTCTTCAGCGTCTCATCGGGCAGGCGTTCGCGATTGGTCCATGGGGCATCACCGAAGATCCCATCAAGCATGTCTGGGTTTGCTGATTCGATGGCGCGCATAGCTTTCTGGAGGGCTGCACCGACGTTCTTCGATGCCTGCCGCACATCTTTCCAACGCGCGCCTTCGGGAATCTGAAAACGGTGATTCTCAGCAAACTGAGCATAGGAGAGGTCGCCATTTGAATCGGCCAGTGCCGCTTGGTACTCTTCTTCCCAAACATCCGACACGCGCTTGTAAAATAGGAGAGGGAAGATAAACTGCTTGTAGTCTCCGGCATCGATCAGACCGCGCAAAAGAACGGCAGCGCCCCAGAGATAGCTTTCGAGTTCCTGTTGCGTGATGCGGCTCATTTTAACCATCCCCCTTGCGTCATGACCTGCGCGAGTCGCGCCTCGGCCTCGCGGCATCGGGTAAGCGCCTCTTTGAAGGCCACAATGGCCTCTGGCAGCGGCGGGATGTCGTCTTGTAACGGTGGCAGAACGTAGCGCGAAATATTCAGAGTCCAATCTTCTGCTTTGATTTCATCCAGGCTGACCACACGGGCTGCATCCTGCACATCGGCGAAACCGCGATACCAACCTAGGATCTCGGCAGCATGCTCCGGTTCAAGGTAATTCTGCGCGCGGCCGCGGCGAAACAGGCGTGACGCGTCTGCAACAAGCAGTTTCTTTTTGCGCTTGGCCGGCTTGCGCTTGCGCAGAACCAGAATGCACGCAGCGAGTCCCGTGCCGTAGAACAGGTTGGGCGCCAACCCGATCACGGCCTCTACCAAGTCCAGCTCCAGCAGTTTCTGGCGTATGTTGCCTTCAGCGCCCTTACGAAACAGCGCGCCCTGCGGCAGTACGACGGCCATTCGACCTGTCACCTCCGCCATCGACTTAACCATGTGCTGGACCCACGCGAAGTCACCGCTCGATGATGGCGGTAACCCAGCGAAGTTGCGGCCAAAGGGGTCATTCGCCCATAGTTCTTCGCCCCATTTCTCCAGCGAGAACGGAGGATTGGCGATCACGCAGTCGAACTCAGACAGCCTGTCTCCATCGTAAAAAGCAGGGCTACGCAGGGTGTCCCCACGCACAATCTGGAAATCTTCCACACCGTGCAGGAAGAGGTTCATCCGCGCGATCGACGATGTTGTGAGGTTCTTCTCCTGTCCGAACAGCTTTCCCCACAGGCGTTTCACATCGCCGTGCATCTCCTTAACGTGCTGGACCGCGGCAAGCAACATGCCTCCGGTACCGCACGCCGGATCGTAGATAGTTTCGCTTTCCTTCGGGTCGAGCATCTCCACCATCAGGCGGACTACGCTGCGTGGCGTATAGAACTCTCCAGCCTTCTTGTTGGTAGCGTCCGCGAACTTCTTGATCAGGTACTCGTAAGCGTCGCCGAGCAAGTCCGAATCGACGTTCTTGTTCCCCAAGGGCAGGGTGGAGAAGTGCTCGATTAGGTCTTTGAGCAGTGAATCCGACAAGCGGTCCTTGTTAGACCACTGCGCGTCACCGAAGACGCCGTACAGCGTGTCCGGATTGGCCTTTTCTATCTCACGCATGGCGCGCTGTAGCGCCGCGCCGACGTTGCTCGCTCTTGTCCGGACCTCATTCCAATGGCATTCCTCAGGAATCTGGAATCGATGTGACTCTGGGAAACGGGCGAACTGCTCATCGCCAGTCTCTTCGACGATCTCTTGGTATTCCTCGTCCCAGACGTCACAGATGCGCTTGAAGAAGAGCAACGGAAAGATATAGGTCTTGAAATCAGCGGCATCTACTGGGCCGCGCAGGATGTTGGCTGACCGGCGCGTGTCAACGACTTTGAGACAGTCGGTCAAGGAGTTTACTGAGTATCGTCGTTTGTTGTTGTTGGTTTGTTGATCCAGGCGTGCGCTGGGGCAAGCGGGGATTTGGGTGGATGCTTAACGAACCGTTCCGGGTGAACGAGAT
>CANIVU010000122.1 GCA_947470805.1 Acidobacteriota bacterium | reverse complement strand
ATCTGACGCGGAAGTTCGTTCCGTCGGCCCGGAATCAGCTCTGGGTGGCCGACATCACGTACATCCGGCTGGCCGATGAGTTTGTCTATCTGGCCGTCGTATTGGACGCCTACTCCCGCTTGGTGATTGGCTGGGCCGTGGAGCGAACGCTGGAGGCTAAACTGGCCATTGGCGCTCTGCAGATGGCGCTGGACAAACGCGGGGCGCCGGCAGGGCTGATCCATCATTCCGACCGTGGCGTGCAGTACGCCTGCGGCGAGTACACGCATTTGCTGCAGGAACGGGGCGTCCAGATCAGCATGAGCCGCAAGGGCAATCCATACGACAACGCCAAAGCGGAAAGCTTCATGAAGACGCTCAAGTACGAAGAAGTGCACCGCGTCGAGTACCGGGACCTGGCCGAAGTGCGGCGAGGAATGCGGACGTTCCTGGAACGGACGTACAACCAGAAGCGGCTGCATTCGGCATTGGGCTACAGGCCCCCGGCGGAGTTCGATGGCCTGGCGCAAAACGTGAAGGTTCCGGCATGAGTTTTTCAGGCATCGGAAGATCTGTCAATCCGAGGTGCGCTGCACGAAGAGCCGGGTCGACGGCCGCCTCCCGTTGGTCGGCCCCGAGCCCAGCCCAATCGGTTCACCGGGAGGTGCGAACCGAGCGATCTCGTCTTGACGAGTCTTCGACCGGGTATCCAAGCCGCACGATGCCTTGCCAGAGAAGGGGGCAATTGTAGATGGGATCCAGCCGACTCCTCCCCAGCAGTGATCCGGTTAAGGAAGTCTTGCTTTGCCCGGTCAACGCGGTCACGCCCTGGATAGTCGTCCCGCTGAAGTGCCAAGGCAAAGCGATGCGCCGAGGCCTCCAACTCGGCCATGCGGCCCCGGCACGCCCAACAACGCCGAAGATGGAACCTACTTGTCGCCTTCTCAAAGTGGCTGCATTCTCCGTCAAGCAGGCTGAGCAGTTGAGCGTCACTATAGTGGTTCGCCATTGTGCTCTTTTCCTTCCGCTTCTTCTCTGTCCGATGTCCTATCTTTTCGTGTCGCCTGCATCTTTCGGAGGGCTCGCGCGAGTAACGTACCAACCGCACCAGTGGCCAACCCCAGTTCGTTCCCGATTTCGGAGTACGACAGCCCGGCAGCCCTCAATAGAACCACCTCCGTCTCCCGCGGCGTCAATGCCTGCAGCAAATCGCTGAGCTCGGTTTGGTGTTCCTGGGGCGCGTCCGACGGCTCGGCGGCACCCAACAGATCCAAGGTTTCGTGGGTCAACTGTTCGTCTGGATCAATATTGAAAAGCCGCCATACCCGACGGCGGATGACCTGCATCACCCAGGCTCGATGATGTCGAACCTCACCGCCTTCCAGAAGCAGGCGATAGAAATCCAGGAATGCTTCCAGCACGATCTCTTCCGCAATCTCTACATTTCCCGTTAGCCTACTGGCATAGCGAACCATCGCCGAGTACCAGGAGTGGTACAACGCGGTGACCGCAGATGTCGCTTCCTGTGGCTGATTCAATGCCAGAAATCCCTGCTCCCTAAAGCGTAGTGTCGAATTTGTTTCGATTTTGTATACAGCCCGAGGGTTTTTATTTTCCGGTACGATTGGTCGCGGATTCTGTGCGGTAGTCAAGACAGCCGACAGACGCTGACGTCGCGCGCCTCAGGCAAGCTTGGCGGTCAGAAAAATCCTTCGGACTACCGCTCTCTTCCTCCCTGGTTCCGCATTCGTACAGGGACGAGTAACTGCGCTCTTCCGGAGCGCCACCGATGGTGAGGAGTTCGTCCATGATGTGGCGGCACGCAGCGGTGTCAAGGAGCGGCCGCGGCCCTCTTAACATCCGCCCCAGGTAAAGATCGCGCAGGATAAGGGCTCAGCCGAACCCCAGGGGGCCACTATTTCGAGGCGACGGATCCATGGTACTTGCGCAGAATCTGGTCAAGTTCATCGAGCCGGAATCGAACGGCCACCACCGACTGGCGCTCATCTTCATTCGGACCATACATTCGCTCCGTGGATATCTTGCCCGCATCTGTCCGGAGTTCCTGCTTCCCAGCCCGCTCCTTGATGTACGTGACAGCGACGAAAGTGCCATCGGGAAGGAGTTCCAAGCCGGCATAGCCGCAATCCGCGCCAGCATAGCTGTGCAGGAGTTTGACGCGGTATTGCCCGGGCCGGTTCAGTTTCAGATCCTCATAGGTTCCAACCCAGGCCACAAAGTGGCCCCGCGTCGGGCTGGTTTCATCCATATCCCGAAACACGACCACCATACGTCCATCCGGCGCGTACTTCGCGACGTGCCGGTCACCCGTGAGTGGGCCGGGGAGTT
The DNA here is from genome assembly GCA_947470805.1 of Acidobacteriota bacterium. Taxonomy (GTDB): domain Bacteria; phylum Acidobacteriota; class Terriglobia; order Bryobacterales; family Bryobacteraceae. The sequence continues at coordinate 21,313 of CANIVU010000122.1, read as the reverse complement.
GGCTGGCCTTGCTCCACTTCTCGCCCTCGTCTGAAGAGAACACCACGAAGGAATGAAACAGACGGCTGTTATCGCGGATCATGACCGCGATCTCGTCGCCAGACGGAGACCTAACAGCGCCCGGCTCGCAGAATTCGGCCACCGGATGCTCAGCGACAAATATTCGCTTGCTCCAAGTGAGGCCGCCATCCCCCGATAACATCTTGTACAGCTTCATATTCCGCTTTCCGTCTACGCCGGGCAGGTAATCGGAGTGGTGCAAGGCCATGTAGCGCCCGTCTTTGAGCCGCAGCATCGAACTTGCAGCAACGATGGCGTTGTAGTCGCGGCCTTCTCCTATCGGACGGAGCGGGCTCCAGGTCTTTCCTTCGTCGTCGGACACGGTAAGGCGGACGGGCAGATCCTCCTTCGTGTTTTCCGCCGATCCGGTCAGAATGATCAGCCTTTCTCTGCCGTCCGGCGCTACCACCCGATGGATCGACGGCGGATTCTTCGAAGTGGACCAGTTCTCCGGAACCGGCAACGGAGCGCTCCAACTCAAACCACCATCCGTGCTTTTCACGAGCACCAAAGCACCGGCGGCATGCCCCAGGGGGTAAACGGCAAATATTGTCCGCCCATCTTTGAGTAAGACCGTCGTCGGATGTCCCAGATACTGTCCGGGACGCCGATCAACAATCACCCTGCGGGTAATGTCGCCGGACACATCCAGCACCGGTACGGTGTAGCCCCTCACCGCCGGGTTGGGTACCTCCGCGGCTCCCGTGTTTCCTGCCAGCGCGAGCAGGCACACCGCACCCGCTCGAATCAGTTTGAATAGTTTCATAGTTTTCTTCGCGTGCCGCTAGAAGCGGAACCTACCCACAATTTGCAGGACCCGGTTAGAAGCCGCGGTCTGCTGGACGATTTTGCCGAAGTTCGTCGAGTAGGGATTCATGTCGGGCGCATCAAACTGAGAGCGGTTGGTGACATTGATCGCATCTACTCGCGCCTGGATGCTTAGTCGTTCCCCAAGCTTGAAATCGCGCTGCGCCGTTGCGTTTAGCTGATTGGTCATGTCCTGCCGGAGGCCGCTGATGCGGGTCGGGAATACCCGGCGGTGAAAGGCGGCCGGGCCTTTGCTGGCGACGCGTTCGAATCCGTCGGTGTTGAACCAGCGATCGAGTGTTCCCGTCCCAGAGTTGATGTCATTGAGATTGCCGTAGAAGAACAGGTTACCGAAGTTCAGGAGCGGACCTGGCTGCCACTCGTAGCTGCCAGCGATCTGAAGGCCTCCCACCAGATGCGAAGCGAAACCATGGCTGACAAGAGCCCGACCTTTACCAAACGGGAGTTCCCAAACACCGGTGGCAACAAAGCGCTGCGGCCGGGTGCTATTGGGCTCCCGCCAACTCGGCCCAGGATCAAACTCGTTGAGGAAGAAGTCGCGTTCCCGGCCCCATAGCCGGTGAGCATCGCTTCGACAAATGGTTCCTGTCGATCAAGCCGGGAATGAACCAACTGCTCGAAACGGCGGAGCGCTACCTCATTCACTGGGCCGCGCCCCGCCATTTGCGCGAAGCGGCGCAGCAGCCGGGTGGCCTCCTGCTTCGGCTGTGCGGGGCTGGGGGTGATCCCCAGGTTGTCGAAGAGCACACGATGGCTCGGCGGAGGCCAGGACGCGGGCGGAAGAGGGCCTTCGATCTCCAGCCACTGAAAGGCCACGCCAGATTGCCCGTCATTTGGAAATGGTGGATAGCGATATGCACCGCCCTTGCCGACCGCGTCGATCTGAGGCGCCGGCAATCCGAACAACCCGTACTCCACCGTTTGCCCGGCGGACAAGGCGACAGTTGTCTCGTAGACGTGCACGCCGGGCTCGATGTCCAGCATTCCTCCTACGAGCTTCACGTCCTCGGCAATGTCATGATTGGTGGGCCGGCGAGAACGAAACGTCATCGCCACGGACCGCCTGGCGCCGGTCACCGCGAACTCCTCCTGTTGCAGCACGGCGCGGGCGGAAAAGCGAACCCGATACTGGCCTGCGACCGGCGCCGCGAATCCCTTCGGATAGCCGGCATAGGGCCAGGCGGGGATCGGAACAGGCCCATTTCGAGGGTCGAGTCCTGATCGGCTCCGGGCGGCACGGGATTCTTCCCCGTCGTATCGAGGGCAACCCTCTTGTTGTCGCGAATGAAGAACATCGCCTTGCTACCACCTGCCGTGCCCAGCCCGGGGAAGAGTCTGGTTCCAACGGCGCTAAACTTCGACATCGCAGGCGGTTGCGGTAAGGAGACGATGGCCTGACGTAGCGCGGTTTCCGCAGCGTCGAGGTAGGCTCCCAGTTGGGCATGTGAAATGTCCAGAGTCTCGGATACTTTGTTGAAGTGATAGGCTTCGCGATCCTCCGGTAGCTTGTCGCGAATGTCGAGCAGCGGCAGTTGCAGAACATCCCGGAGATTCTGCTCGTACTCGTCGCGGTTCAGAAGCCGCATGGCGCCGCGACCATTGCGGGCGACATCGGCAGCATCGGCCTTGGCAAGCCTGGGAGTGAGTTGCTGGAGGAACTTCGCGCGATCATCCTTGCTCCAGGGAATCCCCTTGGGCGGCATCTCGCCTTTCTCCACACGATCGTGCACACGAATCCACCGTTCGCGGGTGGCCCGGTCCGTCAGGTCGAACTTCAATGAGCCGAAGTCCAGTCCGCTCTTTGCGGCGGCTCCGGAGTGGCAGCCCCGGCAGGACCGGTCGAGCTGCCGACTGAGTTCCTGTGGCATTTGAGCGTGCAGTACAGTCAGCGGCGCAAGCAGGAGAGCGGCGAGGATAATTCGGTTGTGGTTCATGACAGTAATCGTGAAAAATAACGTTATACCTCCGCGATTACGGTCGGCGGAGTGAAGGCGCTGAAGATCCCGCCGACCGGTACACGAGATAGCGAATGGTCCCTGGCAACGAAGGACAAAGCCATTGACATGGCGGCCAGGGAAAGACTTGCGAATTCGCGCGGAGTCCTTGCCGAGACTCGCTGATGGGTTCCTGATTCGCGCTCGTCGTGATAGATGTCATTAGGCCCTTCAATCGGGTAGCCGAGCTCCGTAATAGACAGCGCGGAAGCGATTCTCGTCGTAGGCGAAGTGCAGGTATTTGCGGTCGCGACTGACGAAGCCGTCGGGGTAGTTGAGGCGTCCGGCAGTCGTGACGAGGTCGCGCCGGTGAGCCCAGGTGCGGAGGCCGTCGAAGGAGACCCATAGCGACAGCGGGTTGCGCACCTTTGGATTCGGATTGTGAAGCAGGGCTACTCGCTCGCCACCAAGTGAATAAAGAGTGATCTTACTGCCCGGATTGGGGATATCGGTCGGTACCGCTTGGGTCCAGTTACGTCCGCCGTCCGCCGAGTTCGAACGGAAGAGCACGCCGCCGAGTCGATCCGCACGAATCAGCATCACAAGACGATTGCCAGGCAATTCGACGATGGTGTTCTCAGGAAAGCCTTGGTAGTTGTCGTCATCGCTGATGCGAATGTCGCCATAGACTTGAAATGTGCGGCCTCTATTCGTAGAGATCATCACGCCGTTGCGCGGGTTCTTGTAACCATCTGGGCTGAGGTAGTGCTGGTAAGGGATGACCAATTCTCCGTTCGGTCGAACGATATGATTGCGGACAAAAGTGCTGTTGCGGATGGGAGCCGGGATGGGACGTGGCTTGGTCCAGGTGCGGCACGAATCGTTGCTTGTCGTGAACCAGGTGGTCCAGTCCCGGAAGCGGCCGTTATGATTGGCGTAGAACAGTCGGCACTGCCCCCGGTAGACGGTAAGTTCGGTGGGTACCAACGCCCGGGAGGGGTCCTGCTCTTTGATGCCGAGAGAGATTCGCTGCATGGGAGACCAGGTCTTGCCCTGGTCGTTACTCCTCGAAAGGAACAGGTCGTTAGCCGGGAGAGGCTCAGAGTCACCGCCACCCAGCATCACCATCACCCAGGAACCATCCGGCATCGCTCGCAGGGTGGTGTCGCAGCAGAGCTTGTTGGGGGTTGTGCCCTGGTAGATGAGTGTGGTTCGGTCCTGAGCCGCGTCGGAGAGGGGGTCCGGCGCGGCTCGCAGCAGAGTTGGAAGCGAAAACAGAAGAGAGCGTCTGGCAAGCATAGTGTAAATTCGTCAAGGTATGATCCGCACGCTCAACGCAGTGAGTAGTGCCGGTTGCGAGGCCTCAAAAGCGAATTGATTCTTCCCGCGGATCAGGGCCTTCTTCAGGCTGGCAGAGGAGATGGAGCTCGTAATGGAAGATTTGCCAGCGGAGATTTTCATGCCGGTCATCTCCTGTCCATTGACTCGAACAGTCGGCGGCGCGAAGCCGGCGGCTGACTTCCACACGATTTCGAGTTGGACGTCTTTTGCGGCAGCGGCATCGTCGACGACGATCAGCGAAACCTGCGCCTTCTCACCAGCCTTCAAATCCACCGGCAGCGGCCCGACGCTCCGGGTGCCATTCGAGCCGCTGGCCGACACATCCAGATTCCCTTCCAGAAAGTACTGTTTCGGCGCACGGACAAGCCGACTGGGATCAGCGAACTCATCCAGCAAAGGATATTCGCTGCGAGTGTAGTAGTTGAACAGGTACAGCCCATCTGCTCCTTTGTGCCACAGCGTCGCCACAGCGGCCCTCAGGTTCTCCGCGGATGCAGTTCCCGCGAATCCGCGGACGCCGAAGTGATGCCGTTCCAGCGCCCCGTAGACGGGGACCCGGAAGCGATGTCCGAGTTCCACCCATTGTTCCAGTTCACTTGCTGAGAAGATTCCCCCGTGGCCTCCGATCACGGCATCCAGCCAACCATTTTTGAGCCAGGTCTCTACGTCCAGTCCAATCGCAAGCGCTTTGGCGGGTGAATCAGGGAGCCGGCTAATGAGCCGCACGGCGTGCCCACGGCTCCTGGCTGTTTCGGCCAGGATGGCATGCACTTCACCGACGAATGCTGTGATCGTCTCGGCGTTCACTTCACTATCGCGAAAAAACTTCGGGTAGCGCAGCCAGTCGAGTTCCACGCCATCCAAATTATACCGGCGGCTCGCCTCGCGGAGGGTAGACAAAAACTGCTTCCGCACGTCGGCCCGTGAATAGTCATACGCCAGGGAAGCTGGCGCAATCGTTGGCTTCTTTCCGTTCCCATCGAGCCACGGAAGAAATTGCGTCTTCCATTGCTCATCGGAAGGCGGTTTCAGGAACAGACCCCGGTTTTCGCGCTGGAAGTTGCCCCAAAGATGCGGCCAGTTAAACGTCTCGTGATGGATATCGTTCATACGCATCGAAAAATAGAATGCGCGGCCGTCACGCTTCCAGTATTGAAGGATCGGGAGCAGCGGATCTTCACCCAGCGCGGAGATGCGGTCTCGTTTGAGTTCCCATACAGGCAGGCCGAAGTTGCCACAGTAAGCCAGGCCTTTCGCCGCCGTGTCGGCCAGTGGCCCAATGCGATAGCCGAGGTATTCCTCCAGACTGCGGATGGGCTTGATCGGGATCTTCTCTCCGGTTGGCGACCAGAGCAATTCATGACCGTAAGCCGCCCACTTCAAATCATCGCTGTCGTTGTTAAACAGGATGAGTGGCAGGCCACGGGATGCGGGCGCGGTGCGTGCGCCCTGCGCAAACAGAAGTACAGAACTGAAAACACACAGAACCGTCAGGCGCGTTGGTCGCACATGTGCCCCTTCAATGCGGCCATCGCCGATTCGATCTTTTCCACTTGCTGTGGAGAACTGCCGGGCATCGGCGGGCGAGGCGTGCCGCCTGCGCGTCCCGCGGTCCGCATCGCGGAGCGAACGTTTGCCGGCAGGTTGGGCGCATCGATCGCGTTCCACAGCCTGAGCAGGTGTTTGTGCAGCGCAAGGGCAGCAACGTCGTCGCCCTTGTTGACCGCATCCCATTGGGCGACACAAGCCTCCGGAGCGGCGCTGAGAATTGCCGCCACCGCGCCATCCGAACCTAACCGGAACGACGGATAGAGCAGCGCATCCACAGCAGAGAGAATACGCACCCTGTCGCGGATTCCGGCCTCTTCGCTCAAGAGAAGGAGGTCCGCCAGCGCCTTCATATCGCTTGCGCTTTGCTTCACGCCGATCACGCCCTCAACGTCACGTAGAATCCGCACCAGTAGTGGTGGGAGTAAATAGGACCACGGCACGACGTTGTAGATGATAACAGGGATGCCGGTCTTGTCAGCGATGGCGCCGAAATGGCGCACCATGGAATCGTCATCCGGCCGGAAGACGTAGTGCACCGGCGTCACTTGCAAGGCGGCCACCCCGAGATCGGTCACCGCTTTCGCGCGATCAATCGTCGACTGCGTACTGTCGGTGATGATGCCGGCGATTACTGGGACACGGCCCTTCACTTCTTCCACGGTCCAGCCGACTATGCGGCGCGTCTCGTCGGTCGAGAGCGTGTGGCCTTCGCCCGTGCTGCCGCACACGGCCAGGCCATGCACTCGGGCCCGCTCCACCATGTAGCGCACCTCGGCGCGATGCGCCTGCTCATCAATAGTGCCGTCCTCGCGAAACGGCGTCACTAGCGGCGGGATGACGCCGCGAATTTTTTCGATGCTCAAAGTTCCTCCCAATGTGTGTGCGGGCGAATGGCTCGCGCCGCGGCCAGCGCTTCTTTTCCCAGGCTGGCCAAATCAGAATCGGACAATCGGACGCTCGGTCCGGAAACGCTCACCGCCGCGACGGCCCCGCGCAAAGGATCCACGAATGGCGCGGCGACGCAGCGCACGCCCGCCTCATTCTCTTCGAGATCCAGTGCATAGCCGCGCTCGCGGATCGCGCCGAGGTCGGCCCGCAGCTTGGGCCACGAGGTCGTCGTGTACTTGGTGTACGCGACTAGGCCCTTTCGACCCACCAACGCCTCGGCTTCGGCTAGCGGCAGGGCGCTGAGAATCGCTTTGCCCAAACTTGTGGAATGGAGGGGCCAGCGCGTTCCGATATCGCCGCGGGTATGCAATTGATGCGTGGATTCGACGGCCGCCACAATCAGCACCTGGTTGTCAGAGAGCATACCGAGCTTCACCGTCTCCTGTGACTTCTCCGCTAAGCGTCGTAGTAGCGGGCGCGCCTGCGCCAAGATCTCCGTGCTGCGCGCGTAAACGAAACCCATCTCCAGCGAGCGCGGTCCCAGCCGGTAGACGCGATTCTCCGGATCCTGCCGGACCAGGTCGAAAGCCTGGAGTGTCTTGAGCAGATTGTGCGCGGTGCTCTTCGGCAACTTGTGTTCGCGCGCCAGATCGGAGAGCGCCCATTGCGGTGTCGCCAGCGAGAACGAACTCAACAGCGTCAGCGCCTTCTCTACGGAAGAGACGGCGTAGCTCCGGCCGTTCGGCTTGGCTGAACGCTTGGATGTGGTTTCCTTGCCCACGTTACGCCCGCCAGTATCCAACTCGCACCAGACCTTGTCAACGAATGTTCAGCAGGACCGAACGGACTCCGGCTGATTGACGACCATACGCAGCGGGAGCCCGAGCAGTGCGCGACGGCAGGCTTCCGCACCCTTGATCCGCATGTCGATCAGGCCCTGTTCGGAATAAGAAGCAGAGTGAGTATTGATGATCACCCAGTGATGGGCGATGTGGTCGGGATTGCGCCACGCCGTAATCAGGGGATCATCGGACGGCGGTGGTTGCATCGGCAGCACGTCGATCCCGGCGCTCGGGAGTTGGCCGGATTCGATCGCCGACACGATGGCCTCGGTTTCCACCAGTCCGCCGCGGGCGGTATTGAGAAGAATTGGCGATCGCCTCGTCCGGGCCAGGGTCCGATCGTTGATCATCGCCCTGGTATCTCGACGCGGTAACGGCCGGACTTTTCAAAGAACCGCTCATTCACGACGCGCAGGCCACCAGGCTAGCTATCACCCTTGCGCTGTGCATCAATGATCAAACGCGGGTTCAACGAGGCAAAGCGGTTATGCTGGAGGCGTCGCATCCGGATGCGTGCAGATCCGCGCGTAAAGCTCGTGCCGCCCCAAGTCCTTGTTGTCGCGTGTGAACAGGTACCACAACCGGCCGAGCGGGTCTAGCCACAGAGACGGATCGTAGGTGCGACCGCCGCTGCGTCGACCGGCCATCGGCGCCGAGGCCGTGAACTTGGCGCCGTTTCCGTCGCTATGAGAGAGGTAAACCGTATTCGCGTACGTTGGCTCCTTGGCCCCCCGAAAACCAAGATACGATGCGTTCCTTCACCCCGTACACCCGGCTGCCGTGAAAATCCTAGCCGAGCGCCCGGCGGGCGTATCCCTGAATCCCTCCGTTCGCCAACTCTGCAAGTTATAGAAAACACTAACCTCGTTACGGTCAAGAGACCGTCAAACACTGCTCCTGGACGGTTGGCGAATGCTACCTAGTACTGCATGCGCGATTCTTGCTTAAGAGTTTCCTGTCTATGGGTGGCCCTGTTCACAGCCATCCCCAACCTCTCGGCCCAGCTATCAACGGCGACGGTTGGCGGTAGCGTCCGGGACGCCTCCGGCGCCGCGATTCCGGGCGCAGCCATCGAACTGACGAGTACGGGTACCGGCGTCGCCAGGCGGACGACCAGTAATGACTCGGGCACGTATACGTTCCTTGGCATCCAGCCGGGCATGTACACACTGCAAGCGTCTGCGACCGGAATGGCTCCCCAACGACTGAGTCCCTTCACGCTCCAGGTAAACCAGACCGCGACGCTCGATTTCGATCTGAAGCCGGGTGACGTTACCCAATCTGTTACCGTGTCTGGATCGGCCGTGGAAGTGCAGAGTTCGACTGCCGAACTCGGCACGGTTGTGTCTCAGAAGGCCGTAGCGGACCTTCCGCTCAATGGCCGGAACTTCTCCCAACTGCTTGCCCTTACGCCGGGCGTTTCTCCGGTGAGCGTTAGCCAGAACGCGACCGGGCCGCTGCGCTCGGTGGGCACGGTAGTGATGCCATCGGTGAACGGGCAAACTGGACGCAGCAATATTTTTCTGCTTGATGGCGTCGTTAACTTCGGCGCCAATCAAAACTACTACATCGTCACGCCGATTGTGGAGACGATCCAGGAATTCAAGGTTCAGGCACACAATGACCTCGCTGAGTTCGGTGGCGGGTTGGGCGGCGTGGTGAACGTCGTGACCAAGGCAGGCACCAACGAGTTGCACGGCAGCGGTTGGTGGTTTCTCCGTAACGACGCCTTCGATGCCCGCAGCTTCTTCCAGCCTGCGGTGACTCCCTTCCGTTGGAACCAATATGGCGGCAGTGTGGGCGGGCCGGTGACTGTTCCGAAGCTTTACCAGGGAAAGAACCGAACGTTCTTCCTGCTCGGCTACCAGGGGTACAAGTTGCGCCGGCCGAACCAGTCTTTCTTCCGCGTACCGACAGCCGCTAACCTCGGCGGCGACCTGAGTGACTGGCCTCGCCAGATTTTCAATCCGCTGACGACGCGGCAGGATCCGGCCCGGCCGGGGACGTTTCTCCGAGATCCGTTTCCTGGGAACCGGATTCCCGCCACCATGCTGGATGCCGGCGCTCTGCTCTATGCCCGAGCCACGCTGCCCACCCCGATTACGACGGGCGTCGCTGACCGAAACGCGCAGGACGATACACCGTTCTCGCAGAATCAGGAGGAGTACCACGCACGCGTCGACCACAACTTCAGTGAACGGGATCTGGCCTGGTTCCGATGGAGCGGGCGCCTGTCGAGCGTCAGCACTTCCGCCGGGCGTCCAATGCTGCCGTCCGACAATCCCACGACGAGCCGTAATATTGGGGCTGCCTGGACCCACTCGTTCAACGCCGCCACGGTGCTGCAGCTCCAGTTCGGGCACAGCCGGCAATTCGACGAAACCATCACACGATTTCGTGGGCTGCCCGATAACTTCGTGGCCAGCGTCGGCTTTTCTGATGCCCTCGCTCGGAACTACGAACTGACGCGTGAACTCGTGCCAGGGCTCAATGTCGCCGACTTCTTCAGCGGCGGCGAGAACTTGCAACCAAGTGACTCGTGGAACTACCAGTACCGCGGCGACCTGTCCCGCAACGTGGGGAGGCACAGTCTGAAGTTTGGCGTCGATTGGGTGCGATCCGGAGTCCACATCATTCCCAACACGACAACAGTCAGCTTCATCGCGACGCAGACTTCGAACCCGGCCGCGGCCGCCACCACCGGTAGCGCACTCGCCTCTTTTCTCCTGGGGTACCCGGACAACGCGCAGCGCCGCAACACGATCATCAGCCGTTCGGCTCGCAATCTCTTCGGACTCTATCTGCAGGATCAATGGCGCGCCACCAACAAGCTGACCGTGAATATCGGCTTGCGCTATGACCGTGCGGCTTGGCCCCGCTTCGGGCGACCGGAAGACCGGAACCAGGAGGTCGGCCTGATGGACTTCAATCGGGGGGTGTACCTGCTGCAACAATCGGTACCGTCTTGCTCCGAACGCGGCCAGGCACCCTGCATTCCCACGAACGGCGGCGTACTGCCTGCGAACGTGGTTGTGGTGCCGGATGGCCAGCTGCGTAAGAATAATAACCTCAATCTGCAGCCGCGTTTCGGTTTGGCGTATCGCCTGCGGCCTTCCACCTCTTTGCGCGCGTCGTTCGGCGTCTCCTTCGATAACTGGGCGGGCATTGAACAGATCTCGACCAACGTGCAGGGCTCGTGGCCGTCATTGGCCCAACAGTTGGTGTCGAACCTGAATCGAAGTGATGGCGCGCCAACGGTAACGTTCAAGAATCCGTTTGCCGGCGCGGCCAGTGGATTAACTCCGGAAGCGACGCCTTTCACGCGCAATCAGTTCTGGGCGGATCCGCTGTGGAAGAATCCTTACTCTCTGCAATGGACACTCGGAACGCAGCATCAATTGGTCGATGGCACGGTGCTTTCGCTGCACTACGTCGGTTCGGGCTCGAAGCGCCTGGACATCGGTGGGCTCTACAACGTCGCGCTGCGACCGGGACCGGGGAATCCACGGGATCGTTCGCCGTTTCCTTACATCAATGCGATGAACTACGACCGCAGCAATGGCCGCGGCACCTATCACGGCTTGCAAGTGGGCTTGAACCGGCGCGTGAGCCGAGGGCTGACATATCTGGTGTCCTATACGTGGTCGAAGTCGATCGACACCGGCTGTTCGGGCTGGTTCGGCGTGGAGGGGTGTTCGGTTCAGAACCCTTATGATGTGAACGCCGACCGCAGTGTGTCGGCTACCGACCTGACGCACAACTTTACGTCCAGCTGGGTGTATGAGTTGCCGTTCGGCAAGGGACGACTCTCCACGCACAACCGCGCGCTGGATCTGCTGGCCTCGGGCTGGCAGTTGAACGGGATACTGAGCCTGCGTTCCGGGCGCGTATACACGCCGACGGCGAGCGGGGACATCGCAAACACCGGCAACAGCGAATATATGCGATTGAACGTTGTGGGGAACCATAAGCTCGACAATCCGCAGCCGGAAGCGTGGTTCAATCGCTCCGCATTCGCGGCCCCAGCGCAGTTCACGTTCGGCAACGCGGGACGTCACTCCCTGCGGTCGGATGGATTGGAGAATCTGGACGCTTCGATTTTCCGGCAGTTCCGTGTGCGGGAGAGCCTGTCGATGGAGTTGCGAGGCGAGGCGTTCAATCTGTTGAACCACACAGTGTTCGGTCTTCCGACCAGCAACATCACCAGCCCGAACTTTGGCCGGGTCCTGACGCTGGGCAATCCGCCGCGCCAGTTGCAGATTGGCCTGCGGCTGATTTTCTAGCTGACCCTCACTAAGGAGTTCGAACGAATGAAGACATGGGTCTGGACCGTGCTGCTGATTCTGTGCGGCGGCATGGCTGCCGCGCAGGGCTTTGACCTGAGCGAGCGCCACCTGGCGCAGGTGAACCGCCAGCGGCGGATCTTCACCCAATACGATCCTGCGGCCGACATCCTGCGCGAGGGCGGCCTCGGTTCGCAAGTCGGCCCATTGATGGACTACATCTTCGCCCATGCCAGCCAGCCGGGCAGCCAGCTCGATGCCATCTGCCTGGACGTTTCAAACGAAGGCGTGGCGCATTACCGCAGCAAGCTTCTGCCTGCCATCCAACACCGCGGGATCGTCAAGTGGCGCCAGGAGGGAATCGACTATTTCGAGCGCCTGGTGCAAGAGGGACATCGCCGCAATACGGAAATCTGGTGGGGCTTGCGCATGAACGAGGTCGAGCGCGGACATCAGAACGGGTTGGACAAAACGAGCGTCACCATGGCCGAGCAAAACCCGGTCAAGGCGGCCCACCCCGATTGGCTCATTCGTTCCTGGTGGTGGCAGGGCTTTTGGAACTACGCCGTCCCGGAGGTGCGCCAGTACCGGCTGAAACTAATCGAGGAAGTGATCGAGCAGTATGACTTCGACGGGGTGCACTTGGACTTCCTCCGCCATACGCCACACCTCGCGCCCGGTCCTCCCTGGCAACAGCGGCAGCACCTGACCAGGTTCCTGACCGACGTCCGCACCATGCTTCAGAAACAGGCAGCCGCGCGTGGGCGACCGATCCTGCTTGCCGTCCGCGTCCCTGATTCCGTGAACGGCGCTCATGTCGACGGCTTCGACATCGAGACCTGGGCGCAGCTGCGGCTGGTGGATGTGATCGTGGTCGGTACGCGGACCATGGACGTGGACCTGGCTTCCTACAAGGAGGCCACGCGCGGAACCACTGTGAAACTGATCCCGAGCTTTGACTCCTATCACGCCACCGACGGCTATCAGGGGGCTCAGCCGATCGAACTGCTGCGCGGCGTCTTCGGCAATTTCTGGCGCCAGGGTGCCGATGGAGTGGGCATGTTCAATAATGCGGCGGGTCCGCCCGAACATGCGCGCCGACTGGGGATGCCAGTTGCGAGGGCTTCGATTTTGGAGACGATCAAGTCGGTGGGGAGTCTGGCGACCATTGCGGGCCGGCCGCATTTCTATGCGCTAGATCGCAGGGGCGGTTATCTCTACGGAGAAGGCCACTTCTCGTCGAATCTGGGCGCACCGCTTCCAGTGACACTGCGAAACGATGAGACGCCGGCGCGGTTGACCCTGCGCGTTTGGGAAGCCGTGGCGGCGGGCACCGACGTACGGCTGCGACTAATCACCGACCGGGCCGAAACCCCGGACCCCGGCGTGAATCTGCCGGCAGACCGGCCGCCAAGCGCTAAGGACGAATTCACGGCAACGCTGAACGGTACCCGGTTGAAGCTCGACACCTACGATCCAGGCTGGAAGGACTCACGACTCTATTCGCCGAAGCCTCAACCCGAAACGATCACCTACGACACGATCAACCGGGACACGGAGAACCAGCGTTTGCTGCGGCTGGAGTTTATCGTCCCGGCGGAGGCGCTGCAGCGGGGCGCGAACGAAATCGCTGTGTCGGTTCGCAGGACGGGCGCCTTTCCGCCGCGAAAATTCGTGACGGTTGAGAAGGTCGAATTACACCTGAAATAAGACGCCGAGGGAGTCACCATGAACACAACCAAACAAAACAAGAACCACAACGATCGACCGGGTTCACCGAATTTCGTTAGCCGCCGGCTCTTTGTTCAGACCGCCGCCGCCCTGAGCAGTTCGGCTGGCGCGAGCGCTAGCGCTGTGGAGGATGACGCTGACAACGGCAAGATCCAGACTGCACTGAACCAACCGCTCGGCCAGGACTATGTGGTGGTCACGCAGGTGCCGGACAAGAACCATTTCATCCACGACCCGGCCATGACCATCCTACCGAATGGTTGCCTGATTGTGGCTGCGCCGGTGTGGGGGCGGGGCCCACGGAATCCAGTAGTTTCGGACGACAAATGGCGTTCGATCGTGGTGTCGCGCAGTAAGGACGGAGGGAAGACGTGGACTAAAGTCAGCGAGAAGCCGTGGTCGGAAGCCACGCTGTTCGTCCATGAAGGCCGACTCTACATGTTTACGCAGATCAAGACCTTCAGCGGCGTGTGGGTCAGCGCCAGCGAGGACGAGGGCGCGAGCTGGACCGAACCGGTGGAGGTGATCAAGGCGGATCCTGCACGCAAACACTGGAACATTCAGACTGGCATGGTGATAAAGGACGGGTGGCTCTACTGGGGGAATGGCCGCGCCTTCGAGGACATGGGAGCGGTGGCATGCGAACTGACGAAAGGGCTGCTCAATCCCGAGGCGTGGATCGAGTCCGAGGCGGTTGTGATGCCGATCCCGCCGGAGATCATGTCCGGCACCTTTAGCGATGGTTCGCCGATGCGCTGCCTGGAAGGCAATGTCGTCCACACGGGTGGCAGGTTGCTCGTCATCGCCCGCGCGGTCATCAACCGTTACGGTACGGCGAATATGGCGGCTGTGTTCGATCTGACGCGGGAGGGGCGAAAGCTCGCACTCACGTTCAGACAGCTTTACCCGGTGCCCGGCGGTCAATGCAAGTTCCACATCCTTTGGGATGAAAGGTCACGGCTGTTCTGGATGGCGTCGAACTACCCAACGAACTCGTTGGGCTTGTATCACGATCCTGCGCTCAAGCTGCCGCCGAACAAGCCTGCCTGGCAGTCCCTGCGCGAAGATCGACGGCTGCTGATGCTGTCCTATAGCCTGGATGCGTTGAACTGGTTGCCGGCCTGCAGCATCGCGAAGGCTCCGAAGATGACACAGTCCTTCATGTATCCGTCGATGGTGATCGACGGCGACGACATCGCCCTGCTCTCTCGCACGGGCCGCGATTCGGGCGACTACCACGATGCCGACGTGGCGACTTTTCACCGCGTCCGCAATTTCCGGTCGCTGGCGATGGATATCGCTCCGAAGCTGTGACGCGCACTATGACGAAGCTCTCACGACGAAGCCTCCTCGCGGCGGCGCCGGCGCTCAGCCAGGCGCAGCGTCTCCGTTTGCCGGAAGCACACCTGAAGATGGCGACGGCCCCGCAGCGGATCTTCTTCCAGCACGACTCGGCCAACTTCGAGCCGCCAGAGATGTATGGGATTGAGATCGGCAAGTGGCTCCGCCAGCGTTTTGGATTCATGGATGAGCCAGGGAGCCAGATCGACACCTATTGCCTGGACATCTCCAACGAAGGCATTCTGCCCTACGCAAGCCGCATCCTGCCGCGCTGGGAGCAGAAAGGACTGCAGAGATGGTGGGACCAGGGAATCGATTTCATTGAGCGCATCGTGACCGGCTGTCATGAGCGTAAGATCCGATGTTTCTGGAACCATCGGATGAGCGAGGTGGAACGCGGCGTGGGCGGATTCCGCATCGGCGGCGGCGTGGATCTGGAGAACTTGAACCCGCTCAAGCGGGCGCATCCGGATTGGGTGATTCCGTCCTGGTGGTGGCAGGGCCACTGGAACCTTGCTGCGCCGGGTCTGAGGGAATTCAAGCTGTCGGTATTGGAGGAACTGACGCGCCGTTACGATCTTGACGGACTCCAGTTGGATTTCGCGCGGCACGTTCCCGTACTACCGCCCGGGAGTCAATGGGAGCGCCGCGATGAGGCCACGGAATTCGTCGCCATGGTGCGCCGGATGTTGTTGCGTCGAGGAGAGGAGAGAGGCCGGCCGTTTCTTTTGGGTGTAAGGGTTCCGCAGAACCTAAAAGGCTGCCGGATCGACGGGTTTGACGTCCAGCAATGGGTGGAGCGGGGATTGATCGACATCCTGGCGCTCGGCTCGCGGTCAGTGGATGTAGACCTTTCGTCTTTTCGCGACCTGACCCGCCGCTCGCATGTGCGGCTTCAGCCGAGCCTGGATGACTGGCACGCGACGGACGGCTACCGCAATCCGCCGATCGAGTTCTTCCGCGGTGTATACGGAAACTGGTGGCGCCAGGGCGCGCACAGCGTGGCGACGATGAACTGGGCGAGTGCGTCGCCCGAGATGTCGAAAGAAGCGGGAGCGTTGGCGAGTCCTGTATCGCACGGCGAGGCGAATCATGAGATCGGTAGCCTGGAGACGATCAAGGGGAGCCGCTTCTACGTAGTGGAGCGGCGCGGTGGCTATCCGTTCGCCGAAGGATACTTCAACCGGAACGACGAGGCACCGTTGTCGGTGGCGTTGGCCAATAGCGGCGGCGCCGCAATCGTGCGCCTTCCGGTTTGGGAGGACTTGCGACGTTGGCCGCGCGATCTCGTACTCCGCGTTGTGTTCCACCAACTGGGGCCTAGCGATGCTGTGGAAGTAGCGTGGAACGGCGTTCCTCTTGTCGAGCGGCGACGCGATGGGGATTGGCGTGACGGGCAGATTTTCTCGCCGGAACCGCAGCCGGTTTCCGGCGGCCACAACTTTCTTCGCAAGGCCGGCAAACAAGAGTTGACGAAGGTGGAGTTTGCGGTCGCTCCGCGCGGCATGCGTGTGGGCGACAACACCGCGTCCCTCCGCGTGGCAAAGCGGGGGCCGTTCCGGCCCACCGAGACGATCCGGGTGGAGAAGGTAGAGCTGCATGTCAATGAGACGGCGTAGGCGCTGAAGCGGGGCGCGAAGTCCATTTGCAATGAGAGTCATACTACTAGTCGGTGACGCCAGGAGGCATCGCGATGCATGAGAACAATCGACAAGAAAACTACAAGTCCAAACCGGGTTCATCGGAGCTTGTTGGCCGCCGCCATTTTGTGCAAGCCGCCACTGCCGTCAGTAGTTTCGGCGCACTGTCCGCGGCCGGGTTCAAATTTACGCCTGAGCATCAAGCCGCGGTAAACCGGCAGCGGCGCATCTTTTTTCAATACGATCCCGCGGCCGATATTCAGAAAAAGGGCGGGTTTGGCGCGGACATGGATGCGGTGATGCGGTACGTGTTTGATTTTGCCGACCTGGCCGGCAGTCAGCTGGATGCGATCTGCATTGATGTTTCGAATGAAGGCGTCGCGCATTATCGGAGCAAGATTCTGCGCCCCATCCAGCATCCGGGCCTGGTGAAGTGGCGGGAGCGAGGCCTCGATTACTTCGACGAACTCATCAAGCAGGGCCACCGGCGCGGCAAAGAAGTCTGGTGGGGCCTGCGGATCAACGAGGTTGAGCGCGGTGACCTCATCTATTACGAAAAGGGCGGCGCATCTATCTCTGACGAGCGCGATCCCGTGAAGGCGGCGCATCCCGAGTGGCTGATCCGTTCCTGGTGGTGGCAAGGGTTCTTCAATTACGCGGTCAAGGAAGTGCGCGCGTACCGCCTCTCCATCATTCAGGAAGTTGCCGAGCAGTATAACTTTGATGGCGTGCATCTGGACTTCCTCCGGCACACACCCTTCCTTCCGCCGGGCAAGCAATGGGAGAATCGCGAGCACCTTACCCACTTCCTGCGCGACGTGCGCCAGATGCTGCAGGGGCGCGCCGCCAAACGCGGCCGTCCGTTCCTGCTGGCCTGCCGGGTGCCGGATTCGCTTGAGGGATGTCACACGGACGGGATCGATATTGCAACGTGGGCGGCCGAGAGGCTCGTGGACGTGCTCATCATCGGAACCCGC
Organism: Acidobacteriota bacterium; assembly: GCA_947470805.1. GTDB lineage: Bacteria > Acidobacteriota > Terriglobia > Bryobacterales > Bryobacteraceae. The sequence goes on along the minus strand of CANIVU010000122.1, from coordinate 3,897 downwards.
ACCATCAACGTTGACGTCGCGTCGTTCCGCAAAGCCATGGCCGGAGCGCCGGTGAAGCTGATCCCGAGCTTCGATTGTTTCCACGCTACCGACGGCTATCACGGCGATCAGTCACTCGATCTACTTAGCGGCGTCTTTGGCAACTACCTCCACCAGGGTTCGGACGGTGTCGGTATCTTTAACAATCCGGCCGGGTCTGCCGAACACGCGAGTCGACTCGGGTTGGGCCAACAGGCGAACTACGCCCCCGAGATCCTCACAACCATCGGCAGCCTCGCCACGATTAACGGGAAGCCCCGCTACTACCCCGTCGACCGGCGCGGCGGCTATTCCGCCGTGGAGGGTCATGGTTCATCGAACGGCAACGCTCCGCTGCCAGTCACACTTCGGTACGACGGTACGCCCTCCATGATCACCTTGCCCGTGTGGGAACCCGTGAGGCCCGGCGTCACAGCCACACTGCGCCTGGTGCTGTTTAATCACATCGAAGGCGACGAAGTGGGTGTTCAGCTGAATGGATCGGCCTTGCAGCGCGCCCTCATTGACCCGCGGTGGAAGGATCCTCGCATCTTCTCGCCGCTCCCCCAGCCGGGGATCACGCCCGGCGCGGTTTTGAAGAATCTTGATCAGCAAAAGCTCGCGCGGATTGAGTTCGGCGTCCCCATCGAGCGTTTGAAAAGGGGCCCCAACACGCTCGCCATCTCCGTGAACCGGACTGGCCCGTTTCCGGCCGCCAAGCCCGTGCAAATTGAGAAGGTCGAGTTGCATTTGAAATAGCTACCGGCCCGCCGCTGCCCAGTTCAGGCGGATCGTGATCGGCGAGCCGGGCTGATCCACAAAACGATTCACAAGGAACCGGCCGTCCGGGAAGATGCTGTAGGGGTAACGGACGGCTGAGTAGGAAAAGGCCTTGGCCTCGAACAGTGGCGTGGGTTTGGCGATCTTCAGGCCTTGCGCGGTGATCTCCACGCGGGCAGCCATCATCATGCCGTTCGGCGACAGATAGTGCAGTTGGTTCCCGGCGTGCGGTTGCCATAGTGGGAAGGCGCCTCCGTCGGTGGAAACGGCCCAGCGCCGGGTAGAAGCGGACTGGCCGTCCCAGGCCTTGACATAGATTTCTTCGCGCCCGGAATCGTCAGAGGTGTAGGCGATGAGGTTCTCGTTGCCCGATAGCCGCGCCTGACGTTGATTGCCCGGCTCGACGGCAATTGGTATGTGTTTCTGGCTGGCGAGATCCAGCATCAAAACATCGAAACCGGTGCTCTCGCCAGTAAAGAGTGTGAGCACGCGCTTTCCGTCACGGGTGAACTGCTGCGGCTTGTAGCCGCCGCGAGGGGTCGGAAAAAGCTCGACGCTTTTTCCGTCCCGCAGACTGAAGACGCTTAGAGCCTGGCGCGCGGAGTAGAGCAACCGCTCACCGTCCGGGAACCAGGTGGGGTTCAGGCTGTTCCCCGGTTCATGAGAGACCTTGATCGTGGCTTGGCGTTCGATATCGAACAGATAAATGTTGCTCGTGCCCAGCGTGGTATCCCGCCGTTCGAAGGCGAAATGGCGACCGTCGGGCGAAAGCTGGACGTCGCCAAAGTCGTCCGGTTGGACCGGGTTTGCCAACACCCGGCCATCGCGACTGGTAATCACCGGAGCCGTCCGAATGGCTCCCGTCCTGACAAAGAGGAGTACCTGCTGGTTTACCGCGTGGAACGGACTTCCGGTGGAAGAAGGAAATGGCAACCCGGAGGCGAGTTCCGTCGCTTTTCCGATGAGTCGCCCAGACACTAGGTCGAATGGCTGGGAGACCAGGGAGCCATGCAAGGTGTAGAGCAGGTTCACCTTCTTCCCAGAGTCGTCGACAGCCAGAGACGGGCTGGAGAAGGGATCGGTGTCTGCGACCTGTTGTGGAGGGCGGCCGGAAAGGGTGCCCAGCCATAGGCCGGAGGCAGCGGCTTGCTCCGCCCCGGATGAATAGAGAAAGCGATCGCCATCCGGCAGAAACAATGGCCACCGCTGCACATACTCCTTACGGCCCGTGTCGAGCCCTCCAGCCGGACGAACCTCGCCGCCTTCGGCGGGGACGCGCAGAAGTGGCCCGAAGGTATTGGCGGCGAACAGGATGATATTTCGTGATCCCCACGAGCCGCCACGGCTGAGCGGGGCGTCGCAGATCACCTGGACGTTGCCGTCCGCCACGCGGATGCGCTTGAGACGCCGTTGGGAAAAGAAGGCTATTTGCCGGCCATCTGGTGACCAGAATGGGAAGCTCGCGTCCTCGGTCCCGGGCAGCGCGCGCAACGCCGAGGAATCGAGCGCCCGTAGCCATAACCGGCGTACTCCCTGCCTATCGGCCGCCGGAATGACGATCGAACGGGAATCAGGCGCCAAAGTCCCAATGCCGGCATCAAGATCCAAGCGCAGGGTGTCTGGAAGGACGATGGCGAGTTCGACAGGCTCCATTGGCCCTACGCTGGAGCCGCGGCTGAGCCAGAATGTGACTGCGAGCAGGAGTGCCCCACTCAGGACCCACGGCGCCCACCTTGGCCAACTGGCTGAGATCGATACCGGCTTTGATTCCTCCACAGCTTCCGGGGTCCGGAACCGAGGCACATACGAGCCCGGCACAATCTCGATCCGCACGGGGTCTTGTTGCCCTTCGCCCGCATAGTAGGCGGCTAGCGATACGCGCAGGCGATGGGCCTGGGACCGGACGATGTTGTCGGTACGAGGGTCGAAGTGGCTTCCGCGGTCAAAGACCTCAACACCGATGTTGTACTCCTTGATGGCGTCGTCATTGCCGTTGAGAGCGTGGCCGGCAACGAAGCGGAGAAAACCGCTGAGCTTGGGAGACCTCCGGAACGAGGGAGAACCGAGAACCTTCTCGAGTTCTGCCTTCGCAAGATCTAATGGAACAGTCGGCGTCATGGGCGGACCCTCAATTATATTCCCCGGTCCCGCACCCCGAAACGGTTCTCGTCTGACAGAGCGCCATTCAACGACAGCAAGAATCACTAGGCGGCCATTCATTACGGCATGGGCATCGGCGGCATGAAAGCTGGCGACTTTCTCCTGCCGTTCCACAGACCCGGTAAACAAAGCTCTTGAGCTTTGCCTGATCACAAGAAGTAGCCCGAAATAGCACGGCCCAAGGCGGTTAGACGGGGCACGAATGCGGCCTCGTGTTGATGGCTGAGCCACCTACAGGGTAGTCCTTCAGATCAGTTGCTCCAGCCGCGCATCGTCGATTTCTTGGCTGTGAATCAAGCACGGATTGAAACTGGTCGTCAAACCTGCCGGTGTTGATCTCAGTCGAAGACACCCCAGACTTGATCTCCGCAACCATGGAAAAGCTCCAAGTCGGCGAGCGAGCTGCAGTTCCTCTGGCAGAGTCTATCAAGACCGACATCATGATCGACGAAAAGCTGCCCGCCTCATTGCCGGTCAGCGAAGGTTCCCCGTAACCGGCCTATTGGGAGTAATCGGGGAGGCCGCAACCCTAGGGTTGGCAGATCTGACGCGAGCAATCGACAGGCTCCGCAAGGCAAGCCTCCGACGTTCTCCCGCTTTGTCCAAAGCGACTTTAGAGAGCTACGGAAGGCCGTTGAAGGAAATAGAATCAACCGTATCAAAACCGTATCAAAACTCCAACTGAAGCAAACAAAACGTTTAACTTCCCAACGTCGAGCAGGTGGCCTAACTTGTTGAAACACAGGAACAACCCATGGAGCACTTGGAATAAATGGAACGAGTTCTCCTTCTTCACACGCAGGAGGTCCGGGGTTCGAGTCCCTGCGCGCCCACCACTTCGAAACCTTAGTTGTTTCGAAAATTCGCGGCCTTTGCGTCCCAGGCGCCATGAAACACCCGCAGCTTCGGCCGGGCGGTTCGCAGCGCCAGTAGACCCTT